>NZ_LEKF01000002.1:0-546568 GCF_001029595.1 Pseudomonas sp. ARP3
CTCCACAAGCACCCACACGAATTGCTTGATTCAGTTGTTAAAGAGCGGTTGGTTAAGATCTTTCGTCTCAACCGAGGCGCGCATTCTACAGCAGCCTCATTTGCTGTCAAGTGATTATTTTCAGAAGCTTTCGAAGATTTCTTCAACAACTTCAACCACTTGCGCTTCCGATCTCTCGTTAGCGGGAGGCGAATTCTACAGCGTTACACGCCGCTGTCAACACCTCTTTTTCTCCGCTTTCGATCGAGAAGATCGAAACGTTAACAGAGCCAAACAACACTGCTCTACCAACTCCTTCTGGGCTTCGATGAACTGAAGCGATCCGCTGTCGAATCTTGCGCAACCCTTTGTTTACCAAGGAGTTTTCCGTTTCGACTGCGCCGGAAGTGGGGCGAATTATAGACTTCTGGAATCTGCCGTCAACCACTATTTTCATATTTCTGTCGTACTGGTCAAAAAACGCCCCAAAGCACGAAAGCCGGCCCTAATGGGCCGGCTTCCCGCCTAGCCAACGAGGGCTAAAGGCTGGGAAAAGCAAACTGTGACGCTTCATGACTGGCCCGCTGCGGCCAACGCTGGGTAATCGCCTTGCGCCGAGTGTAAAAGCGCACACCATCCGGCCCATACGCATGCAAGTCGCCAAACAGCGATCGCTTCCAGCCACCAAAGCTGTGATAAGCCACCGGCACCGGCAGCGGAACGTTCACACCCACCATGCCCACTTCGATTTCGTCACAGAACAGACGTGCCGCTTCACCATCACGGGTGAAGATACAAGTGCCGTTGCCATACTCGTGATCATTGATCAGTTGCATCGCAGCTTCCAGGCTGTCTACCCGAACCACGCACAACACTGGGCCAAAAATCTCTTCTTTATAGATACGCATCTCAGGGGTTACGCGATCAAACAGGCTACCGCCGAGGAAGAAGCCCTGCTCATGACCGGCAACACTCAACCCGCGACCATCGACCACCAACTCAGCGCCGGCAGCCACGCCGTCTTCTATATAGCCGCTGACCTTGTCCCGCGCCTGCCCAGTGACCAACGGCCCCATATCCAGGCCGCAAGACGTGCCTGCGCCAATCTTCAATGCCTTGACCTGCGGCACCAACTTGGCAATCAAAGCATCGGCGACCTGGTCCCCCACGCACACCGCCACCGAGATCGCCATGCAACGCTCGCCGCATGATCCGTAGGCAGCCCCCATCAAGGCACTGACCGCGTTATCCAGATCGGCGTCCGGCATCAACACCGCATGGTTCTTCGCTCCGCCCAGCGCCTGTACACGCTTGCCGCGTTTGGTCGCTTCGGAATAGATGTACTCAGCAATCGGCGTCGATCCTACAAAGCTCAAAGCTTTTACTTCAGGCGCTTCGATCAACGCATCCACCGCCCCTTTGTCTCCGTGCACCACATTGAGGACGCCTTTGGGCAGACCGGCTTCTTGCAACAGTTGTGCGATCAGCAGCGTCGAACTTGGATCGCGCTCCGAAGGTTTGAGAATGAAGCAATTGCCGCAGACGATCGCCAACGGGTACATCCACAAAGGCACCATCGCCGGGAAATTGAACGGCGTAATACCGGCCACTACACCCAGGGGCTGGAAGTCCGACCACGCATCGATGTTCGGCCCAACGTTACGGCTGTATTCGCCCTTGAGAATCTCCGGCGCCGAGCACGCATACTCGACGTTTTCGATCCCGCGCTTGAGCTCGCCGGCGGCATCTTCCAACGTTTTGCCATGCTCCTCGCTGATCAACTGCGAGATGCGGGCTTCGTTCTGCTCCAGCAATTGCTTGAAACGAAACATCACCTGAGCGCGCTTAGCCGCGGGCGTATTGCGCCAGGCCGGAAAGGCCGCCTTCGCTGAGTCGATTGCACGCTGGATAGTTTCACGGCTGGCCAACGGCACTTGGTGAATCACCTGGCCGGTGGACGGGTTATACACATCAGCGCTGCGACCGCTGTCGTTGACCAACTCGCCATTGATCAAATGCTGGATAAGGCTCATGCAGGGCTCCTGAAAAGTTGTTCTATATAGAAGGAGAAATCAGTCGATTTTGTTCAGCACGTCGCCGACCGCGTCGAACAAGCGATCCAGGTCCTGCGGCTTGCTGTTGAAGGTTGGCCCGAACTGCAGCGTGTCGCCACCGAAGCGCACGTAGAACCCCGCCTTCCACAAAGCCATGCCGGCCTCGAATGGACGCACAATGGCGTCTCCGTCACGCGGGGCGATCTGGATCGCGCCGGCCAGGCCATAGTTGCGAATGTCGATTACGTTCTTGCTGCCCTTCAAACCGTGCAGCGCATTCTCAAAGTGCGGAGCGACTTCGGCTACGCTCTGCACCAGGTTTTCCTTCTGCAATAGGTCCAACGCCGCCAGGCCCGCCGCGCAAGCGACCGGGTGCGCCGAGTAGGTGTAGCCGTGGGGGAACTCCACTGCGTACTCCGGCGTCGCCTGGTTCATGAAGGTTTGATAGATCTCGCTGCTGGCAATCACTGCGCCCATGGGGATCGCGCCGTTGGTGACTTGTTTGGCGATGCACATCAAGTCCGGGGTCACACCAAAGCTGTCCGCACCGAACATCGAGCCGGTGCGGCCGAAACCGGTGATCACTTCATCGAATACCAGCAGGATATTGTGCTGATCGCAGATCTCGCGCAGGCGCTTGAGGTAACCCTGTGGCGGCACCAGCACGCCCGCCGAACCGGCCATCGGCTCGACGAACACCGCGGCGATGTTCGACGCGTCATGCAGCTCGATCAACTTGAGCAACTCATCTGCCAAGGCGATGCCGCCCTGCTCAGGCATGCCGCGGGAAAACGCATTGCTTGCCAGCAAGGTGTGCGGGAGATGGTCAACATCCATCAGCGCCTGGCCAAACATCTTACGGTTACCGTTCACACCGCCAAGGCTGGTGCCGGCGATGTTAACCCCGTGATAACCCCGTGCGCGGCCGATCATCTTGGTCTTGGTGGCCTGGCCTTTTAAGCGCCAGTAAGCCCGCACCATCTTCACCGCGGTGTCGGCGCACTCGGAGCCAGAATCGGTGAAAAACACATGATTGAGGTTTCCGGGGGTCAGATCGGTAATCTTTTCCGCCAGTTGAAAGGACAGCGGATGACCATATTGGAAGCCCGGCGAGTAGTCCAACGTGCCCAATTGCTTGGCCACCGCTTCCTGAATTTCTTTGCGGGTGTGCCCGGCGCCGCAGGTCCACAGGCCTGATAACGAATCGTAGACCTTGCGCCCCTTGTCATCCGTCAGCCAGCTACCCTCTGCGGCCACGATCAGGCGTGGATCGCGCTGGAAATTACGGTTAGCGGTATACGGCATCCAATGCGCATCCAACTTGAGTTGGCTGGCCAGGGACGAAGGGGCGTTTTCGGGCATGTTCATCAGCAAAACCTCGCAGGGCAAAAGGCAGCGTCGGGATTGAAAGCGTTCTTGCAGCTAAATTGCCATGGCGATAAAGTCGGTGAAATCCAACTTTTCTAACCTTCAGTCAGGGCTTCACTAAACTATGAGCATCCGTCGTCCCGATCCCCTGGCTCAAGTCAGCGACTTTGATATCCGCTTATTGCGCATCTTTCGAAGCGTGGTGGAATGCGGCGGCTTTTCGGCGGCAGAAACCGTGCTCGGCATCGGGCGCTCGGCCATCAGCCAGCAAATGAGCGACCTTGAACAGCGGCTGGGATTGAGGCTCTGCCAGCGTGGCCGCGCGGGGTTTTCGCTCACGGAGGAAGGGCGCGAGGTGTACCAGTCGGCCCTGCAGTTGTTGAGCGCGCTGGAAAGTTTTCGCACCGAGGTCAACGGCCTGCACCAGCACTTACGCGGCGAATTAATCATCGGTCTCACCGACAACCTTGTCACCCTGCCTCACATGCGCATCACACACGCCTTGGCACAATTGAAGGAACGGGGCCCGGACGTGCAGATTCAGATCCGCATGATCGCACCCAACGAAGTGGAGCAAGGCGTACTCGACGGCCGCCTGCATGTGGGAGTTGTGCCCCAAGCCAGCGCGCTGTCCGGCCTGGAATACCAGCCGCTCTACAGCGAACGTTCGCTGCTTTACTGCGCAGTCGGTCATCCGCTGTTCTATGCCGACGACAAAGCGCTGGACGACACCCGCATCGATAGCCAGGACGCAATCGCCCCGACCTTTCGCCTGCCCGCAGACATCCAGGCTCACTACCAGGCGCTCAACTGCACCGCCAGCGCGTCGGACCGCGAAGGCATGGCGTTTCTGATCCTCACTGGTCGCTATATCGGCTATTTACCTGATCACTACGCCAACCTATGGGTACAACAAGGCCGACTGCGTGCGCTGAAACCGGCTACACGTTTTTACGATTTGAGCCTGGCATCGGTCACGCGCAAGGGCCGTCGCCCTCATTTGGTGCTGGAAAGCTTTCTCGACAGCTTGGCTGCAACACGCTAAATCGGGCCTCGGCGCAAAAGCTGAGCAACTGGACAGCTTTTTGCAAGGGCATCAGGACCTAGAACCGTCCGCCTTGAGTTTGCCCGCCATGCCACCAGAATCCTCCAGCCCCAGCGACCTGATCTACGGTCTCAACGACCGCCCAAAACCCGCCCCCGCCCTATTGGCCGCCTTGCAGCATGTGTTGGCCGCCTTCGTCGGTATCATCACTCCGCCGCTGATCATCGGCTCCACCCTCGGCCTTACCGCGCATTTGCCCTACCTGATCAGCATGGCGTTGATGGTTTCCGGTGTGGGCACCTTCATCCAAGCGCGTAGGCCGTTTGGTATCGGCGCCGGAATGATCTGCCTGCAAGGCACCAGCTTTGCGTTTCTCGGCGCGGTGCTGTCAGCCGGTTTTCTGGTCAAGCAACGCGGCGGCAGCCCGGAAGACATCATGGCGATGATCTTCGGCGTGTGCTTTTTCGGCGCGGCCGTGCAGATCGTCCTCAGCCGCTTCATCGGGCAGTTGCGCCGGGTAATTACGCCGCTGGTCACCGGCATCGTGATAACACTGATCGGCATCAGCCTGATCAAAGTCGGCATTACCGACCTGGGCGGCGGTTTCAACGCCGCCGATTTCGGCGCTCCGACCAACCTGGCATTGGGGCTGTTCGTGGTGCTAACGATCATTCTGCTCAATCGCTCGAACACACCGTGGGTGCGGCTTTCGGCGATTATCATCGGCCTGGCCCTGGGCAGTCTGGCGGCCTGGTTCAGCGGCAAACTGGTGCCTCAGGCCTTGCCGGACTTGCCTCTGGTCAGCTTGCCGATACCGTTTCGGTTTGGTTTCAACTTCGACTGGAGCGCATTCCTGCCGATTGCGCTGATCTATCTGATCAGCAGCATCGAAACTGTCGGCGACCTGACTGCCAATTGCATGATCGCCCGCCAACCCATCAGTGGCCCTTCCTATATAAGCCGGCTCAAAGGCGGCGTGCTGGGTGACGGGGTGAGCTGCATGATCGCCGCCACCTTCAGTGCGTTCCCCAACACTACCTTCGCGCAGAACAACGGGGTGATCCAACTCACCGGCGTCGCCAGCCGTTACGTCGGCTTATATATCGGCGTGGTGCTGTTCTGCCTCGGTTTGTTTCCGCTGATTGGGGCCGTGCTGCAGCAAATTCCCAAGCCGGTATTGGGCGGCGCGACCCTGGTGATGTTCGGCAGTGTCGCCGCCGCCGGGGTGCGCATCCTCGCGCAAGCGCCACTGGACCGGCGCAGCATGCTGATCATCGCAACTTCGTTCGGCGTCGGCCTGGGGATCGCTGCCCAGCCAAACCTGCTACACCTGATGCCCGCGCTGATACAGAATCTGTTCGATTCCGCCATCACCAGCGGCGGCCTGACCGCGATTGTGTTGTGCGTGCTATTGCCGGAGGCCAAAACCCCCGGCACCGCCGTAAACCACGCAACCGAAAGCGACACGCTGGAGCCGCTTTGACGGTTTTATTGCATCGGGACTTGTCTGGGGCTTGAGGGTGGGTTATCTGTGCACACGTCGTCTCTATCGATCAGCACGGTAATCTCCATGAGCCTCGAAGTTCCTGCCCACAGCCACCACGCCGGTAAGCCCGCCAGCCGCATCCGGCAAAAGAACGAACAAGCGATTCTCCAGGCTGCTGAGGATGAGTTCGCGCGCCATGGCTACAAGGGCACCAGCATGAACACCATTGCTGCCAGCGCCGGGCTGCCCAAGGCCAACTTGCACTACTACTTCACCAATAAACTGGGCCTGTATATCGCGGTGCTCAGCAATATCCTTGAGCTATGGGACAGCACCTTCAACACGCTGACCGCCGAGGACGATCCCGCCGAGGCCCTGACCCGCTACATCCGCACCAAGATGGAGTTCTCACGGCGCCAGCCCCAGGCCTCGCGGATCTTCGCCATGGAAATCATCAGCGGCGGCGAATGCCTCACCGAATATTTCAGCCAGGACTACCGCGCCTGGTTCAGCGGGCGTGCGGCGGTGTTCCAGGCCTGGATCGACGCCGGCAAAATGGACCCCGTGGACCCCGTACACCTGATCTTCCTGCTGTGGGGCAGCACCCAGCACTACGCCGATTTCGCTACCCAGATCTGCCGCGTCACCGGGCGTACCCGCCTGACCAAACAAGACATGGAAGACGCCGGCACCAACCTGATCCATATCATTCTCAAAGGCTGCGGCATCAAGCCGGCCCTCTAGACGAAGCAACCTATGCCTTTCACGCTCACCGGCCTTTGCGAGTTTCGTGAAGAGATACGCAAAAGCCGCTTTATCACCCTCGCTGTGCCGATCACCAGCCCACAGGACGCCCAGGCGTTTTTTCAGGAGCACAGCGTTCTCGATGCCACGCACAACTGCTGGGCCTGGAAATTGGGCGACCAGTACCGCAGCAACGACGACGGCGAACCCGGCGGCACGGCCGGGCGACCGATCCTGGCCGCCATCGAGGCCCAAGGTTTTGACCAGGTCGCCGTGCTGGTCATCCGCTGGTACGGCGGTATCCAACTGGGCACCGGTGGGCTTGCCCGTGCCTATGGTGGTGGCGCGAATAAATGCTTACAAAACGCCGAGCGCATCGAGCTGATCAGCCGCGTGCCGTTGCGTTGTGCGTGCGGCTTCTCCGAATTGAACTTGGTCAAACTGCGCGTGGCCGAATTGGGCGGGCTGGTGGTGGAAGAAACCTTCACCGCCAATGGTGTCGAATTGCATCTGGCCCTGGGGGAAGCGCAGATCGAAACCCTGCAAACCCAGCTCGCAGACTTGAGCCGTGGCCGCATCCTCCTGCAACGCTGAAACTGCTACTGTTGTGCGCTGAATCTCCCTGAACCGCGATTTCAAAGGAAGCCTTTCATGTCTACGCCAAAAACCGCACTGATCATCGGCGCCTCCCGCGGGCTGGGTCTTGGCCTGGTCAAGCAACTGCTCCAGGACGGCTGGGACGTGACCGCCACCGTGCGCGATCCGAGCAAAGCCGATGCGCTGAAAGCCGTTGGCCCGGTGCAGATCGAGAAACTCGACATGGACGATCAACAAGCCGTGATCGCCCTGAACCAGCGCCTCAAAGAGCGCACCTTCGATCTGCTGTTCATCAATGCCGGCGTCAAAGGCCCGGACAATCAGGAACCCGGCCACGCCACCCTGGCCGAAGTCGGCCAGCTGTTCTTCACCAACGCCGTAGCGCCGATCAACCTGGCCCAGCGTTTTGTCGGGCAAATCCGCAAAGACAGCGGTGTGTTGGCGTTCATGAGTTCGGTGCTGGGCAGCGTCACCATTCCCGACGGCTCGGAGATGGCGCTGTACAAAGCCAGTAAGGCTGCGCTCAATTCCATGACCAACAGCTTTATCACCCAATTGGGCGACCACCGGCTAACGGTGCTGTCGATGCACCCGGGCTGGGTCAAAACCGACATGGGCGGCGAA
Organism: Pseudomonas sp. ARP3; assembly: GCF_001029595.1. Lineage (NCBI taxonomy): Bacteria > Pseudomonadati > Pseudomonadota > Gammaproteobacteria > Pseudomonadales > Pseudomonadaceae > Pseudomonas > Pseudomonas sp. ARP3. The sequence continues at coordinate 7,898 of NZ_LEKF01000002.1, forward strand.
AACGCCCATATTGATGTCGATACCAGCGTGCGTGGTCTGGTGGATCAAGTGAATGCCTTCGCCGGCAAAGGTGGCCATCATTTCGTGGACTACAAAGGCGACACAATCGCCTGGTAAGTACACACGAAAAAAATGTGGGAGGGGCTTATCCCTCCCACACAAATCAATCCGCTTTCCTACAAACCGAACTCCACGTACTCTAGCCCCTCGCCCCCACCGGCGACCCTGGATCAGCAGACAGGGCAACACTGAGCTGGCAAACCTGAACCCATCATTCAGAGGAGCCGGCCAATGCCTGCGACCCGTATCTGGTTAAAAAACCCCCTCGCGATTTTCACTGCCAATGGCCTCGATGCCCGTGGCGGCCTGGTGCTGCAAAACGGTGTGATCGCCGAAGTGCTATCGGCTGGCCAAGTCCCTGCGCAACCTTGCGAACAGGTCTTCGATGCCCGTGAACATGTGGTCCTGCCGGGCCTGATCAACACACACCATCACTTCTACCAGACCCTCACCCGTGCCTGGGCGCCGGTAGTCAATCAGCCGTTGTTTCCGTGGCTGAAAACCCTTTACCCGGTATGGGCGCGGCTGACCCCGGAAAAACTCGCCCTGGCCAGTAAAGTAGCATTGGCCGAGCTGTTGCTGTCCGGCTGCACCACTGCGGCCGACCATCACTACTTGTTCCCCGACGGCCTGGAACACGCCATCGATGTGCAAGTGGACAGCGTGCGCGAACTGGGCATGCGCGCCATGCTCACCCGCGGCTCCATGAGCTTGGGCGAAGCCGATGGCGGCCTGCCACCGCAGCAAACCGTGCAACAAGGCCAAGTGATCCTGGACGACAGCCAACGCCTGATCCGCGCCTACCACCAGCGCGGCGACGGCGCGCAGATCCAGATCGCCCTGGCACCCTGCTCGCCGTTTTCAGTCACGCCGGAAATCATGCGCGCCAGTGCCGAATTGGCCACTCAACTCGATGTGCGCCTGCACACCCATCTGGCCGAAACCCTCGACGAAGAAAACTTCTGCCTGCAGCGCTTCGGCCTGCGCACGGTGGACTACCTCGACAGCGTCGGCTGGCTCGGCCAGCGCACCTGGCTGGCCCACGGCATTCACTTCAACCCGGATGAAATCGCGCGCCTGGGCGAGGCCGGTACCGGTATCTGTCACTGCCCAAGCTCCAATATGCGCTTGGCTTCGGGCATCTGCCCGACCCTGGACCTGATCGCCGCCGGCGCGCCAATCGGCCTGGGTGTGGACGGCTCGGCCTCCAACGACGCGTCGAACATGATCCTCGAAGCGCGCCAGGCCCTGTATATCCAGCGCTTGCGTTATGGCGCGCAGCACATCACCCCCGAAGGCGTGCTCGGCTGGGCCACTAAAGGCTCGGCGCATTTGTTGGGGCGTACGGATATAGGCGAGTTGGCCGTTGGCAAACAAGCCGACCTGGCGCTGTTCAAGCTGGATGAGCTGCGCTTTTCCGGCAGCCATGATCCGATCTCGGCGCTGCTGCTGTGCGGCGCGGACCGAGCGGATCGGGTGATGGTCGGCGGGCAGTGGCGAGTCATCGACGGGCAGGTGGAAGGCCTGGATCTGAAAGGCTTGATTGCCGATCACAGCCAGGCGGCGCGGGCGTTGATCGCCGGGAGCTGATCCCGGCGTCCTCACCAACCTTACGCTGCTGCGCTTACAGGCCCAGCAGCGACAACATGATAAACGTCGCAAACAGCACAAAGTGGGTCATCCCTTCGATGGCGTTTGTTTCGCCATCGTTGAGGTTGATCGCGCTGACGATCAGCGTGATAAACACCATCACGGTTTGCACGGGGGTCATTGCCATCTGGAACGGCTGGCCGGTGTAGAGCGCCATGGCCTCCATTACCGGCACGGTCAGGATCACTGTTGACAACGAAGCACCCAACGCGATGTTGACCACCGACTGCATACGGTTGGCCAACGCGGCGCGCAATGCCGTCAGAATTTCCGGCGCCGCCGAAATCGCCGCCACCACAATCGCCGTCACTACCGGCGGCGCGCCCGTGCCTTCCAGGCCAAGGTCGAGAGTCTTGGACATGACCTCTGCCAACGCACCAATCACCACCACACCGAACACCAAAGTGCCAATGGAAAACGCCAGGCTGACCGGCGGCGCTTCCGCGTCTGCCGGCAACTGCTTACGGCGTTTTTCCGGGTAGCTGTAACTGAAGAAGTAACTGTGCGGCCCCACCTGCATCCTCAGGAACAAGGTGTACAGCACCACCATCGCGCCGATGGTGAAGGCCGAGTAAATTTTCCAATCGCCTCTGGGGATAAATTCCGGCACCACCATCGACACGCCCATGGCGGTGAGGATCATCACGCTGTAGGTCCGCGCCGAATCGTCGTTGTAGGACTGTTCGCCATGCTTGATCCCGCCCATCAGCGCAGCGAGGCCAAGGATGCCGTTGATGTCGAGCATCACCGCCGAGTAAATGGTGTCGCGCACCAGGGTCGGTGAAGGTTCGTTACTCATCATGATCGCCAGGATCACCACCTCCACCAGCACGGCCGCGAGGGTCAGGATCATAGTGCCGTAGGGGTCGCCGACTTTTTCCGCCAGTTGCTCGGCGTGGTGGGCTACACGCATCGACGCCATCACGATAAACGCGATCAGCGCCAGCCCTGCGAGCAGCGCCACCATTTGCCCGCTGTGCAGCATCCAATGCTCCAACGGATAGGCGGCGATGGCGGCAATCAGCGCCAGCAGCATAAATTTTTCTTGCTTGAGGGATGTGAGCATTCCGGGCCTTTTAATGCGGCAAATCAGTCATTGATGGGGTACAGACTGCGCCACGTCGCTAACGTTTCGTTACACCTTAGTTCACGTCGCCCTTGCGCGAATAAAACGAATACTCTCCTGCTGGTCAGGTTTTGCCGATTATTTCAGCCATGGCCTGTAGAATGCGGCGATTGCACCTGATGAGAATTTAGACATGTACGATTGGCTCAACGCCCTGCCCAAGGCCGAACTGCACCTGCACCTGGAGGGTTCGCTGGAGCCTGAGCTGCTGTTTGCCCTGGCCGAGCGCAATAAAATCGCGCTGCCGTGGAACGACGTCGACACCCTGCGCAAGGCCTACGCCTTCAATAACCTGCAAGAATTTCTCGACCTGTACTACCAGGGCGCCGATGTGCTGCGCACCTCCCAGGATTTTTACGACCTTACCTGGGCCTACCTGCTGCGCTGTAAAGCCCAGAACGTGATCCACACCGAGCCGTTCTTCGATCCGCAAACCCACACCGATCGTGGCATCCCGTTCGAGGTGGTGCTGAACGGCATCGCCGCCGCGCTCAAAGATGGCGAGCAGCAATTGGGCATCACCAGCGGTTTGATCCTCAGCTTCCTGCGCCACCTGAGTGAAGCAGAAGCCGAGAAAACCCTGGACCAGGCCCTGCCGTTCCGCGATGCGTTCGTGGCCGTTGGCCTGGACAGCTCGGAAATGGGCCACCCGCCAAGCAAGTTCCAGCGCGTGTTCGATCGCGCACGGCATGAAGGCTTCCTCACCGTGGCACACGCCGGCGAAGAAGGCCCACCGGAATACATCTGGGAAGCCCTCGACCTGCTGAAAATCCAGCGTATCGACCACGGCGTGCGCGCCATCGAAGACGAGCGCCTGATGCAGCGCATCATCGACGAGCAAATTCCGCTCACCGTGTGCCCGTTGTCCAACACCAAGCTCTGCGTGTTCGACGACATGGCCCAGCACAACATCCTCGACATGCTTGAGCGGGGCGTGAAGGTGACGGTGAATTCGGATGACCCGGCGTACTTCGGCGGTTATGTCACCGAAAACTTCTATGCACTGTATGAATCACTGGGCATGACCCAGGATCAGGCCAAACGCCTGGCCCAGAACAGCCTGGATGCGCGCTTGATCAAGCCGTAACGAAAGAAGGGAGGGTGCTTGCACCCTCCCTTCTTTTGCGCAGCGGTTTTCAGGCTTCGGCCAACTCTTCCAACGTTTTGCCCTTGGTTTCCATCCCAAATACCCACACCACCAGCGCCGCCACCGCAAAACATAGCGCGCCCAAGGCAAATACTCCGCCCTGCCCGGTCACCGGAAACACCAGCCCGGTCACCAACGGCCCCAGCAACGAACCGACCCGGCCAATCGCCGAGGCAAACCCGGACCCGGTCGCCCGCGCCGACGTGGGGTACAACTCCGGCGTGTAGGTGTAGAGCACCGCCCACATGCCAAACAAAAAGAACTGCATCAACAGCCCCGTGGTGATCAGCAAGCCGACATTGCCGCCAAACACCGCACTCTGCCCATACAGAAACGCCATCAAGCCGCCACCGAGCAATGTCACCACACACACCGGTTTACGCCCCCAGCGCTCGACCAACCAGGCCGCCATCAAAAAGCCGGGGATCCCGCCCAGGGAAATGATCACCGTGTAGTACACCGATTGGGTCACCGCGAAACCGGACTGCTGCAACAGCGCGCTCAGCCACGAGGTCAGCCCGTAGAAACCGAGCAGGGCAAAGAACCAGACGCTCCAGATCATCAGCGTGCGCTGGCGATACTGCGCGGACCACAATTGCTGGAATGCCGAAAAGAAATTCCCCGGCACGCTCTGCACCCGTGGCAGGCGAATCGGTTCCGGCAAGTCGGTGCGGCCCAGGGAGGTACGCACTTTGTTCTCGATCCCAATCAGCACCTTGTCCGCTGCGTCATGGCGGCCGGCCTGTTCCAGCCAGCGCGGCGATTCGGGGATGAAAAAACGGATTGCCAACACAAACACCGCCGGCACCGCCAACACCAGGAAGATGTCACGCCAGCCGATCACCGGCAGCAGGAAATACGACAGCACCCCCGCCGCCACAAAGCCCAGCGGCCAGAAACCATCCATCAACGCGATATAGCGCCCGCGCGCCTTGGCCGGGATCAGCTCGGACAGCATCGATTGCGCAATCGGAAACTCCATGCCCATGCCGATCCCCAGCAGGATACGAAACAGCGTCAATGTCTCCACGGTCTGCGCCGTGGAACACAGATAGCTGGCCAAGCCCCACAGCACGATGCTCCACTGAAACACCGGCTTACGCCCGAAGCGATCGGCGAGCATCCCGGACAACGACGCCCCCACCACCATGCCGAAAAAACTCGAACTGGCGAGCAAACCCGCCTGGGCGGTGCTCAGCCCGAACTCGGTTTTGATCGAGCCCAACAGGAAGGTCATCATCGCCAGATCCATGGAGTCGAAAAAAAACGCCAAGGCAATGATGATAAAAATCACTCGGTGGTAACCGCTGATGGCTAACCGTTCGAGGCGTTCCGCTGCGCTAAAACCTTGCATACCCATGCCACACCCCCAGTAAGAAAAGCCCGAGGACGAGTGTGCGGCATGCTTTTTCCAGATTTTTGCTGGATGCGACCTGATTAAAACTCTCAACGACGCCACGACTATTCAGGCGCAGCCAGGCGGTCGATTTCCTGCTGCCCGATCTCACTGACCTGTAGCGCCTGGGAATCATTGATCAGGCTGACCCAGTTCGATTGCAGAAACAATTGCAGCAACCCCGCCCCCAGCGCACCGCCCAAGTGCGGATGCTGCTGACTCCAGTCGAAACAATCGCAGGTCAGCGGCGAGCTTAGTGCCTGGGTGAAAATGCCCAAGTTCGCCAGTTGCTGGGCCCCCTTGACGGTGACATCGGTGCGTTGTTCATAACGCTCGATCCACCTCGCCTCCATCATGCGCTCGTACAACCCCGCCGCCAGCTCGCCGCCGAGATGGCCGTGACACAGTCGCGCCCGACGCAGTGACGGCGGCGCCAACAGCGTCGGTTCCGGCGAACAGGGCGCGGCACGGGCGGCACTGGCCAGGGTGGTACTGGCCAACGCATCGATGGCGAGGCTGACATCGGCGGCGGCCACCCGAAACAGACGCTTGCCACGCCGCGCCTCGGCCCGTAGCAAGCCACTGCCGGTGAGCCGCGCCAAATGCGCATTGGCCGACGCTGGCGAGAGCCCGGTCAACCTGGCGAGTTCTTCTGAAGTTTTAGCGGAGCCGTCCATCAAAACCCAGAGCATGGCGGCGCGTTTCGGCTCGGCGAGCAAGCCGGCGATCTGACTGATACAAGGTGCTGCTTCCATCGGTTCACTCCCTGTTAAATCACTTTTCTGCTGCGGTTGGCGCCAAAGTATAGGTGCGCCATGGGCCGGTTCCGCGGCGTCTGACAGCGCGAATAGGGACAGAACATGAGTGAAATTTCTGGCTGTGGTGGAGGCTATTGCCCAGCCCCTGCTGGCTCCGGCATTTGCGCGGTCAAGTTCGCACAACGGGTGACCAGCATGTCCCGCAGCAAGTTGACGGGTTTGCTCAATTGCGCCCGGTGGGCACACAGCAGATTGAGCGGTGTGGGCTCGCCGCGCAGCTCTGGGAGGATCAAGCGCAGGCGCCCGGCGAGCACGTCGGTGCTCACATCCAGCCAGGATTTGTAGGCAATGCCCACCCCGGCCACCGCCCAGCGCCGCACCACATCGGCGTCGTCGCTGAAACGGTCGCCGCTGACCGTCAGACTGATGTCGCGCTTACCGTCGCGAAACGCCCAATGGTCATGCACGCGGCTACCGAGCATGTACAGCAGGCAATTGTGCTGAGCCAGTTGTTCCAGGTGACGGGGTTCGCCGTGACGCGCCAAATAACTGGGGGCGGCGCATAGCACACGCACGTTGCTCGGCGCCACGGGCAGCGCCACCAGGCTGGAGTCCTCGGGTTCGCCGTAGCGCAGGGCGATATCCACCGGTTGGCGAAACAGGTCGGCGATTCGATCACCCAACAACAGGCGCACGTTGAGCTGCGGATGTTCACGCTGGAACTCATCCAGCCAGGGCAGTAATTGGTTACGGCCAAAGTCCGACGGTGCCGAGAGTTGCAGCACGCCGCTGACATGGTCCTGACCGCTGGCCAGCAAGCGCCGCCCCTCATCCAAGGAACCCAACGCAGCACGGGCATACTCTAGGAACCCTTCACCCTCGGCGGTCAAGCGCAGGCTGCGGGTGGAGCGCGCCAGCAAACGCGCGCCCAACTGCTGCTCAATGCGCTTGAGCGCCGCACTGGCCACCGCCGGCGACAGGTCCATCACCCGCGCCGCTGCCGACAGGCTGCCCAAGTCCGCCGCACGTACAAACAATTGCAAATCATCGAAGCGCAGCATTATCAAAATTCCGTTGAAACAGCCCTCTGTTTTAGCCGCTTTTATGATGGCGGGAAATAGCCAATCATCAGCCCACCCCGTGTTTAACGTGCCAGGAGTCGCTTATGTCCGCTGCCTTTAACGTGATCGCCACACTGATCGCCAAACCTGGCCAACAGGCCGCCCTGGAAACCCTGCTGCGCGGTCTGCTTGAACCCACACGCCGTGAAGACGGCTGCGAGCAGTACGACCTGCATCAGGACCAGCAACACCCCGGGACCTTCTACATGCTCGAACGTTGGCGCGACGACGCAGCCCTGGCCGCCCACGACCAGAGTGCGCATATCCAGCACTTCCGCGCCGAGGCGGCGCAGGTACTCGAACATTTCGAACTCAAACGCCTGAATTTTCTCGCCTGATCACCGCTATTTTCCGGAGCCTCCATGAAAGCCATTGCCTACTACGCGTCACTGCCCATCAACGATCCCCTGTCCCTGCAAGACATCGAATTGCCGGCCCCCGTCGCCGGCCCCCGCGACCTGCTGGTAGAAGTCAAAGCCATCTCGGTCAACCCGGTGGACACCAAAGTGCGCCAGAACGTCGCCCCCGAACACGGCGCTGCCAAGGTGCTGGGCTGGGACGTCGCCGGGGTGGTCAAGGCGGTCGGCAGCGACGTGACCCTCTTCAAAGCTGGCGACAAGGTGTTCTACGCCGGCTCCCTGACCCGCCCGGGCGGCAACAGCGAACTGCACACGGTGGACGAACGCATCGTCGGGCATATGCCCAAGAGCCTGAACTTTGCCGAAGCCGCCGCGCTGCCGCTGACCGCTATCACGGCCTGGGAACTGCTGTTCGAGCGCCTGCAGATTCGCGAGGGCAAGGAAGATGAAGGCCAGAGCCTGCTGATCGTCGGCGCCGCCGGCGGTGTGGGTTCGATCCTCACCCAACTGGCCCGGCAACTGACGGCATTGAAGGTGATCGGCACCGCGTCGCGCCCGGAAACCCAGGCATGGGCCAAAGCACTGGGCGCCCATCGGGTGATCGACCACAGCCAGCCGCTGAGCCAAGCCTTGCAACAGGCCGGCGAAGCGCAAGTGACCCATGTCGCCAGCCTGACCCAGACCGAGCACCACCTGGATCAGTTGGTCGAAGCGCTGCAACCTCAGGGCAAGCTCGCGCTGATCGACGACCCCAAGGCACTGGACGTCAGCAAGCTCAAGCGCAAGAGCCTGTCGCTGCATTGGGAGTTTATGTACACCCGCTCGATGTTCGAGACGCCGGACATGATCGAACAACACCACCTGCTCAATCGCGTGGCTGAACTGATCGACGCCGGCACGCTGGAAACCACCGTGGGCGAGCACTTCGGTGCGATCAACGCGGCCAATCTGCGTCGGGCTCACGCGTTGCTGGAGAGCGGCAAGGCCAAAGGCAAGATCGTGTTGGAAGGTTTCTGAAACAGGTCTGTAGGCGTCGTCTGTTACTCGTGTGAGTGATGGACGACGCCGCTAGTCAGACAGTTGACCTTTGTCATATTTGCGAGCGCATTCGGGTTTATATTGGCCGCCTTTGCCACGATTCTTTTACGTGAGGAAGTCAGCAATGAAGATCCTGATAAAAGCGTTAGCAAAATCTCAATGGGAGGTCCGTCTGGACCAGAGAACCATTACCTTCCGCAGTGAAGCCGAGGCCCGCGCCTTTGCCGAGACCCTGCAAGCGCGCATTCAGGCGCCGCACAATTTCCGGGTCAACCAGCAGCGCGCCGCCGCTGGCTGACCCCCTCGGTCAGCCCTGCGCCTGCACGGCCCTGGCCCGTTGCAGGCGCAAGGTCGACATGGCCACTGTCACCGCCAATAGCCCGCACAAGCTGATGACCATCGCCATCGGCATCGCTGTGCCATCGTGCAACGCCCCCACCAACGACGCCGCCCCCGCCGCCACGCCGAACTGAATACAACCGAGCAATGCCGAAGCACTACCGGCCCGCGCACCCTGGCCTGCCATAGCACAGGCCGAGGTGTTAGGCAGTATGCAACCCAGGCTGGCGATACAGATAAACAGTGGTATCAGCAGAGGCCACAACGCTTGGGTGCGCAGCGCGGCCACTCCCAGCAGCGTCAGCGCCGCCGCCACGTACACCCACACTGTGCGCGACAGCAAAAATGCCGGGCCACGTTTGGCTAACAGTCGGGCATTGAGCTGAGCCACCAGGATAAAACCGGCGGCGTTGGAGCCGAACACCCAGCCGTAATGCTCGGCTGGCACGCCGTAGAGTTTGATAAATACGAAAGGTGAACCGGCTATGTAGGCAAACATTCCGGCAATCGACAGCGCACCGGTGAGGGCATAGCCGAGGTAGACCCGGTCCGACAGCAACCCGAGATAACGACGCAGCGAGCCGGACAATGGCTGGCGCGGTTGGTGGGCCGGGAAAGTTTCCGGCAACCCTACCGCCACGGCGACTGCCGCCATCACGCTGAAGATCGACAACGCCAGGAAGATCGACTGCCAGCCCCACAACCCCACCATCAAGCCACCGGCCAGCGGCGCGAGGATCGGCGCCAGGCCGGTCACCAGCATCAGTTGGGAGAACACTTTGGCCGAGCCCACGGCATCGCATTTGTCGCTGACCACCGCGCGGGAAATCACCATGCCCGCGCAGCCACCCAGGGCTTGCACAAAGCGCGCGCCGATCAGCCACTCCAGGGACGGCGCAAAGGCACAGGCGAAGGAGGCCAAGGTAAACAGGGTCACGCCGCTGAGCAGCGGCCCGCGCCGACCGAAACGGTCTGCCAGGGGGCCGTAGATCAATTGGCCGATAGCCAGGCCGGCGAAATACACCGCCAACGTCAGCTGGATATGTTTTTCATCGGTGGCAAACGCGGTGGCCATCGCCGGAAAACCCGGCAAGTAAAAATCGATCGCCAGTGGAGCGAAGGCGCTCAGGGCACCCAGGATCAGAATTATGCGAAGGTTCATCAGGCACCCAAGTGAGTCGGCAGCCCGACAGTCTAGCCGTGCTTGGGTGCCTTGAACATTACGATAGCTCGCTAACTATTAAATTTCAGACGACGCTGTAGCCTTCCTCCTTGATCAGCCCGGCAATCGCTTCACGGCTCAGCTGGCTCTGCACGCTGACCTGCTTCGCCGCCAGGTCCACCTTCACTTCGGCTGTTGGGTCCTGGCTCTGTACCGCTTGGGTCACCGCTTTGACGCAATGGCCGCAGGTCATTCCTTCCACAGTGAATACTTGCATGACATGACTCCTTTGATGAGGTTGGACCCAGTCTCGACCTTGCCACGATGGCAAGGTCAAGTTCCTGAGAAATCGGCCGGGCTGGTATTCGGCGGCCACGTCGGCCAAGCTTCAACTTTCTCAAGCTGTGAACCACGGAGTACTCGCCATGCGCTGGTCGTTTTTTGGCCTTGTGGGCCTGATGAGCTTGTCTGCCGCCGCGCCCCAGGCCCTGGCCGCAGAAGACTATGCGGTGCTGATCATTTCCCGGGAACGCCTGGAAGTGCCGAGCAATTGCGAGATTGGCCTGTACCTCAACGACCAGTTGGCCGGCCGGCTGTTCCAAGAGCAGTCCACCTCGTTCAACTTGCCGGCGGGTAATCTGTCGTTGCGCCTCAAGTTGCTGCCGGGCCAGGCGCCGGGCTGCTTGCCGGGTCTGCTGGCACCGCCGGCGCAGAACATCACGTTGAAGGCCGGAGACGTACGCAAACTGCGGATCGCCCAAGGCCCGGACGGCATGTACCTCAAGCCTGCGGCATTGGAATACTGAAGGCGCTTGACCTTACCCACAGGACAAGGTTGATCCTAGGGGCCACTTCTCTTGGAGGATTGCCCCATGAATGGAACCACCACCTTTGACCTGCCCATCGGCGGTATGACCTGCGCCAGTTGCGCCGGGCGTGTCGAGCGCGCGCTGGGCAAGGTGCCGGGGGTGCAGAGCGTCAGCGTCAACCTGGCCAATGAACGTGCCCACGTCGAAGTCCTCGGCCAGATGGACCCCAGCGTGCTGATCGCCGCCGTCGACAAGGCCGGTTACAGCGCCAGCCTGCCGCAGACCGAAACCCGCACCGCCGCCGATCAAGCTCAGCGCCTGCACCGCGAGCGCTGGGCCTTGCTGTTGGCCATCGTGCTGGCGCTGCCCCTGGTGCTGCCGATGCTGGTGCAGCCGTTCGGCCTACATTGGATGCTACCGGCCTGGGTGCAATTCGCCCTGGCCACCCCGGTGCAATTTATCCTCGGCGCGCGCTTTTACGTGGCCGCCTGGAAAGCCGTGCGCGCCGGGGCGGGCAATATGGATTTGCTGGTGGCCATCGGCACCAGCGCCGGTTACGGCCTGAGCCTGTACGAATGGCTCAACGCCCCCGCCGGCAGCATGCCGCACCTGTATTTCGAAGCCTCCGCAGTGGTGATTGCCCTGATCCTGCTGGGCAAATACCTGGAAAGCCGCGCCAAGCGCCAGACCGCCAGCGCCATCCGCGCCCTGGAAGCCCTGCGCCCCGAGCGCGCCACCCGCGTGCGCGATGGCCATGAACAAGAGGTGGCGATCAACGCCCTGTCCCTCAACGATGTGGTCAGCGTCAAACCCGGCGAACGCTTCCCGGTGGACGGTGAAGTGATCGAAGGCCAGAGCCATGCCGACGAAGCCCTGATCAGCGGCGAGAGCTTGCCCGTGCCGAAACAACCGGGCGATAAGGTCACCGGCGGCGCCATCAACGGTGAAGGCCGCCTGTTGGTGCGCACCACCGCGCTGGGCGCCGAGAGCGTCCTGGCGCGGATCATCCGTTTGGTAGAAGACGCCCAGGCCGCCAAGGCGCCGATCCAGAAACTGGTGGATAAAGTCAGCCAGGTGTTTGTGCCGACCGTGCTGGTGCTGGCGCTGATCACGCTGGTGGGCTGGTGGCTGTACGGCGCGCCGCTGGAAACCGCCATCATCAATGCGGTCGCGGTACTGGTGATCGCCTGCCCATGCGCCCTCGGCCTGGCCACGCCGACCGCGATCATGGCCGGCACCGGCGTCGCCGCGCGACACGGCATTCTGATCAAGGACGCCGAGGCCTTGGAACGTGCCCATGAAGTCAGCGCCGTAGTGTTCGACAAGACCGGCACCCTCACCTCCGGCACGCCAAAAATCGCGCATATGATCGCGGTGGATGGCGATCAAGCCCAACTGTTGCAACAAGCCGGCGCGCTGCAACGCGGCAGCGAGCACCCATTGGCCAACGCAGTGCTGGAAGCCTGCGCCGAACAGGGGCTGAACGTTGCCGATGTCAGCGCCAGCCAATCCCTGACCGGGCGCGGTATCGCCGGCACCCTCGATGGCCGGCCACTGGCCTTGGGCAATCGTCGCCTGCTGGAAGACAGCGGCCTGAACCCTGGCGATCTGACGCAAACCGCTCAGACCTGGGAGGCCGAAGGTCGCACGTTGTCCTGGTTGATCGAGCAAGGCGGGCAACCGCGGGTGCTGGGGCTGTTCGCATTTGGCGACACCCTCAAGCCCGGTGCGTTGCAGGCCGTGGGGCAGCTCACGGCTCAAGGCATCAGCAGCCATCTGCTCACCGGCGACAATCGCGGCAGTGCGCAGGTGGTGGCGCAGGCGCTGGGCATCGACGATGTGCATGCCGAAGTGCTGCCCGCCGACAAAGCCGCCACCGTCGCCGCGCTGAAAAAAACCGGCGTGGTGGCGATGGTCGGCGACGGCATCAATGACGCCCCGGCCCTGGCGGCCGCCGATATCGGCATCGCCATGGGCGGCGGCACCGATGTGGCCATGCATGCCGCCGGCATTACCCTGATGCGCGGCGATCCGCGCCTGGTGCCGGCCGCGCTGGAGATCAGCCGCAAGACCTACGCCAAGATCCGGCAGAACCTGTTCTGGGCCTTTGTGTATAACTTGATTGGCATTCCCCTGGCGGCCTTCGGCCTGCTCAACCCAGTGTTGGCGGGCGCGGCGATGGCGTTGTCCAGCGTCAGCGTAGTGAGCAATGCCTTGCTGTTGAAAACCTGGAAACCCAAGGATTTGGAGGATCGACACCCATGAACATCGGCCAAGCCGCGCGTCAGAGTGGGCTCAGCGCCAAGATGATTCGCTATTACGAATCCATCGGCCTGCTGAAAGCGGCTCACCGCACCGACAGCGGCTACCGCGTGTACGGCGCGGAGGACCTGCATACGTTGGCGTTTATCAAACGCTCGCGGGATCTGGGGTTTTCACTGGAAGAGGTCGGCAAACTGCTGGCCCTGTGGCAAGACCGCCACCGCGCCAGCGCCGACGTAAAAGCCTTGGCGCGCCAGCATATCGACGAGTTGAATCAGAAGATCCTGGAACTGGGCCAACTGCGCGACACCTTGCAGGACCTGGTGGAACACTGCCAAGGCGATGATCGGCCCGATTGTCCGATCCTCAAGGAGCTGGCGTCCGGCTCTTGCTGCTCCTAAGGCCATACGCAAAACCAATGTGGGAGAGAGCTTGCCCGACAGCGGTGGATCAGCCAGCCGTTGCGGTGAAACGCTGCCATTGGGGCATAGGTATCCTCAAGTCTTAAAGGCGGACACATAACGCTGTGGTGAGCAGGCTTGTCCTGCGCTGGGGCGCGGAGCGGCCCCCTCTCCGCACACTGCGGCGTATCAGGCCAAACCGGTTGTCAGGTTTTAGGGCCGCTTCGCAGCCCAGCGCAGGGCAAGCCTGCTCACCACAAAAACCTCAATTTCTCAGGTTATGTTTTCTACCGAAGGTGTGTAGATACCTGTGCCGCCGGGGCAAGTCGAATCGTTGCACCGCCCCTCCCACCTGTTGATCTGCATGCAGCCGCAGAATATTGCATCCCAATGAGGGAGAGAGCTTGCCCGACAGCGGTGGATCAGCCAGCCGTTGCGGTGACTGAAACGCTGCCTTCGGGGCATAGATATCTTAAAGTTTTAAAGGCGAACACATAACGCTGTGGTGAGCAGGCTTGCCCTGCGCTGGGGCGCGGAGCGGCCCCCTCTCCGTACACTGTGGCGTATCAGGCAAAACCGGTTGCAGGTTTCAGGGCCGCTTCGCAGCCCAGCGCAGGGCAAGCCTGCTCACCACAAAAAATCTCACTTTCTCAGGTTATGTTTTCTACCGAAGGTGTGTAGATACCTGTGCCGCCGGGGGCAAGTCGAATCGTCGCACCGCCCCTCCCACCTGTTGATCTGCATGCAGCCGCAGACTATTGCATCCAAGGCGGCGGTGGCGGTTCGTCGGGGACTTTGCTCGACGGCGCGTCATCCGCCGCCCGAATCGCCTGGCGACGCTCTTCATCGAGCCGCGCCGCTTCGATCTCGCGGATCACACCACCCACGTCCGCCAGTTCTTCCGGCTCGTCGAATTCACCGGTCAAGACGCTGCCAGGGTGCAAGGTGCCGGCTTCATACAACGCCCACATTTCCTTGGCGTACTTGGTTTTTTTCAACTCCGGGGCGAAGCGTCCGAAGTAGGAAGCCATGTTGCCCACATCCCGCTCCAGCATGCTGAATGCGTGGTTGTTGCCCGCCGCATCCACCGCCTGGGGCAGGTCGATGATTACCGGGCCGGTCGGCGTGAGCAGCACGTTGAACTCGGACAGGTCACCGTGCACCAGGCCGGTACACAGCATCAGCACGATCTGGGAAATCAGGAAAGCGTGATACTCGCGGGCTTGATCCGGCTCCAGCACCACGTCGTTCAGACGCGGGGCGGCATCGCCATACTCATCGGCCACCAGCTCCATCAGCAGCACGCCTTCGAGGAAGTCATACGGCTGCGGCACGCGCACACCGGCACCGGCCAAGCGGAACAACGCCGCGACTTCGGCGTTCTGCCAGGCGTCTTCGGTTTCCTTCTTGCCGAACTTTGAGCCCTTGGCCATAGCGCGGGCCTGGCGGCTGTTACGGACTTTACGGCCTTCCTGGTATTCGGATGCCTGACGAAAACTTCGTTTGTTCGCCTCCTTGTAAACCTTGGCGCAACGCAATTCGTTGCCGCAGCGCACCACATAAACAGCTGCTTCTTTCCCACTCATGAGTGGGCGCAGCACTTCGTCGACCAGACCGTCTTCGATCAGGGGTTCAATGCGTTTAGGAGTCTTCATCAGCTTTTATTGTGGGTCCTTTGTTACCAAATACGCGTATGGCACTCGTTATACGGCAATCGGCTCGCGGGTGGGAGAGGCGACTGATCTTTGCCCGTTTAAGAATGCAACCAATAGGCCAATTCCGGGGCATCGTTAACGCTCAATGATCGCGGTCACCCCTTGCCCGCCGGCGGCGCAGATCGAGATCAGCCCACGGCCCTTGCCCGCCGTCTCCAACAACTTGGCCAAGTTGGCAACAATGCGCCCGCCGGTGGCGGCAAACGGATGCCCCGCCGCCAGGGAGCTGCCTTTGACATTGAGCCGGCTGCGGTCGATGGCGCCCAACGGCGCGTCGAGGCCCAGACGGGTCTTGCAGTAATCGGCATCTTCCCAGGCCCTGAGTGTGCACAACACTTGGGCGGCGAAGGCTTCGTGGATCTCGTAGTAATCGAAGTCCTGCAGCGTCAGACCGTTCCTGGCCAGCAGGCGCGGAACCGCATACACCGGCGCCATCAGCAAGCCTTCGGCGCCGTTGACGAAATCCACCGCAGCCGCTTCGCCATCGCGCAGGTAAGCCAGGATCGGCAGGCCACGTTCCTGAGCCCACGCCTCACTACCCAGCAGCACCAGGGAGGCGCCATCGGTCAGTGGCGTGGAATTGCCGGCGGTGAGGGTGCCCTTCTCGCTGCGTTCAAAGGCCGGTTTGAGGGCGGCGAGTTTCTCCAGCGTCAGGTCGGGGCGTAGGTTGTTGTCGCGAGTCAGGCCCAAAAACGGCGTGATCAGATCGTCGTGCCAGCCTTCGGCGTAGGCGGCGGCCATTTTCTGATGGCTCTCAAGGGCAAGTTGGTCCTGTTCGGCCCTGGGGATCTGCCAGGTCTGGGCCATCAATTCGCAGTGCTGGCCCATGGACAGGCCAGTACGCGGTTCGCCATTGCGCGGCAGCTCAGGCTTGAGGTGATGGGGACGAAGTTGTAACAGGACTTTTAATTTATCCGCCATCGACTTACTGCGATTGGCCTGCAGCAGGATCTTGCGCAACCCCTCATTCACACCGATCGGCGCGTCGGAAGTGGTGTCCACGCCGCCGGCAATGCCGCATTCGATCTGGCCCAGAGCGATTTTGTTGGCCACCAGCAGCGCCGCCTCCAGCCCGGTGCCGCAGGCTTGTTGGATGTCGTAGGCCGGGGTTTGCGGCGACAGGCGCGAGCCCAGCACGCATTCGCGGGTCAGGTTGAAATCCCGCGAATGCTTGAGTACCGCACCGGCGGCCACTTCGCCCAGGCGCAAGCCGTGCAGGTTGTAGCGTTCGATCAAACCTTCCAGGGCGGCCGTCAGCATCGCCTGGTTGCTCGCAGTAGCGTAGGGGCCATTGGAGCGGGCGAAAGGAATGCGATTTGCGCCAATGATCGCTACACGCCGCAATTGAGTCATGGAAAGCTCCCTGTGTGTGGTGGGCCGGCCGCCGTGGCCTGGAAGGATAAGCCTAGTCGAACGACTGCTACCCTGGGATGGTCAACCCTTTGAACCCCAGCCTTCGGAGAGCGTTCCATGTCTGACCGTTATATCGACTTCGCCAACTCCAGCCTCGGCCAGCGCCTGGTCGCCGCCATTGGCCTGCCGTCGCCGGGACGCCTGGAACGCTGGCAGGCCGGGCGCCTGCGGCCGGTCGAGGGCGCCTTGCTGCTCGGCGGCGGCGCACTGGCGGCCCAGGTGCTGCCGTTCGCCAACAAACTCACCGATGCCATTTACAGCTATGGCGCCGAACCGCTGGACGCCCCCACATGGATCCCCGGCCATGGCCCCAAGCTCAAAGCGGTGGTGTTCGACGCCAGCGGCCTGCAGCACACCGATTCGCTCAAGCAACTGCGCGAATTCTTTCAGCCGCTGCTGAAAAATCTCGACCATAGCGCCCACCTAGTGATTCTCGGCCGCGCTCCGGAAAGCCTCAGCGATCCGTTTGCCGCCAGTGCCCAGCGCGCCCTGGAAGGCTTCAGCCGCTCCTTGGCCAAAGAACTGCGCAATGGCGGCGTGTTGCAGTTGCTCTATGTCGGCGACGGCGCCGAGGCGCAACTGGAAGGCGCGCTGCGCTTCTTCCTATCGCCGAAGAGTGCCTACATTTCAGGCCAGGTGATTCGCCTGCAAGCCTGCGCTACCCCAGTGGAGGACTGGACCCGCCCCCTGGCGCGGCGCAAGGCCCTGGTCACCGGCGCCGCCCGTGGCATCGGCGCGGCCATCGCCGAAACCCTGGCCCGCGACGGTGCCGAGGTGATCCTGCTCGACGTGCCCCAGGCCAAGGCCGATCTGGAAGCCCTGGCCGCACGCCTGGGGGCGCGCACCGTCATCCTGGATATCTGCGCCGAAGACGCTGCCACGCAGTTGATCGAACACCTGCCCGAGGGTCTCGACATTCTGGTGCATAACGCCGGCATCACCCGCGACAAGACCCTGGCCAATATGACCCCGGAATATTGGGATGCCGTGCTGGCGGTCAATCTGAATGCGCCGCAAGTACTGACCAAAGCCCTGCTAGACAGCGGCACACTGCGCGACAACGCCCGCGTGGTGCTGCTGGCCTCCATCAGCGGCATCGCCGGCAACCGCGGGCAAACCAATTACGCGGCGAGCAAGGCCGGTTTGATCGGCCTGGCCGAAGCCTGGGCGCCGTTGCTCAAGGCGCGAGGCATCAGTATCAATGCCGTCGCGCCCGGGTTTATCGAAACCCAGATGACCGCGCATATTCCCTTCGCCCTGCGCGAAGCCGGGCGGCGCATGAGTTCGTTGGGCCAGGGCGGGTTGCCTCAGGACGTCGCCGAGGCCGTGGCGTGGCTAGGCCAGCCGGGCTCCGGCGCGGTCAGCGGGCAAGCCCTGCGGGTGTGTGGGCAAAGTCTATTGGGAGCGTGAGCATGCAGTGGCAGACCTTAAGCAACCGACCTTTCCTGTCGCCGCTGTATTGGCGTGCAGCGCTCAAGCGCAAGATCAGCGGCACCAGCCTGCCCGACCTGGGGTTGCGCTGCCGGGTCAGCGTCGATCCCAAGGCGGTGGCGGCCTATCGCAAGGTGTGCGGCTTTGCCGACAGCCCGATGCTGCCGGCCACTTACCCGCATATCCTCGCCTTCGGCGTGCAGATGCAATTGCTCACCGACAAAGCGTTCCCGTTTCCCCTGCTCGGGCTGATCCACTTGAGTAACCGCATTCGCGTGCACCGCCCCTTGGGCGGCGTGGGCGAACTGTGGATTGGCGTGCACGCACAGAACCTCAAGCCACACGCCAAAGGCGCGACGTTCGACCTGATCACCACCGTCGAGGACGCCCTCGGCCTGCTGTGGGAAGGCGAGAGCCGCATGCTGTGCCGAGGCGTGAAGCTGTCAGGCCCGGCAGAGGATGAGCCTCTGCCCACGCCCGCCCAGGTCAGCGAACTGACGCGCTGGAACGCCCCCAGCGACATCGGCCGCCGCTACGCACGGGTGTCCGGCGACTACAACCCGATCCACCTCAGCGCCCCCACCGCCAGACTGTTCGGGTTTCCCCAGGCCATCGCCCATGGTTTATGGAACAAGGCGCGCAGCCTGGCGGCCCTGGGTGAGCATCTGCCTGCGGCCAATATCGAACTGTTTGTGGAGTTCAGAAAACCGGTGCGGCTGCCCAGCGAAGTGCACCTATCGGCCAGCGCCGCCGGTTCTAGTGGCGAGTGGGTGTTAAACGGTGCGGGCGGGATTGAGCATATGGTCGGCAGGTGGCAGCCCATCGGCTGAGCACCGTTGGCCGCTCAAGGCTTGAACCCTGTGACGTGTTTGGGAAGCAGGCTGTTCAACGTATCGACCAGCCGCGCCAGATAGATCGGTTTGCGAAACAGGTCCAGCACTTGCAAGCGCAGCAAGTCGCTGAGTTCATCCATCTCGGCATGACCGGACATAACGATCACCGGCAAGTGCGAGCGGTCCGCGTGTACTGTCCGTAGGTCGGTGGAATGAAGACAAAGATACGGGGGCTGCCGCGCAGCCCCCGGTGATCGATCAGTGGGGCGGATAGCTGGAGAGGATGCGCGTGACCGTGGTGCGGATCGCGTTATTGCGGTCTTGCGGGTTCGGGGTGCTGCTCATCAGTTGTTCATCGCTGCCGCGCCACACCAGTTTGCCGTCCCTGCCGTCCAGCAGGTCGATCTGGATGGTCGCCACTTTATAGGTGACGCTGCGGGTTTCGTTGTACATCGGCGCGCCCCAATAGCCGTTCCATGGACCGCCCCAGGCGCCGCCGTAGTTGGTGGTGACTTGCTGCTGGCGGTCTTCGACGATCAGGTAAGCCTGTACGTTCACGTCTGCCTTGGCGCCGGCAGCGGCCGGGCGCAAGCCGCGCTGGTCAAGTTGCTCGCCGACGGCTTGGCGGATGCGCTGCTCGGTGAGGTCGCTTTTGATGCGCGGATCATCGGGGCGGTATTGCAGGGCGGGGTCTTTCCAAGCCCAACTGCGGTAAGCACCGAAGTCCCGGCTGGCATCGAAGTCGTGGTTGACTTGGCTGGTCTGGCAACCGCTCAGCAGCACAGCAAACGCAAGCGTAGCGATACGACGAAACATGGTGGTTCTCCAAAAAGCGGCAGACACGTTAAATGAGAATAGCGGTTAACGCGGCGGATACGCGGCCATGGCCTTTTGTACCGCCTGGCGCAGCGCATCGGCCCGCTCGCTGAGGCTGCCCTGGCTGCTGGTTTCCGCGCTGGCGCTCCACACCGGCTGGCCGCTGCGGGCATCGAACAGGTTGATGCGAACCACCACCACTTGCACTTCATAGGTGCGCACCACCGGCACGCTGTTATACATGCCGTAGCCTGGACCATAGCGGTTATAGCCGCCGTAACCATAGCCGTAATCATCCTGGACTTGGCGCAGGCGCTTCTCCTGGCGAACATCGGCGCTCACCAGCAGGTCCGCCGGGCGGTTGTCATGCAGCGGGCGCAGGCCGCGCTGGTCGAGGGCCCCGCTGACCGCTTCGGCGATCTGCGCCGAATCGGCCCACGCCGTGCCCGCCGGCAGTTGGCCATTGCGCCAAGCCCAATTGCGGTAAGCACCGTAGTCACGCACCGGCGCCGGGTAGGCGCTGGCATCGAACGTGGTGGCGGCCTGGGGCGGCGCCGGCGGGATCGGGGCCGAAGCGGCCACGTAAGGGTTGGGGCTGGAGCATGCTCCGAGCCCGAGGGACAGCAGGATCAAACACAGACGACGCATTTCGACCTCCGCAGACTGAACCGCTTAAACCGGACGGCAGATCCAGTGCAAATAACGCCCAAGTCCGGCAAAGCTTGGGTGACGACGATGAGCGAGCTCCATCTCGACAAGATCCTGCAAGGCGGCGCGGGCCTGGAACTCCACTGGCATATAGTCGTGGAACACCCGCACGCCACTTTGGCTTTCGACCTGCCACAACCCTTCGAGTTGCGCCGCCAGCTCTCGCGGGTCGAGGGGCTGTTGCGGAGTAAGGCTTTGCTTTTCGCCGGCCATGTCGTTCTTGCGCATTTTGCGGAAATGGCCTTTGAGCAGGTTGCGGTAGATCAGCGCATCGCGGTTGTAGAACGCCAGGGACAACCAGCCCCCCGGCGCGGTCAGCTGATGCAACACCGGCAGAATGGCGTGGGGTTCGGCCAGCCACTCCAGCACGGCGTGGCACAGCACCAGGTCGTAGGGTTCGGTGAGCTGGCCGAGCAGTTCCTGCCACGGTGCGTGAATGAAGATAGCGCTCTGTCCGGCTTCGGCGAAGCGTTGGCGAGCACCTTCGAGCATCGGCGCGGCGGGTTCGGCCAGCGTCACCTGATGCCCACGCTCGGCCAGCCACAGGGACATATGCCCGAGCCCGGCGCCGATATCCAGCACGCGCAACGTGCGTTGCGGCAAGGCTTCAGCCAGGTCGGCCTGCAACACCGCCAGGCGGATCGCGCCTTTGGCGCCGCCATAGATTTTTTCGGCAAAGCGCGTGGCCAGTTGGTCGAAGTGACGGTCACTCATGGATAAACCGCCGTTCGCTGTCGGCCAGTTTGGCGCGCACCACCTCGTTCATGTCCAGGCCCAGCTCACTGCACAGCAACAACAGATACAACACAATATCGCCGACTTCCTGGCCGGCGTGGGCGAGTTTGTCGGCGGGCAATTGGCGGGATTGGTCTTCGGTGAGCCATTGGAAGATTTCCACCAACTCGGCCATTTCCACACTGGCGGCCATGGCCAGGTTTTTCGGGCTGTGAAACTGTTTCCAGTCGTTGGTATCGCGGATGCGATGCAGGCGTTCGGTGAGGTGTTCGAGGTTCATGGGGCGGGCTCCTGAAGGTGTATAGCTTCGGGGGGATGAGCGTTGAAGGCAAGTGAATCACCTGGGATGGTCTTCAGGCCGCCATCGGGGGCAAGCCCCCTCCCACATTTGAATGCATTCACCTATCAAAAAGTGGGAGGGGGCTTGCCCCCGATGAGGTCCTGATCCACCACGCTGAATTCAAGCCTGGCGGTTTGACCGGCTTCATCCAGCACACTGAGCTGATAGCGGCCCAAGCGCTCGAAACTGGCATTGATGCTGTTCTGGTTGGCACTGTCGCCCAGGGCCGATAGCTTCAACTGCAAGCCTGCTGGCTGCCGGCAGGCGCAGTGGGTCGCCTTCAGGCCGCCATCGGGGGCAAGCTCCCTCCCACATTTGAATGCATTCACATATTAAAAAGTGGGAGGGGGCTTGCCCCCGATGAGGTACTAATCCACCACGCTGAATTCAAGCCGGGCGGTTTGACCGGCTTCATCCAGCACACTGAGCTGGTAGCGGCCCAAGCGCTCGAAACTGGCATTGATGCTGCCCTGGTTGGCACTGTCGCCCAGGGCCGATAGCTTCAACTGCAAAGCCTGCTGGCTGCCGGCCGGCAGGCGCAGTGGGTCGCCTTCAGGCCGCCATCGGGGGCAAGCCCCCTCCCACATTTGAATGCATTCACCTATCAAAAAGTGGGAGGGGGCTTGCCCCCGATGAGGTCCTAATCCACCACGCTGAATTCAAGCCGGGCGGTTTGACCGGCTTCATCCAGCACACTGAGCTGGTAGCGGCCAAAGCGCTCGAAACTGGCATTGATGCTGCCCTGGTTGGCACTGTCGCCCAGGGCCGATAGCTTCAACTGCAAAGCCTGCTGGCTGCCGGCCGGCAGGCGCAGTGGGTCGCCTTCAGGTCGCCATCGGGGGCAAGCCCCCTCCCACATTTGAATGCATTCACCTATCAAAAAGTGGGAGGGGGCTTGCCCCCGATGAGGCCCTAATCCACCACGCTGAATTCAAGCCTGGCGGTTTGACCGGCCTCATCCAGCACACTGAGCTGGTAGCGGCCCAAGCGCTCGAAACTGGCACTGATGCTGTCCTGGTTGGCACTGTCGCCCAGTGGCGCGCCGTTGAGGAACCACCAGCGCCGGCCGCTGCCGCCCAGGGCGGATAGCTTCAGCTGCAAAGCCTGCTGGCTGTCGGCCGGCAGGCGCAGTTGGTCGCCTTCGCGCACGCCGACAATCGACAGCGGTGAAGAGGCCGCCAAGGCCGGTGGCGGGCAGTCCGGGTCGGCCGCAGGAATGCGCGCTTCACGGCGTTCGGCCCTGGGCAACCAGGGCTCCAGCGGCGCGGGCCATAGGGCGATATTCCTGGCCTGCGCGCCGGGGCAGTGGGCATCCACTCGCAAGCCTTTGGCGTTGACCCACACGTTTTCCATCAGCCCTACGCTGAGCGGTTGATCCAATGCCTGTAAGGTCGGCGGCGTGGTGTTGTCCAGAGTCCAAGCAAAGCGCTGGCGTCGGCAATTGGGGTCGGCGCGGCTCATGGGCTGGCCCAGCGGCCAACAGATCGCCGCCACGCCGACATTGGCCGGCACCACTTTGACCGGCGCGCTGATACCGCGCTGGCTGTCGCGGTTGGTCAGCACATCGTGCACTTGCAGCATCAATGGCGCCGCCGACGCCAGACCGAACTGACCGGGCACGGGCGTGCCGTCCGGGCGGCCGATCCAGATGCCGATCAAGTAGCGCGGCCCCACACCAATCGCCCAGGCATCGCGAAAGCCGTAGCTGGTGCCGGTTTTCCAGGCCAGCACCGGGCGCTGGACCAACTCGGCGCGCGGGTCGCGGTCCGGCCGGGCCTGGCCGCTGAGGATGCGCCGCACAATCCAGGCGGCGCCTGGCGACAGTAACGGCCGTTCTCTGAGCGTATCGTCCGGTTGAAAGCGCAAAGTGGCGCTCTTGCCGTCGCGGGCGAAAGCGCTGTAGCCGCTCACCAGATCCTCCAGGCGGCTGCCGGCGCCGCCCAGGATCAGCGCCAAATTCGGCTCGGCCAGCGCCGGCAGCGCCAGGGGCACGCCGCCGATGCGCATCTGCGCGGCAAAACGCTTGGGCCCGTAGGCTTCCAGCAACTGCACCGCCGGCAGGTTGAGGGAACTGGACAGCGCCGTGCTCGCCGGCACCGCACCGGTAAAGCCCATGGAAAAGTTGCCCGGGCGGTAATCGCCGTAGCGCCGAGGCACGTCCTGCAGCAGCGACTCGGAATGAATCAAGCCGTCGTCCAGCGCCATGCCGTACAGGAAGGGTTTCAAGGTAGAGCCTGGCGAGCGCAAGGCGCTGACCATGTCCACATGCCCGAAGCGCCTGGCATCGTTGATGTCCACCGAACCCAAGTAGGCGCGCACCGCCATGGTTTCTTCTTCTACCACCAGGATCGCAGCCGAGGTGTGCTCCGGCAGACGCGCGCGCCAACCCAGCAGCAGGTCTTCCAGACGGCGCTGCAAGGAGGCGTCCAGGGTGGTGCGGATCAACGGCGGGCTGTCGGGACGGTTCAGGCGTCGCGCAAGCAACGGCGCCAGGCTGGGCTCCTGGCGTGGAGCGAGCAGCAGCGGTTCTTCCAGGGCTTCATCGACCGCCGTTTGCGGCCATACCTGGAATTCGGCGAGGCGCCGCAGCACCTTATCGCGGGCCTGCTGCGCACGTTGCGGATGGCGGTCCGGGCGCAGGCGGCTGGGCGCCTGTGGTAATACCGCCAGCAACGCGGCCTCGGCGTGGGTCAACTGCGCCGGGGATTTGCCCAGGTACGCCCAACTGGCCGCCGCCACGCCCTGCAAGGTGCCACCGAAGGGCGCACGGTTGAGGTACAGGTTGAGGATCTCGGCCTTGGACAGGTGCCACTCCAGCTGGGCTGTGCGCCACAACTGACGCAACTTGCCGTGCAAGGTGCGTGAGTGCGGGTCCAGCAGGCGCGCCACCTGCATCGACAGGGTGCTGCCACCCGACACCACCCGTTCCCCGGCCAGGTTCTGCCAGGTCGCCCGCACCAACGCCAGCGGGTTCACCCCCGGATGCTGATAAAACCAGCGGTCTTCATAGGTGAGCAGCGCATCGAGGTAATACGGCGACACCTCACTGGTCTGCACCGGATAGCGCCACACGCCGTCGGCATCGGCAAATCGCCATAACGGCGTGCCATCCTCGGCCAGCACCACCCGCGCCAAATCATCCTGAGGCAGCGGCAATGGCCAGATGCGGTCAGCCAGCCACAGCAGCGCAACGACTGACAGCACAGCACCCAAAAACCAGCGCAGCAACCGTGGGAGCCGAGTGAATCCAGCCATGAATAAACGAAACCTCAAACCGGCAAACCTCTATGCTTGTGGGGAACTAGCCCGCTGCAATAACAACCAAAGGCACACACCCGCCCACCTTCTGATCAGGACACATATATGCAGGTAGAAAGCTTCTTCGAATGGCTGGGCCAGGCGCTCGGTTCCGTCATCCGCTTTATCGTCGACGGCCTCAGCGGACTGTTCGGCGCCCTGACCCACGCCGGCAGCAACTTCGTCGAAGGCCTGTCCCGCACCTTGGGCATGGACACTTCGATCATCAGCATCATCACCCTGATCATCGGCCTGATGCTGCTCTACTCGGCCGTACGCGCCTTTATGCGGGCGTCGATAATCATGGGCATCATCTGGCTGATGCTCGGCCTGTGGCTGCTCAGTTGGGTCGTGCATTAACGTTAAGCACGCCACAGCCCCCTGTGGGAGGGGGCTTGCCCCGATAGCAGCGTTCCAGTCAACGCACCTGGCAACTGACCCACCGCCATCGGGAGCAAGCTCCCTCTCACATTAGCGCCGATTCCGAGTTGAGAAATCAGCGCCCCTTGATCACCAGATCCGCCGGGGTCTCACCCACCGCCTGCCAGTTCGGCCGATACATCGACTCCACCTGCGGCGGCGGCACGCGATAGGTGCCCGGCGTTACGGCACGCGCCAGGTACAGCAGGTGCGTGGTGACATCGCTGTCCAGATTCAAGGCCGCCACGTAGCGGTCATCGCGGAACTCCTGGTGCTTGAGCGATGCGTTCTGCATCGACTCACGCCACTCCTTCACTTGGCTGCTGGCGTTTTCCAGGCTGGCGGCGCTTTGTGCCAGGTTCTGGTTTTCCAGCTCCAGGCCTGCGGGGAGCAAATCCACCACCAGAGCGTCCGGCACCCGTTGCTTGGCTTTAACTGCCACATGCACCAGCACCAGGTCGCCGCTGTTGAGGTTGCGCAGGTTCAACGGCTGACCGTTCATGCCAAGGTACTCGCGGCGGATGCTCAGGTTGTCGCCCCCCGGTGCCGGTGGGACTTGTGGGTAACCGGAGATCGTCAGTTGCTGGTACACCGGCGTCTCCCCCTGATTGCTCAGGGCCAGGTCGGCGGACAGCAGCTTGCCGTCCAATGCCAGTGTCGACTGCTGATTATTCAACTCATGCACCCCGCCGCTGCCGGTAAGCGACACTTGCCAGTTGGCCTCCGGTTGCGCGAACCCCAGACGCCCGGCGAGGAACAGCGAATTGCGCTCCTGGGTCGACAGATACGGGCTGGCCGCCAATTGATCCGACAAGGTAAACAGCCGCTCCTCGCGCTTGCCCTTGGCTAGGTCGTTTTCTTCAAGCAGCGCCAGGATCATCGCCTGATCGCGCAATGGGCTGCCGTAATCGGCCAGCCAATCCTTGTTACTGCGCTGTGCGGCAAGGCCGGCGAGCAAGGCTTGATCGGCACGCGGTTGGTCGCCCATTTTCTGCAGGGCAATCGCCAACTGCACCAACGGCAACCCCGAGCGCGCATCGCTGCGCCGCTCGAACAGACTGCGCAACGCCCCTAACGGCGCCTGCTGGCTGCGCGCCAGGACCATGCCGGCATAAGCCTGCACGGCGAAGCGGGTGTGGTCGGCGTTGTCGCTGTAGTCGACGTCGATCAGGTTGCGCTCCTGCACATAACGCAGCAGGCGCTCGCTGGCTTTTTTCAGGGCCTCGGCCGGTACGGCAAAACCCTGGTCACGGGCGCGCAGCAGGAAGTCGGTGACGTACGCGGTCAGCCAATATTCCTCTTCGCCATCGGCACCCCACAAGCCAAAGCTGCCGTTATAGCGCTGCATGCCCAGCAGGCGTTCGATGCCCAGTTCGATTTTGCGCTTGCGCTCGGCGTCCGACTCACCCTTGATACCCAGGCGCTTGAGCAACGCGTCATCGGCATACAGCGAGGGATACAGGCCGCTGGCGGTCTGCTCCAGGCAACCATAGGGATAGGCCTTGAGCGCACTGATCTGCGCGCCCAGGTTCAACGGCGGCCGGCTCGACAGGCTCAGCAAGGCTTCACGCCCCGAGGCATCGAATTGATCCAGCGTGCCAACGGGCAACTTCCACGGTTCGCTTTTGAGCACCGCGCGATAATGCTTGAGCAGCGCCGGGTAGGCTGGGCGCACGCCCAACGTCCATTCGCGGCTGAACGGCGGCAGCTGTTCGCCCGGCAGGTCCAGGCCATTGACGGTCACTTTGAGCTTGCCCTGCCCCAGCCCACCCCAGGCTTTCACCGGGATGCGCAGCGTGGTGCGCTGGCCTTGCTTGAGTTCGACCGATTGCGCGCCGGCATCGACCAGTTCCAACTGGCCTTCGGCACTCAGTTGCACATCGAGCTTCTGCGCCTTGCCCGACAGGTTGGACAGGTCCAACGCCAGGCTCGTCTGGTCGCCGCCGGCCAGGAAGCGCGGCGCCGACAGTTCGGCCACCAGCGGCGCGGCGACCACGGTCTTGGCTTCGGCCATGCCGTAGCGGTCATCGCTCCAAGCCTGGGCCATCAGGCGCAACTCGCCGTTGAAATCAGGAATATTGACGCTGACTTCACCCTCGCCCTTGTCATTCAACGTCACCGGCGCGCTTTGCAGCGCCACGATGGTCAGGCTGGTGTCAGGGCGTTTGCCACCTTTGGCCAACGCCGCGTCACCGCCGAACGCCAGACTGGCCAGACGGCCCTGGCCGGCTTCGATCAACTGGCCGTAGATGTCGAACTGATCCACGCCATAAGCCTTACGGCCGAACAGGCTGGCGTACGGGTCGGGCGTCGGATATTCGGTGATATTGAGGATGCCCACGTCCACCGCTGCCACCAGCACATGTACTTGTTTAGGCACGCTGCCATCGGCATTCCGGGCGGCGACCTTCACCGTGAGCGGTTGCTTGGGACGCATTTTTTCCGGAGCGCTGAGGGTCACGCCGAGCTTGCGCTGGGTGCGATCCAGGGGCAAGTGCAGCAGGCCCACCGCGCGTTTCGGGGTGATATTGGCTTTGCGCTCGCCGGGACGAATCACCAGGGCGCTGACATACAGGTCATGGCGCGACCATTTCGGGTCAAGCTTCACGGCAAAACTCTTGCCTTCGGCCGGCACGTCGATTTCCTGCCACCACAGCGGCCCTTCGGCGGATTCCACCAGCAAGTAGCCCTTACCGGCGGCCGGCGGCGTGACCGTGATGTTAGCGGTATCGCCATCGCCATAGGCTGGCTTATCCAGCGCCAGCTTGACCTGATCGGGGCGCACGGCGCCGCCTTCGGTGTTGTCCTGGGCCTGATAACCGGCCCAGAAACGCAGGCTGCTGACTAGGCCGGTCTGCGGGTCTTCGACCTCCACGCGATACGGCCCCCACTCCACCTGGAAGCTGACCTTGGCGGTATCACCGGCCTTGATGTTGAGGGTCTGCTCGTCGAGGTTGAGGAATTTCTCGTTGTAGTGGTAGCTCCAGCCGTCGTTGTCGGAGTAGTTCCAGTAGTAGTCACGGCGTTCGCGCACCAGGCGCACTTTGAGGTTGGGCGCGGCAAGCTTCTGGCCGTCCTGATTGGCCAGCAGCACTTCGAATTCCGCCGGGCCGTCGCCATTGGTTTCCTTGCCGTCAAACAGCCCGCGCAGGCCCGGCAGTTGCTTGGCCGGCCAGATCGGCTGCACCAGGCGCCGTGTGATCGGCCGCCCGCCCGACTCATGCAGGCTGGCCTGCACGATCAGTTGCAGCGGCGACTTGGCCTCGGCCCACTTGCTCTCCAGGCTCAGGACCTCCTGGCCCTTGGCGTCGAGCACGTTTTCGTCAATCTCGAAATCCTGGCTCAGGTCCTCCTCGGTGACGGAACCGAACTCGTAGCCCGGCAGCGACTTGACCGCCTCGCGCAACGGCCGCACATAAACCTGGCCGCTCACCCGGTTACCCGAAGCCGGCGCGCCGTAGAGGTAGCGCCCCGTGAGCTGGATTTGCGGGCTGTCCGCCGGGCTCAACGGCGTGTCGCTGCCCTTGAGTTCCAGGGCCAAGCGTTCGGGCAGGAAGTCTTCAACGAGGAATTCGTACAACTGCGGCTTGCCGTCGCCCAAGTCGAACACCAGCTGCCAGCGCCCGGTCGGCGCCTCGCCGGCCAATTGCAGGGCGTATTGATAAAGGCCGGATGCGTCGGCATCCCACACGAATTTGCGGCTGACCTGTTCATCCGGACGACGCACTTCGACGCTCACCGGCTGCGGCTTGACCGTGTTGCCGTCCTTGTCTCGCAGCAAGGCGTTGAGCAGCACGGTTTCGCCTGGGCGATACAGGTCGCGCGGGCCGAATACAAAGAACTGCAAGGGGTGGGACGGCTGGCCGCCGATGTCGAATTCGGCCAGGTCCAGCGCGGCGCTATCCAGGCGCAACAGGCTGGTCTGCTCACCCTGCTTGGCCAGCAACACCTGGGCTTTTTTCGGCAGCGGCAACTGCGCGTGGCCGCCCTTTTCGGTCTTGCCCTCGGCCAGCACGCGGCCATCGCCGTCCAGCACTTCCAGGTCCACGTCATCCAGGGCTTTGCCGCCTTCCAGGGCCTGGGTAAAGACGTCGAGGCGATTGCTGTAGCGGTGCACCGACAGGCCAATGTCGCTCAGGGTGAACAGCGTGGCCGGTTGGGAATAGTTATACGTGCCCGACGCACGCATCACCGCCAGGTATACGCCAGGCTGCTGCAATTGCTTGAGGCCAGCGATCGGCAGCAGCAGGGTTTCGCGGGTATTGCGCGCAGGGTTCAAATCGAAACGCCCGCCGTAGACCAGATCGGCCATGGGCAGCAACTCGCGGGACTCGTAACTTTGCAGGCTGGTATTGCGCCCCCACTGCGCCAGGAACGACGGCAGGGACTCGGGCTTGATGCGGAAGAATTCGACGTCGATTTTGTCGACGTTCAGCGCGATCACCGGCAGGCCCTCGGCCAGGCGCGTCGGCAGCAGGGTGCCGCGACTGGCGAAGCCGACGGTGGCTTGCAGGTCGCGGGTTTCCAGGCGGGCGATGTACTCGGCGGCGAGTTTATTATCGTTGACGGCCTTGAGCCCGGCGTCGACGGTGAGCACCAGTTTGCGCTGCGGTTCGAGGTGACGCAGGCGCAATTCCATCAGGTTATCGGAGAGTTCCCAGGCGCCGTCGACCTTGCCGGACTTACTGTCGACCAGGTGCAGCTTGTCGGCAAACTTCTGCTCCGGGTCCAGGGGAATGGAGAAGCTCACCGATAGCGTGCTGGCACCGTCCAACTGCACCTCGGACACGTCTACCACGCTTAATTCACGCCCGGCATAGCGCTGCTTCAGCGCCGCCACATCCACCGCCGCTTTGATCGGCTTGGGGGCGGTGCTGGTGGTCGCCACGGGTGCGGTGGGCGCAGTGGGTTTATCGGAAGAATCGCAGGCGCTCAGCAGGGCCAGGGCGCAGGCCAGGAACAATCCTTTGTTAAGCATGGGGCACTCGTTGTCAGAGGGAACCGGGGGTGTGAACTATATATCAGCCCGAGCGGGGCCGATGTGGTGCTGGTCACATTGACCGACGGAGGGTGGGTTGGTTCGCAGCCGTTTGAACCCCCCAGCCAAATCCCACAGCCACCTCCCACATTGGCTCTGCTGCATGGCTAATGGATGGTTACAATGTCGTTCCCCCAAGGAGCCTGCATGTCCACCTTACTGACCGACTGGCGCGACCGCCCCACCCACCGCCGCGTATGGGCCCTGGCTGCGCCGATGATTCTGTCGAATATCTCGGTGCCGTTGGTTGCCCTGGTCGACAGCATGGTGATCGGCCATTTGCCGCATGCCCACCAATTGGGCGCGGTGGCCGTGGGTGCCAGCCTGTACACCTTTCTGGCCTGGGCCATGGGTTTTCTGCGTATGGGCTCCACTGGTTTCGCCGCTCAGGCCGCCGGGCGCAAGGATGGCGCGGCGCTGCGACAGATCCTGCTGCAAGGCTTGCTGCTGGCGCTTGGGCTGGCCATATTGCTGGGCACGGTGGGCATCCCCCTGAGCCATACGGCACTGGAATGGATGCAGCCGTCCGAGCAACTGAATCAACTGACCCGGGATTTTTTCCACACCCGCCTGTTCGGCCTGCCCGCTGCACTGGCCAGCTATGCGCTGGTTGGCTGGTTCCTCGGCACGCAGAACGCCCGCGCGCCGCTGGCGATTCTGCTGACCACCAACCTGGTCAATATCGCCCTGAACCTTTGGTTCGTGCTTGGCCTGGAGTGGGGCGTGGCGGGGTCGGCACGCGCCTCGGTCATCGCCGAGTGGACCGGTGCCTTGCTTGGCCTGGCCCTCACGCAAAAAGCCCTACGCGCCTACCCCGGGAATATCGCCTGGGCGGCCCTCAAGCGCTGGCAGAGCTGGCGCCCGTTGCTGGCGGTCAACCGCGACATTTTTATCCGCAGCCTGGCGTTGCAGTCGGTGTTTTTCATGATCACGGTGCAAGGCGCGCGCCTGGGCGACGCCACCGTGGCGGCCAATGCGCTACTGCTCAACGGCCTACTGCTGACCGCCCACGCCCTGGACGGCCTGGCCCACGCGGTGGAGGCACTGTGCGGTCACGCCATCGGCGCACGGGACCGGCAAACCCTGCGGCGTTCGCTGGTAGTGGCCGGTGGTTGGTCACTGATCGCCAGCCTTGGGTTTGCATTGTTGTTCACCGTCGCCGGCCATCTGTTTATCGCCATGCAGACCGATATCCCCAGCGTGCGCGAAACCGCGGACATCTACCTGCCTTACCTAGCGGTACTGCCCTTGATTGCGGTGTGGAGTTATCTGCTGGATGGGCTGTTTATCGGTGCTACGCGGGCGCGGGAAATGCGCGATGGGATGTTGTTGACGGTATTGATCGTGCTGCCGTTCGCGTGGGTCTTGCAGGGGTTGGGCAATCACGGGTTGTGGATAACCTTCCTGCTGTTTATGGCGCTGCGCAGTTTCACGTTGTGGGTTATCGCGTGGCGCTTGAGCAAAAAGAACCAATGGTTTGGCGATCCGACCTGTTAGTTTTCACAGGTTACAAACCGACCCGCCGGGCGTTGAATGGCCATGGGTAATCCCCATCCCATACATTCAAGGAGAGTCGGATATGAACATCACGAAAGCACTGTGGATGGCCGCCGCTTGCACACTCGCAACCACTGCTGGCTGCACTAATGGGCAAGGGCCGGCCAATGTTCAGGGCATGCTGGAGGTGGAAAACAGCAGCCAGTTCAATCTGATAGTCACCCAAGAAGCCGATGTTCACCAACTTGCGCCAAAAGGTCGAGTTGAGCTGCCCATTGATGACCGAGTCGTCATGGTGCACCGTAGAAACGGTAACGTTGACAGAATTGACCGACTTAGCCTTGAGTTCAACACCGCTCAATGCGGGCACAGTGTGTGCCTGAAAGTGCACTGAAGCGCCCGCCGATACGACGCACGGAAAACACCGTGCGTCGCTCAAGACGGTATCAGGAAGACAAGTAGGACGAACGCGTCAGCCCCAGACGCAACGCGTCCAGGAACTGGGTGCGCTCCGACGCGCTGATCTTCGCGCTGGCGCACTTGTCACGGTAGTGCGTCATCAACTCCTCCGGCGACAAGTGCACGTAGCGCAGCATGTCTTCGATGGTGTCGTGGGTTTCGATCCCGGCGCTGTACACCGTGCCGTCTTCACGCTGGTAGATGTTCACCGAGTCGGTGTCGCCGAACAGGTTGTGCATGTCGCCGAGAATTTCCTGGTAGGCGCCGACCAGGAAGATACCCAGCAGGTAGTCCTCGCCTTCCTTCAGGGCGTGTACCGGCAGGCTGGTTTCGATGCTCTGCTCGTCGACGTATTGCTTGATCTTGCCGTCGGAGTCGCAGGTCAGGTCCTGCAGCACCGCACGGCGCAGCGGCTCTTCGTCGAGACGGTGCAGCGGCAGGATCGGTAGCACTTGGCCGATGGCCCAGGTGTCGGGCAGGCTCTGGAAGACCGAGAAGTTGCAGATGTACTTGTCGGCCAGTTTGTCGTTGAGTTCGTCCAGGACTTGGCGGTGCGAGCGCTGGCGGGCTTTCAGCGAGTTATGCAGGCGACGGCACACGGCGAAGTAGCACTGCTCGGCCAGGGCCTTTTCCGCCAGGGTCAGTTTGCCGTCGGCGTACTGGGTGGCCACATCACTCATGTAGTGGGTGGCGCGCCAGTAGGTTTCGGTGACCATCTCGATGTCGGTCGGGCCGAGCAGGTCCACCAGCCATTGCACGGTTTCCGGCAGGCTTTCCTTGTTCTCGATCAGCGGGATTTCGTCGTTGTGTTTCTCGACGTCGGTCACCTGCACCACCAGCATGGCGTGGTGAGCGGTCAGGGAACGGCCGCTTTCGGAGAAAATGTTCGGATGCGGCAGGCTCTGCGCGTCGCAGAACTCCTTGAGCATGCCCACCACCACGCCGGCGTAGTCGTCCATGTCGTAGTTGATGGAGCTGGCGTTACGCGAGTGAGTACCGTCGTAGTCCACGCCCAGGCCACCGCCGACGTCGATGTGATCCACCGGCAGGCCGAGGTTACGCAGTTCGCCGTAATAACGAATGGCCTCTTTGAAGCCGTGCTGGTAGTCGGCCAGGTTGGCGATCTGCGAGCCCATATGGAAGTGCAGCAGACGAATGCCCTGATCCAGGCCTGCGGCGCGGAAGCGCTCGACCACCGACAGCAACTGCGCGGCCGACAAACCGAACTTGGATTTCTCGCCACCGGTGTCCGCCCACTTGCTCGACGCCAAGGACGACAAGCGCACGCGCAAGCCCACCTGAGGCTTGACCTTGAGGCTCGCGGCCTCTTCGATCACCAGGCCGACTTCGGATTCTTTTTCGATCACGATAAACACGTTGTGGCCCAGCTTCTGGCCCATCAGCGCCAGACGGATGAACTCACGGTCCTTGTAACCGTTGCAAACGATAGTGCCGCCCTTCGGTGCCAACGCCAGCACGGCCAGCAGCTCGGGCTTGGAGCCGGCTTCGAGGCCAATGGAAACGTTCTGGGTGGCGATGATGTTCTCGATCACCGCTTCCTGCTGGTTCACCTTGATCGGGTACAGCGCGGTGTACTTGCTCTGGTACTCCAGGCGTTCGATGTTCGAATCGAAAGCACCGGTCAGTTGGCGCACACGGTCTTGCAGGATGTCGGGGAAGCGCACCAGCAGCGGCAGCGACAGCCCGCTTTTGCGTAGCTCGTCGACTTGCTCGTAAAGGTCGACGGGCGTGCTGTTCGGGCCGTTCGGACGAACTTCAACGCGACCGGCGTCATTGATCGCGAAATACCCGGCCCCCCAATGGCGGATCCCATAAACACTGCGGCTGTCCGCAACGGTCCATTGGCTGCCATCGTCTTTGCGTGTGCGTCGTACGGACATCGAAGTCCCCTATAAATGAAGTCGAAGGCACCGCCTCGGGTTCGAGGCCGGCGCAGTCTAAAGAATGAAAATGACGATTTGCCTGTAAGAGAGGTAGACCCCACTCGCAGGACAGAGTTTAGACACTGGCCGGTAAGAGGCTCAGCCGCCGGACTTTTTGGCCTTGTATCCCAGCTTGATCAGCTCGGCCAATAACAGCTCGACGTGGTCGCCCTGGATCTCGATGACGCCGTCTTTCAACGCACCACCGGTGCCACAGCGCTTTTTCAGCGTGGTGGCCAGTTCCTTGAGGGGCTCCGCGGCCAGGGGCACGCCGGTGATGGTGGTCACCGTCTTGCCGCCGCGGCCCTTGCTCTCGCGTCGCACGCGGGCAATACCGTCGCCTTCGGGAATCAGGGTCTGTTTGCAGATGCAGGCGTCCACGGGCTGACGACAGTCCGGGCAGTGTCGACCTGCGTCGGTGGAAAATACCAGGCCACCAAGGGCGGCGAAGGATGCGGCTTTTTTGGCCACCGGCAATCCTCTTGGGAGGATGAAGACTGATCGGCCCCCAAAAGGGTCAGCCGACCGCGAAGCCCCACTCAGGCAGGGGCAGCGCTACCGCATCGCCAAAGCGACGCGGGTGAAAAGTCGCGCAGTGTAACGGCAAAAAGCACGCTTGCTAAGAGCCAAATGGCGCCAATTCATGCAACTTTAGCGACGCAAGGCCAGATAGCGACGCAAGCCCTCTTGGGCGTCAGGGCAGTAAGGTTTTTTCTTGGCGTCCTGCAAGACTTTGCTGATGGGTAAAAAGCGCGCCTCCATCACCTCTTCTGGCTGTAACCGCAGAGGGCCATCCCACACGGCTGAATAGGATTTACACCAGAGCCGACTGTCACCATCCTCGAAATAGAAATGGTCATGTTCTACCAGATCCACCCCGCCCACGCCCAACTCCTCTTCCAGCTCACGGGCCGCCGAGACCGCGTAAGACTCACCCGCCGCGACCATTCCACCCGCCGCCGTGTCCCAGAACCCTGGGTACAGGGCTTTGCTCAGGGTGCGCCGATGCACGCACAGCTCACCCTTGGAGTTGAAGAGGAAGATAAACGTGCAGCGGCCGATCAAGCCACGCGCGCGCAGATCGGACCTGACGAGGTGGCCGAGCAGGTTGTCCTGCTCGTCGACCCAACAGATCAGTTCGGCATCGGAGGCCGCGCGATGGGCCTCCTCCCGTTGACTGGCATCCATCATCAACCCTGGTTGAGCAGTTGAC
Organism: Pseudomonas sp. ARP3; assembly: GCF_001029595.1. NCBI lineage: Bacteria > Pseudomonadati > Pseudomonadota > Gammaproteobacteria > Pseudomonadales > Pseudomonadaceae > Pseudomonas > Pseudomonas sp. ARP3. The sequence goes on from NZ_LEKF01000002.1 coordinate 43,384, forward strand.
GCAGGTCGATCACCGCAGCGTTGGCTCGGGAAATGTAATTGGCCATGACCAGCGAGTGGTTGGCCAGCACGCCAAAACCGCTGCCATTGAGGATCATCGGGCTCCACACCGGCTCTTGCGAGGCTTCCAGTTCACGAATGATCTGGCGCACGCTGACGGTGGCGTTCTTCTTGGCCAGCACATCGGCAAAGTCGACTTCGATCGCACGCAGCAGGTGAGACAGTGCCCAGGCCTGGCCACGGGCTTCGTAGAACACGTTGTCGATCTGCATCCATGGGGTTTCCACCACTTCTTCGTCGACCTGCGGCACCTCACCCGGGGCGAGCGCCTCGGTTTTCAACGCGGTATTGAGTTTTACCCGACCGACACTGGCCGACAGGCGCTGGGACAACGAACCCAGGCGCGTGGCGACATCGCCCAGCCAATTGTTCAGGTTGTCGGCGCGGGCGTAGAACAGCGCGCCTTTCTGGTTGGGATCGGAGAGGCGCGCTTCGTAGCGGCTCAGGGAGTTGATGCCTTCCTGGTACTCAGACTCACTGGACGGCAGCACCCAGCTCTTGTTGTCGAAGTTGAAGCGTGGCTCAGCCTTGGCCAAGTCAGCGTCTTCAGCCGATTGGGATTGGGAGCGGGCGAAGTCTTTACGCAGGGCACGAGTCAGGTCGCGCACTTGCACCAGCACGCCGTATTCCCAGCTGGGCATGTTGTCCATCCACAGGCCCGGCGGGAAGCGGTCGTTGGAAATGTAGCCACCGGGCTTGTTCAACAGCGTGCCGACCACAGTCTTGAGGGTTTCAACGGTGGTGAAGCCCACGACCATCTGCTTGCCGTCTTTTTCGGCAGCGATCTGCGCGTTTTGCTGGACCGGAAACAGCGCCGGCTCTTCGCTCCAGTACCAGCCCAGAGCGCCGGTGACCAACAGGTACAGGCCGAGTACGCTGAGTACGGCCCGACTCATCAGCAGCGTACGAAAATAGCCGCGGTTAGTCGATTTGGGTTCAGGCGCGGGGCCGGTGGCACTGCCTGCACGGTTTTTCCAGTCCAGCATGGCGATATCCTTTCAATCACTTGAGTTCATGCACTTGAATTGAGGGCGTGCGTTCAAAACACTCCGACCACAACCCTACCCCATCGTGCCCGCCGGTGCGGGGCTTTTATCCAAACTGGCGCAACCGGCACATTCAACTATATAAGGATGCACGTTTTTTTTGCCGCGCGACCATCGAGTCAGTAACTGAATGCCGAAGACGCACAGTTAATTGACGTATGACACTCATTGGCATGAAAAGAGGTGCTAGCATAGAGCCATCAGTCGACTTCAGCATGCACCTTCACCAAGTAGTCAGGATATGACCGAGCCAGAAGACCCCAGCCGTGAGCGTCTCAAGCAGCATTTTGCCCAGCGGGTAATTCATCAGGCACGTCAAATTCTTGAGATCTGGCAGCGCCTGCAACGCAGCGAATGGTCGAGCGCCGACCTCTCCGAACTCAGCGAGGCCAATTTGCGCTTGCTGCGTTTTGCCGAGCGCTTTGAGCAGCCAGAGCACGGTCAACTGGCTCACCATATCGGCGAATCCCTTAAAGCGGTGGACGAGAACCGCGGCCGCCTGAGCAGCCATTTGATCACTGAACTCAACCGCTTGATGCAGCGCCTGTCCCGCACCGGCCTGCGTCAGGGCGACCAACTGGAACAAACCGTTCTGCCGCCGATGCGCAAGCCGATCTACGTGATGCTGGCCGACCACGACCGCGCCGAGCGACTGGCCAAGCAGTTGGAGTTCTTTGGGATGAGCGCCCAATCCTTGGACAGCGTAGCGGCATTTCGCTCGTCCATGGCCGAGCGTCTGCCATCCGCCATCGTGATGGACGTGGATTTCTGCGGCACCGGGCTGGGCCTCAAGCTCGCCGCCGAAGCCCAAGAGGGCCTGGAGCAAAAACTGCCGCTGCTGTTTTTCAGCCTGCACGAAACCGACACCCCCACACGCCTGGCCGCCGTACGCGCCGGGGGCCAGGAATTCCTCACCGGCACGCTGGAAGCCTCCAGCCTGCTGGAAAAGATCGAAGTGCTGACCTGCGTCGCCCAGTACGAACCTTATAAAGTACTGATCATCGATGACTCGCGGGCCCAGGCCCTGCACACCGAGCGCCTGCTCAACAGCGCCGGCATCGTCACCCGCACCTTGATCGAGCCGATCCAGGCCATGGCCGAATTGGCGGATTTCCAGCCCGACCTGATCATCCTCGACATGTACATGCCCGCCTGCACCGGCACCGAGCTGGCCAAGGTGATCCGCCACAATGACCGTTATGTGAGCGTGCCGATCATCTACCTGTCGGCCGAGGACGATCTGGACAAGCAACTGGATGCCATGAGCGAGGGCGGCGACGACTTCCTCACCAAGCCGATCAAGCCGCGCCACCTGATCACCACCGTGCGCAACCGCGCGGCCCGCGCCCGTAACCTCAAGGCGCGGATGGTGCGCGACAGCCTGACCGGTCTGTACAACCACACCCATATCCTGCAACTGCTCGAAGACTGCAGCTTCCGCGCGCGCCGTGAAAACAAGCCGCTGAGCTTTGCCATGCTCGATATCGACCACTTCAAGCGCGTCAATGACAGCCACGGCCACCCGATGGGCGACCGCGTGATCAAGAGCCTGGCGCTGTTTCTCAAGCAGCGGTTGCGCAAGACCGACTTTATCGGGCGCTACGGCGGTGAGGAGTTCGCCATCGTCATGCCCGACACCGACCTGGAATCGGCCTGCAAGGTGCTGGATGAAATTCGCGAACGCTTCGCCGAAATCCACTACCCCGCCCAGCCCCATGATCTGTGGTGCACCTTCAGCGCCGGCCTGGTGGAGTTGTGCGACGGTTCCGACAGCCTGATGATGGCGGCCCAGGCCGACGAGGCGCTGTACCGCGCCAAAGGTGGAGGACGCAACCGCGTACAGGCGGCGCGCACGTCAAAGCAAAGTGCCATCTTTTCACCGGAATCCACTGACTCCGTCATAACGCTGTAATAGAAACGCAATAACTTCAGGCACTTATCTTTTGCTGCCGGCTGAAACCACGCATGCGCCTGAAGCTGCTGACCAATCTCAACACCCTCCTGTTAGTGGCCGTGTGCCTGGCGCTGGGGGCGACCTTATGGTGGTCGCAACGCGCCTTGGAGCGCCCTTATCTGCTGATGGAACGCTACCTGAGCCTGTCGCAGACCTTTCAGAACCAGGCGGCACGCAATATCGAGGACTATCTGGCCAGTGGCGATGCGCTGCGTTTGAGCGGCGCCAGCCAAAGCCTGGAAAGCCTGCTGCAACATCTGGATGAACTGCCCGCCGAGCTGACGCAGAGCCTGCGCCCCAGCCTGGTGGAGCTGGACACCTTCAGCAAGACCGACCTGCTCGCCGCCGGCAAGTTGGCCGGCGACCCGCAAGCCTTGTTGGTGCAGGCCGAGCGCGAGCTGGGCGCGAACCTGGAACAGCTGAGCCAGTACGCCACGGGGGTCAACTCCCCGGAAGCTGCACGCTACCTACCAGCGCTGCTGGCCGCGTCCCAGCACTTGGGCAAACTCTCACTGGCCCGCGACAAACTGGTCAGCAGCGGGCGCGCCGAGCTGGCCGATGACGTGGAGCGCGAACTGGGCCAGATCCGTGGCCAGGCCGACCTGCTGGAACAGTTGCCATTACTGGGTGTGAAAGCCAGCGCCGAATCCAATACCGATGACTTCTCCGCGTTGATGGGCCTGGAAAACACCGAAAAAGCCGAAGCCCAGGACAGCGGCGTCGACCTCAAGCGCGAACTCAACAGCCTGCTGACCCGTTACCCGGCCGAACTCAAACGCACCCGCGCGCAGATCCAGCAGCGCGCCGATCTGGCCGCCGCCACGCATCTGAAGATCAACGCGGTGCAACAGGCCATCGCCGGGCTGGAACCGGCGGTGCGCGCGCAGCATGGCAAAATCCAGGGCGAAGTGCGCCTGATGCAAGGCGTGATGATTGGCCTGATCCTGCTGATCGCACTGCTGATCGACACCCTGCAACGCCGCCTGGCCCGAGTGCTGACCAGCCTGGCGCCGGCCTTATCGACCTGGGCCGAGGGCGACTTCAGCCAACCGATTGCCCTGGGCAAGACCAACCGCGAACTGCACGACATCGAAGCCTCACTGAACCGCTTGCGTGCCTATCTGGTGGACTTGGTAGGCACCATTCGTGGCAATGCCGAAGAAGTTGCCGGCAGCAGCCGCGCGCTGGCCGAGTTGAGCAGCGGCCTGCACGACGGCGCCGAACGCCAGGCCGGCGATACCGCGCAGATCCGCGACTCCCTGGGTGAGCTGGAAGCGACCATTCAGCAAGTGGCCGGCGACGCCAGCCAGGCCGCCGGCGCCAGCCGCAGCGCAGGCCAGGCGGTAGAACAGGGCCAGCGGGTGATCGGCCTGAGCCTGACCGGCCTGCATGCCCTGGTGGGCGAAGTACAGCAAAACGCGCAGATGATCGAAAAGCTCGCCGAAGAATCCGCCACCATCGGCGGCGTGCTGACGGTAATCCGCTCCATCGCCGACCAGACCAACCTGCTCGCACTCAACGCCGCCATCGAAGCCGCCCGCGCCGGGGAGGCCGGCCGCGGTTTTGCGGTGGTCGCCGACGAAGTCCGCTCCCTGGCCCAGCGCACCGCCGGCGCCACCGCCGAAATCCAAGAGTTGATCGCCGGCCTGCAAAGCGCCGCCCGCCAATCGGTGGAAGGCATGCGCGCCCAGGTGGAACACGCCGAAGCCACCGCCCAGCAAGCCCAGGCGGCCGATGGTGCGCTGGACGAAATCGTCGGCGCGATCCAGACCATTTCCGACACCGCTGTGCGCATCGCCGATGTCACCGCGCAGCAGAGTGGCGCGGTAAGTGAGATTCGCGATAACAGCGAGCGAATTCATCAACTGGGCGAAGATAATTTGCTGCGTATTGGCCAAGGTCGCAGCCAGGGTGAGCATTTGCTGGTGCTGGGTGGGCAGCTCAATACCGCCGTACAAGCATTCCGCGTCTAACCGGACCCAGCGTCATATCAAGAACTAATGTGGGAGGGGGCTTGCCCCCGATAGCGGTGGATCAGTTAGAGATACTGAGACTGTCACACTGCAATCGGGGGCAAGCCCCCTCCCACACTTGATCTCCATAGGGTTCATGACGTGTCGCCTATGACCGGATACTGGCCCACAGTCATAAATTTTGCGCAATCCTCGCTAATCGTGCCGCCTACTGCATAGAACTGGACAGTCACAAAGGCTTTGCGGCATAGTCGCCGGGTTCTGACGTACCCACCTCTATAACAAGGAACAGCCGATGGCGACCTTACTGGTTCTTCACGGACCCAACCTGAACCTGCTTGGCACCCGTGAACCGGGCGTCTACGGGGCAGTGACCCTCGATCAGATCAACCTCGATCTGGAACAGAGGGCCCGTGATGCCGGCCACCATCTGCAATACCTGCAAAGCAATGCCGAGTACGAGTTGATTGATCGCATCCATGCCGCGCGCGGCGAAGGTGTGGACTTTATCCTGATCAATCCCGCCGCTTTTACGCATACAAGTGTTGCATTACGTGACGCGCTGCTGGCGGTGAGCATCCCATTCATCGAAGTGCATTTGTCGAATGTGCACAAACGCGAACCTTTCCGCCATCACTCCTACTTCTCCGACGTAGCGGTAGGAGTGATCTGCGGCCTTGGCGCCAGCGGTTACCGACTGGCCCTGGAGGCCGCCCTGGAACAGCTTGAACAACCGGCCAAGCGCCCCTGACCGACCCTTGGGAGTTGATGATTCATGGATATCCGTAAAGTTAAGAAGTTGATCGAACTGCTGGAAGAATCCGGTATCGACGAGCTGGAAATCAAGGAAGGCGAAGAGTCCGTACGGATCAGCCGCCACAGCAAGACCCCGGCTCAACAATTCTATGCCCCGCAGATGCAAGCACCGGCTCCGGCTGCTGCTGCACCAGCCGCTGCACCGGCTGCCCCGGCTGCCCCGGCTGCTCCTGCTTCACCGGCAGCTCCTGCGCTGAACGGTTTCGTGGTCAAGTCGCCAATGGTCGGTACTTTCTACCGCACCCCGGCACCGACCTCGCCAGCCTTCGTTGAAGTGGGCAAGACCGTGAAAGTGGGCGACACCATTTGCATCGTCGAAGCGATGAAAATGATGAACCACATCACCGCTGAAAAAGCCGGCGTGATCGAGTCCATCCTGGTAGAAAACGGTCAGCCGGTTGAGTACGACCAGCCGCTGTTCACCATCGTTTGAACCGCGGAGCACCTTCGATGTTGAAACCTGCGAAGAAACTGCAAAAAGTCCTGATCGCCAACCGCGGCGAGATCGCGCTGCGTATCCTGCGCGCCTGTAAGGAAGAGGGCATCAAGACCGTCGCTGTTTACTCGACGGCCGACACCGAATTGATGCACGTTAAGCTGGCGGACGAGAGCATCTGCATCGGCCCGCCACTGGCCTCGAACTCCTACCTGAATATCCCGAACATCATCGCCGCGGCAGAAGTGACCGGCGCTGATGGCATCCACCCAGGCTACGGCTTCCTCGCGGAAAACGCCGATTTCGCCGAGCAAGTGGAAAAATCCGGGTTCGCCTTCATCGGCCCGAAAGCCGAGACCATTCGCCTGATGGGCGACAAGGTGTCGGCCAAGGACGCCATGATTGCGGCCGGCGTGCCAACCGTTCCAGGTTCCGACGGCCCACTGCCTGAAGACGAGGAAACCGCCCTGCGCATTGGTCGCGAAGTCGGTTACCCGGTGATCATCAAGGCCGCCGGTGGCGGTGGTGGTCGCGGCATGCGCGTGGTGCACAAGGAAGAAGACCTGATCGAAGCGGCCAAGCAGACCCGTGCGGAAGCCGGCGCCTGGTTCGGCAACCCGATGGTCTATCTGGAGAAATACCTGACCAATCCACGTCACGTGGAAGTGCAGGTACTGTCCGACGGCCAGGGCCACGCCATCCACCTCGGCGACCGTGACTGCTCGCTGCAACGCCGTCACCAGAAGGTGTTGGAAGAAGCGCCGGCTCCGGGCCTGGACGAAACCGCTCGCCAGGAAGTTCTGGCGCGCTGCGTCAAGGCGTGCATCGACATCAACTACCGTGGCGCCGGTACCTTCGAGTTCCTCTACGAGAACGGTCGTTTCTACTTCATCGAGATGAACACTCGCGTGCAGGTGGAGCATCCGGTTTCGGAGATGGTCACCGGTATCGACATCGTCAAGGAGATGCTGAGCATCGCCGCCGGCAACGTGCTGTCGTTCACCCAGGCTGACGTGAAGATTCATGGCCACTCCCTAGAGTGCCGAATCAACGCCGAAGACCCTAAAACCTTTATGCCGAGCCCAGGCCTGGTCAAGCACTTCCATGCTCCGGGCGGCAACGGCGTTCGCGTCGATTCGCACCTGTACAGCGGCTACAAGGTTCCGTCCAACTACGACTCGCTGATCGGCAAGCTGATCACCTGGGGCGCCACCCGCGACGAGGCCATGGCCCGTATGCGCAACGCTCTGGACGAAATCGTGGTCGACGGCATCAAGACCAACGTTCCGCTGCACCGGGAACTGGTCCGCGATGAAGGCTTCTGCGAAGGTGGTGTGAACATTCACTACCTGGAACACAAACTGGCCGACCAGTAAGTGCTCCACCCAACAAAACCGCCTTCGGGCGGTTTTGTTGTTTGTGGGCCCTCTATTGTGAAAATGTACACAACCCAAATGCGGGAGGGGGCTTGCCCCCGACTGCAGTGTGTCAGTCTGAGTCTCTCTAACTGGTCCACCGCTATCGGGGGCAAGCCCCCTCCCACATTTGACCGGCGTGCAGTCAGTAGTGTCGTCTTCTGCCCGCCGCTCGCGTAAACTTGCGCGCTTTCGCGACCCCGTCGTCGCACACTCATTATTTTCAAAGGTGCCCGCCATGCCTTGGCTGCAAGTCCGTCTCGCCATCAGCCCAGAACAAGCCGAAACCTACGAAGACGCGTTCCTCGAAGTGGGCGCCGTGTCGGTGACCTTTATGGACGCCGAAGACCAGCCGATCTTCGAACCCGAACTGAACACCACCCCACTGTGGTCCCACACCCACTTGCTGGCCCTGTTCGAGGGCGGCACCGAAGCCGCCAGCGTACTGGCCCACCTGGAACTGCTCACCGGCAGCCCGCTGCCGGAACATCACAGCGAAGTGATCGAAGACCAGGACTGGGAGCGCAGTTGGATGGACAACTTCCAGCCCATGCGTTTCGGCCAGCGCCTGTGGATCGTGCCGAGCTGGCACGCGGCACCGGAGCCGGACGCGGTGAACCTGCTGCTCGACCCGGGCCTGGCGTTCGGCACCGGCACCCACCCCACCACCGCCCTGTGCCTGGAATGGCTCGACGGTCAGGACCTGCGCGACAGCCACGTACTGGACTTCGGCTGCGGCTCGGGGATTCTGGCAATTGCCGCTCTGCTGCTGGGTGCCAAGGAAGCCGTCGGCACCGATATCGATGTACAGGCCTTGGACGCGTCGCGCGATAACGCCGGGCGCAACAACATTCCTGAAGGCAAATTCCCGCTTTACCTACCACAGGATTTGCCCCAGGTGCAGGCCGATGTGCTGGTGGCCAATATCCTCGCCGGGCCGCTGGTGTCCCTGGCGCCGCAGCTGTCGAGCCTGGTCAAGACCGGCGGGCGCCTGGCGCTGTCGGGGATCCTCGCCGAACAGGGCGATGAAGTCGCCGCCGCTTATGCCCAGGACTTCGACCTGGACCCGATCGCTAACCGCGATGGCTGGGTACGCATCAGCGGTCGTCGGCGCTAGAATGAGCGCTTGCCTGAATCGGATGGCCGCATGACCGACAGTTTCGTCACCCAGTGCCCACATTGCCAGACTCGCTTTCGCGTCAACCATGCTCAATTGAGCGTGGCCCGCGGCGTGGTTCGTTGCGGCTCGTGCCTGCAAGTGTTCAACGCGGCTCGCCAGTTACTGGAGCAACGCGCGGCCCATGCGCCTGCGCCTGCGCCTGCGCCGACGACCGAGCCGCCGACAGCCGCCGAGGCCTTGCCCGAGGCGCCGCGCGCGATCAGCCAGAAGCAATGGAGCGCCGAAGAGCTGGACCTGGATCACTTGGACCTGGACGAAGAACTGGCCAAGCTGGAACGCCGCCCCACTCAGCCCGCCACATCGGTGAGCGCAGACCGTCGCCAACCCGGCGATCGTCGGCAGAAGGAAGAACCCCTCAGCGCCAGCCGCGACACGGTCAAGGCCGAAGAGGAAAAGTGGGCCGCCAGCCTGTTCAGCGAACCCGCTGAAGAACGTGTCCAAGCCGACGAAGACGAACCCGAAGCGACCCCAGGCGCCGCGACACGTCAGCGCACCGAACCGTCGATGTCGTTCCACACCGACGAGATCGAGGATGAGCCGCCGTTGCGGCCGATACGCGACACCGACGCATTCGATCCCCCGGTCACTCCAGTACACGATGAGGCCCCCACGCCGGAGCCCGAAGAACACCCTCAGCCGCGCCGCAAGCGTGCGCGCCCTGCGGCCAGCGTCCACGACGACGTGCTTCAGGACCTGGAAGACGACCCGCTGCACCTCTACGCACAAAAACGCCCTTCGGGGCTGGGGCGCCGCCTGATCTGGCTATTGCTGGTGCTCCTCGCCGCAGCCGGCCTGGCGGGCCAGTACATCGCCTATCAATTCGACGACCTGGCCCGCCAGGACGCCTACCGTCCGTGGTTCCAGCAATTGTGCCCCACACTGGGCTGCACGGTACCGTCACGGGTCGATATCGCCCATATCAAGAGCAGCAACCTGGTGGTGCGCAGCCACCCTGAGTTCGCCGGGGCGCTGGTGGTGGACGCAATCATCTACAACCGCGCGACCTTCTCCCAGCCCTTCCCGTTGCTGGAGCTGCGTTTCGCCGATCTCAACGGCGGCTTGATTGCCAGTCGTCGGTTCAAACCGAGCGAATACCTCAGCGGCGAGCTGGCCGGCGTTAGCGAAATGCCATCGCAGACCCCAATCCATATTTCCCTGGATATCCTCGATCCGGGTAACAGAGCCGTGAATTACAGCCTGAGCTTCCACTCCCCTGAGTGAAACGACTCAGCCACCGAAACCTGACGGTGGAATATTGACTGCGCGCCGCTCAACCAAACCGACGGCGATAAAGAAATAACTGTTCAGATTTTATCCAATTCAGCCTTTATCCAGTCATCGAGAGCGGGTATCATGCCAACCCTTTTTCGAACTCTAATGATCCGGCCCCACAACAGGGAAGTCCTATGTCGGCGGTACGCATCGGCCCATACACATTGCAGAACGGCTTGATTCTCGCCCCCATGGCGGGCGTCACCGACCAGCCCTTTCGTCAGCTGTGCAAACGATTGGGCGCCGGCCTAGTAGTCTCGGAAATGGTCACCAGCGACATGAGTTTGTGGAACACCCGCAAGTCGCGGATGCGCATGATCCACGAAGGTGATCCCGAGCCCCGCTCGGTGCAGATCGCCGGTGGAGATGCGCAGATGCTGGCGGATGCGGCCCGAGCCAACGTGGAGCTGGGTGCGCAGATTATCGATATCAACATGGGCTGCCCGGCCAAGAAGGTCTGCAACAAGGCCGCCGGTTCAGCGCTGTTGAAAGATGAGCAGTTGGTTGCCGAGATCCTGCAGGCCGTTGTCGCCGCAGTCGATGTGCCGGTAACCCTGAAGATTCGCACCGGCTGGGACCGGGACAACAAGAATGGTCTGACGGTGGCGAAGATCGCCGAACAGGCAGGTATTACAGCACTGGCGGTGCATGGCCGCACCCGCGCCGACCTTTACACCGGTGAAGCCGAGTACGACACCATCGCCGCGATAAAGCAGGCGGTGTCGATGCCGGTCTTTGCCAATGGCGATATCGACTCCGCCGAGAAAGCCCGGCGCGTACTCCACGCGACCGGTGCCGATGGCCTGTTGATTGGCCGTGCTGCCCAGGGGCGGCCGTGGATTTTTCGTGAGATCGAGCACTTCCTGCGCACCGGCGAAACCTTGCCGGCGCCGGAGCTGGTCGAGGTGGAACGTATTCTGCTAGAGCATCTGGCCGCCCTGCACTCCTTCTATGGAGACGTCATGGGAGTACGCATTGCTCGTAAGCATGTGGGCTGGTATCTCGCAACCTTGCCGGGCGCCAAGGAGTTTCGCGCCCACTTCAATCGTTTGGATGATACGGAAGCACAGTGCGCCAACGTTCGTGAGTTCTTCGCCGGACGTTACAAGAGCCTGGTGACAGGGGACGGAGAGGGGGTGGCCGCATGACGATGATGACCGAGACTTTAGTGAGTGGAACAGCACCCGTGAGCGACAACGTCAATTTGAAACAGCACCTCAACACACCGAGCGAAGAAGGTCAGACCCTTCGCGGGAGTGTCGAGAAGGCGCTGCACAATTATTTCGCCCACCTTGAGGGCGCTTCCGTCACGGACGTGTACAACCTGGTGCTCTCCGAAGTCGAGGCGCCCTTGCTCGAAAGCGTGATGAACTACGTCAAGGGCAACCAGACCAAAGCCAGTGAGCTGCTGGGCCTCAACCGTGGGACCCTGCGCAAGAAGCTCAAGCAGTACGATTTGCTGTAAGCATTCAATCCAACCAGAAAGGCGCCCGCGTAAAACCGGTCGCCTTTTTTGCTGACTCCTTTGCTTTTGATGGAAATTGAAATGACCGACCAGACCACCCGCCTGCCGATCCGCCGCGCCTTGATCAGTGTCTCCGACAAGACCGGGATCCTCGAATTTGCCCGTGAGCTGGAAGCTCTGGGCGTGGAAATCCTCTCCACGGGCGGGACCTTCAAACTGCTGCAGGACAACGGCGTGGCCGCAGTAGAAGTCGCGGACTACACCGGTTTCGCAGAAATGATGGACGGTCGGGTCAAGACCCTGCACCCGAAAATCCACGGCGGCATCCTCGGCCGTCGCGGCACCGACGACGCGATCATGAACGAGCACGGCATAAAGCCGATCGATCTGGTGGCCGTCAACCTCTACCCATTCGAAGCCACCATCAACAAACCCGGCTGTGACCTGCCGACCGCCATCGAAAACATCGACATCGGCGGCCCGACCATGGTCCGCTCGGCGGCCAAGAACCACAAAGACGTGGCCATTGTGGTCAATGCCAGCGACTACGCCAGCGTGTTGGAAAACCTCAAGGCCGGTGGCCTGACCTACGCTCAGCGTTTCGACCTGATGCTCAAGGCGTTCGAACACACCGCCGCCTACGACGGCATGATCGCCAACTACATGGGCACCGTTAATCAAGCCGCCGAAACCCTCAGCACCGAAGGCCGCAGCCAGTTCCCGCGCACCTTCAACAGCCAGTTCATCAAGGCCCAGGAAATGCGCTACGGCGAGAACCCGCACCAGAGCGCGGCGTTCTACGTGGAAGCCAAGCCTGCCGAAGTGGGCATCGCCACCGCGACCCAGCTGCAAGGCAAAGAGCTGTCCTACAACAACGTGGCCGACACCGACGCTGCGCTGGAATGCGTCAAGAGCTTCGTCAAGCCGGCCTGCGTGATCGTCAAGCACGCCAACCCGTGCGGCGTGGCCGTCAGCCCGGACGCCGAAGGCGGCATTCGCCAGGCCTACGAACTGGCCTACGCCACCGACACCGAGTCGGCGTTCGGCGGCATCATCGCCTTCAACCGCGAACTGGACGCCGAGACCGCCAAGGCCATCGTCGATCGTCAATTCGTTGAAGTGATCATCGCCCCATCCGTGAGCGAAGAAGCCCGCGCCATCGTCGCAGCCAAGGCCAATGTGCGCCTGCTGGCCTGCGGCGAGTGGTCGGCCGACCGCGCCGCGGCCTGGGACTACAAGCGCGTCAACGGCGGCCTGCTGGTGCAGAGCCGCGATATCGGCATGATCAGCGCCGACGACCTGAAAGTGGTGACCCAGCGGGCGCCGACCGAACAGGAAATCCACGACCTGATCTTCGCCTGGAAAGTGGCCAAGTACGTTAAATCCAACGCCATCGTCTACGCCAAGAACCGCCAGACCATCGGCGTCGGCGCCGGCCAGATGAGCCGCGTGAACTCGGCGCGTATCGCCGCGATCAAGGCCGAGCACGCCGGGTTGCAGGTGGCCGGTTCGGTAATGGCGTCCGACGCGTTCTTCCCGTTCCGTGACGGCCTGGACAACGCCGCCAAGGCCGGTGTGACCGCCGTGATCCAGCCAGGCGGCTCGATGCGCGACGCCGAAGTGATTGCCGCGGCCGACGAAGCTGGCATTGCCATGGTCTTCACTGGCATGCGTCACTTCCGCCACTAAGCCGACTCGATCGGAATGTGGGAGGGGCTTGCCACCTTCCACATAAAGCGCTCCAGCGGCGCCTACAGAATTTGAGGTTTTGACATGAATGTTTTGATCATTGGCAGCGGCGGCCGTGAACACGCCCTGGCCTGGAAAGTTGCCCAGGACCCTCGCGTCCAGACAGTTTTCGTAGCACCCGGCAATGCCGGCACCGCCATTGAAGCCAAATGCCAGAACGTTGCCATCGACGTGCTGGCCCTTGAGCAACTGGCCGATTTCGCCGAGAAAAACGTTTCCCTGACCATCGTCGGCCCGGAAGTACCGCTGGTGGCCGGTGTGGTGGACCTGTTCCGCAGCCGTGGCCTGGATTGCTTCGGCCCCACCGCCGGTGCTGCGCAATTGGAAGGCTCGAAAGCCTTTACCAAGGATTTCCTCGCCCGCCACAAGATCCCGACCGCCGATTACCAGAACTTCACCGAGATCGAGCCGGCCCTGGCTTACCTGCGTGAAAAAGGCGCGCCAATCGTGATCAAGGCCGACGGCCTGGCCGCCGGTAAAGGCGTGATCGTAGCGATGACCCTGCCGGAAGCCGAAGACGCCGTACGCGACATGCTCGCCGGCAACGCCTTCGGCGATGCGGGCTCGCGTGTCGTCATCGAAGAATTCCTCGACGGCGAAGAAGCCAGCTTCATCGTGATGGTCGACGGCAAGAACGTGCTGCCAATGGCCACCAGCCAAGACCACAAGCGCGTCGGCGACGGCGACACTGGCCCGAACACTGGTGGCATGGGCGCCTACTCCCCGGCGCCTGTGGTGACTAGCGACGTGCACCAGCGTGTGATGGATCAGGTGATCTGGCCGACCGTGCGCGGCATGGCCGACGAAGGCAACGTGTACACCGGTTTCCTCTACGCCGGTCTGATGATCGACAAGGCCGGCAACCCGAAAGTCATCGAGTTCAACTGCCGCTTCGGCGATCCGGAAACCCAACCGGTGATGCTGCGCCTGCAATCGAGCCTGGTGCTGCTGGTGGAAGCCGCCCTGGCCCAGGCCTTGGACAAGGTTGAAGCACAGTGGGACCCACGTCCGAGCGTCGGTATTGTGCTGGCAGCCGGCGGCTACCCTGCCGACTACGCCAAGGGCGACGTGATTGAAGGCCTGGAAGCGGCGGCTAAGCTGGAAGGCAAGGTGTTCCATGCGGGCACTGCGCTCAAGGACGGCCAGGTCGTCACCGCCGGCGGCCGCGTGCTGTGCGCAACCGCCATGGGCGCCAGTGTCGACGCCGCGCAGCAGCAAGCGTACAAACTGGCCGCGGCAATCGACTGGAAGGGCTGTTTCTACCGTAAGGACATTGGCTATCGCGCCATTGCCCGCGAGCGTGGTGAGAGCCAGTAAATCTCGAACATCGCTAGCATTGTCAGTAGCTATCCGTTCGGTTAGGCAAGGGCTCAAGGCCCTTGCCGTATACCCGCCACCCCGCGCATAGTTAACCCGTGCATCAACCTACGAAGGGATTTCGCCGTGCGCTGGCTCAGGATCGCCATAGGTTTCACTGTCAGTCTGCTGACGCTGCTCTGCTTGCTCCCGGCCCAGGCCGCCGCGCAAGGCAGTGGCTGGGCAGTATTGCTTGATGAACAGGCTGACCTGCAACTGAGCGACATCCGCTCCTCGCGTTACACCAATCAATTCAGCCCCATCGAACTGGACCGTATTACCGCCGCGGAGCCGGACGGTGCGTTGTGGGTACGTTTCAAGTTGCAACCCGGCAAGCACGAGCAAGTGCTGCGCATCTTCGCCCCGGACCTGTCCCACCTGAACCTGTACGTGCTCGATGGTGACACCCTGGTAGAGCAACAAAGCACCGGCACCCGCCAGGCCCAGACGGAACGCCCGCTGCCCAGCAGCGACTTCATGCTACCGCTGCCGCAAAGTCAGAACGTCCTTGAGGTCTACGTGCGGCTGGTCTCGGAACACGAGCTGCGCCCCTATATCACTCTGGAACCGGCCGTACTTGCCGCCGCCAACCAGACGCAGACGCTGATCTACGGCCTGCTGTTCGGCTGCCTGCTGATGCTGATCCTGCATAACCTTACACGCTTCGCCTACCACCGCTCGCGCAGCAGCCTATGGCTGGCCGCCTGCGAGGCCCTGTTGATGCTCAGCCTGGCGCTGCTGCTTAACCTGGTCGGCCCGTGGCTGCCCAACTGGCACGCAGTGCAGACCCCCGGCGCGTACCTGGCCCTGCTGCTGACCGCACCGTGCGGGCTGATGTTTGCCTATCGCTTCTTTATGCCGCTCGGCCCCCATGTACTGAACAAGCTGCTGATGGCCGACATCCTGCTCATCGTGCTGTGCGGTCTGCTGTTGTTGTTCGTCAACACCCTGCCCCTGAATATCATCACCTACGCGCTGGTGGCGTTGGCAGGGCTGAGCATGTTGTTCGTTTCAGCGTATCACTGGCAGAAAGGCTACCGTCCAGCGCGACTGTTCGTGGCGGGGATGGTGGTCTTCAATATCGGCACTCTGATCATTCTGCCGGCGCTGCTGGGCCTGACGATGGTCTCGCCCCAGGGCCTGATCGTGACGCTGCTGGCATTCATTTGCCTGAGTGGCCTGTTGATGAGCCTGGCCCTGGGCGAGCGCCAGCGCGCGATTGTCGAGGCACGCTTCAGCCTCAGCCGCGACCTGGCCGCCAGCAATGCCGAGATCGCCGCCAAGGCCGAGTTCCTGGCAAAAATCAGCCACGAAATCCGCACCCCCATGAACGGCGTGCTGGGCATGACCGAACTGCTGCTGGGCACTCCGCTGTCGGTGAAGCAACGGGACTATGTGCAGACCATCCACAGCGCCGGTAACGAACTGCTCACGCTGATCAACGAGATTCTCGACATCTCCAAACTCGAATCCGGGCAGATCGAATTGGACGATGTGCAGTTCGACCTCAATGCGCTGATCGAGGACTGCCTGAGTATCTTCCGCGCCAAGGCCGAGCAGCAGAATGTCGAACTGATCAGCTTTATCCAGCCCCAGGTGCCGCGCGTTATCAGCGGCGACCCGACACGCCTGCGCCAGGCGCTGTTGAGCCTGTTGGAAAACGCCCTGCAGAAAACCGACGAAGGCGAAGTGCTGATCGTGGTGGCCTTGGACGATCGCAGCACCAAACCGCGCCTGCGCATCGCCGTGCAAGACAGCGGCATCCCGATGGAAGCCGCCGAGCGCGATGCCCTGCTGCATAGCGAACTGCACAGTAAGAATTTCCTGTCGGCCACCCGTTTGAGTGGCCACCTGGGGTTGGTAATCGCGCGCCAGCTGATCCTGTTGATGAACGGCGAATTCGGCATCAAGAGCGGCAGCCATCAGGGCAGCACCCTATGGCTGACCCTGCCGCTGGACCCGGAGCGCCTGGAACACCCGACGTCCGACCTCGACGGTCCGCTCAAAGGCGCCCGCGTGCTGGTGGTGGACGACAACGACACCTGCCGCAAAGTGCTGGTGCAGCAATGCTCGGCCTGGGGCCTGAACGTCAGTGCCGCGCCTTCTGGCAAGGAGGCCCTGGCACTGCTGCGTACCAAGGCGCACCTGCGCGACTACTTCGACGTGGTGCTGCTGGACCAGAACATGCCAGGCATGACCGGCATGCAACTGGCGGCGAAGATCAAGGAAGACCCTAGCCTGAACCACGACATTCTGTTGATCATGCTCACCGGCATCAGCAACGCGCCGAGCAAGATCATCGCGCGTAACTGCGGGATCAAGCGCATCCTGGCCAAGCCGGTGGCCGGCTACACCCTCAAGACCACCCTGGCCGACGAACTGACCCAACGCAGCAAAGGCAGCGCCACGCCGCGCCCGGTCCTGACGACGCCGGAAGCTGTCACCGTGCCCAGCGATTTCCGCATTCTGGTGGCCGAAGACAACAGCATTTCCACCAAAGTCATCCGCGGCATGCTCGGAAAACTCAATCTCGATCCGGACACCGCCAGCAACGGCGAAGAAGCGCTGGAGGCCATGAAAGCCCAGCGTTATGACCTGGTGTTGATGGACTGCGAGATGCCAATCCTCGACGGTTTTTCGGCCACCCAACAACTGCGCGCCTGGGAAGTCAGCCACCAACGTATCCGCACGCCGGTGGTCGCGCTCACCGCGCACATTCTCTCGGAACATAAAGAGCGTGCACGCCAAGCCGGCATGGACGGGCATATGGCCAAGCCAGTGGAACTGTCGCAACTGCGTGAACTGGTGGAGTTCTGGGTGGCACAGCGTCAACAGCGCCCCGAACACGCCCCATCGTGACCTGAAATCCCATGTGGGAGAGGGCTTGCCCTCCCACATTTGCCCCCTGGCGCCTGTTAGACTCTCCCCACTTCTCCTGCCGCGAGCCTCCTCCATGCTCCACGTGCTATTCAGCGTTTACCTGAAGATGCTGGTGCTCTACAGCCCGTTCTTCGTGCTGTCCTGCTTTATCAGCCTGACTCGCGGCTATTCCAGCAAAGAACGACGCCGCCTGGCCTGGAAAGTGGCCTTGGCAACGCTGGTTTCCAGTGTGTTGCTCTACCTGTTCGGCCGGTTGATTTTCAGTGTGTTCGGCATCACCGTGGACGCATTCCGCATCGGCGCCGGCAGTGTGCTGTTCATCTCTGCCCTGGGCATGGCTCAGGGTAAGTCGGCCGTGCAGACCGATAACGTGCAGCAGGACGTAACCATCGTGCCGCTGACCATCCCCCTCACCGTCGGCCCCGGCACCATCGGTGCGTTGCTGGTAATGGGGGTCAGCCAGCCGCACTGGGATGACAAAATCATGGCCATCCTCAGCATCGCCCTGGCCAGCTTCACGGTGGGTGTGGTGCTGTACTTGTCCAACCGCATCGAACGCATTTTGGGTGACCAGGGCTTGCAGATTGTCAGTCGGTTGATGGGCTTGTTTGTTTGCGCCCTTGCCGCGCAGATTATTTTTACGGGCGTGCGCGGCTATCTGGTGCCCTAAATCCGGTATTTCGCGATTGCCAGCTGTACTTTGTCTCCGGCGCTCTCGCGCATCAGCTGGATGGTTTTTTCGTTGACCACCGAGGTATTGAGCACCAGGCAGGTTTGCCCGCTGAAGGCCTCGAACGAGGAGCTATCCCACTCCAGGAATGGCAACCCCACCTGTTTACTCACGCCCTGGGTGCTGTAGGTCACCAGCACCATCGTCAATTCACCGTCGGATTCGGCGCAGGACGCCAGGCCGAAATCACCGCCCTGGTGCACGGCGCTGTTGCGTTTGAACAGTTCGAAAGACGTCGGCTGCTGCTTCAGCGCCTCCAGCGCATCCGCCGCCAGCTTGGGCAGCGTAGCCAGCAACGGCCCGCTCAATGACGTCGAGGCCAGCAACGTCGCAATCATATTCAACGCCGCCAGTTGCACCGTCAGGCCCTTGCCGACGCTGGAGACGCGCTCGAACCGACTGCGCACCGGTAGCCAGCCTAGACTGATCATTACCTTGATAAATTCGTCGTACCACGCCTCGCTGCCGCGTTGGACTTTCAACACATCGCTCACGTAACTGCTGGCCAGCAGATAGCTTTTACGGATGTATTCGCGGTTCAGCCCCGACAGGCCCTCGGCAAACGACATGACACTGTTGTTGACCACCGCGGCGTTGCTGTCTTCATCGGTGTCCAGCGGTAACGTGGCGTGCGCCCCGGGCGCTCCCGGCAGTTTGTAGGCGGCGATCAATTTGCGCCGTTTTACGTTGTTGATCCGTTTGTGATGTCGCTCCATTTTCCAGTTCTCCACAAGCACCCCAACATGGGGCTTGCCTTCACCCTAGTCCAGCGCCCAGCGGGGTTTCCACACGACAAACAACGCTCGCCGCCACGCCGTGCGAAACGCTGCCCAGCAATTGCGGGGCACATCGCCGGGCCTTCCAGTTTTCCTTGTGCAAAAAAGAAAAAAGCTCCGAAAACACCCGGTGATCGCCCAGGGTTTATCGGAGCTTTCGTGCAGCCTCAGGCGCCGGGTTTTTCGCCGTACCAACGCGGTGTATAGACCCATGTACCGCCATCGGCCCGCGGGAATGTGCAGGTGGTAGACGAGCCGATCAGCACCATGGTGCGCATGTCCACCTGGTCCGGGGTGAGTTGACCCAGGGTGGTTACGCGCAGCGTCTGGCCAGGGCGGCCAATGTCGCGGCCCAGCACCACCGGCGTTTGTGGCGTGCGATGCAGCGCGACGATTTCCAGGGCACGACCCAGTTGCCACGGGCGCGAACGCGAAATCGGGTTGTAGAACGCCAGGGCCAGGTCGGCCTGGGACGCGAGGTCCAGGCGTTTTTCGATGATCGACCAGGGCTTGAGGTTGTCCGACAGCGACATCACGCAGAAGTCATGCCCCAACGGCGCGCCGGCCTGAGCGGCAGTGGCCAGGGACGCCGAGACGCCCGGCAGGATTTCCAGCTCGACCTGATGCCACGCCGGGTCGTCGGACTCGTGCAACGCCTCGATCACCGCCGCCGCCATGGCGAACACACCCGGGTCGCCGGACGACACCACCACCACCGAACGACCCTGGGCGGCCAGTTCGAAAGCATGGCGCGCGCGCTGCATTTCTTCGCGGTTGTCGGTGCAATGCTGTACCTGATCGTCACGGAATGGGCCGGCCATGCGCACATAGGTTTCATAACCCAGTACATCGGTGCAGCGCGCCAGTTCGGCTTTCACCGCCGGCACCATCAACTCGGCGGCGCCGGGGCCCAGGCCAATCACAGCGAGGCGGCCACGGGCGCGGCCCAGCTGGGACACATCCAATGGTTGCTCGGCAACATCGATCAGCAACTGCGCGCCGGGCTGCACATCGGCAAACCGCAGCGGCACGCCCAGCGCCAGCGCGGCTTCGTGCAGCGAAGAGTCGGCCATCTGCGTCTGGCTGGCCAGCAGGCAGGCCAGGGATTGCACAGCAATACCGGCTTCTCCCAAAGCGCTGCGCACGCGTTCGGCCAAGTACGGGCCCGGAGCACAGGTCACACACACGGTTTTCGGATAGATCAGCAATTCATTGGCCGCAGGTTTGCGCTCGGCACTGCCCACATGAATCGCCAGGCGGGCCTGTTGATCCTGGGGCAGATTGGCCTGTTCCAGCCACGGCGCCGCGCCTTCGATGCGCACGCTTTCACCGGCCAGCAGGTCGGAGACAAAACGCTTGCCCAACTCCAGATCGGCCAAATCATAACCACTCGGAGGGTTGAGCAGGCAAGTGCCGAAACGCAGTTCACCACTGGTGGTGATTGCCGCCGCCACGTTCAACGCAGCCGCGATCTCGCGGGCCATGACGTTGACCCCACCCAGCCCCCCCAGCAACGGCACCACAGCGCTGCCGTCTTCGGCCACCGCGAGTACCGCAGGCTCTTCGCCTTTTTCCAGCAGCAACGGCGCCAGGGTGCGAATCACGATGCCGGCCGCGCACAACGCAATCAACGGCGTGCCCTGTTGATAGAGCTGGCGCAGGGTGGTGCCGAACTCGTTGTAGAGGGTGTCCGCACCCTCAATACGCCCCGCCAGGCCGTGGATCAGCGCGCCAGGGTAAACCTGCTGGATCTTGCGCGCCGTGGCCAAGCTGCCTTGGCCCAGGATGACAATCGCCGGGCGCATCATCCTTGCCACCGTTCACCGGGCACGATGATCAGTGAAAAATATGGCGACGACATCGGTTCCACTTGATCCAGCGGCACAATCTTCTGGTTGGCCATGGTCGCGCGTTCCACATACAGCGCGCGTTCGGCCAGGCCGAGTTCTTCGAGCACCTGGCGCACCTTGGGGAAATTGCGCCCCAGCTTCATGATCACCGCCGCGTCAGCGTCCGCCAGGCGGCGCTTGAGGTCGTCATGGGGCAATACACCCGAAAGCACCGACAGGCTCTGGTTGCGATACACCAGTGGCGCGCCGAGCACCGAGGCGCCGCCGAGCATTGAGCACACGCCAGGGATGACCTGCGCTTCGTAGCGCTCGGCCAGACGGTCGTGCAGGTACATATAGGAGCCGTAGAAGAACGGGTCGCCTTCGCAGATCACCGCCACGTCGCGGCCGGCATCCAGGTGCGCGGCCACATCGACGCTGGCGGTGTCGTAGAAATCGCTGATCACCTGCTCGTAGGACAGCGGTGCCGGCAGCGCTTCGGTGGTCACCGGGTACACCAGCGGCATCAGGGTCTGCTGTGGCACCAGATGGTCTTCGATGATGCCGAAGGCGTTACCCTTCTTGCCCTTGGCCACGAAGTACGCCACCACCGGCGACTCACGCAGCAGGCGCAGCGCCTTGACGGTAATCAGTTCAGGATCGCCGGGGCCCACGCCCAGGCCGATCAAGCGTCCGCGCGCCGACATTATTCAACCTCCGTGGCGAGCGCATTCACCGCTGCGGCGGCCATGGCGCTGCCGCCCAGGCGACCTTGCAT
This sequence comes from Pseudomonas sp. ARP3, assembly GCF_001029595.1. NCBI lineage: Bacteria > Pseudomonadati > Pseudomonadota > Gammaproteobacteria > Pseudomonadales > Pseudomonadaceae > Pseudomonas > Pseudomonas sp. ARP3. The sequence continues at coordinate 65,098 of NZ_LEKF01000002.1, forward strand.
GATCACGAACGGCACGCCACGGCTGTCGGCGGCCAGCATCGCCTTGGATTCGGCGGCACCGACAAAACCCACGGGAAAGCCCAGGATCAACGCCGGTTTCGGTGCGCCGGCATCGAGCATCTCCAGCAGATAGAACAGCGCCGTCGGCGCGTTGCCGATCACCACCACGCTGCCCTCCAAGTGTGGGCGCCACAGTTCCAGGGCGGCGGCGGAACGGGTGTTGCCCAACTCCCGCGCCAGTTCCGGCACGCTGTCGTCGCGCAGGGTGCAGATCACGGGGTTGTTGGCCGGCAGGCGCGCACGGGTCACACCCTCGGAGACCATGCGCGCGTCGCACAGGATCGGCGCGCCGGCGGCCAGTGCATCGCGCCCGGCCTTGCCTGCGCCGTCGGAAAACTGCAAGCCGTCGATGGCCTCGACCATGCCGCAGGCATGAATCACGCGCACCGCGAGTTTTTCCAAATCAGCCGGGATACGGGCCAAGTTGGCTTCCGCGCGAATAATGGCGAAGGAGTTGCGATAGATCTCCTGACCGTCGCGGATGTAATCAATCATCGGTGTTGCTCCGTGGGCGGGCACGCAGCAAGGTGCCCGTCGCTTCAATAGAAAGGGTGCGCGCCTGCAGCCGGCCAAAACCGGGCTGGGCTGCATCGCGAAAATAGACGTCGTAGTGACCGGGGCTCACCGCCAGCAAGGTAACCGGCGCGGTGTGCGCCGCAGCGCAGGAGCGCGGGCAGCCGGACAGATGCACCTCTATGCCGGGTTGCAGCGCGGCCAGTTGCACAGCGTCAGCTTTGGTATCGGCCAGGGCTTTGCCGCAGCCGCTGGAACCGGTGCAGGCGATCATGCGCGCGAGGGGATCGTCGATTGCACACAGGAAGCCCAACTGCGCCAAGCGCTGGGTCACCGCGACCGGACGCTCGATATTGGGCAGCAACACGCCCTGCCAAGGGGTCAGGCGCAACGTCCCATCGCCGTACTCGCAGGCCAGTTGCGCGGCGCCCTTGAGCATCATCGAGTCCAGGCGGCCCAGCGGCGCACCTGCCGCGACATAGAACTGATTCTTTTGCTCTTGTGGATAACTTCCGATGTGCAGCAACGCGCCATTGGCCGGGCGTTTGAAGCCCTCCACCGACAGCAGCGGCAGACGCAGGCGGCGCATGAGGTTATCCACATCCAGATGGCGCATGCGGGTTTGCTCGGGGGTCGCAAGGTCGAGAAAAGCTTCCAGCACTGCCACCACCAGCGCATGGCCCTGCTCCAGCGGCACCGCCGCCACGGGGGCATCCTGGCCTGGGCAGCCGGCCAGGCCGAACGCCAGCAATGTCTTGCCATCGCGCACAAACGCCGATAGCCACAGGTCATGGTGATGGTCGAGCATCGCCAGGGCCTCGCCGCCATCCAACTGGATCGCGAACTTGGCCGACAGTTGGTGAAACCGCGAATGGTTTTGCAAGGTGGCGAGAATCTGCTCGGCCAGCGGGCGGGTGTCGAACAGCATCTGTGGGTCAATGCCGGCGCTGGGGCTGAGCATCAGGTTGCGCACGTCATCGCCGGCGGGGTTATTCGGCCCAAGATCGGCGGCGAGCAGCAGGGCAATCAACGCGTCCTGCTCGGCGCCGATGCCGCGAATCTGCAGATTGGCGCGATTGGTCGCCTCGATCACCCCACCGGCATAGGCTTGGGCGGCGTCCGCCACCGCGTGGGCCTGGGCGGCGGTGATGGAACCGCCGGCCAATTTGATCCGGCAGATGCCGCCATCCAGCGCTTGGACAATACGCAGCAACCCCGGACAAGCCGAGGGGCGCAAGGTATTCACAGCGGGCGTTGGCTTCACGGGGCTACCGGTTCATGGGCAAAGGCGCGGTATTATGCCTGCTTTGTCCGGCGGCATGAAAAGCCTGCCCGTCGGATGTCGTTCAAGGAATCCCTATGTCGCCCTGGCTGACGGTAGTAGGCATCGGTGAAGACGGCTTCAAGGGCCTGGGCAGGAACGCCCGGCACGCCCTGTTGCGCGCCTCACGGATTATCGGCGGGCAACGCCAGTTGGATCTGTTGCCGATGTGTATTCGGGGCGAGCGGCAATTATGGCCGAGCCCGTTTTCCCTGGAGCCGGTGTTGGCGCGGCGCGGTGAGCCTGTGTGCGTGCTGGCCAGCGGCGACCCGATGTTCTACGGCGTAGGGGCCAGCCTGGCGCGGCAAGTGGCCGCACAGGAGTTGCTGATCTTGCCGGCGCCGTCGTCGGTGTCGTTGGCGGCGGCGCGGTTGGGCTGGCCGTTGCAGGACGTAGTGACGCTCTCCGTGGTGGCGCGCCCGTTGGCGGCGCTTAACGCGCATCTGGCCAGCGGCGTGCGGTTGTTGGTGTTGAGCAATGACGGTCGCAGCCCTGCCTTGATCGCCTCGCTATTGGCTGAGTCAGGCTTTGGACCTAGCCGGTTGAGCGTGTTCGAACACCTGGGCGGGGCGCAGGAACAGCGCATCGATGGGTTGGCGCAGGCGTGGCAACACACATGCGTGGCCGATTTGAACCTGGTTGCCATCGACTGTGTGGCGGATGCCACGGCGCCTCGCCTGTCGCGCCTGGCGGGGTTGCCCGATTCGGCGTTCCAGCACGACGGCCAACTGACCAAGCGCGACGTGCGCGCCATGACCCTAGCCCGCCTCGCCCCCATGCCCGGCGAACTGCTGTGGGATGTGGGCGCGGGCAGCGGCTCCATCGGCATCGAATGGATGCGCGCCCACCCCAGCTGCCGCGCGCTGGCGATCGAGGCCGATGAAGGCCGCCAAACCCTGATCGAACATAACCGCGACGCCCTTGGCGTACCCGGCCTGCAGCTGATACGCGGCAAAGCGCCGGATGCGTTGCAAGGCCTTGAAGCCCCGGACGCGATCTTCATCGGCGGCGGCGTCACCCGCGACGGCGTACTCGATACCTGCTGGCAACACCTACGCCCCGGCGGCCGGCTGGTCGCCAACGCCGTCACCCTGCAAAGCGAAATAACCCTGATGAACTGGCGCGCCCAGTACGGCGGCGAACTGACGCGCATCCATGTGGCCCAGGCCCAGCCGTTGGGCGACTTCGATACCTGGCGCCAGGCGCTGCCGATCACTTTGCTCGAAGTGATCAAGCCACTATGAACAGGATTCTGCTGCTGGGCGGTGTGACCGAGGCCCTCGCCATTGCCCGCACATTGGGCGCGCAGCACATCTACAGTTTGGCGGGGGTGGGGCGTGTGCCGACCGATCTCAGTTGCCAAGTGCGTGTCGGAGGTTATGGCGGCGCTGAGGGCCTGGCGCAGTTTGTCCGGGATGAAGGAATCAGCCTGATCCTCGACGCGACCCATCCCTATGCGGCGCAGATCAGCCGTAACGCCGCCGAAGCTGCGCGGTTGAGTGGCATCCCTTGCTGGGCCCTGCGCCGTCCGGTGTGGCAGCCGCAGGCCGGAGATGACTGGCGCGAAGTGAGTGACTGGGCCGAGCTGATCGAAGCCCTGAAACCCTTCAAGCGCCCGCTCTTCACCTTGGGCCGCGAACCGTTGCAGCACCTCGACGAAATCCCCGCCGAGCAATTCTGGACACTGCGCGCATTGGATGTGTACCCCGGCAATGATCGCTGTGAAGTGATTGGCGCACGCGGGCCGTTTCTGCTCGAAGATGAACGCGCGCTGTTTGAACGGCGTGGGATCGATGTACTGATCAGCAAGAACAGCGGCAGTACCGCCACCGAGCCGAAGCTGGAAGTGGCGCGGGAACGCGGGCTGCCAGTGCTGGTGTTGAAGCGGCCAGTGTTGGCGGCGGTGGACCGAGAATTCACAGCCGTGTCAGCGCTGCTACAGGCAATACACACTCGTGGAGCACCACAAACCTAATAAACCTAATGTGGGAGGGGGCTGCCCCCTCCCACCTTGTTTGTTGTGGCGTTAGCGGCTTGTGGCTATCGCCTGCCCGGCAGCCGAGCAATCGCTACTCAGCGCATTGGCCGAGACTTCGCTGAGGTTGACCAACAGGTCTCCGGTGCTGATGCCAGCGGCTACGGTGAACAGACGCCGATACCACCCGAGCGGTCGCCGATTTTTACCCCGCCTTAAACGCAGAATTCACCTACAGACACTTCCGAGCCAGCTGGCTGGCTCAGCCAAAAGCCCCCGCCCTAACCTCCCGTCTCGCGGTTTTGCGTCAGCGCCCGCGAAGGGGGCACGCCGTTTCGACAACGTGTCACAGCTTGCCAACTTGTATCCTGAGGAATACGATCCATGACAATCGAGTTCAATGAAACCATTGAGTTTGCCAACTGGCTGGAAGCTGTTCGGGACCCGTTCGTAAAAGTTCGTGTGGTCAAGAGAGTGCGAATGGCTGAAGCCGGAAATTTTGGCGACTGCGAATCAGTGGGGGATGGAGTGTTTGAAATGCGGATCCATTACGGCCCTGGGTATCGCGTTTACTTCACCCGCCGAGACGAAGTGGTTTATCTATTACTAATCGGCGGTGATAAATCAACACAGAGCAGAGACATCAAACGTGCAAAGCAAATTGCGATAAATTTTGGTAGTGAGGAATAAATTATGAGCGAGTCCTTTTCCCGCTTCGATGCGGCAAAATATCTGAAAACCCCTCTGGAAATGGCTGCATATTTAGAGACCTGCTTTGAGGATGATGCTGGCGATGGTCTATTGATTCGCACCGCTCTCAACGACATCGCCCGCGCCCAAGGCATGACCCAAGTAGCCCGCGACGCCGGCCTCGGCAGAGAAAGTCTGTACAAAGCCCTCTCCAGCAGTGGCAATCCCGAGTTCGCGACTATCATGAAAGTCATGAGAGCGTTGGGCCTCAAGCTGCACGCCACCGTGATCTGATAGCACTGCGACACCAAACCACACCGCCGCTTTTTACTTATCCCCGCCGATCAGGCTAAATACCGGCCTGATCGTTAACCCTACGGATTGTCCGCCATGGCCCGTCAACGCTTTGCAATTGCCTGGATCGCCTGCCTTGCAGTGCTGTTCAACGCGTTTGCCATGCCGCTGGCCGGAGCGATGCAGCAGTCCAAGGACCCTGTACAGCAACTGCTGTGGGGTAGTTTCTGTTCATCCAATGGCGCCAGCCTCAAGACTATCGAACTGGGCAAACTGGAGATTCCGGCACCGCAGCCGGACGATCATTCCACCATGCAGCATTGCTGGTGTTGCTCGGGCTCACCGTCGTTGGTGGCATTGCCGGGGCATGTGCCGCAGTTGTATGTGACGCGCTTCGAGCCGCTACAAAGCCTGTCGCCGCCGTCATTGCAGACCCCCACCCCGCGCCAGCAATGGCCGAGCCTCAACCCCCGCGCCTCTCCATCGGTCTAGTCTTTTTCGCAAGTGAACTGCGTTTAGAACCGTTCTGGAGAACTGCCATGCTCAAATCATCCCTGCTTCTGGCCGCGTTGCTGCTGCCGGTGTTCAGTGCTGCCAATGCTCAAGACTACAAGGCCGGCGACCTGCTGGTCAGCGATCCCTGGTCCCAGGAGTTGCCACCCAATGCGCCCACCGTCGCGGCGTATTTCGTGGTGCATAACACCGCAGAAACACCGGACCGCCTGCTCAGCGCCGAGACGCCAGTGGCAGAAAAGGCGCAGTTGCACGAGCACGTCATGCAAGGCGCCCTGATGAAAATGCAAGAGGTGCCCAACGTGGCCGTGCCGGCCAAAGGCGATCTGACGTTCGCGCCCATGGCCTACCATGTGATGTTGCTGGGCCTCAAAGACCGCAGCCTACTGGCCGATGGCAAACAGTTCCCGCTGACCCTGACCTTCGAAAAGGCCGGCAAGGTCGAGGTGCAAGTGTCAGTGCAGAAAATGCCGCCCATGGCCAGTCACGAGCACCAGCACCCGCAATAGGCTGAAGCTCGATGGGCGCCCCTCGCGCCAGGTTGTCTCCCCGCCGCCGTGTAACACGCGGCAGTTGGATCAGCCTGTTCGCCATGCTGATGATCTTTATCGGTCCGCTGATTTCCCAAGCGATGCCGATGGATCATCACGCCGGTATGTCCATGGCAATGCCCATGGAGATGCCCGCTGACCACGGCGACTCCCATCATCCCAAAGCCCCTAGCGAGCACCACGCGCTGTGGGCCAAATGCGGCTACTGCGAGCTGCTGTTCAGTTGCCCGGCCCTGCCCGGCAACGCATCCTTCGTGGCCGTCGGCGCCCCACCGCCGGCCAACGCCCTCACCCCCGCCACGCGCCTGGGCCATGCCCGGCAGAGCATCTTCCCCGGCGCCCGCAGCCGTGCGCCGCCCATCGCAACGTAAACACTCAACCCCGTTACTTCACCCCGGCCGACTTTAGACAGACAGCCGCAGGCTGCTGGCCGTGTTGTTTACGATTGATTGATGGAATTTGTCATGTCCAGGTTCTCTGCTGACTCCCGTTTGGGAAGCACCCCCGTGTTCGCCGTTCTGTGCGGCGCACTGCTGGTTCCGATGGCCCACGCCGACGAACATGAATTGAGCCCCACGGTGATCACCGCAATCGCCCCCAGCTCGCCGCTGACCGTGGTCACCAACCCCAAGGATCCCCGTCAACCGGTGCCCGCCAGCGATGGCGGCGACTACCTCAAGACCATCCCCGGCTTCGCCCTGGTACGCAACGGCGGCACCAATGGCGACCCGGTGCTGCGCGGCATGTTCGGTTCGCGCCTGAATATCCTTACCAACGGCAGCATGATGCTCGGTGCCTGCCCCGGCCGTATGGATGCGCCTACCTCGTACATCTCACCGGAAACCTACGACACCCTCACCGTGATCAAAGGCCCTCAAACCGTACTCTGGGGCCCGGGCGCCTCGGCCGGCACGATCCTGTTCGACCGCGAGCCGGAGCACTTCGGCGAACTCGGCACGCGGCTCAACGCCAGCGTGCTGGCCGGTTCCAATGGGCGCTTCGACAAGGTCATCGATGCCGCCGCCGGCGGCCCGTTGGGCTATGTGCGGGTGATCGGCAACCAGGCCCACGCCGATGACTACAAGGACGGCAATAACGACACGGTCGCCTCGCGCTATGACAAGTGGAACGGCGACGTTGCGGTGGGTTTCACCCCCGACGCCGACACCTTGCTGGAACTCACCGCTGGCCGTGGCGACGGCGAAGCGCGCTATGCCGGGCGCGGCATGGATGGCTCGCAGTTTCTGCGCGAGAGCCTGGGGCTGCGCTTCGAAAAGTCGAATATCGGCGAGGTGCTGGATAAGGTCGAAGCCCAGGTTTACTACAACTACGCCGACCATGTGATGGACAACTACAGCCTGCGCACGCCGTCGGGCACCGGGATGATGGCCGGGCCCATGGCCTCCAACGTCGACCGACGCACCCTCGGCGCCCGCATCAAGGCCACTTGGCGCTGGGCCGACGTGCAGTTGATCGGCGGCCTGGACGCCCAGACCAACGAACACCGCCAACGCAGCAGCATGGGCATCGACACCTACAAAAATCTGCCGCGCGACAAGGACGCCGACTTCCACAACTACGGCGTGTTTGGCGAACTCACCTGGTACGCCGCCGACCGTGATCGCCTGGTCAGCGGCGCGCGCCTGGACCGCGCCTCGGCCAAGGACTTTCGCCAGACCACCGGCTCGGGCATGAGCAAACGCGCCAACCCCACTGCCGATGAGACCCGCGCCGACACTTTGCCGTCGGGCTTTATGCGCTATGAGCACGACCTGGCGGACAGCCCCACGACTGTCTACGCCGGGCTCGGCCATTCGCAGCGTTTCCCGGATTACTGGGAGCTGTTTTCGCCCAACACCGGCGCGGTCGGTTCGGTGAATGCATTCGAAGGTGTGAAGCCGGAGAAAACCACCCAGCTCGACGTCGGCGCGCAGTACAAAACCGACACGCTCGAAGCCTGGGCGTCGGGCTACGTCGGCCAGGTGCGCGACTTTATCCTGTTCGATTACAAGCCCGGCATGATGGGCACCACCTCCCAGGCACGCAATGTGGACGCACGCATCATGGGCGGCGAACTGGGCGCAGCTTACAAATTGACCCAGCACTGGAAAGCCGATGCGACCCTGGCCTACGCCTGGGGCAAGAACAGCAGCGACGGCAAGGCCCTGCCGCAAATGCCGCCGCTGGATACCCGCCTGAGCCTGACGTACAGCGAGGATAACTGGAGCGCCGGAGCCCTGTGGCGGGTAGTCGCGGCGCAAAACCGCATCGACCAGAACAAAGGCAATGTGGTCGGCAAGGACTATGACAAGAGCGGCGGGTTTGGCGTGTTCTCGCTGAACGGGGCTTATCGCATCAATAAAAACTTCAAAGTCAGCACCGGCGTCGACAACCTGTTCGGCAAGGCCTACGCCGAGCACTTGAACCTGGCCGGCAACGCCGGGTTCGGCTACCCGGCGAGCGATCCGCAAGCCCTCAAGGAGCCGGGGCGCACGCTCTGGACCAAGGTGGACATGAGCTTCTAAAAGCATTGGGGGCAAGCCCCTCCCACATTTTGAAATGCGCACCCAATGTGGGAGGGGGCTTGCCCCCGATGGCGGTACATCTGAAACAAAAAAACCAAAGCCTTGCGGAGCCTCTGATGAGCACTCAAAAAGTTTCCTTCTACAACCTGGCCTGGCGCTGGCATTTCTACGCCGGCCTGTTTGTCGCTCCCTTTATGGTGCTGCTGGCCCTGACCGGCATCATCTACCTGTTCAAACCCCAGCTCGATCCGCTGATGTACGGCGACCTGCTCACGGTGCAAAGCGCCGAACACGCGCTGAGTGCCGACGAGCAACTGCAACGGGCCCAGGCGGCCTTTCCCATGGGCAAGATCAGCAAATACCTACCGCCGGCCACCGCCACCAGCAGCGCACAGTTTGTGATGCACAACGATGGCCGCGAAGTGACGGTGTTTGTCGACCCCTATCGCGGCACCGTGCTCGGCGAGCAGGACGCCCAATACAATCTGCAAGCCATCGCCCGCGCGCTGCATGGTGAATTGATGATCGGCACCACCGGCGATCGCTTGGTAGAACTCGCCGCCGGTTGGGGGGTGATGCTGGTGGTGTCCGGCCTGTACCTGTGGTGGCCGCGCGGCAAGTCTTCAGCCGGGGTGCTGTGGCCACGTCTCGGCAGTCGCGGGCGGCTGTTCTGGCGCGATCTGCATGCGGTGGTGGGCTTCTGGGGCGCGGCGTTTCTGCTGGTGATGCTGCTCAGCGGCATGACCTGGACCGGCTTCTGGGGCAAGCAATACGCCGAGCTCTGGAACCGCTTCCCCGCAGCGATGTGGAACGACGTGCCGCAGTCCGATCAGCAAGCGCGGGCACTCAACACCGCGACGCAACAGACCGTGCCCTGGGCCATGGAAAACACGCCGATGCCGATGTCCGGCGACCATGCCGAACACATGAATCACGGCGCCATGCATTCGGGCCCGGCTGCGCCAACCGTGCGCCTGCAACAGGTGGTCGACCTCGCCACCGCGCGCCAAGTCGAGCCCGGCTACAGCATCACCTTCCCCACCACCGCCGACGGCGTATTCACCATCGCCGTGTTCGCCGACGACCCGCGCAACGACGCGACCCTGCATGTGGATCAATACACCGGCAAGGTCCTGGCCGACGTGCGCTGGGCGCACTACAACCTGGTCGCGCGGGCCACCGAGACCGGCGTGATGCTGCACGAAGGCAAGATGTTCGGCTGGGTCAACCAACTGCTCGTGTTGCTGATCTGCCTGATGATCCTGCTCAGCGCGGTCAGCGGCGTGGTGATCTGGTGGAAGCGCCGGCCCCAGGGCGGGCTCGGGGTGCCGCCATTGCGCCATGACCTGCCGAAGTGGAAAACCGCGATGGCCATCATGCTGGCGCTGGCGATCATCTTCCCCTTGGTGGGCGCCTCGTTGATTGCGGTGTGGGTGCTGGATCGCCTGCTGCTGTCGCGGTGGTTCGGGCAAGGCCAATCGGCGCGCCCATGACACAAGCCGGGGCCAACGCACCAGTGCAGTGCCGGCCCCGCACCACGGCCAGGTTCAGGCGCCGATTCGGTGCAGAGCCTGGCCGCCAGCGCGGTGTGAGCGCCGTATTCACTCGTTAGGGCAAGCAGGCACAGCCCTTGCAATCACCGGAGTATCTGTCCAACAACAACACTTGGGTACTCGGAGATCGCACCATGAAGCGTCGCAGCTTGATCAAGGCTTTCACTCTTTCGGCATCCATTGCCGCCATGGGCATGACGTGGACCGTCCAGGCCGCTGAGACCATCAAGGTCGGCATCCTGCACTCGCTGTCCGGGACCATGGCTATCTCCGAAACGTCGCTTAAGGACATGGCGTTGATGACCATCGACGAGATCAACGCCAAGGGTGGTGTGAACGGAAAAATGTTGGAGCCTGTGGTGGTTGACCCGGCGTCGAACTGGCCGCTGTTCGCTGAAAAAGGTCGGCAGTTGCTGACCCAGGACAAAGTCGCCGTGGTGTTCGGCTGCTGGACTTCGGTGTCGCGCAAATCCGTATTGCCGGTGTTCGAAGAACTCAACGGTCTGCTGTTCTACCCGGTGCAGTACGAAGGCGAAGAGATGTCACCTAACGTGTTCTACACCGGTGCCGCGCCGAACCAGCAGGCGATCCCGGCCGTTGAATACCTGATGAGCGAGGAAGGCGGCAGCGCCAAGCGTTTCTTCCTGCTCGGCACCGACTACGTGTACCCGCGCACCACCAACAAAATCCTACGCTCGTTCCTGCATTCCAAAGGCGTAGCGGATAAAGACATCGAAGAGGTCTACACCCCGTTCGGCCATGCCGATTACCAGACCATTGTCGCCAACATCAAGAAGTTCTCGGCCGGCGGCAAGACTGCCGTGATCTCCACCGTCAACGGCGACTCCAACGTGCCGTTCTACAAAGAACTGGCCAACCAGGGCCTCAAAGCGACCGAAGTGCCGGTAGTGGCGTTCTCGGTGGGCGAAGAAGAACTGCGCGGCATCGACACCAAGCCGTTGGTGGGCAACCTCGCCGCCTGGAACTACTTCCAGTCGGTGGAGAACCCGGTGAACCAGAAATTCGTCGCCGACTGGAAAGCCTACGCGAAGAAACACAACCTGCCGGGCGCCGACAAAGCCGTGACCAACGATCCGATGGAAGCCACCTACGTGGGTATCCATATGTGGGCGCAGGCGGCGGAGAAAGCCAAGTCCACCGACGTCGACAAAGTGCGTGAAGCGCTGGGCGGCCAAACCTTCGCCGCGCCGTCGGGCTTTACCCTGACCATGGACAAGACCAACCACCACCTGCACAAGCCGGTGATGATCGGCGAGATCCAGGCCGACGGGCAGTTCTCGGTGGTATGGCAGACCCAGGAGCCGATCCGGGCGCAGCCGTGGAGCCCATACATCCCAGGCAATGACAAAAAGCCGGACTATGCGGTGAAGAGCAACTAAGCCCCACCACAGGCCAACTGTGGGAGCGGGCTTGCCCCCTCCCACACGATCAGGACATTTTGTATGCCCACTGCCCTGCACCGTTTCATCGTCACAGCCTTGCTGTTGCTGCCGTTGGTGGTACACGCCGGTGACGCCGAAGACTTCCTGGCCGCCAACCCGACGCAACAGGCCAAGCTGTTGCAGGACTGGGCCGCCAACCCCGACCCTGCGCGCATCGAGCTGGTGGACGCCCTGCAACAGGGCCAACTCACCGTCAATGGCGAAACCAAGACCGTGCGTTTGAACAATCGTCTGCGCGGCTTGATCGATAACGTACAGGCCAGCCAACAACTGCTGGCCGCCGACCCCAAAGTGCGTCTAGCGGCTGCGCAAACCCTGCAAAAAAGCGCCCAGCCGGCGCAATTGAAATTCCTCGACCAGCAGGTCGCCGCCGAAACCAATGAGGACGTTCACACCGCCCTCAGCCTGGCCCTGGCCAACCTGCAACTGGTCGACGCCGACCCGGCGATACGCCTGGCCGCCGTGCGCCTGCTAGGCAGCACCGGCGACCCGCTGGCGCGCACGCGCCTGGAAGCGCTGCTGGCGCCGGGCGTGGAAACCGACGCCGCCGTGCATACCGCCGCCGAAACCAGCCTGGCCCAGGTCAAACGCAAACTGATGCTGGGTGAAATCCTCGGTCAGGCGTTCAGCGGCATGTCCCTGGGCTCGATCCTGCTGCTGGCCGCCCTCGGCCTGGCGATCACCTTCGGCCTGCTCGGCGTGATCAATATGGCCCACGGCGAGATGCTGATGCTCGGCGCCTATTCCACCTATGTGGTGCAGTTGTTGATGCAGCGCTACGTGCCCGCGGCCATCGAGTTCTACCCCTTGATCGCGTTGCCGGTGGCCTTCTTTGTTACCGCCGCCATCGGCATGGCGCTGGAACGCACGGTGATTCGTCACCTGTACGGTCGACCGCTGGAAACCCTGCTGGCCACCTGGGGCATCAGCCTGATGCTGATCCAACTGGTGCGTCTGGTGTTCGGTGCGCAGAACGTCGAAGTGTCCAACCCGGCATGGCTGTCCGGTGGTATTCAAGTACTGCCCAACCTGGTGTTGCCGTACAACCGCATCGTGATCATCGCCTTCGCGCTATGCGTGGTGGTGTTGACCTGGCTGCTGTTGAACAAGACGCGCCTGGGGCTCAACGTGCGTGCCGTGACCCAGAACCGCAACATGGCCGCCTGCTGCGGCGTACCCACCGGGCGTGTGGATATGCTCGCGTTCGGCCTGGGTTCCGGCATCGCCGGCCTGGGCGGTGTCGCACTCAGCCAGATCGGCAACGTCGGCCCGGACCTGGGCCAGAGCTACATCATCGACTCGTTCCTGGTGGTTGTACTCGGCGGCGTCGGCCAACTGGCCGGTAGCGTCATGGCCGCCTTCGGCCTGGGCATCGCCAACAAGATTCTGGAGCCGCAGATCGGCGCGGTGCTGGGCAAGATCCTGATCCTCGCGCTGATCATTCTGTTTATCCAGAAACGCCCGCAAGGACTCTTCGCACTGAAAGGACGGGTGATCGACTGATGAACCAGCCATTGATGCTCACGGCCACGCAAAAGGCCGGCCCCAAGGTGACCATCGCCGTGGGCGCGGTGATCCTGGCGCTGCTGCTGGCGTTGCCATTGCTGTCGCTGTTGCCGGTGGACAACGCCTTGCACGTATCGGCCTACACCCTGACCCTGGTGGGCAAAATCCTGTGCTATGCCATCGTCGCCCTGGCCTTGGACTTGGTGTGGGGTTACGCCGGGATGCTGTCCCTCGGCCACGGTTTGTTCTTTGCCCTGGGCGGTTACGCGATGGGCATGTACCTGATGCGCCAGGCTGCCGGCAGTGAGCTGCCGGCGTTTATGACCTTTTTATCGTGGACCGAATTACCCTGGTATTGGGCCGGCACCGATCACTTCCTCTGGGCCTTGTGCCTGGTAGTGCTGGCGCCGGGGTTGCTGGCCCTGGTGTTCGGGTTCTTTGCCTTTCGCTCGCGAATCAAGGGCGTGTATTTCTCTATCATGACCCAGGCCCTGACCTTTGCCGGCATGCTGCTGTTCTTTCGCAACGAGACCGGCTTTGGCGGCAACAACGGCTTCACCAACTTTCGCAGCATCCTCGGCTTCGGCATCACCGAGCCGGGCACGCGGGCGGTGTTGTTCCTGGCCACGGTGCTGTTGCTGGTGGCGAGTCTGTTCATCGGCTGGCGCCTGGCGCGCAGCAAGTTCGGCCGGGTGCTGACCGCCCTGCGCGACGCCGAGAACCGCCTGATGTTCTGCGGCTACGACCCACGCGGTTTCAAGCTGTTCGTGTGGGTGTTGAGCGCGGTGCTGTGCGGCCTGGCCGGGGCGCTGTATGTGCCGCAGGTGGGCATCATCAACCCCAGCGAAATGTCGCCGACCAACTCTATCGAAGCCGCCGTGTGGGTGGCCCTGGGCGGGCGCGGCACGCTGATCGGCCCGCTGCTGGGTGCCGGGGTGGTCAATGGCATGAAGAGCTGGTTCACCGTGGCCTTCCCGGAATACTGGCTGTTCTTCCTCGGGGCGCTGTTCATCATCGTCACCCTGTACCTGCCCAAGGGCGTGATCGGGCTGCTGAAGAAATGAGGAATGTGATGCTTGAACCTATTCTCGATGCGGGCAGCGGCCGCGACGCCATCGGCCTGGGCCAGGTGGCCGGCAAGGGCCTGAACACCCGCCATGGCACCATCCTGACCCTGGAAGATATCAGCGTGAGCTTCGATGGTTTCAAGGCGCTCAACGACTTGAACCTGTACATCGGCGTCGGCGAACTGCGCTGCATCATCGGCCCCAACGGCGCGGGCAAAACCACGCTGATGGACGTGATTACCGGCAAAACCCGCCCCAGCCACGGCAATGCCTGGTTCGGCGAAACCCTGGACCTGACCAGCCTGAGCGAAGTGCAGATCGCCCAGGCCGGCATCGGTCGCAAGTTCCAGAAACCCACGGTGTTCGAAGCTCTCAGCGTGTTCGAAAACCTGGAGCTGGCGCGAAAGACCGACAAGTCGGTATGGGCCAGCCTGCGTGCGCGCCTGAGCGGCGAACAAAAGGATCGTATCGATGAAGTGCTCGACACCATCCGCCTCAGCGCTTCGGTGCATCGCCCGGCCGGGTTGCTGTCCCACGGCCAAAAGCAATTCCTGGAAATCGGCATGCTGTTGATGCAAGACCCGCAGTTGCTGTTGCTGGACGAACCGGTGGCCGGCATGACCGACGCCGAAACCGAATTCACCGCCGAACTGTTCAAGGGCCTGGCGGGCAAGCATTCGCTGATGGTGGTGGAACACGACATGGGCTTTGTCGGCGCGATTGCCGACCATGTGACGGTGTTGCACCAGGGCAGCGTGCTGGCCGAAGGATCGCTGGAACAGGTGCAGGAAAATGAGCGGGTGATCGAGGTGTACCTCGGTCGCTAAGGAGAACTGAACATGCTGCAAGTCGACAAACTGCACCAGTATTACGGCGGTAGCCATATCCTGCGCGGGCTCTCATTCGACGTAAAAATCGGCGAAGTGACCTGCCTGCTCGGCCGTAACGGCGTGGGCAAGACCACCCTGCTCAAATGCCTGATGGGTTTGCTGCCGGCCAAAGAAGGCGCAGTGAATTGGGAGGGCAAGCCGATCACCGGGTACAAGCCCCATCAGCGCGTACACGCCGGGATCGCCTATGTGCCTCAGGGCCGGGAGATTTTCGGGCGGCTGACGGTGGAAGAAAACCTGCTGATGGGCCTGTCGCGATTCCCCGGTGCCGAAGCCAAGGAGGTGCCTGCGTTTATCTACGAACTGTTCCCAGTGTTGCTGCAAATGAAGCATCGTCGTGGCGGTGACTTGTCCGGCGGTCAGCAGCAGCAATTGGCAATCGGCCGCGCCCTGGCCAGTCGCCCGCGCCTGTTGATCCTCGACGAACCCACCGAGGGCATACAGCCGTCGGTGATCAAGGAGATCGGCGCGGTGATCAAAAAACTCGCGGCCCGGGGCGATATGGCGATCCTGCTGGTGGAGCAGTTCTACGACTTTGCCGCCGAATTGGCCGACCAGTACCTGGTGATGTCACGTGGGGAAATCGTCCAGCAAGGCCGTGGTGAAAATATGGAAAGCGAAGGTGTACGCGGCCTGGTAACCATCTAATCTGTTGCGACCTCATGAAAAGCACGCCGTTATGAACCTGCCCGTTTCCCCTGCCCTGTTCACCCCCAGCTGGCACGCCGCGCTGGAGCTCGGCTATGCGCGCTTCGGCGACACCACGCGCCCGGTGATGCGCCGCCACGTCGGCCCGCTGCGCGTGCAAAAGCATCTGTATGCCGAAGGCCCCGAGGTGTGCCAGCACATCATTGTGCATCCACCGGGCGGCATCGCCGGCGGCGACCGCCTGGACATCAGCGCCCACGTCGCCGAGGGCGCCTGGGCACAACTGACCAGCCCTGGCGCGGCCAAGTGGTACCGCGCCAGCGGCCCGGCGTTTCAGCAACTGGACCTGACGGTGGAGGCCGGCGCCACGCTGGAGTGGCTGCCCCAGGAAACCATCGTATTCAGCGCGGCCCAAGCCGAACTCACCACGCGCATCGACCTGCACGGCGATGCCCGGCTGTTCTATTGGGACGTGGTTGCGCTGGGCCGCCCGGCCAGTGACGAACGCTTCGACCTGGGACACTTTCAATCGCACCTGGATATCCGCCGCGACGGAAAGTCGCTCTGGCATGAACGTCAACGCATCGTCGGCGGCGACGGGCTGCTGGATTCGCCCATCGGCCTGGACGGGCAACCGGTGTTCGCCACGTTGCTGGTGACGGGCGATATCGACCCTGAGTTATTGGAACGTTGCCGCGCGCTGCCCCACGCCGTGCGCGGCGACTTGACCCAATTGCCCGGCTTGCTGGTGGCCCGCTGCCTGGCCAGCGAGGCGCTGCTGGCGCGGGGATGGTTGATTGATGTGTGGCGGCTGTTGCGCCCGGCCATATTGGGCCGAGAAGCGGTATCACCGAGAATCTGGAGCACATGAAGATCAAAAATGTGGGAGGGGGCTTGCTCCCGATAGTGGCGTGTCAAGCAGAGCATTTTTCACTGACCCACTGCTATCGGGGGCAAGCCCCCTCCCACATTTAATCTTCACTGTATTTACGAATGTATTTCACGACGGACTGAACCATGGACCTGACCCCACGGGAAAAAGACAAACTGCTGATCTTCACTGCCGGCTTAGTTGCCGAGCGCCGCCTGGCGCGTGGGGTGAAGCTCAATTACCCGGAAACCATCGCCTACATCTCCGCCGCCTTGATGGAAGGCGCCCGCGATGGCCGCACGGTGGCCGACCTGATGCACTACGGCACCACCCTGCTGAGCCGTGAACAAGTGATGGAAGGCATCCCGGAGATGATCCCGGATATCCAGGTGGAAGCCACTTTTCCGGACGGCACCAAGCTGGTCACCGTTCATCAACCGATTGCCTGAGGCACGCTCATGATTCGTGATGCAACTGAAAAGGACCTTCCCGCCATTCGCGATATCTACAACGACGCGGTGCGCAACACCACGGCGATCTGGAACGAACAACCGGTGGACCTGGCTAACCGCCTGGCGTGGTTCAACGCGCGCCAGGCCCAGGGTTACCCGATCCTGGTGGCGGTGGAAAACGACGAGGTGACGGGCTATTCCTCGTTCGGCGACTGGCGACCATTCGAAGGTTTTCGCTACAGCGTTGAGCACTCGGTGTACGTGCGCAACGACCAACGCGGCAAGGGCCTTGGCCCACGCTTGATGCAAGTGCTGATCGAACGAGCGCGCAGCGCCGGCAAATACGTGATGGTCGCCGCCATCGAAAGTGGCAATCAGGCCTCGATCCGCCTGCACGAGCGCCTGGGCTTCGTCACCACCGGGCAAATGCCGCAAGTGGGCATCAAGTTCGGCCGCTGGCTGGACTTGACCTTTATGCAACTGGCCCTGAACCCCGGCGCCGAACCGCCCAAGGAGTGAGATCGATGAGTGCTGCGCAAATGCGTCGCGTCAATGCGGAAAGTTTCGCCCATTACCGCCAGGGCTTGAGTGAACTGCTGTTGGACGCGGTCAGTCACGGTGCGTCGGTGGGTTTCATGGCCGACTTCGATGACGCCCAGGCGCGCAGTTACCTCAACGGCGTGCAGGCGAGCCTGCAAGACGCCAGCCTGTTGCTGTGGGTGGTGGTGCGCGACGAGCAGGTGATCGCCAGCGTGCAGTTGGCGTTGTGCCAGAAAGCCAACGGCCGCAATCGCGCCGAAGTCCAGAAGCTACTGGTGCACAGCAGCGCCCGCCGCCACGGCCTCGGCCAGCAATTGATGAACGCCCTGGAACTCGCCGCCCGCCAGCACCGGCGTGGCCTGCTGTACCTGGACACCGAAGCCGGATCGCCGGCCGAAGCCTTCTACCAGTCGCTGCGCTACACCAAGATCGGTGAACTGCCCGACTACTGCCAAAGCCCGGACGGGCGATACAGCCCGACCGCCATCTACTACAAGACCCTGGGGCAACCTGCATGATTCCTGGTGAATTTCAGATCCAGCCCGGCGAGATCGAACTCAACGTCGGCCGCCGTACCGTCACCCTGAGCGTGGCCAACAGCGGCGACCGGCCGATCCAGGTGGGTTCGCATTACCACTTTTTCGAAACCAACGACGCGCTGACCTTTGACCGCGCCGCCAGCCGTGGCATGCGTTTGAATATTCCGGCGGGTACGGCGGTGCGGTTCGAGCCGGGGCAGAGCCGTGAGGTCGAGCTGGTGGATTTGAGCGGCGGTCGGCGGGTGTTCGGGTTTGCCGGGCGGATCATGGGCGACCTTTAGGGCCTCATCGGGGGCAAGCCCCCTCCCACAGGGGAACGCATTCCAAAGGTGGGAGGGGGCTTGCCCCCGATAGCGATTTCACATTCAACACAAATATTTCAGGGCACACACATGAAAATCAGCCGCCAAGCCTACGCCGATATGTACGGCCCCACCGTCGGCGACAAGGTCCGCCTGGCCGACACCGAGCTGTTCGTCGAAGTGGAACGGGACTTCACCGTGTACGGCGAAGAGGTCAAATTCGGTGGCGGCAAGGTGATCCGCGACGGCCAGGGCCAGAGCCAGTTGCTCGCCGCCGAGGTGGTCGACACCTTGATCACCAATGCATTGATCATCGACCACTGGGGCATCGTCAAGGCCGACGTGGGCCTCAAGAACGGGCGCATCCACGCCATCGGCAAAGCCGGTAACCCGGATATCCAGCCCGGCGTGACCATGGCCATCGGCGCCAGCACTGAAGTGATCGCCGGCGAAGGCATGATCCTCACCGCCGGCGGCATCGACTCCCATGTGCATTTCATTTGCCCGCAGCAGATCGAAGAAGCGCTGACCAGCGGCGTCACCACCATGATCGGCGGCGGTACCGGCCCGGCCACCGGCACCAACGCCACCACCTGCACCTCGGGGCCGTGGCACCTGGCGCGCATGCTGCAGGCCAGCGATTCGTTCCCGATGAACATCGGTTTTACCGGCAAGGGCAACGCCAGCCTGCCGGGCCCATTGATCGAACAGGTCAAGGCCGGTGCCATCGGTTTGAAGCTGCATGAAGACTGGGGCACCACCCCGGCGAGCATCGACAACTGCCTAACGGTGGCGGACGACTACGACGTGCAAGTGGCGATCCACAGCGACACCCTCAACGAGTCCGGTTTTGTCGAAACCACCCTCGCCGCGCTCAAGGGTCGCACCATCCATACCTACCACACCGAGGGCGCCGGCGGCGGCCACGCGCCGGACATCATCAAGGCGTGCGGCTTCCCCAACGTACTGCCCAGCTCCACCAACCCGACGCGGCCGTTCACCCGCAACACCATCGACGAGCACCTGGACATGTTGATGGTCTGCCATCACCTGGACCCCAGCATTGCCGAAGACGTGGCCTTCGCCGAAAGCCGCATCCGCCGCGAAACCATCGCCGCCGAAGACATCCTGCACGACCTCGGCGCGTTCTCGATGATCAGTTCCGACAGCCAGGCTATGGGCCGCGTCGGCGAAGTGATCACGCGCACCTGGCAAACCGCCGACAAAATGAAAAAGCAACGCGGCGCCCTGCCAGGCGACGGTCCGGGCAACGACAATTTCCGCGCCAAACGCTACATCGCCAAGTACACCATCAACCCGGCGATCACCCATGGCATCAGCCATGAGGTGGGCTCCATCGAAGTGGGCAAATGGGCCGACCTGGTGCTGTGGCGTCCAGCGTTCTTCGGGATCAAACCGACGCTGATCCTCAAGGGCGGCGCGATTGCCTCCAGCCTGATGGGCGATGCCAACGCTTCGATCCCGACCCCGCAACCGGTGCACTACCGCCCGATGTTCGCCAGCTTTGGCAGCTCATTGCACGCCACCAGCCTGACGTTTATCAGCCAGGCGGCGCTGGACGAGGGTCTGCCCGAAGCGCTGGGTTTGAAGAAACGCATCGGCGTGGTCAAGGGCTGCCGTGATGTGCAGAAAACCGACCTGATCCACAACGATTACCTGCCGGAGATCGACGTGGACCCGCAGACCTATCAGGTCAAGGCGGACGGGCAATTGCTCTGGTGCGAACCAGCGGATGTGCTGCCGATGGCGCAGCGTTATTTCCTGTTCTAACCGTTCATCGGCACAGACCTGCGGGGCCAGTGAATGAAGCACGCGTATGGCGCTACGATGCGCCACGCGCTTTCATCGTTCTGGAAACCTGGCCATGCGTTTATCCGAATTCATCGTGTTACACGCCGAGCAGATCGTTGATGAATGGGAGCTGTTCGCCCAGACCCTGACACCCGCCGCCGACACCCTCAACCGCACACAATTGCGCGACCACGCCCATTCGATCCTGCTGGCCGCCGCCCGTGACATGAACACCCGCCAAAGCGCCAGCGAACAAGCCGCCAAGGCCAAGGGCGAAGGCCCGGAGAAAACCCCCAGCCTGGATCAAGCCGCAGCCAGCCATGGCGAGCTGCGCCATACCGTGGGCTTTGACCTGGTGCAGATGACCTCCGAGTTCCGCCATTTGCGCGCCTGCGTGATCCGGCTGTGGGTCGACAGCGTGCAAACCCCGCAACGGGCAGACCTGCAAGACATGATCCGCTTCAATGAAGCCATCGACGAAGCCCTGGCCGAGTCCACCGCAGCCTACGCCGAACAAGTGGCGCGCTCGCGGGACATCTTCCTGGCGATCCTAGGCCACGACCTGCGCGCGCCGTTGCAGGCAGTGAACATGTCGAGCGAGATGCTGTTGCGCAAGGCGCAGTTGGATAACCAGGGGTTGAGCCTGCTGGGCAATATCCGCAACGGCGCGCGCCACATGGGGGCGATGGTCAGCGACCTGCTGGAGTTCGTACGCAGCCGTTTGGGCAGCAGCCTGCCCATCGACCCCAAACCCATGAGCCTGGCGGACGCCGCGCGCGAGGCCATCGACGAGGCGTGCGCAGGTCGCCCGGAATGCAACCCGGCGCTGATCATCCACGGCGACACCCATGGCCAGTGGGACCGTGGCCGCGTCGACCAACTGCTGCAGAATCTGATCGGCAACGCCTTGCAGCACGGCACCCACAGCCAGGCGGTGACCCTGACGCTCAAAGGCACGGCGGACAGCGTGGAATTGCGCATGCACAACTACGGCCCGCCGATCCCCGAAGCCGCCCTGGGCACGGTGTTCGACCCATTGGTGCGCAGCGCCAACGAGGAACCGGGCAGCACGTCGACCAGCCTGGGGTTGGGTTTGTTTATCGTCAAGGAAGTGGTGCTGGCCCATCGGGGCAGCATTGAAGTGACGTCCAGCGAGGCGGACGGCACCACCTTTACCGTGGTGCTGCCGCGCTCGCTTTGACGGTCCCGCGCCGAGGCGGGTTTAGACGTTTTCGCGCGGGTTGAAGTTGGCCTTCTTGGCCAGCGCCTGCCACAGCGCGATGGTTTCGTCGTCGGCCTGCTTAGGCATCACTGCCTTGAGCTGCACGTAGAGGAACCCGCGCTGCCCAGCCTTGTTCATCAAGCCGTGACCCTTGACGCGCATGCGCTGGCCGTTCTGGCTGCCGGCCGGCACTTTGAGGTTGATCCTGCCGGTCAAGGTCGGCACCGCGACTTCCGCGCCCAACGCCAATTCCCACGGTGCCAGCGGCAAGTGGGTGATCAGGTTTTCGCCGTCCACTTCGAACTTGGGGTGCGGCGCGAACTTGATGATCAGGTACAGATCGCCATTGGGCCCTCCGGCCACGCCGGGCGCACCCTGCCCCTTGAGGCGGATACGCTCGCCGTCGGTGACGCCGGCGGGGATCTTCACGTTCAGGCTCTTGGTGGTGTTGCTGACATGCCGGCCCGAGGCGTCGTATTGCGGCACCTGGAAGCTGATCTGCTTGGACTCGGTGGACAGCGTCTCCTCAAGGAATACCGAGAGTTGCATCTCCACGTCCTGGCCCTTGCGCGCTGCGGAGCGGCGCTGGCCGCCGCCAAAGGCGTCGCCACGGGAGCCGAAGATCGAACTGAAGAAGTCCGAAAAATCGCCCGCGTCCTGGCCGCCACCAAAGCCGCCACGGCTCTGCCAGCCCGGTGGCCCCTGGAACGGCTGACCATGCTGGCCATACTTGCGCAGCTCGTCGTATTCGGCGCGCTTATCCGCGCTTTTGAGCGCTTCATAGGCTTCGGACGCGTCCTTGAACTTGGCTTCGGCGTCTTTTTCCTTGCTCACATCGGGGTGATATTTGCGAGCCAGCTTGCGATAGGCGGTCTTGATTTCCTTGTCATCGGCCGTCGGCTCGACACCCAGAATCTTGTAGTAGTCTTTGAAATCCATCGGCGGTTCACCATCCTCTCATCGGGATCGCACAGCCCAGGGCACAAGGTGCGATGCTTTGCACTTGTTGAGTCTTATGGCCTGGGGGTGCGTCAAAGTGTTATCGGCGCTAGCCGTATGCAACAGATGTGGGGGCAAATCGGCGACTTTCAAGCGTGATTTAACAGATAGTCGGCCTACGCATCGGCCCTCGACTGGCATACACTGCGCGGCCGTTTTTCGACCGGAACCCGATAGACATGAAAAACCCATCCCCAGCCCGTGCCTGCGGCATCGATTTCGGCACGTCCAACTCCACCGTCGGCTGGATCCGCCCCGGCGAGGAGACGCTTATTGCGCTGGAGGACGACAAAATCACCCTGCCGTCGGTGGTGTTCTTCAACTTCGAGGAGCGTCGCCCGGTCTACGGTCGCCTGGCCCTGCACGAATACCTGGAAAACTACGAAGGCCGGCTGATGCGCTCGCTCAAGAGCCTGCTGGGTTCCAAGCTGATCAAGCACGACACCAGCGTATTGGGCACGGCGATGCCGTTCACCGACCTGCTGGCGCTGTTTATCGGCCAGCTCAAGAGCCGCGCCGAAGCCAACGCCGGCCGCGAGTTCGAAGAAGTGGTGCTGGGGCGCCCGGTGTTCTTTGTGGATGACGACCCGCTGGCCGACCAGGAAGCGGAAAACACACTGGTAGATGTGGCCCGCAAGATCGGTTTCAAAGACATCTCGTTCCAGTACGAACCGATTGCCGCAGCGTTCGACTACGAATCCACCATCGAAAAGGAAGAGCTGGTGCTGATCGTCGACATCGGCGGCGGTACGTCCGACTTCTCGCTGGTGCGCCTGTCACCGGAGCGTCGCCACAACGACAACCGCCACGATGACATCCTCGCCACCGGCGGCGTGCACATCGGCGGAACCGACTTCGACAAGCAACTCTCGTTGGCCGGCATGATGCCGCTGTTCGGCTACGGCAGCCGCATGAAGAGCGGCGCCTACATGCCCACCAGCCACCACATGAACCTGGCGACCTGGCACACCATCAACTCGGTGTACTCGCAAAAATCCCAGTTGGCCCTGGGCAGCATGCGCTACGACATCGAAGACACCGGCGGCATCGACCGCCTGTTCAAGCTGATCGAACAGCGCGCCGGGCACTGGCTGGCGATGGAAGTGGAAGAAACCAAGATCCAGCTGACCCACGACGACAATCGCCATGTGCCGCTCGACCGCATCGAGCGTGGCCTGAGCGTGGACCTGAGCCGCAGCTTGTTCGAGTCAGCCATCGACGGGCTGCTCGAACGTGTACGTGGCAGCGTGACTCAACTGCTCAACGATGCCTCGGTCAGCGTGGCGCAGGTAGACACCGTGTTCTTCACCGGCGGCTCCAGCGGCATCCCGGCACTGCGCCACAGCATCGCGGCGATGTTGCCGAATGCGCGGCATGTGGAAGGGAATATTTTCGGCAGTATCGGCAGCGGGTTGGCGATTGAGGCGAGTAAGCGCTACGGCTGCTGAATTTCACCTGGGATACCGAGGTGAGTTTATCGGGGGCAAGCCCCCTCCCACATTTTGATTTGTGAACGCATTCAAAGGTGGGAGGGGGCTTGCCCCCGATGGCGTCAGCCCAGGCACCACAAAGCCTAAACCATCCCCCCCAGCTTCAACTCACTCTTGAGGTACGCATAGTAAATCGGCCCCGCCACCACCCCCGGCAAACCGAATGCCGCTTCGAACACCAGCATCGCCAACAATAATTCCCACGACTTGGCACTGATCTGCCCGCCCACAATGCGGGCGTTGAGGAAGTACTCGACCTTGTGGATCACGATCAGATAGCCCAACGCAGCCACGGCGACCCAGATCGACAACGACAGCGCGACGATGGTGATCAGGGTGTTGGACATCAGGTTGCCGATCACCGGCAACAGGCCGAGCAGGAAGGTCAGCACGATCAGGGTCTTGGTCAGCGGCAGGTGAATGCCGCACAGCGGCAGCACCACGGCCAGGAACACCGCGGTGAAGGCGGTGTTGAGGGCGGCGATTTTGATTTGCGCGAAGACGATATTGCGAAACGCCTGGACCAGCAGGTGCAGGCGGTCGAACAGCGCCGCGGCCAGGGGCTTGCGCTTGGTCAGGTCGGGAATCCGTTGCAGGGCAATGATCGCGCCGAGCACCATGCCGATCAGCAGGGTGACGAACATGTGCGCCGCGTCTTTGCCCACCAGTTGCAGTTCGCTCAGGTGCTTGCTCAGCCAGTCGCCGATGGCCACGCGGAACTCGGCGGCGCTGGCGGGCAGGTAGGCGTCGAGGAAGGGCGGCAGTTGGCCGCGCGCACGGTCGACCACGCCCATGAACTTGTCGAGGGAAGCGCCAGGGTTTTCCGCTTCGTGGAGCAGGAAGCTGATAGCGCCGGCAAAGATCAGCGTCAGCACGCTGACGATCACGGTGCCCAGCAAGGCCACCGCCAGCCAGCGCGCGCGCCGGCCTTCGATCAGCCGTTGCAGTTGAGGGGTGAGCATGTTGACCAGTTCGTAGACCAACAGACCGGCCAGCAGGCTGGGTAGCAACTTGAGCGGCAATACCAGCAGCAATCCGCCAAAAATAATGATGTAGCTGGCCAGCAACAACATATGACGCTGAGAAAACGTTGGCATACAGCCTCAAAACGAACGGCGTTAAAGGATGGGCAGTCTGCCAGCCTTAAGGGAATCAAGCGAGTGCGATCAAGCGTGGGAAGGGGCTTGCCCCCGATTGCGGTGCATCAGTGGACGCAAGAGCTGACTGATACACCGTTATCGGGGGCAAGTCGATGAGTCGCCCTCACCCAAGAGGAGTCGCCTACTCAACTGCCCTTGAGGCAGCTACTCATAAAGGTCTTGCGCGCATCACCGGTCAGCGCCTTGGTTTTCGCCGACGCGTTGCAATCCTTCATTTTCTGCTGCTGCGGCGTCAGCGTCTTGGCATCGTTGGCGGCCGGGGCCGACAGGCAGGTTTTCATAAACGCCTTGCGCTCATCGCCCTTGAGCGTCTTGGTGGTGGCTTCGGCGTTGCAGGTGGTCATCTTGGTCTGCTGGGCGGTGGCGGCAAAGCCCTGGGCACACAGCAGCAGGCCCATCATCAACAACGGAATACGCAGCATCTTCATGGAGTTTTCTCCCGGTTACCATGCGGAGGGCACGGCCTGTGCAGAGTGTAGTCAATCCTTGTTACACCTTCCGGCGCTGAGAGAGGATAATCCCCGCTCATTCATCCATGCGGCGCTGTCATGCAATACGCTTATCCCCTGCTGGCCATCTTTATCTGGGCCGGCAACACCGTGGTCAACAAATTGGCCGTGGGTTCGATCTTCCCTGCCGAAATCGGTTTCTACCGCTGGCTGCTGGCGGCCCTGCTGTTTACCCCGTTCATGCTCAAACCGGTGATCGCTCATTGGCCGACCATCCGCCCCAACCTGGGCAAGGTCTGCATCCTCGGCGTACTAGGCATGGCGGTGTACCAGAGCCTGGCGTATTACGCCGCGTCGCTGACCAGCGCCACTAATATGGGCATCATTCTGTCGCTGATGCCGTTGATGGCGTTGACCGCCGCCATTATCAGCCTCGGCCAGCGCTTGACCTTCGGCGCGCTCACGGGTGCGGTGCTGTCCTTTGCCGGGGTGGCGGTGGTGGTGTCGGCCGGCAGCCTCGGCGCCCTGCTGCAACATGGGGTCAACCTGGGCGACGCGATGATGCTGGTGGCCACCCTGGCCTACGCGGTCTACAGCACGCTGCTGAAAAAATGGCAGCTGCGCCTGCCGCCGTTGGTGTTGTTGTATTTGCAGATACTGGTGGCGGTGGTGGTGCTGTTACCGCTGTACCTGTTCTCCGCAAAGGCCGGCCTGGGCTGGGGGAATATTCCCTTGGTGCTGTACGCCTGCGTGCTGGCGTCGATGCTCGCACCGCTGGCGTGGATGCATTCGGTCAAAACCCTCGGGCCGAGCCGCACCACGCTGTTTTTCAACCTGCTGCCGCTGATCACCGCACTCATTGCGGCGGCGGTGCTCAAGGAAGAACTGGCGTTGTATCACTTGGTGGGTGGGTTGCTGACCCTGGGCGGCGTGGTTCTGTCGGAACGCTGGACCACACCGGTGCGTCGATCCGCTTAAACCCCCGCCGCCTTCAAGCGTCGTGCGTGCTCGACAAACAGGCGGATCGGCTCGGCGCCCTTGCCCACCAGGCCTAGGGACTGATTGACGATGTCGAAGTGGTCCAGCGCATAGTCGTCGCCAATCACCACGCCCAGGTGCGAACTGTATCGCCCGACCATGCCATCGCACTGGCCTTTCTCCCGTACGAAACTGCGGGCGAACAGCCGGCAACTGCGGTGGGTGCCATCGAACAGGTTGCGCCCGCGGTCGGTCTTGCCTGGCTGCAAGGTGCCAGACCATGAGTAATAACGCACGCCGTTGACCTGCGCCGCGCCCTGGCCGCCCCAGGTGTCGGGCAGCCCCTGGGGGTATTGGCGATTGAACAGCGCCACACCGGCACTGGTCAGGGACTGGTGCGACGCCTGCAAGTCCGCCTTGAAGCGCGGGCCGCGATAGCCAGTTTCCAGCAGGCCCATTAGCCGAGCCACCAGGTGCAACAACGCGCTCACCAGCCGCCCCTTGACGCTGTCGATGGGGTAATGGGTGTGGAAGTAGTCGGCCAGTTCCGAGCCGTGATTGGGCCCAGCCACCGACGTCACCGACGCCACCCACTCCGGCCGTTTGGCCGCTGCATAGCGTGCGGTGAGCGAGCCCTGGCTATGGCCGATCAGGTTGACCTTCTCTGCGCCGGTCTCGCGGCGGATGCGCTCGATCTGCACCAGCAATTGCTCGCCGCGCACCTCGTTGGAATCCAACGGCGCCACCTGCACAGGGAAGACTTGCGCCCCACCCGCGCGCAGGGCCGGGACGATGCCGTACCAATAGGGGAATAGCCCAATACGCACGAACCCCAGCATGCCGGGCACCAGTACCAACGGATAACGTGTGGCTAACGACTGCGGCATGAAGCGAACGTCCTCGAAAATACTTGGATGCCGTGCAGCCTAGCCCAACTGCAAGTCCGGCTGATGACGCCGGCGGCAAATCCGATAAAACTTTTTGCCTCGCCCAGCACTCACAACTTGGAGCGATCACGCCGACAGAGCGTGGCGTAACCCGGATTAGCCCCAGGAGATTGAGATGACTGAAGCAAACTTGACCGACGTTGCCACCCTGCGCAGCCGCGCCCGCCAGAACGTCGAAAACGGTGCCGTGACCGAGGGCTATGACGCTGACCGCGAAGAAATCATTCGCCTGCTCAACGCCTCCCTCGCCACTGAACTGGTGTGCGTGCTGCGCTACAAGCGCCACTACTTCATGGCCAGCGGCATCAAAGCCGCCGTCGCCGCGCAGGAATTCCTCGAACACGCCACCCAGGAAGCCGAACACGCCGACAAACTCGCCGAGCGCATCGTGCAATTGGGCGGTGAACCTGAGTTCAACCCCGACCTGCTGTCGAAGAACTCCCACGCGCAATACGTGGCGGGCAACACCCTCAAAGAAATGGTCTACGAAGACCTGGTCGCCGAGCGTATCGCCGTAGACAGCTACCGCGAGATCATCCAATACATCGGCGACAAAGACCCGACCACCCGCCGCATCTTCGAAGACATCCTGGCCCAGGAAGAAGAGCACGCGGACGACATGGCGGATATTCTCGAAAGCCTGTAAACCGCGACACAAACAAAAGGGGAGCTGATCAGTCAGCTCCCCTTTTGTTTGTGTGGGAGAGGGCCTGCCTGCTCCCACTTATTCAACGTGCGTCATGTCAACCCTTCACCGTCTTCGGCGCCTTGCCTTCCTTCATCTGCTGCAACAACGGCGCACACTGGTTCGGCGCGTCACCGCTCGGGGCCACTAGGGCGAGCAGGCCGGCGGCGGGGCCGGCGATCACACCGAGGGCCACCATGCCTGCACCGCGCAGGGCCAGGGGAATGGCTTTAACGCCCGCGTTGGGCTTGATAAATGGGCCGTTGACGTACAGCGGCGAGCGCAGGGAGAACAGGCGAAAGCCTTTGGACTCAGGGGTGATGGTCAGGTCCAACTGCTCTGTGGCCATGTTGGCCGTGCCGTCGACATAGATGATCGCGTTCTCGGTGTCGAACACGAACAGCCGCGTGGTGGCCAGGCCGCTCTTGACGCCGAAGTCCGCCGCCGCGCAGTTGATCTTTACTTCCTTGTCGCCGAACAGGCGCCCCACCACGTAATTGCCCACGTTGAGGCCGGCGATTTCCATCAGGCCACGGCTGATGGCGCCGTCGTTGATCAGCATCTTTAGATCGCCGTTGGAGGTGCCCAGCAGCGCCGCGACGGAGTTGCCGCGCCCGGAAATATCCGCATCGCCGTTGAGTTCGCCGAAGCTGGTTTTCATCGGTTCGAAGCTGGGGAACAGTTGCTTGAGCTTGAAGTTGCGCGCGGTGAGCCGGGCGCGACCTTCCATGGGCGTGGTGCGGCCATTCAGGCGAATCTGCGCATCGAGCTTGCCGCCGGCCACGCCGAAACGCAGGGGTTCCAGGCTCAGTTCGCCATCGTTGAGCACCAGGTGCGTGTAGAGGTCGGTGAAAGGCAAGTCGGCGCTGTGCACGATGCGCTTACCGGTGAATTCCACATCGGCGTCCATGTCGCGCCAGCGCTCGGTGCGGAACTCTTCCACCGGCAGCACCTTGGTCGCCGGCTGCTTGCTGTCGCCGCCACGGGCCTTTTGCTTGGCATTGGAATCGGCGCCGATCAGGGGCGCGAGGTCGGTCATCAGCAACTGGTTGGACACCAGCGTACCGCTGAGTTTGGGCCTTGGCTGGCTGGCGACGTAGGCCAGGTCGCCGTGGATATCACTGTTACCGATCTTGCCGTTGAAGTTCTCGTAGCGAAACGACGCACCACTGGCGTCGTGCAGCTTGGCGATCAGGTGACCGTCGGTGGCGTACGCCGGTGAATCGGGCAAGGTTACGCCGGTCAGCGGGTACAGGTTGCTCAAGCTGGTGCCGGCGAGTTTGAGGCGCAGGTCGAGGGCGCCAAGGTTAAGAGGGTCGGTCAGCGTGCCGGCCAGGGCGATGCTGGTGTCGGCGATCTTGACCTGAGCTTGCAGCGGAAACGGTTTGTTTGCGTCCTGCAGAGCCAACAGCCCGCCGATTTTGCCGGCACCGTCGAGCTTCTGGCCGTGGTACTGGCCTTTGACCTTGAGGGCGAACACGTAGTCCTGAGGGGCCGAGCCTTTTTCCAAGGCTTTTTTGGCATCGGCATCGCCGACGATTTCGCCGAAGGGAATGGGTTTGCCCAACAGGTCGATGATCACGTCGAGCTGGGTTTTGAGGGTTTGATCGTCGAGCGTCACATGGCCTTTGTCGAACCCGATGGCGCCAATGTCCACCACCCAATTGGAGGGCTCGGCGTCGGGGTCTTTAGGGTCGAACGTGAAGGTCCAGTTGGCGCGGCCATCGGCCAGGCGCTGCAATTCGGCGCTCGGCTCAGTGAGGTCGATACGTGGGATAACCACCCGTTGCGCCAACAATGCCAGGGGCGAAATGCGCAGCTCCACTTTTTTGAGGGTGACCATCTGCGGCTTTTTCGACCAGTCGGGGTTGCCCAGGGTCAGGTCTTCGGCAATCACATGGGGCCACGGCACCCAGGCGCGCCAGCCGCCTTCGTCGGGCTCGCGCTGCCACTTCACGGCAAGGTTGCCATTGATGGCAAACGGGCGATGCAGCTCTTCGGACACTTTGGCATTGAGGGGCGGTTTGATGCGGTTCCAATCAAAAAACACTAGAAACAGCACTACCGCAGCGATTAACACGACGAAGCTGGCGCAGCTCCAAACCACGACTTTACGAGTGCGCGTCATTGCACAGAACTCCTGAATACGACCGGCTGGGTGACAGCCTTTAGAACAGCTTACAAGACTACGACTGGCAAACCGCCCACGGGTTTAACCCGATCGCGTTTTAAGGGCGAGAAGTCGCGCAAAAAACTGGTTTTCCTGACCGGATCGACAGTTTCCACCATCGATGGCGCACCAATGTTACCCGCCAGCGTGTCGAAAATACCCACCATGGTGCAAAACCGCGTGCTTGAGAGGTGCGATCTAGAGGCCTCGGCGAGAACAATCAATTCTGTTGATTATTACCATTGTGTTTATGAACTTTTATATCGACTTATCGAGAGTAGCATTAGCCACGTACCCACTTTATCGCCCTCCCAAGGAGCAACTGATCATGAAACGCCAAGTACTCGCTACCGTCCTGTTATCTGTCCTGGCTTCGAGCGCCTTTGCCCTGCCAGCCGCCGAACAAGCCACCCCACAGAACAAAGCCCAAGCCGTGCAGTCGAGCCAAACCGTGGCACGCAGCGGTTCGCAAGAAGAAGAGAACCGCGACTACGCCAAAGGCGCTGTTGCTGAAAACGGCTTTAATCGCCTGCAAGAAAAAGGTTTGGTCGAAGGCGGCGCGGATCGTTTGATGGAGCGCAACGCAGTGGCCGAAGGTGGTTCCGACCGTGCCAACAAACGCACCTACACTGACGGAGTTGCCGAAGGTGGTGCTGATCGTCTGCTGGAACGCAATGCCGTTGCCGAAGGTGGTGCCGACCGCCTGGAAGAAATGCATCAAGCACAGAGCTGAGCCTGTGGTGGCCCAGAAAAAAGCCCGATCCGCCGATCGGGCTTTTGACTTTCTGCAGAACCTGTCTCGCCACTGACCCCGCCAAGTTCGACGCCGATCAAGCGGTTTTGCTAGAGTGCGTCGCTGTACTTGTCCACAAAGCCCGCCCGCCCATGCTGCCCCGTGCCGAACAAAAGCAACAGACCCGCCTTGCCCTGATGGACGCTGCTCGTCATCTGATGGAGTGCGGCCGTGGGTTTGGCAGCTTGAGCCTGCGCGAAGTGGCCAAAACGGCCGGCATTGTCCCCACCGGCTTCTATCGACACTTTGCCGATATGGATCAACTGGGCCTGGTGCTGGTCAGCGAAGTCGGCCAGACCTTCCGCGCCACCATTCGCCTGGTGCGCCATAACGAATTCGTCATGGGCGGCATCATTGATGCCTCCGTACGCATCTTTCTCGATGTGGTGTCGGCCAATCGCTCGCAATTCCTGTTCCTGGCCCGAGAGCAATATGGCGGCTGCCTGGCCGTGCGTCAGGCCATCGCCGCACTGCGCGAAGACATCACCCGCGACTTGGCGGCCGACCTGACGCTGATGCCAAAGCTGCAACACCTGAATGCCGAAGGCTTGCATGTGATGGCCGACCTGATCGTCAAGAGCGTGTTCGCCACCCTGCCCGATATCATCGACCCTCCGGCCCAGGCTCTGCCGGCCCACCTCACGCCCCAGGCGAAGATCACTCAACAGCTGCGCTTTATCTTTATCGGCCTCAAGCACTGGCAAGGGCTGGGCAGCACCGAGTAGACCAATCAACCCGCCGCGTGGAAACGCTTGGCGGTGGTGTAGTGCTTGTTCCAATAACTGTTGCTCAACGAGTCGATGCGTACGTTCTTGCCGGTACGGGGCGAGTGAATGAATTTACCCTCGCCGATGTAAAGCCCGACGTGACTGACCTGCCCGCTCCCATTGCCCTTGAAAAACACCGCATCACCGGGTTTGAGAGCGCTGCGCTGGATGGTGGCGGCCGTTGAACGGTGCATCGCCGCCGTGGTGCGTGGGATCTGGATATTGGCTTGGGTCTTGAACAGGTAGA
The DNA here is from genome assembly GCF_001029595.1 of Pseudomonas sp. ARP3. Classification (NCBI taxonomy): domain Bacteria; kingdom Pseudomonadati; phylum Pseudomonadota; class Gammaproteobacteria; order Pseudomonadales; family Pseudomonadaceae; genus Pseudomonas; species Pseudomonas sp. ARP3. Next base: position 97,090 of record NZ_LEKF01000002.1, read on the forward strand.
CCAGCAAGCTGCTGCAATCGAAGCCTTGCTCCACCGACATGCCGCCCCACTTATAAGGTGTGCCCAACAATTCATGGGCCCGGTCGATCACATTGGTAATCGAGGCAGACGGCAGGCTTTGCAGTGACGCGCCGAGGGTCGAACGCGGTTGATAGTTGGCTGAAGCCGACGACACAACAAACGACAAGCCGATAAAAAACGAACATAAAAATGACTTAAACATGATGAACATCGCAGCGGATTAAACACGGCGCAAAGCCTAATCACCGGCCGTGTAGCGCGCTGAGCGCCGAATCCCGAGATGTCGTAGGAAAAATCCCAAAGCGCCCATGTCCGGGGCAAGCCACCGGCAGACGCACCATATTGAGGCACTCCCTGCGCGCAGCACTGCCCCATTCGGTGGCAGCCGCCTCCCCACCTACAGGTAATTCCTACGCTTTTGCGGGGTTGGCAAGGCCCTTGCTCTAGCTGGTTCATTGCCCCTAGCTGGAAGCCTTCTGATGCTGGTGATCCATCGCCGAATTGCCCCCCAAGCCCTCTGGGCCGCTGAGTTGCAGCTGAATTTCGAAGCGCGCAGCAAAAGCCGCCTGCGCTGTTTCAGTGCCGATGGTGAAGACGTCGGCCTGTTTCTGGAGCGTGGCCAGCCGCCGCTGCACGATGGCGAATGCCTACAGGCGGAAGACGGACGTGTCGTACGCGTCACTGCACGCCCTGAACAGCTGCTGCACGTCACCTGCAGCAGCGCTTATGAGCTGACCCGCGCCGCCTATCACCTGGGCAACCGCCATGTGGCGCTGCAGGTCGGGCATGGTTGGTTGCGCCTGCTCGACGACTACGTGCTCAAGGCCATGCTCGAACAACTGGGCGCCCACACCGAAACCATCGAGGCGCCCTTTCAACCGGAGCACGGTGCCTACGGCGGCGGCCATCACCACTCGCGCCATGGCGATGAAGATTTCAACTACCCGCCCAAGCTGCATCAGTTCGGCGTGCGTCTATGAACCCAGCTTGGGCGTTGCTGCGTCTGGCCAGTCCGCAATTGCCGATTGGCGGCTACAGCTATTCCCAGGGCCTGGAGATGGCCGTGGAGAACGGCCGCGTCTGCGATGCGGCCAGCGCCAGGCGCTGGATCGGCGACCAGTTGCTGCTCAACCTGGCGCGCTTCGAAGCGCCTTTGCTGTTCGCCCACTGCCGGGCGGCTGCCGCTCAGGACTGGGCGCGGCTGACGCAATTGTGCGAAGAACACCGCGCCAGCCGTGAGACTCGCGAGCTGTATCAAGAAAGTCGGCAGATGGGCTATTCCCTGCAACAACTGCTCAACGGATTGCCCGAATTGGACGCCGCCGCACGTCACTTTCTCGACCACCTCAGCGAACCGCACCTGGCCCTCGGCTGGGCGTTGGCCGCGCGCGCCTGGAGCATCAGCGCCGAAGACGCGCTCGCCGCGTGGCTGTGGAGCTGGCTGGAAAACCAATTGGCCGTGCTGATGAAAACCCTGCCCCTGGGCCAGCAAGCTGCCCAGCGCCTGACCAGCGAACTGCTGCCGCTGTTGCAACAAGCCCAGCAGGACGCCAGTCGCATCGACCCCGACCACTGCGGCAGCGCCGCGTTTGGCCTGTCCCTGGCGTGCATGGCCCACGAGCGCCAGTACAGCCGCCTGTTTCGTTCATAGGTTCTTTAGATTTTGGCGCCCTTTACTTCGGAGAAGCACATGCACACACAACCCTTGCGCGTCGGCATTGGCGGCCCGGTAGGCTCCGGCAAGACCGCCCTGACCCTGGCCCTGTGCCTCGCCCTGCGCGATCGCTACAACCTGGCGGTGGTCACCAACGACATCTACACCCGCGAAGACGCCGACTTTCTGGTGCGCAACCAGGCTTTGGCGCCCGAGCGCATCATCGGCGTGGAAACCGGCGGCTGCCCGCACACGGCGATTCGTGAAGACGCCTCCATCAACCTCGAAGCGGTGGATCAACTCAACCGCCGCTTCCCCGGCCTGGACCTGATCCTGGTGGAGTCCGGTGGGGATAACTTGTCGGCGACCTTCAGCCCGGAACTGTCGGACCTGACCATCTACGTGATCGATGTGTCCGCCGGCGACAAGCTGCCGCGCAAAGGCGGCCCGGGCATCTGCAAATCCGACCTGTTGGTGATCAACAAGATCGACCTCGCCCCCTTGGTCGGCGCCTCGCTGGAACTGATGAACAGCGACACCCAGCGCATGCGCAACGGTAAACCCTTTGTGTTCAGCAACCAAAAAACCGGGGTCGGCCTGGACGACATCGTGGCCTTTATCGAACGCCAGGGTCTGCTGACCGCCGCCTGATCTCTCTTCAAGGAAGCTAGTTATGAGCCTCAACAAACTCTTTGCCACCGCTGCCCTGCTTCTCGCTCCGGCGCTGGCCTTCGCCCACCCCGGCCACGGCGATAACGGCCTGGTGGCCGGTATGAGCCACCCCTTGGGCGGCCTCGATCATTTGCTGGCCATGCTGGCGGTGGGCCTCTGGGCCGCCCAGCAGAAAGGCGCCGCGCGCTGGGCACTGCCGTGCACGTTTGTGGGCACGATGCTGATCGGCGGCCTGCTGGGTTTCGAGGGCCTGGCACTGCCGGCGCTGGAAAACGGGATTGCCGCCTCGGTGCTGGCCCTGGGCCTGGCCGTGGCGCTGGCGGTGCGGCCGCCGCTGTTGATGGCGATGGCAGCCACGGCGTTGTTTGCGCTGTTTCACGGTGTGGCCCATGGCCTGGAACTGCCGGAGATGTCCAGCCCTTGGGCATACGCCGCCGGTTTTGTCGGCGCGACGGCAGCACTGCACGCAGCCGGTTATGCACTGGTGCGCTTCCTGCCGGCAGCGGCGGCGCCATTGGTGCGAGTGGCCGGGGCGGCTTCGGCGGCGACTGGGGTCTGGTTGCTGGCGGGCTGATTTGCAGCGCGGCTAAAGGCCTCATCGGGGGCAAGCCCCCTCCCACATTTGGCTGCATTGCTATCACAAGGTGGGAGGGTTCTGGTTGCTGGCAGGCTGATTGGCAGCGCGGCTGAAGGCCTCATCGGGGGCAAGCCCCTTCCTACATTTGGCCGCTATCACAAGGTGGGAGGGGGCTGGTGGCTGGCGGGCTGATTGGCAGTGCGGCTAAAGGCCTCATCGGGGGCAAGCCCCCTCCCACATTTGGCTGCAGCGCTCTCAAACGGTGGGAGGGGTCTGGTGGCTGGCGGGCTGATTGGCCGCACGGCTGAAGGCCTCATCGGGGGCGAGCCCCTGCCCACATTTGACTGCAGCGCTATCAAAAGGTGGGAGGGGGCTTGCCCCCGATAGCTGTGCCACAGACACCACAGAACCCAAGCCTGCTACCATGCGCGCCTACACCTCTGCCGTGACGACGCCAGCCAATGCCCAGCGCTTCCCAACCCTCTTTGAACACCGTGCTCACCCACTTCCATGACCTGATCGTGCCGCTGTGGCAGGGCCCAGGCTGGAATGCCGAGCTGGCGTTGCCTTACGAGGCGCTGGACGCCGATCACCATCCTTTGCCGCCGCAACGCTACCGCGCCATGGCCTGCGCCCGGCAGTTGTATCTGTTCGCCAGCCTGATCGGCCAACCCGATGCCGAGTTTGCCCAAGTGCGGGCAGCCGCATTGTTTCGCTCCTTGCAGCGGCACTTCCACGACGCCGAACACGGCGGCTGGTTCTACAGCATCGACCCCGCCGGCCAGGCGCTGGACATGCGCAAAGACCTCTACACCCACGCATTCATCATCTTCGCCTGTGCCCATTACTGGGCCAAGGTGCGCGAACCGTTGGTGGAATCGGTACTCAATGCGGCCCTGGAAGTCGTCGCGCAACGCTTCGCCACAGATGACGGCCTGTACGAAGCCGTACTGGAGCGCAACTGGTCGTCGCTCGATTCCGGCCCGTTGCAGAACCCGTTGATGCATTTGGCCGAAGGCTTTCTGGCCACCCTCGCGGTGCGTGAGGACGCCACCGTGCAAGCCGCTCTGCTCAGCCTGGCAACCGCTATGCAACAGCGCTTCATCGACCGCCAGCACGGCGTGATGATGGAAAAACCGCTGGGTGCTGTGGATAACTGGTTTGAGCCCGGGCACCAGTTCGAATGGTTCTTTTTGCTGGAATCGTCGGATGTGCTGCGCGGTACGCCGTTGCACGCTTCACTGACGCGGGCGTTTGCCTATGCCGAACTCAAGGGTGTGGATAACGTGACCGGCGCGGTCAGCGGCATGCTTGCCCTCGATGGCAGCGTGCGCGACGGCACCCAACGCATTTGGGCCCAGGCCGAATACCTGCGCGCGCTGACCCTGCGCCCCAACAGCCAAGCGGTGTTGCAACGCCAATTGCTGGCGCTGCAGCAGCATTTCCTGCACGACAAAGGCTGGCACGAATGCCTGGATGCCAACGGCGCCGTGAGCCGACGGGACATGCCGTCGACCACGCCATATCACTTGGCGACCTGCTACCAGGGCCTTACGCAATCCACTTACGATCTGCGGTAAAGCTGATCGTCAACCAGCGCGCCGCATCCGGCTTGCCGAGCCCTGTGGATATCTCTTCGCGCAATCCGTCTAGGGTCGCAACGTTATCCACCGGGTAATCCGCTGGCAACACCACATGGATTTCGATAAACCGAGCGCGTCCATGCTTCTGCACGTACGACACGTACTCTTCGAAACCATGTCTAGCCGTCGCGGCGTCCATAACCTCGCGCACCTTGTCGTCCAGATGATCCGGGGCAATCCCCAGCACGTCGCGCAACGCCGGGCGCAGGATCTTGAACGCCGGCGCCAGCATGCTCAGGGCCAGCAGGATAAGGATCATGGGGTCGACATACACCGCCCATTCGCCATAGCCCTGGGACTTGAGCAACAGCGCGGCCAGGAAGCTGATCAGCAGCCCCACCGACAGCATCGCGTCCACCAGCCAACTGATGTTATCGAACTGGATCAACGACGATTTCAGTGCGCGGTTGCGATAACGCACATAGAAGAAATAGCCGAACTCGACGACGGTAAACACCGCCGCGTAGATGATCACCAGGCCCAATTCGACCTCGCGCCCGCCATTGATAATGCCGAACACACCGTTGAGAAACGCATAGATAGCGATCAGCAGCAGGAAACTGCCTTCGATCAACAGCACCATGGGTTCCAAGTGCCAGTAGCCAAATTGGAAACGCTCGTTGCTTTTCTTGGCGATCAGCTTGGCCGTGATCAGCATCAGCACCTTGATGGCGGTGGCGATCAGCGAGAAAAAGCCGTCGAACAGAATGGATTGGGCGCCGGATATCACGCCCGTGACAATCCCGGCGATCGCGACTGCGAACATCAGAATCGTCGATTGTTTGAGCAGTGCCTGCTCACCTCGGTTACTCACATTGCCTCCCGTCAAAACCCTGAATCCGCACGATACGGAGCGGCTTTCAGACAGGGAGTGTACCTTATGTCGTGTTTTGGCCGATTTGACGCCATCGGGGGCAAGCCCCCTCCCACAGTTGACCAGTGCACATCTTAGGTTTGTGAACACGGTCGAGTGTGGGAGGGGGCTTGCCCCCGATAGCAGCGACTCGGTCTAACGCCTTACTTGGCCCCCCGCTCAATCGCAAACCCAGCCCAGCTCTGGCTCACCGGCATCAACTCCAGGCGGTTGATATTGACGTGCGCCGGAGTGTTGAGCACCCAGAAAATAGTGTCGGCGATATCCTGCGGCTGAATCGGCTCGGCGCCGGCGTAGGTGGCGTCGTATCGCGCCTGGTCACCGCCAAAACGTACCAGGGAGAACTCGCTTTCGCACAGGCCCGGCTCGATGTTGGTCACGCGCACGCCGGTGCCTTGCAGGTCGCAGCGCAGGTTCAGGGAGAACTGTTTGACGAACGCCTTGGAGCCGCCGTACACATGGCTGCCCGGGTATGGGTAGCTGCCGGCGATGGAGCCCAGGTTGATGATGCCCGCGCCCCGGCCATGGGCGATCAAACGTGGCAGCAGCAGATGGGTGGTGGTCAGCAGGCCTTTGATATTGGTATCGACCATGGTTTCCCAGTCGTCCAGGTTGCACTTGGGCGCGGGGTCGGTGCCCACCGCCAGGCCGGCGTTGTTGATCAAGCCGCGCAGGGTGGCAAACGACGGCGGCAGGTTAGCGATCGCGTCTTCCATGCCCTTGCGGTCACGCACGTCCACTACCAGGCCGTGCACTTCGGTCTGCTTGGAAAGTTCTTCCACCAGCGCATTCAAACGCTCGGCACGCCGGCCAGTGAGCACCAGTTTCCAGCCAGCCTGGGCGAAGCGACGAGCGCAGGCTTCGCCGAAACCTGAAGTGGCGCCAGTAATAAACAGCGTGTCGGACATGGTGTTCTCCTTGCGAGCGACGGGAAAAAATCAGCCAGCAGAATGCCCGTCCACCGCCGTTGCGGCAACCGCTAAGCGCAAGCACTGCGGCATGACTGGTTATTTTATGATCACTCGGCTCAAACCCTTGTACTGCGTAGCCTGTAGCCATATGCACGCAGGTTATCCACAGCTGCGCCCACAGTCTTTGGGGGCAAGTTCAAACCGGCCAAACCCGCTGTATACAAGGGCTGCGGGCTGTTTCGGAAAGTATTTTGCTTGACCTTCAGCGAGGCCTATGTAGGCCCGACACACGCTGAAAAATCCGCGCGATGGCTCCAGGCCAGTTATTTCGGCCCCTGCGGAGGTCTTTCCAGAGTTTAATCACAGACTTATCCACAGGCTTAACGGACATAATTCGGTCATATACCTGTGTCTTTAAACAGGTTGACAAACCCCTCGAACGCTCACGAAAAAACCACTGCTCAAAAAACAACCGCCAGGCTACAGGCCGCGGAAACAGAGGCTTTCAGCCAGCTACTCCCACGTTACCCACAGCCGGTTCCACAGTGGATGGGGACAAGTCAAAACTGTGACAAAACAGCGATTTGCGGCGGCTATATGTCGCGCTTTGGAGGGAGGCTGGATTTGTTTTCCACAATTTGGATCAGCCTTGTGGATCACTCAAAACAAATGCGGGGAGGAGCTTGCCCCCTCCCCCACGTCCTCAGTGCCCGCCGAGATAGGCGTTGCGCACTTCCTCGTTCACCAACAGCTCCTTGCCGGTGCCGGTCAGGCGAATCTCACCGTTGACCATCACATAGGCGCGGTCCGACAGACGCAACGCGTGGTTGGCATTCTGTTCCACCAGGAAGATCGTCATCCCGGTCGCCGCCAATTCGCGCAGGGTGGAAAAGATCTGCTTCACCACAATCGGCGCCAGCCCCAGGCTCGGTTCATCCAGCAGCAACAACTTGGGCCGGCTCATCAACGCACGGGCGATGGCGAGCATTTGCTGCTCGCCGCCGGACATGGTCATGGCGCGCTGGTTACGCCGCTCCTTGAGGCGCGGGAAGAGCTCGAACATGCGCTGCATGTCTTCGCTGGCGAACTTGTCACCGATCGGGATGGTGCCCATCAGCAGGTTTTCCTCGACGGTCATGTCGGGGAACACCCGCCGCCCTTCCGGCGACTGCGCGATGCCGTTGGAGGCGATGTAGTGGGACGACTTGTGGGTAATGTCGACGCCGTTGTAGAGGATCTGCCCGGACTCGGCCCGAGGCTGGCCGAAGATCGACATCAACAGTGTGGACTTACCCGCACCGTTGGAGCCGATCAGGCTGACGGTTTCGCCTTCGTTGATGTGCAGCGAGACTTTTTTCAGGGCCTGGATCGGGCCGTAGAACACGTCCAATTCCTTCATTTCGAGGATAGGTGCACTCATACCAGCTCCTCTTCGTCAGCGCCCAGGTAAGCAGCGATCACTTTCGGGTCGTTGCGGATCGCATCCGGCCCGCCTTCGGCGATCACGTTGCCGTGGTCCAGCACCACGATGTGGTCGGAAATATTCATCACCATGCCCATGTCGTGTTCAATCAGCACCACCGTCAGGTCGTGTTCGTCGCGTAACAGGCGAATCATCGCGCTCAGAGCTTCGGTTTCCTGAGGGTTGAGGCCCGCCGCCGGCTCGTCCAGGCAGATGATCTGCGGCCGGGTGCACATGGCCCGGGCGATTTCCAGGCGCCGCTGCTGGCCGTAGGAAAGCTCGCCGGCCAGACGGTTGGCGCAGTCCACCAGGTCCACCACTTCCAACCAGTAGAACGCATGGTCGAGGGCATCGCTCTCGGCCTTACGGTAGCCCTTGGTGTTGAGGATGCCCGCCAACATATTGCGGTTGACCCACATGTGCTGGGCCACCAGCAGGTTTTCCACCACGGACATTTCCTTGAACAGGCGAATGTTCTGGAACGTACGCGCCAGCCCCGCCCGGTTCACCAGATGGGTGCCGCCGAACATCTTGTAGTAGACGCGGCTGAGGAAGCTTTTCGGCGATACAAAATCGGTGGCCTGGAAGCGCTCGCCCAGCAGTTGGATCACATTGGTCTGCTTGCCCCGCACGTTGAGCTCGATCTTGCCGCCACTGGCTTTGTAGAAACCGGTGAGGCAGTTGAACACCGTGGTCTTGCCGGCGCCGTTCGGGCCGATCAGGGCGAAGATCGAGTTGCGTTCGACCTTGAGGCTCACATCGCTCAAGGCCTTGATGCCACCGAAGTGCATCATCAGGTGTTCCACGCAAAGCACAACTTCCTTGCTCATGGCGCCACTCCTTTACGTGGTGTCACGCCGGTACGGCTGATGCGGATCAAACCGCGCGGTCGCCAGATCATCATCACCACCATCAACACCCCGAACAGCAATACACGGTACTCGGAGAAACTGCGCAGCAGTTCCGGCGCCACGGTCAACACGAACGCCGCGATCACCACGCCCACCGTCGAGCCCATACCGCCCAACACCACAATGGCCAGGATCAGTGCCGACTCGAAGAAGGTGAACGACGACGGGTTGACGAACCCCTGATAGCTGGCAAAGAACACCCCGGCCAAACCTGCCGTCGAGGCGCCAATGGTGAACGCCGAGAGCTTGACCAGTACGTGGTTCAGGCCCATGGAGCGGCAAGCAATCTCATCTTCGCGCAGGGCTTCCCAGGCGCGGCCCACCGGCATGCGCGTGAGGCGGTGCTTGATGTACAGCACAGCCAGCACCACCAAAAACAGCACGATGTAGATGAACATGAACTTGATGTTGGGGTTGTAATCGATGCCGAAGAACTCGTGGAACGGTACCCCGCCCTCCTTCGCTCTGCGCCCGAACTCCAGACCCAGAAAGGTCGGCGAAGGCACGGGCATGCCGTTCGGGCCGCCGGTGAACGACAGCCAGTTATTGAGCACCAGCCGGATGATTTCACCGAAGCCCAGGGTCACGATGGCCAGGTAGTCGCCGTGCATGCGCAACACCGGGAAGCCGAGGATACACCCCGCCAACGCCGCAGCGACGGCCGCCAATGGCAGCACCGACCAGAAGCCCAGGCCCAGGTATTGGTAACCCAGCGCCAGACCGTAGGCCCCGATGGCGTAGAACGCCACATAACCCAGATCGAGCAGCCCGGCCAGGCCAACCACGATGTTCAGGCCCAAGCCCAGTAACACGTAGATCAGCCCGAGGATCACCACGGTCAACAAGTACTTGTTGGCAAAGATCGGGAACACGATGGCGATCACGATCAACGCCGGAATGATCCAGCGCAGCCGCGATTTGTAGTCCGGTGCCAGCACATGCACGCCGGAGCCACTGCTTTCGAAGCCCTGCAGGATCTTCACGCCCTTGGGGGTTTGCAGGAACAGGCTCATGGCAAAGCGGCCGACCATCACAATGGCGACCAGCAAGCCCACACGGGCGGGTTCCAGGTTGAAGCTGTAGCCGTCGAGGACCACGCCGACGATCGGACCGAACACGATCAGCGAAATCAGCCCGGCAAGGACCGTATCGACGACACTTTTCTTGATATCGATGGGTTTGGCAGCAGACATGTTTTACACCTTAGCCACGAGCGGACGACCCAGCAGGCCCTGAGGACGGAAAATCAGAATCACCACCAGCAGGGAGAAACTGAACACGTCTTTGTAGTCAGAGTTGATCAACCCCGAGAACAGCGATTCGGAGATCCCGAGGATGATCCCGCCGAGCATCGCCCCAGGTAGGGAGCCGATGCCGCCGAGTACCGCTGCGGTAAACGCCTTGATGCCGATGATGAAGCCGGCATAGAAGTCGAATGTGCCGTAGTTGAGGGTGATCAATACGCCGGCCAGGGCCGCCATGGCGGCACCGATCACAAACACGTAGGAGATCACGCGGTCGGTGTTGATCCCCAGGATCGAGGCCATCTTGCGGTCTTGCTGAGTGGCGCGGCACATGCGGCCGAGCTTGGTGTACTTGATGACGTAGGTGAGCAATGCCATGCCGGCGAAGGCCGCCAGCAGGATGAACACCTTGGTGTAGGTGAGCTGCACGAAGCCGGTGCCGATATCCACACGCCATGCGCCGGCGAGCAGCGTCGGCACGCCTTGTTGCTTGGCGCCCTGGGCGATCTGTGCGTAGTTCTGCAGGATCAATGAGATGCCGATGGCACTGATCAGCGGCGCCAGTCGGGTGGAGTTGCGCAGCGGTTTATAGGCGACACGTTCGATGACCCACCCGTAAACGCCAGTGACGACCACGGTAAAGATCAAGGTGCCGAGAATGAGCAGCGGGAAGGATTCGATGCCGAAGTAAGCCAGCAGTGCCAGACTGATCGCCGCGAGGTAAGCGGAAATCATATAAACCTCGCCGTGGGCGAAGTTGATCATGCCAATGATGCCATAGACCATTGTGTAGCCGATGGCGATCAGGCCATAGACCGACCCGAGGGTCAGGCCGTTGACCAGTTGCTGCAGGAAAATACCATCCATAACGCAATCTCACGCGGTGAGCACCTGCACACCCGGAGGTGCGCGGCGCTTCTGGAGGAAAAGTCAGATCTCAATCACAACGCAGTCCCAATGTTGGAGGGGGCTTGCCCCCGATGTGGTGGGTCAGCTAGACAACCGTTGACTGACACACCGCTATCGGGGGCAAGCCCCCTCTCACATGGATTACTTCTGCTTTTCCAACTGATGGTATTTGCCGTCTTTATCCCACTGGTAAACCACGTAGTCGGAGACTTTCAGGTCGCCTTTGGCATCCCAGTTCTTCTCGCCCATCACGGTTTTGACCGGGTGGGCCTTGAGCCACTTGGCCGCGTCTTCGCCTTTGTTGGATTTGGCGCCATTGAAGCCGGCGGCCAGGGCCTGGAGCGAGGCATAGGCATACAGGGTGTAGCCTTCCGGCTCGTAGCCCGCTTTGCGGAACTCTTCCACCACGGCCTTGCTGTCCGGCAGCAGACGCGGGTCGGCACCGAAGGTCATGTACACGCCGTCGACGTATTGCGCGCCACCGGCAGTGGCCACCAGCTCGTCGGTGACGATACCGTCATCGGACATGAACTTAACGTCCTTGAGACCCTGCTCGCGCAACTGACGCACCAGCGGGCCGGCTTCCGGGTGCAGGCCGCCGAAGTACACGACGTCGGCACCGGTGGAACGGATCTTGGTGACCAGGGCGCTGAAGTCTTTCTCGCCGCGGGTCAGGCCTTCTTCCAGCACCGGCTTGACGCCACGCTTGGTCAGCTGCGCCGAGGTGGCGTCGGCCAGACCTTTACCGTAGGTGTCCTTGTCGTTGATCACCGCGACTTTCTTGCCCTTGAGCACATCAACGATGTAGTCGCCGGCCACGATGCCTTGCTGGTCGTCACGCCCGCACATACGGAACATGGCGCCCAAGCCGCGCTCGGTCACTTGGGGGTTGGTGGAGCCTGGGGTGATTGCGATCACGCCGGCCTCGTCGTACACCTCGGACGCGGGGATGGTGTTCGACGAGCAGAAGTGCCCGACCACGCCAATCACTTTGTCCTGGTCCACCAGGCGGTTGGCCACGGCCACGGCTTGCTTGGGTTCGCATGCGTCGTCACCGGCTACCAGCACGATTTTCTCGCCGTTGATACCGCCAGTCTTGTTCAGGGCGTCGGCCGCTGCCTGGGCACCCTTCATATACTGCTCACCGAACGACGCGTTGGCGCCGGTCATCGGCCCCGCTACGCCGATCTTCACATCAGCTTGAACAAACGTAGAAACACCCAGCGCCGCTGCAACGGCGAGAGCAAGAAAGCCTTTCTTGTAAAACGTCTGGGACATGAGTGGTGCTCCGATATTTTTGATTATTGGCACGACAACTTGCATTCAAACCTTTCACCGAAAGCTCAGAGCAAGCCTCGTGCCATTACGTTTTTATTCTTCAAAAAGACACGGTGTCATTGTTATTACAGGTGTTTCGGCTCCGCTCGCCAGGACGTGCAACCCCCTGGCGCGCGCAGGCGCAACCGCAAGCCCGAAAAGGTACAACCTCTACCGGTGCCACCTGCAACCAGAACCACAAACGACAGTTCCTACAGCGGTAACCCAAGGCGTAACGGAACTGCACATTTACAGTGCGTGATTGCTACGACTTGCACCAATACAGATTAGTAGCCTGCTAAGAAAACGCAGGGATTTGAAGGGTATTTCGCTGATCAGATGACAATCCTCAAGCATTGCCCCGCGTGATACAGCGAGAATCCTGCCTCATACAGGCAGCTGCGCAGGCCCACCGCCGCCAACGGCTGCATCGGCGCAAACGGAATCGGCAATGTCTGGGGATTCTGGTGACAGAGGTAGTCGGCAAACGCCTTGCCCACCACACTGCCGGTGGTCACGCCGCGGCCGTTGTAGCCAGTGACCGCCACCAGCCCCGGGGCCGGTTCGAACAGGCGCATCAAATGGTCGGGGGTGAAGGCAATGCAGCCGGTCCAGGTGTACTCCCACTGCACCGATTTGAGGTAAGGAAAATAGTGCTGCTGCACCCGATCGGCCCACGCCTTGAGAAACCATGCCGGTTTCTGGTTGCCGTTGCCCAGGCTACCCAGCAACAACCGGCCATCGGCATCGCGGCGGATGCTGCTCAAGACCTGGCGGGTGTCCCAGGAGCCCTGACCGCCAGGCAGGATTTGCCGCGCAGCATCGTCACTCAAAGGCGCCGACGCGACCTGATAGTAGTAACCGGGGAAAAAGTTGCGGCGCAGCTCGGTCCATTCGCCTTCGGTGTAGGCGTTGGAAGCGATCACCACCTGTGCCGCCCGCACCGCACCGTGCTCGGTTTGCACCGACCAGTTCGAGCCCTGGCGTTCCAGTTGGGTCACCGGGGAATGGTCGAACAACTGACCGCCGAGCCCCATGGCGGCGTTGGCCAAACCACTGGTGTAGGCCATCGGGTTCAAGGTCCCCGCGCGCCGATCCAGCAACGCAGCAGCGATCTTTTTGGTGCCCGTGGCTTGCTCGCACGCCTGGCCGGTGAGTAATTCCACCGGCGCGCCACGGCGCTTCCATTGTTCTTCACGACTGCGCAGATCCGCCTCGCCACGGGCGTTATGCGCCATGTGCAACGTGCCCTCGCGACGCAGTTGGCAATCGATGTTGTATTTGTCGATCAGGCTGAACACCAGCGCCGGCGCCGCACCCAACATGCGGTTGAGCTGGCTGCCCACCGCTTCGCCGAAGCCGGCTTCGATATCGTCAGGGGGAATCCACAAGCCGGCGTTGACCAGCCCGACATTGCGCCCCGAACCACCGTGCCCGGTGCGATGAGCCTCCAGCACGGCGACGCTCTTTCCCTGTTCCAGCAAGTGAATGGCCGCCGACAGGCCGGTGATTCCGGCGCCGATTACGCACACATCCACGTTGACCTCGCCCTTGAGCGCGGCGCGATCCGGCCGGCTGGGGGTGAGGTGTTCCCACAAACATGTTTCGCGTAATGCCATTGCCAGACTCCGATGAGACCCAACAAACAACCATCTTGATGTGCTAGTGCGATCAAATGTGGGAGGGGGCAAGCCCTCTCCCCAGATTCAGTCCAACGTGCAGTAATCAGTCGAAAGTAATGCCCTGCGCCAACGGCAACTCCAGCGAATAGTTCACGGTGTTGGTCTGGCGCCGCATATAGCCGCGCCAGGCATCCGAACCCGATTCACGCCCGCCGCCGGTCTCTTTCTCACCGCCAAACGCGCCGCCAATCTCCGCGCCGCTGGGGCCGATGTTGACGTTGGCGATGCCGCAGTCACTGCCCACCGCCGACATGAACTGCTCGGCTTCACGCACGTCGGTGGTGAAAATGCACGAGGACAGGCCCTGCGGCACGGCGTTGTTCAAGCGCAGGGCTTCGGCGAAATCGGTATAGCCGACTACGTAGAGGATCGGCGCAAAGGTCTCAGTGCACACCACATCGCTTTGCTCGGGCATTTCCACAATGGCCGGCGACACGTAGTAAGCGTTGGGGTACTTGTCTTCCAGCTGGCGCTTGCCGCCGAATACCTTGCCGCCTTCGCTCAAGGCTTGCTCCAGGGCATCCTGCATAGCGTCGAAACCGTGTTTGTCGATCAGCGGGCCGATCAGGTTGCCTTCCAGAGGATGGCCGATGCGCACTTTTGCATAGGCGGCCTTGAGGCGGGTGACGATTTCTTCTTTGACCGACTCATGGGCGATCAAGCGACGCAGGGTGGTGCAACGCTGGCCGGCGGTGCCGACGGCGCTGAACAAAATAGCGCGCACCGCCATGTCCAGGTCGGCGCTCGGGCCAAGGATCATGGCATTGTTGCCGCCCAGCTCGAGAATGCTGCGGGCAAAGCGCGCGGCGACCTTAGGCGCCACTTCGCGGCCCATGCGGGTGCTGCCGGTGGCGCTGATCAGGGCCACGCGCGGGTCATCCACCAGCGCGGCGCCGGCGTCGCGGCCGCCGATGATCACCTGGCTCAGGTACTCGGGGGCATCGCTGAAGTTTTTCACCACGCGCTCGAACAGCGCCTGGCAGGCCAGGGCGGTGAGCGGGGTCTTTTCCGACGGTTTCCAAATCACAGCGTTGCCGCACACCAGTGCCAGCGCGGTGTTCCACGCCCACACCGCGACCGGAAAGTTGAACGCGCTGATCACGCCGACCACCCCCAGTGGGTGCCAGGTTTCACGCATATGGTGGCCAGGGCGCTCAGAGGCGATGGTCAAACCGTACAACTGACGCGACAGGCCGACGGCGAAGTCGCAGATGTCGATCATTTCCTGCACTTCACCCAAACCTTCCTGAGTGATCTTGCCGGCTTCCCAGGACACAAGCTCACCCAGGTCGGCCTTGTATTGACGCAGTACGTCACCGAACTGGCGCACCAGCTCACCGCGACGTGGTGCGGGCACCTTGCGCCAGGCCTCGAATGCATGCTCGGCGCGACTGACCTGTTGCTCCACCTCGGCGGCACCCTCCCAGTGCACGCTGCCGATACGGCTGCCATCGATCGGCGAATGCACGGGCTGTTTCCCCGACTGGTACAACGCCGGGTTCACCCCGAGACGATCAAGCAATGCGGCAACCATGGGTCACTCCTTTAATCTGCGTACAAAAAACGCCGCGGCCCGCACGGCGATCCAAAGCTTATTTGTAGCTGGCCCAAGACTTGCCAACAAACGACGATTAGGCGAGATATCATTCCGTTTATTCATGCCAAGAATAAAAAGAGGCACCCCGTGCTGAACAAAAGACATTTGCCTTCGATCACCGCCTTGCAGTGTTTCGAAGCCGCCACTCGCCACCTGAGCTTCACCCGCGCCGCCGAGGAACTGAACCTCACCCAGAGCGCGGTGAGCAAACAGGTGGCGCAATTGGAAGAGTTGCTGCAACACCTGCTGTTCCGCCGCGTGCGCCGGCGCTTGCAGATGACCCCGGCGGGCGAACTGTATTTGGTGGAAGTGCGCAAGATCCTCACGCAGGTGGAGATGTCCACCCATTACCTGCGCTCTTACGGCGGCGAGACCGAAGTGCTGCGGGTGTCCACGCCCTACACCTTCGGCGCGCGCTGGCTGGTGCCACGCCTCAAGGGCTGGCGCTTGCGGCACCCACAGATCCATTTGGACCTGTGCAACGAACAGGAGCCGGACGAACTGCTGCAAGGCAAGGCCGACATGGCCTTCTACTTCGGCCCGGGTTCACGCCCTGGCACCGAGAGCCTGAAGCTGTTCAGCGAAGAACTGGTACCGGTGTGCGCCCCGGAAAGCCTGCCCGCGCAGCCCTTTACCGACCCGACCCAATTGAGCGAACTGGTACTGCTGCAAAACGCTTCGCGGCCTCAAGGCTGGCACGACTGGTTCGCCAGCCAGGGCTACCACACCGAGCACAGCTACCACGGCCCGCGTTTCGACACTTTCTATATGTGCATCCGCGCGGCGCAGGTGGGATGCGGCGTGGCGTTGTTACCGCGTTTTCTGGTGGAAGAAGAACTGGCCGACGGCAAGCTCGTGATCCCCTGGCAGCATGCGATGCCCAGCCAGGATGCGTATTACCTGGCTTACCCGGAGCACGCGGCCGAAGTGCCCAAGGTGCGCGAATTTGTGAAGTGGATGATGGAGCAGGTGATTTAGTGCCTGGAGTGGAATGCATTTCAAATGTGGGAGGGGGCTTGCCCCCGATGAGGCCAGTGGCCTCACCGAAAAAATGTCTGGCAAAACCCCTCAGGTCTATGCGCCACTAGCCCCCTTTCTTAATTGTGCGTAAAGGTCGGCCCCCTCGCCGACCCATCTGGAGATTCCCGTTATGAGCGAGAGTGTGTTTGCCGATCGCATCGTGCAGAACCTGCTCGACACCGACTTCTACAAACTGACCATGATGCAGGCGGTGCTGCACAACTACCCCAACGTGGAAGTTGAATGGGAATTCCGTTGCCGTAACAGCGAAGACTTGCGCCCCTACCTGGCGGAGATCCGCTACCAGATCGAGCGCCTCGCCGAGCTGAGCCTGAGCCCGGATCAGCTGGGTTTTCTGGAGCGCATCAGCTTTATGAAGCCGGACTTTCTGCGCTTCCTGGGGCTGTTCCGCTTCAACCTGCGCTATGTGCAGACCGGCATCGAGAACGGCGAGCTGTTTATCCGCCTGCGCGGGCCATGGCTGCATGTGATCCTGTTCGAAGTGCCGTTGCTTGCCATCGTCAGCGAAGTGCGCAACCGCTACCGCTACCAGACGGTGATCCTCGAACAAGCGCGCGAGCAGTTGTACCGCAAGTTCGACTGGCTGACGGCCAACGCCAGCAGCGACGAGCTGTCGGAGCTGCAAGTGGCCGACTTCGGCACCCGTCGGCGCTTCTCGTACCGGGTGCAGGAAGAAGTGGTCAGTGTGCTCAAACATGACTTCCCCGGCCGATTCGTCGGCACCAGCAACGTGCACCTGGCCCGCGAGTTCGACATGAAACCCCTGGGCACCATGGCCCATGAATGGATCATGGCCCATCAGCAGCTCGGCCCGCGCCTGATCGACAGCCAGATCGCCGCGCTCGATTGCTGGGTTCGCGAATACCGTGGCCTGCTGGGTATCGCCCTGACCGACTGCATCACCACCGACGCGTTCCTCGGCGACTTCGATCTGTACTTCGCCAAACTCTTCGACGGCCTGCGCCATGACTCCGGCGACCCGGTGCAGTGGGCGGAAAAAGCCATCACTCACTATCACAAGCTGGGTATCGAGCCGATGAGCAAGACCCTGGTGTTTTCCGACAGCCTGTCGCTGCCCAAGGCCCTGGAGATTTTCCGCGCATTGCGGGGCCGCATTAATGTGAGCTTCGGTATCGGCACCAACCTGACCTGTGACATTCCAGGGGTGGAGCCCATGAGCATTGTGCTTAAAATGACCGCCTGCAATGGCCAGCCGGTGGCGAAGATTTCCGATGAGCCGGGCAAGACCCAATGCACCGACCCGAATTTCGTCGCCTATTTGCGTCACGTTTTCAAAGTACCTGCCCTATCCAGCAAGGAGTGAACCATGCAAGCCGTACAGCGTGAGATTGCGCAGCAGCTCAAGGTCCAAGCGCCATTCAATGACCAGGCCGCGCTTGAAGCCGAAGTGGCGCGGCGCGTGAAGTTTATTCAGGACTGCCTGCGCAACTCCGGGCTCAAGGCCCTCGTGCTGGGCATCAGTGGCGGCGTCGATTCCCTGACCGCCGGCCTGCTGGCTCAACGGGCGATGCAGGAACTACGCGCCAGCACCGGCGACGAGGCCTACCGCTTCATCGCCGTGCGCCTGCCCTATGAAACCCAGTTCGATGAAATCGACGCCCAGGCGTCGGTGGACTTTATCGACCCGGACGAACGCCACACCGTCAATATCGGCCCGGCGGTCAAAGCCCTGGCCAATGAAGTGGCGGTGTTTGAAGGCAAGGCGGCGGTGTCCCGCGATTTCGTGTTGGGCAACACCAAAGCGCGGATGCGCATGGTGGCGCAGTACACCATCGCCGGGGCGGCTGGCGGCCTGGTGATTGGTACCGACCATGCGGCGGAAGCGGTGATGGGCTTTTTCACCAAGTTCGGCGACGGGGCCTGCGACTTGGCGCCGTTGAGCGGGCTGGTAAAGAACCAGGTACGTGCGATTGCGCGGCACTTTGGTGCGCCGGAATCCCTGGTGGAGAAGGTGCCGACCGCCGACCTGGAAGACTTGTCGCCGGGTAAGCCGGATGAGGCGTCACATGGGGTGACTTACGCCGAGATCGATGCGTTCCTGCATGGCGAGCCGGTGCGGGAAGAGGCGTTCAGGATCATCTGCGAGACGTATCGCAAGACTGAGCACAAGCGAGTCATGCCGTTTGCGCCGTGAGTTGAACCAGGCAGAACGTCATCGGGGGCAAGCCCCCTCCCACAGTTGACTGTATTCACAATCCAAGGTGGGAGGGGGCTTGCCCCCGATGAACGATTACGCGCGCTTACTTGACGACCACAGTGCCCTTCATCATCGAGATGTGGCCTGGGAACGAGCAGAAGAATGCGTAATCAGTACCCGCCGCCAGCTTCGACACGTCGAAGGTCACGGAATCTTTCTCGCCGGCACCGATGATCTTGGTGTGGGCGATGATGCGGGCGTCGTCTTCTTTCAGGTAGTTCTTTTCGATACCGGCGGCCATGCCATCGGTCGCGACCGGCTGCATGTCAGCGGCGCTGGTCAGCACCCAGTTATGGCCCATGACGTTTTTTGCCAGGCTGCCGGAGTGAGTCAATTCGACGGTGAATTTTTTGCAGCTCTTGTCGATCGTGATTTCCTTGGTGTTGAAGGACATCTGGTCAGTGGAGTCGACGGTAATCTTGCACTCTGCAGCCAGCAACTGGCCGCTGGCCAATGTCAGCAGGGAAACAGCAACGATTTTGGCAAACATGTGAATCTCCAAGGCAGGGTTAAAAACGCATGATGCGGCAAGGGTGCCTGAGACAGGCACGATTTCCTATGATCTGAATCAACAAATTGTATACAACTTTAGGCTATCAGACCTATCGACATAATCAACCGGCCAAAGTGCCGCAGCCTGCTTATGATCGGCTCCATCATCCACTGGAGTCCGAGCCATGCGCCTCAACCAACTGTTCAACGGCCTGCTGGCCGCCTACGCCTGCGGTAAGTGAAGGCCAAGCGCGCTGCTAAGCTGCTACCATGGCGACCCGAGGCAGCCGCGTGCCGCCCACCCTCACCTTCGACCCTAGAGGATTGCCCATGGCCAAACCTAATTACTCCTTCGCCAAACGTCAGAGAGACTTGGCCAAGGAACAGAAGAAAGAGGAAAAGCTACAACGCAAGAAAGCCGCCGCCGATGAAGAAGCCGGCGCGCTGAACCCGGATGCCGATGGTGAAGAAACGAGCGACGAGACCGAAACACCAAAAGATCCGGCTGAATAATTTTCTTTGTGGTGAACGGGCCCGCCCTGTTCACCACAATTCATCGTTACTCCAGCGGCATCACCGTCACCCGCACTTCCGGGTCATGGCTCCCTCCCCCCAGAATCACCCCACGCAACGGCGACACATCGGAAAAATCCCGGCCCCAGGCCAGGGTGATGTGCTCCAGTGCCGGCTGTACGTTATTTGTCGGATCGAAATCCACCCAGCCCGACACCGGGCAATACACAGAAACCCACGCATGGGACGCATCGGCGCCGATCAGCCGTGGCTGGCCGGGTGGCGGCTGGGTGAGCAGGTAACCGCTGATATAACGCGCCGCCAGGCCACGGGAGCGCAGGCACGCAAGCATCAGGTGGGCGAAGTCCTGGCACACGCCGCGACGGCGTTCCAGCACCTCCACCAGCGGTGTAGCGACCTGGGTGGCTTCGGCATCGAAGGTGAATTCGCTGAAGATCTTCTGCATCAACGCCTGCACGCCCAGCAGCAATGGCCGCCCCGGCGCGAAACAACTTTCGGAGAAATCGACGAAGGTTTGCTTCAAATGCACATAGGGCGACTCGAAGCGATAACGGCACGCTTCGATCGCCTCGGGCGACAACGGGCGACTGCTGTAGGTCAGGCTGTCGCGGGTTTGATCCCAGGCGGGTGACCGGGCGAAATCCGGCGCCGAGCGCGCCAGTACTTCCACGGTCAATCCGGCATTGACCAGCAGCTCGTCATGGGGTCGCTCGAACGCCAGGCGCGTGATGGGGTTGCCGAACACATCCAACTCATCGCGGCGTGAAGACGGCGACGGACTGATATCCAACTGTTGCGCGCTGCAGCGCTGCCATTCACACGCACGCGGCCACAGGTGCGCCAACTGCTGGGCCAGGGACACCGGGCTGTCGTAGTGGTAATGGGTATCGTGGAAAATCTGATAGCGCGCACTCATCACAGCGACACCGTTTGCTGGCTCACATCATCCACATGGGCAAAGTGGCGCAGCGCCAGGCGATCCGACACTTGCCCACTCTCATCGGCCACCGCTTGCAGCAGGTCAGCCAGGCCATCCAGCGCGGCGCGTACGCCGGACTCGCCGAACAGCGGGTTCTCCAGGCAACTCAGGTCGAAGCGCGTAAGGCGCTCCACCAACGGCCCCAGGCCGGTTTCTCGCGGCACGCCAAAGTCGTCGTTGAGCCGCCGCAAGGTGCGGCTCACCAGTTTGAGCTGGAACAACACCGCATGGGGGTTCTGCTCGTCCAGCAGCAACAGGTCGAGCACCGGGATCAGTTGCGGCACCGCCAGGTAGCGCGAGCGGTAGGTGATGCTGCTGTTGCCCAATTCCAGCAACCATTCCAGCCCCGCTTGATCGAACACCGCCACGCCGCGCAGGAACGCCGCAAGGCTGCTGCTGAGAAACTGCAGGCGCTCGATGCGCCGCCCCATCATCAAGAAGCGCCAGCCTTCATCGCGAGTCATGTCGTCCAGGGCGAACCCGGACAGCGCCGCGAGGGACATCACCAGGCGGTTGAGAAAGTCCAGCAACTCGCCGAAGTCCGCCGTTTCGCGCTCCAACTCCAAGGCTTCGCGCTGCAGCTCCACCAGGGCCTGCCAGTTTTCCCGGGACAACTTGCCGCGCACCTGGGACGCCGCCCACTGCAAGCGTTGCAGGTTGGCGCGCAGGCTCGACGGCCAGTCGTCACCGAGCAACGCGGCCAGCAGACGCTCGGGCAGGTCGCCCTCCTCCGGCAACAAGCGCAAGTTCTCGCCCAGTTCCACCGCCGCCTGCAACGCCAGCGGGTCGTCGCCGTCGACATAGCGGGCCAGCACGATCCGCAGCCAGCGCGCGCTGTCATCGCAGCGCTCGCAATACCGGCCGAACCAGAACAGGTTTTCCACCACCCGCGAGGGCAGATACGGGTCGCGGCGCACCAGATCATGGGCGCCGATGGAACGTTGTGCGCGCCACTGTTCGCCGCCGGGCGCCCGCTCGCCGAGCACCCAGGTGTCTTTGCTCGCGCCACCGCGCTGCATCGACACCACCTCGGCATCGGCTTCGGCGGCGACGCGCGTCAGGCCGCCTGGCAGCACGCGATAGCCGTCGTCACTGGCCACGGCATACACGCGCATGCCGATGGCACGGTGTTGCAGGTGATCCTCTTCGGTGTGCCACACCGGCGCCTGGGACAGTTGCGCCAGCTCTTGGGCCACGTACGCGTAAGGGCGCGCGCGCATACGTTCGGTCAGGGCCTGGCGCTGCGCATCATCCAGATCGCGGCCAAACACGGGGGTAAAACTCTGCGACGCAAATGCCGGTTTGATCAGCAACTCCGGCAGTTTTTCCAAGGCTTCGGCAAGCACTGGCGCCTCGCCGCACCACCAAGTGGCGATGGACGGCAGGATCAGTTCTTCGCCAAACAAAAACTGGTTGATCTTCGGCAGAAAGCCCAGCAAACCCGGAGACTCCAGCACGCCGCTGCCCAGGGCATTGGCCACCAGCACATTGCCCTGGCGCACCGCATCGAGCAGGCCGGGCACGCCGAGGGCTGAGTCGGTGCGCAGCTCCAGCGGGTCGCAAAAGTCGTCGTCCAGGCGGCGCATGATCGCGTTCACGCGGCGCAGGCCACTGAGGGTTTTGAGGAACACGCGGCTGTCGCGCACAGTGAGATCGCCCCCCTCCACCAGCGGATAACCAAGCTGACGGGCGAGGTAGAGGTGTTCGAAGTAGCTTTCGTTGAAACGCCCGGGGGTAAGCAGCACGATCAGCGGCGTCTGATCATCGCCGGGGGCCTGGCGCGCCAAGGTTTCCTGCAGTGTGCGGAAAAAACCGGTGAGGTGCTGCACCTGCAAGTCGCGGTACAGGTCCGGGAAGGCACGGGACACGATGGTGCGGTTTTCCAAGGCGTAGCCGGCACCCGACGGCGCCTGGGTGCGGTCGGCGGTGACCCACCAGCGGCCATCCGGGGTGCGCGCCAGGTCAACCGCATACAGGTGCAAAAACGTGCCATCGGGCGGCTGGATGCCCTGGCACGGCCATAGAAAGTTGTTATGCCCGAACACCAGTTCCGCCGGCAGCAGACCTTCCTTGATCAAGCGCTGCGGGCCATACAGATCGGCCAGCACCGCATTGAGCAAGCGCGCACGCTGGGCGATACCGGCCGCCAGGTGCTGCCACTCGTCAAAGGCCAGCACATGGGGCAGCAGGTCCAATTCCCATGGGCGGTCGGCGCCTTTAGGGTCGGCGTAGACGTTGTAGGTCACGCCGTTTTCCTGGATCTGCCGGGTCAACAGCGCCTGGCGCTGGGCCAGCTGCGCCGGGGTGCTGCGCTGCAGGTGATCGAGCAGGCGTCGCCAATGGGCACGCACTACGCCGCTGTCGTCCAGCAATTCATGATAAGTGCCCGCGGTCAGCGGGTAACGGTCGAGCAAGTCGGACATGGAACGCTCGGCAGAGGCAAAGGGGCTCAGGTTAACTCAGATTCATTGCAATCAACGGTGGGCGGGAGCTGGGCCCTCCCACCTTCAATCGCAGTCAGTCATTCTTATTGGCAAAGCGTCGTAGATCCAGGGTCATCGGTAATTCATCGTTGATCACGATGGTCGGTACGGGGAGCTTTCCGGGTGTATGGCCGAGCCGGAAAAACCGCGCCATGCGCCGGCTCTCCGCCTCGTTGGCATTCACCGGCAAGCTGTCGTAATTGCGCCCGCCCGGATGCGCAACATGGTACTGGCAGCCGCCCAGCGAGCGCTGCATCCAGGTGTCGAGCAGGTCGAACACCAGCGGCGCATGCACCGGGATGGTCGGTTGCAGGCAGTTGGCCGGTTGCCAGGCGCGGTAGCGCACACCCGCGACGAACTCACCGACACGACCAGTGGGTTGCAGCGGCACCGGGATGCCGTTGCAGGTCAGCAGATAACGTTGTGGCGGCAGGCCTGTGAGCTTCACTTGCAGGCGCTCCAGGGACGAATCCACATACCGCACCGTGCCGCCCGCCGCGCCCTCTTCGCCCAGCACATGCCAGGGTTCCAGGGCCTGACGCAATTCCAGCTCGATACCGCTGACGGCATAGTCGCCGACCTTGGGAAAACGAAACTCCAAGTGCGCGGCAAACCATTCGGCCCGCAGCGGATACCCGGCGGCATTGAGTTCGACGATAACGTCGGCAAAGTCCTGCTCGATAAAGTGCGGCAGCAGGAAACGGTCATGCAGCTCGGTGCCCCAGCGCGCCAGCTTGGCCGGGGCGTAGGGTTCACGCCAGAACCGCGCGACCAAGGCGCGCAGCAGCAACTGTTGGGTCAGGCTCATGCGCGCATGGGGCGGCATTTCAAAGGCACGCAGTTCCAACAGGCCCAGACGGCCGGTGGCGCCGTCGGGGGAGTAGAGTTTGTCGATACAGAACTCGGCGCGGTGGGTATTGCCCGTGACGTCGATCAGCAGGTTGCGCAGCAGGCGGTCGACCTGCCACGGCGGGCATTCCTCATCGGGTTCGGGCATTTGCGCGAAGGCGATCTCCAGCTCGTACAGCGCATCGTTGCGCGCTTCGTCCACCCGCGGCGCCTGGGACGTGGGGCCGATAAACAGCCCGGAAAACAGGTAGGACAACGACGGGTGGTTATGCCAGTAACTGATCAGGCTGCGCAACAGATCCGGGCGGCGCAAGAACGGCGAATCCTTGGGCGTGGCGCCGCCGAGTACGAAGTGGTTGCCGCCGCCGGTGCCGGTGTGGCGCCCGTCGATCATGAATTTTTCCGTGGTCAGTCGGGTTTGTCGCGCCTCTTCGTAGAGAAACTCGGTGCGCTCTACCAACTCGTCCCAAGTGGCGGACGGTTGCACGTTGACCTCGATCACACCCGGGTCCGGCGTGACCCGGAAGTTGCTCAGCCGCGTATCGGCCGGTGGCTCGTAGCCTTCCAGCAGCAGCGGGCAATGCAGTTCTTCTGCGCTGGCTTCGATGGCGGCGACCAGTTCCAGATAATCTTCCACGCGCTCCAGCGGCGGCATAAACACGTACAGCCGCCCTTCGCGAGCCTCGGCGCACAGCGCGGTGCGGGTCAGCCAATCGGCGGACTCGTCCACCTGCGGCACGCGTTCGTCGTTGGGAGCCGGCTCGGCGTGATGGTGCAGTTGCGCGTTATCCGGCAGCTCCGGCAGATCCTGGTTAGGGTCTGTGGGGTGCACGAACGGATACTCCGCCGCCGTTACCCAGGGCTGCGACGCCAATGGCAGGCGGTAGCCAAGGGGTGAGTCTCCCGGCACCAGCCGGCAATGGGTGTCGCGCAGGTACCAGCGCCCGCTCTGCCAGCGGTCATTGGCCGCCGTGCGCGCCAGCGGCAGCACATGGCCGATGACTTTATCCAGGCCCTGGCTGAACACTTTGCGCAGGCGCTCGCGTTCCAGTTCGTCGCTGAGTCGCGGGTCTTGGGCCGTGACGTTCTGCGGCAACGCACCTTCGCGCCACAGGTAATAAAAATGATCCTCGAAGGCCGGGAACACGAAACGCGCGGGCAATTTGAGGCGCTCGGCGACGCTGGCCAGGAAGCGCCCAGCCAACTCGTCATTGGCGCCGTAGTCCCGCTGCTCGTCGGCGATCAGTGCGCTGTTGTGCCAGATCGGCACGCCGTCGCGACGCCAATAGCAATTGAGCGACCAGCGCGGCAGTTGTTCGCCCGGGTACCACTTGCCTTGGCCGAAGTGCACCAGGCCCTGGGGCGCGTAGTGCTGGCGCATGCGCTGGAACAACTGGGCAGACAGGCGCCGCTTGTCCGGCCCGAGCGCGGCGGTGTTCCACTCGGCGCCGTCGGGGTCGTCGATGGACACGAAGGTCGGTTCGCCGCCCATGGTCAGGCGCACGTCGTGCTTGAGCAGGTCGCCGTCGATCTGCCGGCCCAGGGCATGAATCGCGCGCCACTGCTCTTCGGTGTAGGGCTTGGTGACACGCGGTGCCTCCCAGATCCGCTCCACCGACATTTCGTGGGCAAACTCGCACTCGCAAGGCTCCACCAGCCCACTGATCGGTGCGGCAGAGGAAGGATCGGGGCTACAGGCCAACGGGATATGCCCTTCCCCCGCGAACAGGCCGGAGGTGGCATCCAGGCCGATCCAGCCGGCACCAGGCAAGTACACCTCACACCAGGCGTGCAGGTCAGTGAAATCCACATCGGTGCCGGACGGCCCGTCCAGGGCTTTGACGTCGGCGGTGAGCTGGATCAGATAACCCGACACAAACCGCGCCGCCAGCCCCAGGTTGCGCAACAGTTGCACCAGCAGCCAGGCCGAGTCGCGGCACGAACCCGAGGCGTTTTCCAAGGTGAATTCCGGGGTCTGCACACCGGGTTCCATACGGATCAGATAGCCGATGTCCGCCGCCAGGCGCTGATTGAGGCCCACCAGAAAGTCCACCGCCGGCAGCGGCGTGCGGTCGATACCAGCCAGGTAAGCGGCGAACTTCGGCGTCAGTGGCAGGGTTTCCAAGTACGGCGCCAGCTCGCGCTGCTCGTCGGCGGCGTAATTGAAGGGAATGTTTTCGGCGTAGGGCTCAAGAAAAAAGTCGAACGGGTTGAACACCGCCATCTCGGCGACCAGATCGACTTCAATGCGCAGTTCGGCGGTTTTTTCCGGAAACACCAGGCGCGCCAGGTAATTGCCCTGGGGGTCTTGTTGCCAATTGATGAAGTGCTGCTCGGGCAGCACTTTCAGCGCATAGGACAAAATCCGCGTACGGCTGTGGGCCGCCGGGCGCAAGCGCACAATTTGCGGGCCGAGTTCGACAGCACGGTCGTAGCGGTAATGCGTAACGTGGTGCAACGCGACATGAATCGACACGGCGGCCTCCTGCGAGCCAGGGCATGGGCACATAGCGCGCAAGACTTATGCCAGAGCAGCGGTCATTGCGCGTTATCGTAAGACCCGGTGCAGTACAGCACCAAAACGGCGCCTTCGTAGAGGGCAATAGTGCAAGCGTTGCACCTATTTGTGACGCGAGTAGGCGAATGAAGAGCAAATCCAGCCAATCAACGGGCTTTTCGCTGCGCAACGACGGCATGGCGCAGACGACGTATTTCGAGGAGTCTGTGGCGCATTTCGCGGTGGCGCTTGCTGTTGAGCAATAGCAACCCCAGCAACGGAAACAACAACGCCGAGCCGTATACCAGCAAGTGAAGGTCGTATTGAATCATCGGCACGACGAACAACAGGCAGCACACCAGGTAGCCTGCCACCAGCCTGGTCGCCCAGGGATAGCCTCGAGCGATCATCACGTTGCCAAACACTAGCACCGCCACCAATACCAGGATCGCAGCCCCTGAATAGCTGGACTTGAGCGCGGGATCAACTCCGCGCAGGTACGTCACGCCCGCCATGGACACTGCGGCCGAGCCAGAAAAGATCGCCATGAACACGGTACCCATGAATACGGGAAAATAGCGCGCCAGGAAGCTGCCCATGTCGGGAAAGCCCTTCATTCCGTCAAATCCTCGAACAGACCGATCGCAATGGTTTCAGCCGTGCCCACATGGCCGGTTCGATAGCTGCCCCAGATCCCCAACAGGCCCCCCAATGCATCCTTGATTTGCGTCAGCGTGGCATGACGGATTTGCGTCGAGCTGTAGCTTTTGGTCAGTTTGCCGGCACGCTGCTGCAATTTGATCAATTTGGGGGTCAGGCTCGGGTCTCTCAGGCTGAGCAACTCCTTGGTCAACTTCTTACGCTCCTGGCGCGTCAGACCTTTGAGCAACTCGTACCAACTCTTGCCTAATGCGGCAGCTTTTTTGGCCTTGAGCAGCCGGAACGTGGTCAAGGCGCCCGTGCCGATGCCCACCAGCGAGGCGGCATCGAGAACTGGGGAAACGGCGCCATACCATTCCGCGTCGTCCATGCGGTCGTTGGCTTCAGGGTCAAGCACTTCGTTGTAAGTACGCGCCACGCCAAAACCGCATTGCGCGCTGCTGGCCAATGCCGCCGTGACGCCAATGCCCACCACAAAAGCACTGGCGCCGGCGGTGAACGGTACAGCGACACTGCCGCTGAACACCACAATCCAGCCAATCACCGCCGCGCCGCAGGAAAGCCCCATATCAAACGCCTCCTTCTGCAGGCGACCTTCACGGGGGTCGGTCTTCACCTGCTCCACAAACTGGGCAGGCGAAATGTACTTCTGCGCTTCACGCAAAATGATGCGCTTGGGCTTGATACTGCAAATGGGCTTGAATTCGCGCAGGGTGACGACGTTGAAGTCGGCGTCGATATACACCACGCCTGCGCCGACGATGCCGGGGTCGGCGTCAATGGCGGCGAATAAGCGCGGCAAATTGATCTGACTTTCGATGCGCTGGCGCGCCATGAACTGGGAGCGGTTGGAGTCCATACCGATGCCGGCCAGAGGGTTGCCCATGAGGAGTTCTTCCTTGAAGGGTGGAGACTGGACTGACGCTATCGGGGGCAAGCCCCCTCCCACAATTGGAGCGTGAATGCGGTCAAGCGTGGGAGAGGGCTTGCCCCCGATAGCGCTTCAATGGGCGCCACCTTACCAAACAGCCTCACCCCCGACCAGAAAGCAAAACGCCAGCACAAGGCTGGCGTTTTGCATTTTCAAGCGACGATCAACGCGGCACCACAGGCTTGCGGGCTGGCTTGCCGCCCTTGCCCTTGGCCGCATCGCTACGTTCCTTAGCGGCCTGCTTGTTACGCGCCTGGGCTGCGGCCTTGGCTTGTTCACGCTTGTCCCACGGGTTGCTGCCGTCGCTGCCACGGGGTGGCAGGCCGGTGTGCTGGGTGAGGATCTTGGTGGTGGTCTGCTTGGCGACCTTGTGGCTACCGGCCGGCGTCGAGTTCTTGCGACGGGCGCTCTGGTAGCTGTCGGTGCTCGGCTGATGCAGCGGGATCAGTTGGTCCTTGCCCGGCCCGATCAGGTCGGCGCGGCCCATGCGGGTCAGCGCTTCGCGCAGCATCGGCCAGCCTTTCGGGTCGTGGTAGCGCAGGAAAGCCTTGTGCAGACGGCGCTGCTCCTCGCTCTTGACGATAGTTACTGCGTCACTCTTGTAAGTGACCTTGCGCAGCGGGTTCTTGCCCGAGTGATACATCGCGGTGGCGGTGGCCATCGGCGACGGGTAGAACGCCTGCACCTGGTCGGCGCGGAAACCGTTGCCCTTGAGCCACAGCGCCAGGTTCATCATGTCTTCATCGGTGGTACCGGGGTGAGCGGCGATGAAGTACGGGATCAGGTACTGCTCCTTGCCCGCTTCCTTGGTGTACTTCTCGAACATGCGCTTGAACTTGTCATAGCTGCCGATGCCCGGTTTCATCATCTGGTTGAGCGGACCTTCCTCGGTATGTTCCGGGGCGATCTTCAGGTAACCACCAACGTGGTGAGTCACCAACTCTTTCACGTACTCCGGCGACTCCACGGCGAGGTCGTAGCGCAGACCGGAGGCGATCAGGATCTTCTTCACTCCCGGCAATGCACGGGCGCTGCGGTACAGCTGAATCAGCGACGAATGGTCGGTGTTCAGGTTCGGGCAGATGCCAGGGAACACGCACGATGGCTTGCGGCACGCGGATTCGATTTCCGGGCTCTTGCAGGCGATGCGGTACATGTTCGCGGTCGGGCCGCCGAGGTCGGAGATCACCCCGGTGAAGCCTGGGACTTTGTCGCGGATCTCTTCGATCTCGCGAATGATCGACTCTTCGGAACGGTTCTGGATGATGCGGCCTTCGTGCTCGGTGATCGAGCAGAAGGTGCAACCACCGAAGCAGCCACGCATGATGTTCACCGAGAAGCGGATCATGTCGTAGGCCGGGATCTTCTCCTTGCCGTACGCCGGGTGCGGGACGCGTGCGTAAGGCATGCCGAACACGTAGTCCATTTCTTCGGTGGTCATCGGGATGGGCGGCGGGTTGAACCACACGTCCACTTCACCGTGCTTTTGCACCAGGGCGCGGGCGTTGCCCGGGTTGGTTTCCAGGTGCAGCACGCGGTTGGCGTGGGCATAGAGCACCGCGTCATTGCGCACTTTTTCCACCGACGGCAGGCGGATCACGGTTTTGTCGCGGGTCATCTTGGGGCTGGCGAGGATCTGCACGACCTTGGCTTCTTCCGGGTCGTCGACCGGGCCTTTCTCCTGCTCGATGGCGCAGGCCTGGGTGTCCTGGGTGTTCACATACGGGTTGATGATCTTGTCGATCTTGCCCGGACGGTCGATGCGGGTGGAGTCCACTTCGTACCAGCCCGCAGGCGTGTCACGGCGGATAAACGCGGTGCCGCGCACATCGGTGATGTCTTCGATCTTGTGGCCCCAGGACAGGCGCTGGGCCACCTCGACGATGGCCCGCTCGGCGTTACCGTACAGCAGGATATCGGCGGTGGCGTCGATCAGGATCGAGTTGCGCACGCGATCCTGCCAGTAGTCGTAGTGGGCGATGCGGCGCAGGGAAGCTTCGATGCCGCCGAGCACGATCGGCACATTTTTGTAGGCTTCCTTGCAACGCTGGCTGTACACCAGGCTGGCGCGGTCCGGGCGTTTGCCGGCCATGCCGCCAGGGGTGTAGGCGTCGTCGGAGCGGATTTTCTTGTCGGCGGTGTAACGGTTGATCATGGAGTCCATGTTGCCGGCCGCGACGCCGAAGAACAGGTTCGGCTCGCCGAGCTTCATGAAGTCGTCTTTGGACTGCCAGTTCGGTTGGGCAATGATCCCGACGCGGAAGCCCTGAGACTCCAGCAGCCGGCCGATGATCGCCATGCCGAACGACGGATGGTCAACGTACGCATCACCGGTGACGATGATGATGTCGCAGGAATCCCAGCCAAGCTGATCCATCTCCTCCCTGCTCATCGGCAGGAATGGCGCAGGGCCGAAACATTCGGCCCAGTACTTGGGATAGTCAAATAACGGCTTGGCTGTTTGCATGACGGTGACCGGTGTTGAGATGAAAAATCGCGGGCGCGGAATATAGCACAAAATATGACCAATTCCGACGGTAATGGTCGGAATTGAGCAGAAGGCTTTATTCGTCGTCGTCGAAGTTGTAGCTGCCCGGCGCCAGGTTTTCGAAGCGCGTGTACTTACCGATAAACGCCAGGCGGATAAAGCCGATCGGCCCGTTCCGCTGCTTGCCGATGATGATCTCGGCGATGCCTTTATGCTCGGTCTCCGGGTGATACACCTCGTCGCGGTATACGAACATGATCACGTCGGCGTCCTGCTCGATCGCACCCGATTCCCGCAAGTCGGAGTTCACCGGGCGTTTATTGGGGCGCTGTTCCAAGGAACGGTTGAGCTGGGACAGTGCCACCACCGGGCAGTTGAATTCCTTGGCCAAGGCTTTCAAGGAACGGGAGATCTCGGAAATTTCGTTGGTGCGGTTATCGCCGCTGGAGCCCGGGATCTGCATCAGCTGCAGGTAGTCGATCATGATCAAGGCGATGTCGCCGTGCTCACGCACCAAACGACGGGTACGCGCACGCATCTCCGAAGGGCTGATGCCCGCCGTGTCATCAATAAACAACTTGCGGTCGTTGAGCAGGTTGACCGCCGAGGTCAGGCGCGGCCAGTCGTCGTCTTCCAACTGACCGGAACGCACTTTGGTCTGGTCGATGCGGCCCAGGGACGACAGCATACGCATGATCAGCGATTCGCCTGGCATCTCTAGGGAGTACACCAGAACGGTCTTGTCGCTGCGCAACACGGCGTTTTCCACCAGGTTCATCGCGAAGGTGGTTTTACCCATCGACGGACGGCCGGCCACGATGATCAAGTCGGCCGGTTGCAGGCCGCTGGTCTTCTCGTCGAGGTCGGTGTAGCCGGTGGAAATGCCGGTGATGGCGGCGTCGGTGTTGAACAAGGTGTCGATCCGGTCAATGGCCTTGGTTAACAGCTCGTTGACGCCTACCGGGCCGCCGGTTTTCGGCCGGGCTTCGGCGATCTGGAAGATCTGGCGCTCGGCTTCATCGAGGATTTCTTCAGCGGTGCGGCCTTCGGGGTTGAAGGCACTGTCGGCGATTTCAGTGCTGATGCCGATCAACTGACGCAGCGTGGCGCGCTGACGCACGATCTGGGCATAGGCCTTGATGTTGGCGACGGACGGCGTGTTTTTCGCCAACTCGCCCAGGTAACCAAGGCCGCCGACCTGGGAGGTCTGGCCTTCTTTATCGAGCTGCTCGGCCAGGGTCACCACGTCGATCGGGGAGTTCTGGTCGGCCAGCTTGGCGATGGCGCGGAAAATCAGGCGATGGTCATGACGATAGAAGTCCCCGTCCGAGACTTGATCCAGCACGCGTTCCCAGGCGTTGTTGTCCAGCATCAAGCCACCGAGCACGGCCTGTTCGGCCTCGATGGAATGCGGCGGCACCTTCAGGGCAGCGGTTTGCAGATCGTATTGCTCAGGAGCGGAAATATCGTTCATGGCCACTTGGAATTTGGGGTGTGTAGAAAAACAAAAGGCACGACCTGTAAACAGGATCGTGCCCGATGTTAACTGGCTGACACGCGAGGTGCCAGTAAGTTAGGTACAGCCTTAAGCAGCTACCACAACAACGCGTACGGTGGCTTCAACTTCGGCGTGCAGGTGCACGGCTACGTCGAATTCGCCTACGTTGCGGATGGTGCCGTTCGGCAGACGAACTTCGCTCTTCTGCACTTCAACGCCGGAGGCGGTCAGTGCATCAGCGATGTCGTGGGTGCCGATCGAACCGAACAGCTTGCCTTCGTCACCGGCGGTGGCAGTGATAGTCACTTCCAGCTCAGCCAGTTGGGCAGCGCGAGTTTCGGCCGATGCTTTTTTGTCTGCTGCGGCTTTTTCCAGCTCAGCGCGACGCTCTTCAAACGCAGCCAGGTTGGCAGCGGTTGCAGCGGTGGCTTTGCCGTATGGCAGCAGGTAGTTACGACCGTAGCCGGCCTTAACGTTCACTTTGTCGCCCAGGTTGCCCAGGTTGGCGACTTTTTCCAGAAGGATCAGTTGCATGTGAAAATCCTCTAACTTTTAACCTTCACCGTTCGCGTTATCGGCGTCTTTCGGCGCCAGACGACCGCGAAAATCAATCAGGCCGTCGACAATGGCCAGAACCACGAGTAACGGATAGATCAGCTGCATGAACAGCAACAGCGTCACGTACAACCCCACCAGCCAAAACTTGGCCAGGCGCTTCTGCGCGGCGAGCCCATGGATCAGGGCCAGCCCGGCAAACACCAGCGGTACACTGCAAATCGGCGCCAACAAGGCCATCTGTGGACCGAAGTTCGGTCCGACAACCATGCACGCCAGCAGCAACATCGCCGGTCCCGCGGGGATTCTGATACTGCGAAACTCGCGACCAAAACCACCCGGGTTGTACAACAACGCCTGCCAATAACGCCCAAGAATCAGGCTCAGCACGCTGACGACCTGCAACAATGCCGCAATCAGGCCGGTCAGGACCGGGGCAATCAGTGACGCAAACCGCGCTCGCTCATCTACCGACAATTGCTGGTAGAGATCCCCGAGGGCCAGCGGCAGGATCTTGACGATTTCCTGCGCCAGCGCCTCGATTTGCGGGCGGAAAGCCGCGCCAAGCATCACTGAGTACACCAACCCCAATGCCACGCTGACCAGCAGCGTGCGGACCCAGGACTCGCTTGCGCGCAAAACCAACGCAAGGCTCGATGACCCCAGCAGTACCAGAAGTACCCGTGGATCACCCATTTGCAGCCACCAGATCAAGGCCGGCAACAAACCCAGGGCAAGAACGCCAACGGCGTCCTTCAAACCGCGCCGCAGCAGCACAAGGCAACCCGCGGCAGCACCCAACCAATAAAGCAACGGCAACGCCGCACAGCCAGCCACTACCAGAGTGGCCTGCATACGACCGCGCATGATGAACTCAGCTAAGGCGCGCATGCATTCAATCCCTTACTACTTGTCGACTGCCCGGTCTCAGCGGCCGTGGCTGTCGGTGTAGGCCAGCAGGGCCAGGAAGCGGGCGCGCTTGATAGCGGTGGCCAGCTGACGCTGATAACGTGCTTTGGTACCGGTGATACGGCTTGGAACGATTTTGCCGGTCTCGGATACGTAGGCTTTCAGAGTGTTGAGATCTTTGTAATCGATCTCTTTCACGTCTTCAGCGGTGAAGCGGCAGAATTTACGACGACGGAAGAAACGTGCCATTTGATAGGCTCCTTAAAAGGTCCGTGGATTACTCGTCAGCGTTATCGCTGTTGTCGCTGTCATCACTGTCAGCGCTATCAGCGCCTTCGTGCTCAGGACGGTCGCGACGCTCACGGCGCTCACTGCGGTTTTCTTCAGCCTTGAGCATCTCGGATTGGCCGGTAACGGCTTCTTCGCGACGGATGACCAGGTTACGGATCACTGCATCGTTGTAGCGGAAGTTGTCTTCCAGCTCGGCCAGGGCCTTGCCAGTGCACTCAACGTTCAGCATCACGTAGTGAGCCTTGTGAACATTGTTGATTGCGTAGGCCAGTTGACGACGGCCCCAATCTTCCAGACGGTGGATTTTGCCGCCGTCTTCTTCGATCAGCTTGGTGTAACGCTCAACCATGCCGCCGACTTGCTCGCTTTGATCCGGGTGGACCAAAAAGATGATTTCGTAATGACGCATGAATGCTCCTTACGGGTTGTAGCCTGCCGCTCAAAAACGGTCAGACAAGGAGTGAATGACACTTATGGATCTTGCCGCAGGGAGGCACATCGGTGCCTGCCAGGAAGGCAAGGGGCGCAATAGTAGAGGAGCAGGGGGGAAGCTGCAAGCTACAAGCTACAAGTGGTCAACCACCGCGCTGTTAACTTGCAGCTTGAGCTTACGACTTGCGCGAAGCGCCCGCCTTTTTGGCCCCACGCTGACGCTGGGCTTCAAACAAGCACACGCCGGTCGCGACCGAAACGTTGAGACTGCTGACGCTACCGGCCATCGGCAAATGCACCAAGTAATCGCAGTGCTCGCGGGTCAGGCGGCGCATGCCTTTGCCTTCGGCGCCCATGATCAGAATGGTCGGGCCGGTGAGGTCCTGGTCATAAATGCTGACCTCGGCCTCGCCCGCCGTGCCCACGACCCACAAACCGCGTTGCTGGAGTTTCTCCAGGGTGCGCGCCAGGTTGGTCACGGCCACCAGCGGAATCACTTCCGCCGCGCCGCAGGCGACTTTACGTACTACCGGCGTCAAGGTGGCGGACTTGTCTTTAGGCACAATCACCGCCAGCGCGCCGGCAGCATCCGCTGAACGCAGACAGGCGCCGAGGTTGTGCGGATCGGTCACGCCGTCCAGCACCAGCAACAGCGGCGAGCCTTCGGTACGGTCGAGCAGCTCATCGAGCATGGCCTCACCCCACACCTGGCTTGGGCTGACATCAGCAACCACACCCTGATGAACGCCTTCGACCCAGGCGTCCATCTCACGGCGCTCGGCCTGGCCGATGGCGACACGGTTTTCATTGGCCAACTCGACCAGCGCCTGCACGCGCGGCTCGCTGCGACCTTCCGCCAGCCATACCTGCTTGACGCGCTTGGGATGGTGACGCAGCAGGGCTTCTACGGCGTGTACGCCGTAGATTTTTTCCAGACTCATGACTTGGCCTTAGGTTTGCGCGACCCGCCGCTTTTCGCGGGAGCCGAACCCGCTTTCGGCGGGCCTTTACGATGTTTACTCGGTTTGCTCGACGGTTTTTCCGCGCCGTGGGACTTTCCCCCAGACGCCGCTTTACCACCACTTTTGGCTTCGTTGAGCAACTGCTGCTTCAACTCGCGACTCTTGCGCAGCTCGGCGTTTTTCGCCGCCGCGTCGCTTGGGCGATAGGCATCAGGAGCCTTGTCTTTGGCGGACGAACGGCGAGCGGCTTTAGCCGGCTCAGGTTCGGCCGTCTTGGCAGCCGCCCCTTTGCCCTTGCTGGCTGGGGCAGCGGTATCGCCGCCACGTTTTTTACGGCCAGTCGGTTCGACCGGTTTATCAGGCATACCGAAGTCGATCTTGCGCTCGTCGAGATCGACGCGCATGACCTGCACTTCCACCGTATCGCCCAAACGGAAGCTGCGACCGGTGCGCTCGCCCGCCAGACGGTGATGCACAGGATCGAAGTGGTAGTAGTCGCCCGGCAAGGCGGTGACGTGCACCAGACCCTCGACGTAGATATCGGTCAGCTCGACGAACAGACCAAAACCGGTTACGGCAGTGATCACGCCCGGGAAGGACTCGCCCACGCGGTCTTTCATGAACTCACACTTGAGCCAGTTCACCACATCGCGCGTGGCTTCGTCGGCGCGGCGCTCGCTCATGGAGCACTGCTCGCCCAACTGTTCCAGGGCCGCTTCGTCGTACGGATAGATCCGCGCCTTCGGAATGGTCATGGCACCGGCGCGCTTGACGTGCGGGGTGTTCATCTTGGAATGGATCACACTGCGGATCGCGCGGTGCGTGAGCAGGTCCGGATAACGACGGATCGGCGAAGTGAAGTGGGTGTACGCCTCGTAATTCAGGCCGAAGTGGCCTTGGTTGTCGGCGCTGTACACCGCCTGGCTCAGGGAGCGCAGCATCACGGTCTGGATCACATGGTAATCCGGACGATCCTTAATGCTCGCCAGCAGTGCCTGATAATCCTTCGGCGTCGGGCCTTCCTTGCCTTTGTGCAGGGAAAGGCCAAGCTCGCCGAGGAATGCGCGTAGTTTCTCCAGACGCTCCGGCGGCGGGCCGTCATGCACACGGTACAGCGCAGGGATTTCATGCTTCTTGAGGAACTCAGCCGTGGCCACGTTGGCCGCCAGCATGCACTCTTCGATCAGCTTGTGGGCATCATTGCGGGTCGTGGGTGTGATCGCCGCAATCTTGCGCTCGGAACCGAAAATAATCCGGGTTTCCTGGGTTTCAAAGTCGATGGCGCCACGCACATGACGCGCGCCCAGCAGCACCTTGTACAGCGCATACAGCTGCTTGAGGTGCGGCACTACACCCGCGTACTCGGTACGCAGGGCCTTGGCTTCGCTGGATTTCGGCGTTTCCAGGATAGTGCTGACCTTGTTGTAGGTCAGGCGAGCCTGGGAATGGATCACGGCTTCGTAGAACTGATAGTCGGTCATTTCGCCGGTTTTCGAGATAGTCATCTCGCACACCATGGCCAAACGGTCGACTTTCGGATTCAGCGAGCACAGGCCGTTGGACAACTCCTCAGGCAGCATCGGAATCACGCGCTCAGGGAAGTAAACCGAGTTACCGCGCACCTGGGCCTCGTTATCCAGGGCCGAGCCGATCTTCACGTAACTGGAAACGTCGGCGATCGCCACGTACAACTTCCAGCCGCCGGAGAACAAGCGCAGCTTGCCCGGCTTGGCTTCGCAGTAGACCGCGTCGTCGAAGTCGCGGGCATCTTCGCCGTCAATAGTCACGAACGGCAGATGGCGCAGGTCGATGCGCTTCTCTTTGTCCTTCTCTTCGACTTCCGGCTTGAGCTTGCGTGCTTCCTTCACTACGGCCTCGGGCCAGACGTGAGGAATATCGTAGGTACGCAGCGCGACATCGATTTCCATGCCTGGCGCCATGTAGTTGCCGACCACTTCGATCACATCGCCCTGAGGCTGGAAGCGCGGGGTTGGCCAGTGGGTGATTTTCACCTCAACGAACTGACCGACCTTGGCGTTGGCGTTGCGGCCTGGGGTGATCAGCACTTCCTGCTGCACCTTGGGGTTGTCCGGAACGACAAAACCAATACCGCCCTCTTCGAAGTACCGGCCGACAATGGTTTCGTGACCACGGGATACCACTTCGACAATCACACCTTCGCGACGACCGCGACGGTCCAGGCCGGAAACGCGTGCCAAGGCACGGTCGCCGTCGAACACCAGACGCATTTGCGCAGGGCTCATGAACAGGTCATCGCTGCCGTCGTCCGGGATCAGGAAGCCGAAGCCGTCACGGTGGCCAGCGATGCGACCGAGGATCAGGTCGAGCTTGTCCACAGGTGCGTAGGTGCCACGGCGGGTGTAGATCAGTTGAGCGTCGCGCTCCATGGCGCGCAGGCGGCGGCGCAGGGCTTCGAGCTGGTCTTCGGTGGTCAGACCGAATTCTTCAACCAACTGCTCGCGGCTAGCAGGCGAACCCCGATCGGCGAGATGCGCCAGGATCAGTTCGCGGCTAGGAATAGGGTTTTCATATTTTTCCGCTTCACGAGCGGCCTCGGGATCGAGGGACTGCCAATCGGCCATTAGAGAGTTTTCACCTTGTCTATATGCGGGTTAGTTTGGCATACGCGTATTGAAACGGGAAATTTCAGGCATCAACAAGCGTTTAAACGCCCTTTAAAGCCCTCGTCGGGCACCTTGCACGACCACTGGCGAAATTTTCCAGGCTTTTTTCATGGCGGGGGTTTACAGCTCAAAAAGCGCTCCGTATAGTGCGCGCCATCGACGACGGCAACGTTGAAGATACTGCCCAGATGGTGAAATTGGTAGACACGCCAGCTTCAGGTGCTGGTGGCCGCAAGGCCGTGGAAGTTCGAGTCTTCTTCTGGGCACCATTTCAAAACTTGAGGTTAACCTTGAGTTCCACAAGAACCCGCGAAAGCGGGTTTTTGCGTTACAGGCCTTTGATTTTTAACGAAAAACTTGATTTATATTTTTGAATCAGGGGTTTACAGATCAAAAAGCCCACCGTATAGTTCGCCCCATCAACGGCGGTAACGCTGCTGAGAATGCCCAGGTGGTGAAATTGGTAGACACGCCAGCTTCAGGTGCTGGTGACCTTACGGTCGTGGAAGTTCGAGTCTTCTCCTGGGCACCATATTCAGATCAAACCCGCGAAAGCGGGTTTTTTCGTTTCCGGGGTTTGAAAACTTTTCCCGCAATTGTCCCCTCACCCGCACTTGAGAAGTTTTATCGTTTATCCTTGCAATGATTTGTTGCACTCAAGTGAGGAAAACCCCGGATGATGATCCGCGATACCCGTCCCAAGACATCCCTTCTGCGTGGCCTGACCATCACTCTACTCGGCCTGACTCTGCTCTCCCCCACCGCCTATTCCGCCGACAAGGTCTCCCTGACCCTGTACAACGGCCAACACAAAGAAGTCGGCGACGAACTCGCCAAAGCCTTCGAAGCCAAGACCGGCATCCACGTCAATGTGCGCAAAGGCAGCAGCAACCAGCTGGCCAGCCAGGTCGTGGAAGAGGGCGAGCGCTCTCCCGCCGACGTGATCTACACCGAAGAATCCCCACCGCTGAACAAGCTCGGCGAGCAAGGCCTGCTGGCCAAGATCGACGCCAGCACTCTGGACGTCTTGCCCAAGGACTACGTGGGCAGCAAAGGCAACTGGATGGGCGTAACCGCACGCACCCGCGTCGTGGCGTTCAACCCCAAGCTGATCGCCGAGAAAGACCTGCCCAAGTCGGTGCTGGATTTCGCCGGCCCCGAGTGGCAAGGCAAAGTCGGCTTCGTCCCCACCAGCGGTGCGTTCCAGGAACAAGCCGTGGCAATCATCAAGCTGCACGGCCGCGAAGCCGCCGAAGAATGGCTCACCGGCCTGCGCGCGTTCGGCAAGGTGTACAGCAACAACATGGTGGCACTGAAGGCGGTGGAAAACGGCGAAGTGGCCACGGTCCTGGTGAACAACTACTACTGGTTTGCCTTG
Source organism: Pseudomonas sp. ARP3 (assembly GCF_001029595.1). Lineage (NCBI taxonomy): Bacteria > Pseudomonadati > Pseudomonadota > Gammaproteobacteria > Pseudomonadales > Pseudomonadaceae > Pseudomonas > Pseudomonas sp. ARP3. Next base: position 136,406 of record NZ_LEKF01000002.1, read on the forward strand.
AAGAAAGAAAAAACCAACCTCGACTCCCAACTGCATTACTTCACCGATGGCGACGCCGGCGGCCTGATCACCGTGTCCTCCGCTGCGGCGCTGAAGTCGAGCAAGCATCCCAAGGAAGCCCAGCAACTGCTGGCGTTCATGGCCAGCGAAGAAGGCCAGCGTGTGATCACCAACACCTCGGCGGAATACCCATTGCGCAAAGGTATGCAGTCCAATCGCGGGCTTAAGCCGTTCAACGAACTGCAACCGCCGAAAGTCACCCCCGCCGACCTGGGCAACGCCGAAGAAGCCCTGGAGCTGGAACGTGAAGTTGGCCTGAACTGATGAACCCCTCGATCCCCGCCCTGGGCGGGGGATTCAGCCCTCGACGCAAGCGCCCTTCGATCTGGCTGCTAATGCCGGTGCTATTGCTGGTTGGCTTGAGCCTGTTGCCGCTGGCCTATGTGGGGCTGAAGGCCTGGGAGGCGGGCTGGGCGCAAGCGGTGCATCTGCTGTGGCGGCCTTACGTGTTCGGATTGCTGCGTAACACCTTGGCGCTGATGATCGGTGTAACGGTGACCTGCGGTGTGATCGGCCTATCCCTGGCGTGGCTGCTGGAACGCAGCAACCTGCGCGGGCGGCGCATCTGGGGCGTGATCCTGTGCCTGCCATTTGCCGTACCGGCGTTTGTCAGCAGTTTCACCTGGGTGTCGCTGAGCGCCGACTTCGAAGGGCTGGGCGGGGCGATTCTGGTGATGAGCCTGTCCAAATACCCATTGGTGTTTCTGCCGGTGGCGGCAACGTTGCGTAACCTCGACCCGTCACTGGAAGAATCGGCGCGCACCCTGGGGCTGAATCGCTGGAGCATATTCCTGCGCGTCACGCTGCCGCTGTTATGGCCATCCTTACTGGCCGGGGCACTGTTGATCGCATTGCATATGCTGGTGGAGTTCGGTGCGCTGTCGATCATCGGCCTGCAGACGTTTACCACCGCGATCTATCAGCAATTCGAACTGGAATTCAGCAATGCCAATGCGGCGATGCTCTCGGCGGTGCTGCTGGTGATGTGCCTGACCCTGCTGTGGCTGGAGCTGCGCGTGCGTGGCAAAGGTCGACATGTGCGTATCGGCCAAGGCGCCGCGCGCCATGCCGAGCCGGTCCAACTGGGCAAGTGGGCGCCGCTGGGCCAGGTGTATTGCCTGGCGCTGGCGATCATTGGCAGCGGCATTCCCCTGGGGATGCTCGGCTATTGGTTGGCGGTGGGTTCGTCGGCGGCGTTTCCGCTGGCTGAAATCAGCGAGGCGCTGCTCTCCTCCTTGGCCCTGTCGCTGGGCGGTGCGGCGCTGTGCCTGGTGCTCGCGGTGCCGGTCGGCCTGCTGGTGGTGCGCTACAAGGGCCAATTGGCGATCTGGGCGGAACGCTTGCCCTACTTGCTGCACGCCCTGCCAGGGCTGGTGATTGCGCTGACGCTGGTGTACTTCGCCCTGCACTATGTGCCGGTGCTGTACCAGACTTCGGCGTTGCTGCTGATCGCGTATGCGCTGCTGTTCCTGCCACTGGCCCAGGCGCCGATCCGCACCGCGCTGAACAAGGCGGCACCGCAATTGGAAGAGGCCGCGCGCACGCTGGGGGCATCGTCATTCAGCGCGTTTTGCCGGGTGACCCTGCCGATCATCTTTCCGGCATTGGGCGCAGCGTTCGCACTGGTATTTCTCGATGCCATGAAGGAGCTGACCGCGACGCTGCTGCTCAGCCCGACCGGGTTGAACACGTTGGCGACAGCCGTGTGGGCGCATACCTCAAATGTGGAATTCGCGGCGGCGGCGCCTTATGCGGCGCTGTTGATCGTGGTGTCGGGGCTGCCGGTCTATTTGCTCACGACGCGGATGTATTTGAGTCGCTGAAAGCGTCATCGGGGGCAAGCCCCCTCCCACAGGTTATAGGGCAGGCAACGCTAAGCCCGGAACTGCCCCAGACTCGCCTTCAACTGTGCAGCCAACCCATCCAACACCTTGCCGCTGGCGGTGGTTTCCACCACTGCCTGAGCGGCACGCTCGGCTTGGGCATGGATCACCTCGACCCGTCCACGCACGGCTTGGGCGCCTTTAGCCTGATGTTCAGCGGCACGAGTGGCCAGGCCAATCGCGGCGTGCACCTGCTCCACCGACGCCTGCACCGTCTGCTGCAAGCGCACGCTATCGCGCAGCACCAGCAAACCCTCATTGGCTTGGCGACCGGCCTTGCCGATGGTTTCCACCGCCTCCCGGGCACCTTGCTGCAAGGCCACGATATGCGCCTGGATATCCCCAGTGGAGCTTTGAGTCTTGCTCGCCAAGGCGCGCACCTCATCCGCCACCACCGCAAAGCCGCGCCCGGTCTCGCCGGCACGCGCAGCCTCGATGGCCGCGTTAAGGGCCAGCAGGTTGGTCTGCTCGGCAATGCCATGAATCACCGTCAACACCACCTCGATCTGCTCGCTCTGTTGCGCCAGACGCTCGATAACCTGCGCGCCTGCCTCGACCTGCCCTGCCAACGCCTCTATCAAGCTGCCAACTTCTGCCGAAGTGCGTGAGTTTTGGTCCGTGGCCTGGCGGATATCCACCACCTGCTGCAAAGCCGCCTGCATGGCCTGGCTTTCGGCCTGAGCCTCGTCGGCCATTTCCGAGAGGGCACGCAGGCTTTCGGCCACTTCATCACGCTGCAAACCGGCTGCCGCATCGGCACCGGCATTACGCAAGGTCATCGCACCGATCTCAACCCCGGTACGCTGGGCCACATCGCCCGCCTCACGCACGATCGGTTGCAACTTATCCACAAAGCGATTAACCGCCGAGGCCATGTCGCCGATCTCGTCTTTGCTGCTGATTTGCACGCGCTTGGTGAGGTCACCCTCGCCCGCCGCAAGATCATCCATGGCCGCAATCAGCAACTTCAGACGATTGACCACGCGGCGCCCGAGCACCACCGCAATCAGCACCAGAACCCCCAGCCCCACCAACGCCAGGCCCATGCCGATGCGCCAGCGCAGCGTACCGGCCGCTTCTTGCACGGCACTGGAGGTATTAGCCGTCATCTGGGTGGCAGTGGCCTGCGCCGACTGCAACTTGGCGCCCATGGCGGCCGCGCTGTCAGCCGCCGCGCCCTTGAGGCTGTCGCCCACCAGTTGGTCGCCGCTGGCGATCAGGGCGGCAAAACGCTTATCCAACGCCTGCAGGTCGGCTTCCACCGAAGCGGTGGACACCCCCATCAGCACCTTGCCGATCTCCACGCCATTCGGACTGATGGACGCCTCAACGTAGTAAACCGACGGGTCGGTCTTGGCCGCATTGAGCACTTTGTCCAAGGCACGATCGCCTTGGCCTTTTTCCAACAGCGCTTTGTTGATTGGGTTTTCGCGGTTCAGGTAACGTGTCAAATGCTCACCGGTCGCGTCGTCGTAGACCACGAACAACACGTTGGGATTGCGCTGAGCACGCCGGGCAAACTCGGACAAAGTCGGCACATCGCTGTCCCACATGGCCCGCGGCGCCACCGAAGCCAGCAGCTGCGCCATATCATTGGCGGAGTCTTGCAGGTCTTTTTCCAGGGTTGCGCGCAGTTGCTTCTGCTCTGCCTGCAAACGCGAAGACAAACCGCTGGTCAAGCGCTGACGCGTACTGGAGGACAGGCTGTCGAGACTGGAAGTGACTTCCTTCCCGGCTTGCGCCAGCTCGTTCGACAGTTTTTGACTGTCGATGCCTAGGCGGTTGCCCAGATCGGCTTCCAACGCCGTGACGGTGCTCCGCGTCAGCGCGACGGCCACCAGCACCTGCACCAAAAGGGCGATACCCAGGGTAACGAACACCGGGCGCAGCAATCGGCTTTGTAACAATGAAAGAACGGCAGACATCGGAAATTCCCTCCACCACGGGTGCCATTAATTTGATAGCACCGCGAAAGAAGGAAATACAGCAAGCGTCGTGCCGTTTATTGCCTGGAAACGACAAAGGGCTCCCGAAGGAGCCCTTTGCGTTTTAGATCAACAGCTTATTAAGCGAACGGGTGACGCAGAACGATGGTTTCGTTGCGGTCAGGGCCCGTCGAAATAATGTCAATCGGTGCGCCGATCAGTTCTTCAACGCGTTTGATGTAGGCACGGGCGTTGGCGGGCAGCTCTTCCAGGGACTTGGCGCCCACGGTGGACTCGGTCCAACCCGGCACTTCTTCGTACACAGGCTGCAGGCCTACGTAGCTGTCGGCGTCAGTCGGCGCAACGTCGTTACCGTTTGCATCTTTGTAGCCGGTGCAGATGTTGATGGTTTCCAGACCATCGAGTACGTCCAGCTTGGTCAGGCAGATGCCCGAGATGCTGTTCACATCGATAGCGCGACGCAGGATAACGGCGTCGAACCAGCCACAACGGCGAGCACGGCCAGTGGTCGCACCGAACTCATGGCCTTGTTTGGCCAGGTGCGCGCCTACTTCGTCGAACAGCTCAGTCGGGAATGGACCCGAACCGACGCGCGTGGTGTACGCCTTGGTGATGCCCAGGATGTAATCCAGGAACATTGGGCCCACGCCCGAACCGGTGGCAACGCCGCCAGCTGTGGTGTTGGAGCTGGTCACGTACGGGTAGGTGCCGTGGTCGATGTCCAGCAACGAACCTTGGGCACCTTCGAACATGATGTCCTTGCCGGCGCGACGCAGGTAGTGCAACTCAGCCGTCACGTCCAGCATCAACGGCTTGAGCAGCTCAGCGTATTCCTTGCACTCGGCCAGGGTCTTGTCGAACTCGATGGCCGGCTCTTTGTAGTAACCGACCAGCATGAAGTTGTGGTAATCCACCAGTTCACGCAGCTTGTCTTCAAAGCGCGGCATGTTGAGCAGGTCGCCCACACGCAAGCCACGACGTGCAACCTTGTCTTCGTAGGCCGGGCCGATGCCACGACCGGTGGTGCCGATCTTCAGCTCGCCGCGGGCCTTTTCACGGGCCTGGTCCAGCGCGACGTGGAACGACAGGATCAGCGGGCAGGACGGGCTGATACGCAGGCGCTCGCGCACCGGTACGCCTTTCTCTTCCAGCTTGGTGATTTCCCGCAGCAGGGCGTCCGGTGCAACCACCACGCCGTTACCGATCAGGCACTGCACACCTTCGCGCAGCACGCCCGACGGGATCAGGTGCAAAACGGTTTTTTCGCCATCAATGACCAGGGTGTGGCCAGCATTGTGACCACCTTGGTAGCGCACTACGGCGGCAGCATGTTCGGTCAGCAGATCAACGATCTTGCCTTTGCCCTCATCACCCCATTGGGTGCCCAGGACTACGACATTCTTACCCATAACACTTGTCCTCATTCGCGCAAACTTGGTGCCGGCGATGGCCGGCAGGAAAACTCAAGAAGCCAGTGGCGATACTTGCCAAAGCCCGTTCTGCAGAATCAATTGCCGGTCGCAGTCCGCTTCACGGGCGGCGGCCAATGGCTGCCCAGGCAATGCCTGGACGACACGCTGACCCTCACTGCGCAACTGGCAGACCTGCTGCCAGAGTGCTGCGTCCGTACTGTCGGGCATCCAGATGCCACCAGACGGCAGCTCGACCTCAGCACGCCCCAGGGTCACCAGGGTTTTTAAATCGGTGGAGAAGCCGGTGGCCGGACGCGCGCGACCGAAGTCGGCGCCGATATCGTCATAACGACCGCCTTGGGCGATGGCCTGGCCAACGCCCGGAACAAACACCGCGAACACCACACCCGTGTGGTAGTGATAACCGCGCAGCTCGCCCAAATCGAAATACAGCGGCAACTGCGGGAAACGTGCCGACAACTGCTCGGCAATGGCCAACACATCATCCAACGCCGCCAAGACCGCCGCCGGCGCGCTCGCCAGTTGTTCACGGGCAGCCATAAGCACTTCACGGCCGCCACACAAGTTCACCAGCGCGCGTAGCATGCGGGCCAGATCGGCGGGCACACCTTCAGTCAGCGCGATGACTTCATCGATGGCCTTGCGCTGCAAGGCATCGAACAACTGTTGCTCCACTTCACCAGACAAACCGGCCGCACGGGCCAAGCCGCGGTAGATACCGACGTGGCCCAGGTCCATGTGCACATCCGGGACGTCAGCCAGTTGCAGCATGGCCAGCATCAAACTGATGACTTCCACGTCGCTGCTCGGGCTGGCGTCGCCGTACAGCTCGGCGCCCAGCTGGATCGGGCTACGGGAAGACGACAAGGCGCGGGGCTTCGCATGCAGTACGCTGCCGGCGTAGCACAGACGGTTCGGGCCTTCGCGACGCAGGGTGTGTGCGTCGATGCGCGCCACCTGCGGCGTGATGTCGGCACGGAATCCCATCTGCCGACCCGACTGCGGATCGATAACCTTGAAGGTGCGCAGATCCAGATCCTGGCCTGCGCCGGTCAGCAGGGATTCGAGGTACTCGATATGAGGGGTTACGACAAAGTCATAACCCCAGCTCTGGAACAGATCCAACACCTGGCGACGCGCTACTTCAATGCGCGCAGCTTCCGGTGGCAGTACTTCTTCGATGCCATCTGGCAGCAGCCAGCGGTCTACCGTTGCCATTACGCCATTCCCCTTTGATCCGGGCGGCCAGCCCTCGGCCGAGCCTTGAGTGAAGCAGAAAATGCCCGCCGCCTGCATAAACCACGCGCAAGAGCGACGTGACGAACGGCCTGCCAGCGGCCTCGTCGGGCACTTTCCTCGAAAAACCTGTCACGCCTGCCGAATCAAACATGCAGACGCAAAAAAGCCGGGAATTTCCCGGCTGCCGCATCATACACCCGTTTTCTGAAAGGATCACCCCGCCAGGCGTTTTACCCGCCCGACGGAGTGTGCCCTACGCAGTCACAGGCGCTTACTTGGCTTTTTCCAGGTAGCGAAAGAAATCGCTGCTTGGGTCCAGCACCATGACGTCGGTTTTGTTCGCGAAGCTTTCACGGTAGGCACGCAGGCTGCGATAGAACGCGTAGAACTCCTGGTCCTGACCGTAGGCCTTGGCGTAGATCGCCGCAGCTTGAGCGTCGCCATCACCACGGGCCTCTTCAGACTCGCGATAGGCTTCGGCCAGCAGTACACGACGCTGACGATCGGCATCCGCGCGGATACCCTCGGCCAACTCGTTACCCTTGGCGCGATGCTCACGCGCTTCACGCTCACGCTCGGTGCTCATACGCTCGAACACGCTGCGGTTTACTTCCTTCGGCAGGTCGATGGCCTTGACCCGAACATCGATCACTTCGATGCCCAGTTCTTTTTCCGCCATCTTGTTCAGCGAGGCCGTGATATCCGCCATCAGCGCATCACGTTCACCGGACACCACCTCGTGCAAGGTGCGCTTACCAAACTGGTCACGCAGGCCCGATTCCAGACGACGCGACAAACGTTCGTCGGCAATCTGCTTGAGACCGGAAGTTGCGGTGTAGAAGCGCTCGGCGTCCTTGACGCGCCACTTGGCGTAGGCGTCAACCATCACGGCTTTCTTTTCCAGGGTCAGGAAGCGCTGTGTCGGTGCATCCAGAGTCATCAGGCGTGCATCGAACTTGCGCACCTGGTTGACGTAGGGGACTTTCACATGCAACCCCGGCTGGACATCCGCCTGGACCACGCGACCGAATTGCAGCAGCACCGCACGCTCGGTCTGAGCCACGATGTAGAAGCAGTTCCAGGCAGCGATGACCACGACGACGCCCACAATCAGGGCGGTCAGCGATTTATTGCTCATCAACGACTCTCCCTGGTACGTGTTTGCTGTTGCAGCAAGTCAGCAGCCGCACGGGCGCTCGCTTCATTGGCAGCGGCAGTGGAACCGGTAGACGGCGCGCTGGTGCTGTTACGACCACCTTCGATCATCTTGTCCAGCGGCAGGTACAGCAGATTGTTCTGCCCACCCTTGCTGCCGGTCACGAGAACCTTGCTGGTATTGCTGAAAACTTCCTGCATGGTGTCCAGGTACAGACGCTCGCGGGTAACCTCGGGCGCCTTGCGGTACTCGGCCACCAGCTTGGTAAAGCGATCAGCCTCACCCTTGGCGCGAGACACCACTTCGTCGCGATAACCGTTGGCATCTTCGATGATGCGTTGAGCTTGACCACGGGCTTCCGGCACGACGCCGTTTGCGTAGGTTTCAGCCTGGTTGCGCGAACGCTGTTCGTCCTCACGGGCACGGATCACGTCGTCGAAGGCTTCCTGTACTTCACGCGGTGCCGCTGCGCTCTGTACGTTCACCTGGGTGACGGTGATACCGGTGCGGTAGGTATCGAGGAACCGTTGCAGGCGCTCCTTGATCTCGCTGGCCATCAGCTCACGACCTTCGGTGAGCACCTGATCCATGGCGGTGGAGCCCACCACATGGCGCAGTGCACTTTCGGTTGCGTGTTGCAGGCTGATTTCCGGCTGATCAACGTTCAGCACGAAGTCCTGCAGGTTGCTGATCTTGTACTGCACGGTCAGCGGCACTTCGACGATATTCTCGTCTTCGGTCAGCATCTGGCCCTGCTTGGTGTAGGCACGCTCACGCGTGACGTTCTCCATGTACTTCTTGTCGATCGGCGGGAAATAGATATTCAGGCCCGGACCAACAGTCTCGTAGTACTTGCCGAAGCGCAGCACCACGGCCTGCTCCTGCTCGTCCACCACGTAGACCGCGCTGTACAGCCAGACAGCCGCCAGCACCACAAGGCCCAAGCCGAGCAGGCCATAGCCACCGCCCTTGCCCGTGCGACCGCCGTCGTCACCACCACGTTTTTTTCCACCACCGAACAACCCATTCAGGCTTTCCTGCAGCTTTCGGAAGGCCTCGTCGAGATCTGGTGGCCCCTTGCGGTCGCCATTATTGCGGCGCTTACCACCCCAAGGATCCTGATTATTCGAGTTGCCACCCGGCTCATTCCAAGCCATAGCGCTCTCCATCTGATAAAGCAAAGACGCACCCACGGCGCGCCGACCAATGCTACAGAATGCCTGCTACTGCGGCACAACCGCTTTCGGAGGCTTTTATTGCAAAGTGTGTTGTTCGATGAACTCTGTCGGCACCACACCTTCACGGCTGACCAGCCGATTCAGCTCCGAGCGCGGCAATCGAACAGCCAGCAAGCTGACACCTTCTTCGTCGTGTTCTTCTTTCTGTACCGCGCCCAGCTCGAAAAACTGTGCACGCAGTCGAGCAAAACGCTGGGGCAAGCGCAAGGTGCCGACAAACAAATCACTGCCGAGCAACTCGGCAATCGCTTGTTCAAGCAGCTCCAGGCCACTGCCATCGCGCGCCGACAGCCAGACCCGCTGGGGCTTGCCGTTCTCATCGCGCTGGATTTGCGGCTCCACGCCTTCAAGCAAATCGAGTTTGTTATAGACCTCGAGGATCGGCAAGTCCTGGGCACCAATCTCGCCCAGCACCAGCATCACCTGCTCGATCTGCAACATGCGGTCCGGCTCGGCCGCATCGATTACATGCAGCAGCAAGTCGGAATTGCTCGACTCTTCGAGCGTAGACCTAAATGCCTCGACCAGCTTGTGCGGCAAGTGACGAATAAAACCCACGGTATCGGCCAACACGATCGGCCCCAGGTCGGCCAGATCCAGACGACGTAAAGTAGGGTCGAGGGTGGCGAACAGCTGGTCGGCCGCATACACGTCGGACTTGGTCACGTTGTTGAATAGCGTGGACTTGCCGGCGTTGGTGTAGCCCACCAGAGACACGGTGGGAATATCCGCACGCGAACGCCCACGGCGCGACTGCTCGCGCTGGCTGCGGACTTTCTCCAGCCGCCCCTTGATCTGACGCAGGCGAACCCGCAGCAGGCGGCGGTCGGTTTCGAGTTGGGTTTCACCCGGCCCACGCATGCCGATACCGCCACCCTGTCGCTCAAGGTGAGTCCAGCCGCGCACCAGACGCGTACTCATGTGGTCAAGCTGGGCCAATTCGACCTGGAGCTTACCTTCATGGGTACGGGCGCGTTGGGCGAAGATATCGAGAATCAGACCGGTGCGATCAATCACGCGACACTCGAAAACACGTTCGAGGTTGCGTTCCTGACTGGGCGTGAGGGTGTGATTGAAGATCACCAGATCGGCTTCTTCGGCGTGGACCAGGTCGCGCAATTCCTCGACCTTGCCGCTGCCGATCAGGTATTTGGCGGTTGGCCGATGACGCGGCACGTTAAAAAACGCAACGGTCTCGGCGCCGGCCGAATTTGCCAGCTCCTGAAACTCCTGCGGATCTTCGCGCGCCTCAGGGTCCTGTCCATCCAAGTGAACGAGGATTACTCGCTCACCACCACCGTGGCGCTCAAAGAACAAAGGAGACTCCTATCAGGCGTTACCTGGCTCAGCGTCAGCTTGCTCGTCACCCGCTGCGCTAGGCAGGCGGATTGGGCGAACAGGGACGACTGTCGAGATAGCGTGCTTGTAAACCATCTGGCTGACGGTGTTTTTCAACAGGATCACGAACTGGTCGAACGACTCAATCGTACCTTGCAACTTGATACCGTTGACCAGATAAATGGAAACCCCCACTTTCTCTTTACGTAAGGTATTCAAGTAAGGGTCTTGTAGCGAATGCCCTTTTGACATGTGCCGCACTCCTTTAAGGATCAATAATAAAAATCAGAAAATAGAAAGCTTTAACCGTCACACCCCCAAGGATAGACGGCAATTGCAAGGACTCAGCTCAATATGGAGACCGTTCCCAAGTATTTCAAGGCGCGTGACAGATTGTCGCTGTCCAGGCTGTCCAGCCAGTGCAAATCGCTCCAACTGCGCAACCAGGTGAACTGGCGTTTCGCCAATTGGCGCGTGGCGATGATGCCGCGCTCCTGCATTTCGGCTGACGTCAGCTTGCCATCCAGATGATCCCAGACTTGGCGATAGCCTACAGCACGTATCGAAGGCAACCCTGGATGCAGGTCACCTCTGGAACGCAGTGCTACGACCTCCTCCACAAACCCCTGTTCCAACATAATTGTGAATCTTTGTGCAATTCGTTCATGCAGCACCTGGCGATTTGCCGGAGCGATAGCCAGATTGGCCACAGTATAGGGCAATTGTGACTGCCCAGATGCGCCTGCATCAGCACTTTGCGCAGATTGTCGCTGCCGATGCTCGGTCATGGTCAGCCCGCTGACACGCCAGACTTCCAGTGCCCGCGTGAGGCGCTGCGGGTCATTAGGATGAATGCGCGCCGCCGACACCGGATCTACCGCTGCCAACTGATCATGCAGGGCTTGCCAGCCAAGGCGTGCAGCTTCGTCTTCAAGCTCGGCGCGCACCTGGGCGTCCGCTGGCGGCATATCCGCCAGACCTTCCTGCAAAGCCTTGTAATAGAGCATCGTGCCGCCCACCAGCAGGGGAATATTGCCCCGTGCGGTGCTCTCAGCCATGGCGGCCAGGGCATCGGTGCGAAAATCCGCCGCCGAATAACTCTCGGCGGGGTCAATGATGTCGATCAGCCGGTGCGGATGCTGCGCGAGCAACGCCTTGGAGGGCTTGGCCGTGCCGATGTCCATGTCCCGGTAAACCAGGGCAGAGTCGACGCTGATCAACTCGCATGGCAGCACCTTGGTCAGCTCGATAGCGAGATCGGTCTTACCGGCGGCCGTGGGGCCCATCAGGAAGATTGCGGGGGGCAAGGCACTCATCAACGACCGCGCAGGAACAGTTTGTCCAGATCGTCCAGGCCCATCTGGGTCCAGGTCGGTCGGCCATGGTTGCACTGCCCGCTGCGCTCGGTGTTTTCCATGTCGCGCAGTAGCCCGTTCATTTCCGGCAACGCCAGGCGGCGGTTGGCGCGGATGGCACCATGGCAGGCCATGGTACCCAGCAATTCGTTGATGTGGGCCTGGATACGGTCGCTGGTGCCGTACTCCATCAGGTCCGCCAACACATCGGCGACCAGCCGGTTGGCCTCGGCCTGCTTGAGCAGCGCCGGGATCTGCCGGATCGCCAGCGTTTCCGGCCCCAGGCGCTGCAGCTCAAAGCCCAGTTTCTGGAAAACCTCGTGATGCTCTTCGGCGCAATCGGCCTCACGCTGGCTGACCGCCAGGGATTCGGGCACCAGCAACGGCTGGCCGCTGAGACCTTCGCTGGCCATGGCGACCTTCAGCCGCTCATACATGATTCGCTCATGGGCGGCGTGCATATCGACCAGCACCAGGCCATGGGCGTTTTCCGCCAGGATGTAGATACCTTTGAGCTGCGCCAACGCATAACCCAGCGGCGGAATATCACCGCCGCCTTCGGGCAAGGCAGCCGCACTCGGCTGCGCGCCCGGCAGCGGCGCAAAGAATTCGCGATAGGCGGCCTGAGCCTCGGCCACCGGCACCGCTGACTGCGGACGCGGTGTGTATTGATATTGATAACCTGCCCCCGAGCCAGCGTTCGGTGCTGTGTAAGCCGGCTGCGGTTGCGGCGATTGCAGCAGGTTGCCTGCCAGGCTCATTTCGCCCTGGGGGCCGAATTCACCGGCCTCAGGCCCACTTGGCCGCACCACCGCCGTTACGATTGGCGCCGCCAGCTGGTCATCCGGGCGCACATCGCCCAGCGCGCGGTGCAACGTGCCATAGAGGAAGTCGTGCACCATGCGCCCATCGCGGAAACGCACTTCGTGTTTGGTCGGGTGCACGTTGACGTCCACCACCGACGGGTCGACCTCGAAAAACAGCACAAACGTCGGATGCCGCCCATTAAACAGCACGTCGCGATAGGCCTGGCGCACCGCGTGGGCCACCAATTTGTCGCGCACCGCGCGGCCATTCACAAAGAAATACTGCAAATCCGCCTGGCTGCGGGAGAAAGTTGGCAAGCCCACCCAGCCCCACAGACGCAAGCCGTTGCGCTCGATTTCGATCGGCAGCGCCTGCTCCAGGAAGCCCGCGCCGCACACCGCCGCGACTCGACGCGCACGGGCGGCGTCATCATTGGCTTCGTGCAGGCTGAGAATGGTCTTGCCGTTGTGGCGCAGGTGAAACGCCACATCGAAACGCGCCAGGGCCAGGCGCTTGATGACTTCCTGCAGGTGATCGAATTCGGTTTTTTCGGCTTTGAGGAATTTGCGCCGCGCCGGGGTGTTGAAGAACAAATCGCGCACTTCCACCGAGGTGCCCACCGGATGCGCCGCCGGCTGGACTCGGGGCGCCATGTCGCGCCCTTCGGTTTCCACTTGCCAGGCCTGTTCGGCGCTGCGGGTGCGCGAGGTCAACGTCAGGCGCGCTACGGAGCTGATGGACGCCAGGGCCTCACCGCGAAAGCCCAGGCTCATCACCCGTTCAAGGTCTTCCAGGTCGCGAATTTTACTGGTGGCGTGACGGGCCAGGGCCAGCGGCAGGTCGTCGGAGGAAATACCGCTGCCGTCGTCACGTACGCGCAGGAGTTTCACACCGCCCTGCTCGACATCCACATCGATGCGCTTGGCACCGGAGTCGATGCTGTTTTCCAGCAACTCCTTGATCACCGACGCCGGCCGTTCCACCACTTCGCCCGCTGCGATCTGGTTGGCCAGGCGCGGGCTGAGCAATTCAATGCGCGACCCGCTGGTGAGGATTGATTCGCTCATTACTGTGCCGCCAATTCTGTGCCAGGGATGGTCAACACCTGGCCGACTTTCAACTCATCGGTTTTCAGGTTGTTCGCATTGCGCAAGGTCGCGGGCGATACCTGGAAACGCACCGCCAGCATGGCCAGGGTATCGCCAGGCTGTACGCGATGGTCACGCGGGCCTTGGGCGATCTTGCCGGAGTCCCGCAGCCAGGCGATGTAAGTGCCAGGAGGCGGGTTCTGCTGGAAGAACTGGCGCACGCCAGCGCTGATGGAACGCGCCAACGCCTGCTGGTGACTGGCGCTGGCCAGTTTGGACGCTTCGTTGGCGTTGGAGATAAAGCCAGTCTCCACCAGGATCGACGGGATATCCGGCGACTTCAACACCATGAACCCCGCCTGTTCTACACGCTGTTTGTGCAACGACGTGACGCGCCCGATGTTGCTCAAGACTTTCTGGCCGACGTTCAGGCTGGACGTCAGGGAGGCCGTCATCGACAGGTCCAATAGTACGCCAGCGAGCATTTTGTCCTTGTCGTCCAGGGACACGTTGCCAGCTCCGCCGATCAGGTCGGACCGGTTTTCACTGTCGGCCAGCCAGCGCGCGGTCTCGGACGTGGCACCACGGTCCGACAACGCGAACACCGAAGCACCGAAGGCGGCCGTCGACGGCGCGGCGTCGGCGTGGATCGACACGAACAGGTCGGCGCCTTTCTTACGCGCAATTTCGGTACGGCCGCGCAACGGGATGAAATAGTCGCCGGTGCGGGTCAGTTCCGCACGGTAGCCTTTCATGCCATTGACCTGGCGCTGCAACTCGCGGGCGATGGCCAGTACCACGTCTTTTTCATGCTGACCACGCGAGCCGGATGCGCCCGGGTCTTCACCACCGTGACCAGCGTCGATGACCACGATGATGTCGCGCTTGCCGGCCGGGGCTGGCGGCGGCGGTGGCAGCTTGACCTGAGGCTGCGAAGGGTTGACCGGCACCGCCGGTACAGTTGCCACGCTCGGGGTTGGCGCGGGCGGCGGCGCAGCGTCGGCAGCGTTGTCAAACAGGTCGACCACCAGTCGGTTGCCGTACTGAGCATTCGGCGCCAGGGAGAAACTCTTGGGCGTCACGACTTTTTTCAGGTCGATAACCACGCGCAGATCGGTCGGCGTACGCTGTGCCGAGCGCATGGCGGTAATCGGGGTATTGGCGGTGGAGACTTTCAGCGGCGCGGCCAGGGTCGCACCATTGATGTCGATCACCAGGCGATCAGGCGCCGTCAGGGTAAAGACGCTGTGCTGGACCGGCCCAGACAGGTCGAACACCAGTCGCGTGTTATCCGGCGCTCGCCACAGGCGCACACTCTTTACCTGTGAAGCAGCCAGAGCATTGACAGTCATTGCCGCAAGCAACACCCCTACGACAGCAACCAACGCGCGAAAGCGCATACCTAACCCCACCAATTATTTGAATTCCAAAGCCAAAGCGGCACACCACGACTCGGCGCGCGCGCTCTGGGGCAACAACTTCAGCTGACGTCCATGCTCATGCGGCGTAATGGTAATGGTCAGGTCCGGCTTTGGCAAAAAGCCTGCACCTTTGTCTGGCCATTCGATCAGGCATAAAGCATCTTCATCGAAGTAATCACGGATACCCATGAACTCCAATTCTTCAGGGTCCACCAGGCGATAAAGATCGAAGTGAAAGGCACGCACCGCGCCAATCTCGTAGGGCTCCACCAGTGTGAACGTCGGGCTTTTTACCGCCCCCTGATGACCCAACCCGCGAATTATCCCACGGGACAGCGTGGTCTTGCCGGCCCCCAGGTCACCCTCCAGGAAAATCAGACCGTTGCCGGCCGTCAGTTGCGCAAGGCGATGGCCCAACGCAACCATGGCGTCTTCATCGGCCAGAAAAAGAATTACTTCAGGCACGGTGACTGTTCCTCCAGCAATTGACGAATGGTGGGGATCAGGTCACTGGCGGCGAGCCCGCGACCCAAGGTGCCCTGTCGTTCCCCAGCCGTGGCGTGCAGCCAAACGGCCAGGCAACTGGCCTCGTACGCGGGCATGCCCTGAGCCAGCAAGGCCCCGACCAGACCGGCCAATACATCGCCCAGCCCTGCAGTGGCCATGGCCGGATGGCCTTGATCGCAGCGGGAAACGCGCCCATCCGGGCAGGCAATCAGACTGCCTGCGCCCTTAAGAATGGCGACGGCATTGAATTTCAGGCTCAACGCGCGCGCCACCTTAAGACGGTCGGCCTGAACGTCGGCTGTCGAGATCCCCAACAGTCGCGCCGCTTCGCCCGGGTGCGGGGTGATAACGCAGTTGGCCGGCAGGCTTACACCGCCGTCGGCCAGTTGATTCAACGCGTCGGCGTCCCACACCTGCGGCTGGCGGGCATTGGCCGCGACAGACAACAGACTTTTGCCCCAACTGGCAGCACCCAGGCCAGGCCCAATGACGATCACCGAAATCTTTTCCAACAAGCCCATCAATTGGTTGGCGGAACTGACGCCAAGGGTCATGACTTCCGGCAAACGGGCCAGCGCCGCGGGCACGTGCTCAAGGCGCGTGGCCAGAGACACCATGCCCGCACCACTGCGCAAGGCACTTTCAGCGCTCAGTAGCGCGGCGCCGCCAAAACCAAGGTCGCCGCCGATCACCAGCAGGTGGCCGAACTGGCCTTTATGGGCGTCAGGGGAACGCGCAGCCAGTGTCGGCAAATGGCCGGGCAACAGTGGCTGAACGTCGGTTATTTCGTGTTTTGTCTGCGGCATGCGTCTTCAAGCTCCGATGTCTGGCAGAATTATACGCATCTAACCTGTGGTTTCCCGTGTCTCATGCCCGCTATTACCTCCGATCTGCCCGCCCTCGCCCAATCGATCAAAGACTGGGGCCGCGAGCTGGGTTTTCAGCAAGTCGGCATTAGCGGCCTGGACTTGGCCGAGCATGAGCAGCACCTGCAACGCTGGCTCGACGCGGGCTACCACGGCGAGATGGATTACATGGGCGCCCATGGCAGCAAACGCTCCCACCCCGAAGAACTGGTACCCGGCACCCTGCGCGTGGTGTCGCTGCGCATGGACTACCTGCCGGGCGATACCCAGATGGCGCATCTACTGGCCCAGCCGGAAAAAGCCTACATCTCGCGCTATGCCCTGGGTCGTGATTACCACAAGCTGATCCGCAAACGCGTGCAGCAACTGGCCGATCGCATCCAGTCCCAGATCGGCCCCTTTGGCTTTCGCGCATTCGTCGACAGCGCGCCAGTGCTCGAAAAAGCCATCGCCGAGCAAGCCGGCCTGGGCTGGATCGGCAAGAACACCCTGGTACTCAACCGCAAGGCCGGCAGTTATTTCTTCCTCAGCGAATTGTTCGTCGACTTGCCCTTGCCAGTCGACCCGCCCCATAGCACCGAGCACTGCGGACGCTGCACCGCCTGCCTGGATATCTGCCCCACCAATGCCTTCGTCGGCCCTTACGTGCTGGACGCCCGGCGCTGTATCTCGTACCTCACCATCGAGCTGAAAACGGCTATCCCGGAAGACCTGCGCCCGCTGATCGGTAATCGCGTCTTCGGCTGCGATGACTGTCAGATCGTTTGTCCGTGGAATCGTTTCGCTCGCCCCACTGGCGAAGGCGATTTCCAGCCACGGCATAACCTGGATAACGCAGAGCTGGCCGAACTGTTTATGTGGGACGAGGACAAATTCCTCAGCAGCACCGAAGGCTCACCCCTGCGCCGCGCCGGTTATGAGCGCTGGCTGCGCAACCTGGCGGTAGGACTGGGCAATGCGCCATCAAGCATTCCGGTACTGGAGGCCCTGAAAGCGCGGCGCGAGTACCCGTCGGAGCTGGTGCGCGAGCATGTGGAATGGGCGCTCAAGCAGCATGCCGAGCGTCAGTGCACATCATCGTTGTAGACGAACTTGGGCATTTCCCAGTGAAAGCGGATCGCCAGTAGACGCAATAGAAAGCCACTGAACAACGTCAGCAGGATGGCTTGCTCGCCGGGCAGCTCCAGATGCAGGCACAACAGATAGAACCAAGCGGCGAGGAACGACACGCTGGCGTACAACTCGCGGCGGAAAACCAGCGGGATATCGTTGCAGAAGATATCCCGCAGAATGCCACCGAATACCCCGGTGATCACACCGCTGACCGACGCCACCAGCATGCCGTGCCCCATTTCCAGGGCTGTCATGCAGCCAATCAAGGTGAACGCCACCAGGCCCACGGCGTCCAGGGCCAGGAATACCGAGCGCAGGCGTCGCATCAGCGGCGCGATAAAGATCGTCACCAGCGCGGCCACCGAGGTCAGCACCAGGTACTCAGGGTGCTTGACCCACGTCAGCGGGTAGTGCCCAAGCAACACATCCCGCACCGAACCGCCCCCCAGCGCCGTCACGCAGGCAATCAACACCACGCCAAACCAGTCCATGCCGCGTCGACCGGCGGACAAGGCGCCGGTCATGGCTTCGGCGGTGATGGCAATGAGGTAGAGCATCAGCAGCATGGTGGCGATCCTTGTAGTGAGCGGGCTTGCCCCGCGCCGGGCTGCGCAGCAGCCCCAAATACTTGGCGACGATATCTATAGGGAAAAATGCGGCAACAGCAGTGGGGCCGCTACGCAGCCCAGCGCGGGGCAAGCCCGCTCACCACAGGAAGCCCGGACACGGTAAGAAACCGTTTCAAGCCTTGATGAAGTGCTTGCGGTAATGCTGCAGTTCGGCAATCGATTCGCGAATATCGTCCAGCGCCAGGTGAGTGCTGCCCTTGTGGAAACTGTCTTTGACTTCCGGCGCCCAGCGCGCAGCCAGTTCCTTGAGTGTGGACACGTCCAGGTTGCGGTAATGGAAGTAGCTTTCCAGCGCTTTCATATGGGTATAAAGGAAGCGACGATCCTGGCAGATGCTGTTGCCGCAGATCGGCGACTTGCCCTTGGGTACCCACTGCTCCAGGAAGGCGATGGTCTGGGCTTCAGCCTCGGCCATGCTGATGCGACTGTCGCGCACGCGCTGGGTCAGGCCGGAATTGCCATGGGTGCGGGTATTCCACTCATCCATGGTGGCTAGCACCGCATCGCTGTGGTGGATGGCGATCACCGGACCTTCGGCCAAGGTATTGAGGTTGCTGTCGGTAACAATCGTCGCCATCTCGATGATGACGTCGGTGTCGGGGTTCAGACCGGTCATTTCCAGATCGATCCAAATCAGGTTCTGTGGGTTTTGCATGGCTCGTTTCTCTTGGCACCTTGGCGTAGCTGCGCAGTTTAGCAGGCGGGGGCGTGCTAGACTCGCGACCGTTTCACCCAAACCTTTGCATTATCGATACGGAACACCAATGGCCAAACGCCAGCTCAACCGTCGCCAAAACTGGCGCATCGAAAAGATTCAAGGCGAACGCGCTGCCCGCGCCGCCAAACGTGAATCCTCCGCCGTGGAAGCGCTTGAGGGCGGCGACCTGGGCCCCGAACAAACGGGTCTGGTGATCGCGCACTTTGGCGTGCAGGTCGAAGTCGAGGCGCTGGAAGGCGAACTCGCCGGTCAGGTGTTCCGTTGTCACTTGCGCGCCAACCTGCCGGCGCTGGTCACCGGCGACCGCGTGGTCTGGCGTGCTGGCAACCAGGGGATCGGCGTGATCGTCGCCCAGTTGCCCCGCAGCACTGAACTGCGCCGCCCCGACAGTCGCGGCCAGCTCAAGCCGGTGGCGGCCAACGTCGACATGATCGTGATTGTTTTCGCGCCGCTGCCCGAGCCCCATGCCAACCTGATCGACCGCTACCTGGTGGCCGCCGAGCACGCTGGCATTCGCCCACTGCTGCTGTTGAACAAATTCGACCTGATCGACGAACAGAATGCTCCGGCGCTCAATGCGTTGTTGGCGGTCTACCGCACCCTAGGCTACCCGGTGCTGGAAGTCTCGGCCCATCACGGCAATGGCATGGAACAACTGCAACAACAGTTGGACGGGCGCATCAGCGTGTTCGTAGGCCAGTCCGGCGTCGGCAAGTCGTCGCTGGTCAACAGCCTGCTGCCGGAAGTCGAAACCCGAGTAGGGCCGCTGTCGGAGCTGTCCGGCCAGGGCACCCACACCACCACCACCGCGCGACTGTTTCACTTCCCCGGCGGCGGTGAGCTGATCGACTCCCCAGGTATCCGCGAATTCGGCCTCGGCCACGTCAGCCGCAGCGATGTGGAAGCCGGCTTTATCGAATTCAACGACCTGATCGGCACCTGCCGCTTCCGTGACTGCAAGCACGACCGCGAACCGGGCTGTGCCCTGCTCAAGGCCCTGGAAGATGGCCGCGTGCAACAGCAGCGGATGAACAGCTATCGGTCGATCATTGCGAGCTTGCCTGAGAGCAGTTACTGACCGGTTCCTTGCCCTGCGAGGAAGATGTGAAAAGGCCGCGATGATCGCGGCCTTTGCATATACAGCTTAAGAGCCCGCTTTGGGCACCGTCGGGTCTTTCACCCCACCGTCATCGAACAGATTCAATTTCTGCCGCAGTTCATGGGCCGGCAACGGCTCCTGCCCTGGCGGGATAGCGTTCGGGTCAGCCGGTACGTCACCTGGCGCGCCAGCGCCTGGAGCCGGCACCGGCGGGGGTTGATCGCCTTCGATCGCACGCTGAGCCTTTTTGGTCAGCACAACGATGTCAATGCGCCGGTTGATCGGGTTGAACGGGTCCTTCGCATCAAACAGTTGCGAAGAGGCAAAACCCACCACTCGCGCCACTTGCGCGTCTGGGTAGCTGCCGGCCACCAGGGCACGACGGGCCGCGTTGGCGCGGTTGGCAGAAAGCTCCCAGTTGCCGAAGTCGCCCTGGCCCGCATAAGGCTTGGCGTCGGTATGGCCGCTGATGCTGATCTTGTTCGGCACCGCTTTGATGGTGTCGGCCATGGCCAGCAGGATGTCCTCGAAGTACGGCTTCAAACGCGCACTGCCGGAATCGAACATCGGCCGGTTGGCGGCGTCGGTGATCTGGATGCGCAAACCCTCGGGGGTGATCTCGAAAGAAATCTGGTCCTTGAACTTCAGCAGTTGTGGGTTTTCCTCAACCTTGTTCTGCAACTCCTGCAGCAGTAGCTCAAGACGCTCCTGCTCGACCTGTTCGGCCATGGACTCGACCGTATCGCGCTCAATCGGGATTTTCTCCTGAGGCGCCTCGGTCTTCACTTCCGGGTTGATGGTGCGTTCAGGCGCCAGTTGAGGCGAGCCGCCCAGGTCGATCACAAAGGGCGTGCCGCTTTCCGAGAAACCGATGGGGTCTTTGAAGTAGCCGGCGATGGCGATCTTCTGCTCAGGCGTGGCGGTAGACATCAGCCACAGCACCAGAAAGAACGCCATCATCGCCGTCGCAAAGTCGGCGAAGGCGATTTTCCAGGCACCACCATGGTGCCCCGCAGCGAAGCGCTTGACGCGCTTGATGATTATCGGCTGGTTGTTTTCCATGGCTTAGCGACCGCGAACCGCTTGTTCCAGCTCGGCGAAGCTTGGGCGATGCTTGGGGTACAGCACCTTGCGACCGAACTCCACCGCCAGCGAAGGCGGCATGCCGGAAGCGGACGCCACCAGGCTGGCCTTGATCGATTCGTACAGGTTGATCTCTTCCTTGGCGTCGTGGGCCAGGGAAGTCGCCAGCGGACCGAAGAAACCGTAAGCCGCGAGAATACCGAAGAAGGTACCCACCAAGGCCGCACCTACGTGCATACCGATGGCCGCCTGATCACCCTCGCCCAGCGAGGCCATGGTCACCACGATACCGAGTACCGCCGCCACGATACCGAAGCCGGGCATGCCGTCGGCGATGCCGGTCACCGCGTGAGACGGGTGCTCCAGTTCTTCTTTGAGGCTGAACAGTTCCATATCGAACAACCCTTCCAGCTCATGGGGGGCCATGTTGCCGGAGGACATGATGCGCAGGTAATCACAGATATAGGCGGTCATGCGCTCGTCTTTGAGCACGGCCGGGTACTTGGCGAAAATCGGGCTGGCGGCGGCGTCTTCGATGTCGGCCTCAATGGCCATCATGCCCTCGCGGCGGCTCTTGTTGAGGATCTCGTAGACCAGGCCCAGCACTTCCAGATAGAACGTGTGGGAGAAGCGCGAGCCGAACATGCTCAGGGACTTCTTGACCACGTGCATGGTCATGTACCCAGGGTTGGCTTGCAGGAATGCACCAAATGCCGCCCCGCCGATGATCATCACTTCGAAAGGTTGGATCAGCGCGGCGATCTTACCGTGGGAAAGGACGTAACCGCCGAGCACGCTCGCGAGGACGACGATGATGCCGATAATTTTAGCCATAGGAGATGAGTACTTGCGCCGTCAGGTTCATGGACATATTTGGGGGAACTGAAAAACTCTTGTTCTACTTATCGGCAAAACTGCGCCAGACTATAGCCCGTTAAGGCGAAAAGCCAGTTCGGCCCGCTCTGGGCGTGTTGACCGCAAGTGATGATCGCGCCCCTACCATGGCCAAACAAAAAATCGACCCAACTGCAAAACCTGCTTCCCTCCCCGACTGGATCAAGCGTCTGGACGAGGTGCGCCTGCCCGTTCCACAGACCAGCCACGACCGTGTGTGCAAAGCCATCCGCGACAACCGCAGTTCGTTGCGAGATATTGCCGAGCTGATGCAAAACAGCCCGGCGCTGGTGCTCAGCGTGATGCGCGAGGCCAACAGCCATACCCATGGCAGCCTAGCCGAACCGGCGGAAAACCTCGAAGTGGCACTCAACCGCCTGGGCCTCAAGCGCGCCGAGGAACTGCTGGCACGTTTGCCGTCGGTACCCGCCCAAGACATTCCCGTGGCGTTGCGCCAGCTATTGTTGGTCAGTCAGCACGCCTCGCAGCAAGCCAACGGTCTGTTCGGCAGCCGATTGGCGCGACTGTGGCAAGACATTCATTGGGGCAGCCTGCTGTTTTTGTCGCCGCTGTGGCCGATGGCGGTGGCTTATCCCAAGCTGTTGGAAGAATGGGAGCTGCGGGTTATCCACAAGGGTGAGTCGGCGCGCGTGGTTGAACAGCAGTTATTCGGCGTACGCCTGCTGGACTTGTGCATCGGCCTGACCGAAGCCTGGCACCTGCCAATGTGGGTATCCCAGGGTTATACCCTGCTGCTGAATGAGCAACGCATGTTGGTCAAGGCGCTGCGTATCGCCCGTGACGAAGACCCACTGCACCAACAGCAATTGCTGGACGCCGCCCCCCATCTGCGCCGCTGGCTGAACCAGCCGGCCAACACCGTACTGCTGGCCAATGGCCTAGCGATGTCCGCCCAAGAATCCTGGACCTGCCCGCACACGCAGCGCTGGCAATTCCTCACCGCTCTGTACCTGCAACAACCCTTGGCCGAAGTACAACAGCAAGTCCATCAACAGGCAGTGACCAGCGCCCGCACCACGCTGATGCCCGATCTCTGGCACCCGGCGCTGTCGTTGATCTGGCCGTGGCATGTGCAGAAGATCCACCGTGGTTTACTGCCCGCCCCGCCGCCCACCGCCGAGGCGCTGGCCGTGTGGCGCAGCCGCTGCACCGAACTGCTGATGGAGCCGAGCCGCTTTGCCAACGCCATGCACCTGACCACCTGCGCCAAAGAGGCGCTGGTCGCCAGCGGCATGCAACGGGTGATGCTGTTGATGACCGACCGCGCCCAAAGCACCCTGCGCGTGCATCAGGTTGACGGCCTACCCAAGGATGCCGCCAACCTGAGCCTGGATGTGGTCCACAGCACAATGCTCCAGCGTCTGCTGGAGAAATCCGCCCAGGTGCGCTTCACACCGGACAACCACGCGCAGTTCTCCGCGCTGCTGCCGCCGATCCTGCGCCGCCTGTTCAATGGCGAACACTTGCTGCTGCGCTCCCTGAGCTGCAACGGCAAAGTCGTGATGCTGATGGTGGCCGACCAGGGCGGCGGTCCGTTCTCGGAAACCACCGTACAGGCGTTCGGCAAAACCGCTCAATGCATCGAAAAGGCCTTGCACTGCTTTACCAACCGCGGCGCCTGATGCTTGCGCTACAATCGCCATCCTTTATCGCCAACTTTTATGCCCAGGAGACCTCACATGCCTGACTTCTCTGGCTTGCCGCTGGTGATCGAATCCGCCGACCTGCAAAGTCGCCTGGGTGCCGAACACCTGATCGTGGTGGACCTCACCAGCGCCGCCCGCTACGCCGAAGGGCATATCCCCGGCGCGCACTTCGTTGACCCCAAACGCACCCAACTGGGCCAACCGCCGGCTCCGGGCCTGCTGCCGAGCAAGGCGGACCTGGAAAAGCTGTTTGGCGAACTCGGCCACACGCCGGATGCGACCTACGTGGTCTACGACGACGAAGGCGGCGGCTGGGCCGGGCGTTTTATCTGGTTGCTCGACGTGATCGGCCATCAGAAATACCACTATCTCGACGGCGGCCTGCTGGCATGGTTGGCAGACGGCCAGCCCGTCTCCACCGACGCCCCCCCGTCGGCCGGCGGCCCGGTCAGCGTCACGTTGCACGATGGCCCCACCGCCACCCGCGAATACCTGCAAAGCCGTCTTGGCGCTGCCGACCTGGGCATCTGGGACGCGCGCGGCCCGCTGGAGTATTCCGGCGAGAAGGTGCTCGCGGCCAAGGGCGGGCATATCCCCGGTGCGGTCAACTTCGAATGGACTGAAGGCATGGATAAGGCGCGCAACCTGCGCATCCGCCGCGACATGCCACAGATTCTTGAAAAACTGGGCCTGACGCCCGACAAAGAAATCATCACCCATTGCCAGACTCACCATCGCTCTGGCTTCACCTACCTGGTGGCCAAGGCGCTCGGTTATCCGCGAGTCAAAGGTTATGCCGGTTCCTGGGGCGAATGGGGCAATCACCCCGACACGCCCGTTGAAAAGACTTAAGGTTTAAGGACAGTTATGAAAAAGCAGTTGTTTATCCTCAGCCAGTACTTGCTGCCGCACCATTTGCTGTCGCGTCTGGCCGGTTGCGTGGCCGAGTGCCGCGTGCGCTGGTTCAAAAATGCCTTCACCACATGGTTCGCCAAGCGCTATCAAGTGGATATGTCCCAGGCACTGGTGGAGGACGTGACCGCTTATGAGCACTTCAATGCGTTTTTCACCCGCGCCTTGAAAGACGGCGCGCGCCCACTCGACCCCACTCCCGGCGCCGTGCTGAGCCCCGCCGACGGCGCAGTCAGCCAACTGGGCCCGATCGAGCATGGCCGTGTGTTCCAGGCCAAAGGCCATAGCTTCAGCGTATTGGAATTGCTGGGCGGCGATGCTGCCATGGCGACGCCTTTCATGGGCGGCGATTTCGCCACTATTTACCTGTCGCCGAAGGACTATCACCGCGTGCACATGCCGCTGGCCGGCACGCTGCGCGAGATGGTCTATGTGCCGGGGCGGATTTTCTCGGTCAACCAGACCACCGCCGAAAACGTGCCGGAGCTGTTTGCGCGTAACGAGCGAGTGGTCTGCCTGTTCGACACCGAACGCGGCCCGATGGCTGTGGTGCTGGTGGGCGCAATGATCGTGGCGTCGATTGAAACCGTGTGGGCCGGCCTGGTTACGCCCCCCAAGCGCGAGCTGAAAACCTTCCGCTATGACGAAGCCGCCCGCGCGCCGATCCACCTGGAAAAAGGTGCGGAGCTGGGACGTTTCAAGTTGGGTTCCACCGCGATCGTGCTGTTCGGGCCGGATCAAGTGCAGTGGTCAGAAGCGCTGCTGGCCGGTTCGCCGGTGCAGATGGGTCAAGGGATCGGCCTGCCGAAAGCCTGATCCAATATTTGCAGAGATCCAACGTGAGAGGGGGCTCGCCCCCGATAGCTGAGTATCAGTCAACATCAAAGTGACTGATCTACCGCTATCGGGGGCAAGCCCCCTCCTACATTTCTGACCGTCAGAGCTGACCGTCGCGGTCGCGAAAGCCCAGCAGATACAGCACACCGTCCAACCCCAGGGTCGAAATGGCCTGCTTGGCCGACTGTTTGACCAGCGGCTTGGCCCGGAACGCCACGCCCAACCCGGCAATCGCCAGCATCGGCAAATCGTTGGCACCGTCGCCTACCGCGATGGTCTGCTCCAGACGCAACCCTTCCTTGTGCGCCAGCTCCTTGAGCAGGTCGGCCTTGCGTTGCGCGTCGACAATCGGCTCGACCGCCACGCCGGTCACTTTGCCGTCGACCACTTCCAACTCGTTGGCGAATACGTAATCGATGCCCAGTTTGGCCTGTAATTGCTTGGCGAAGTAGGTAAAGCCGCCGGACAAGATCGCGGTTTTGTAACCCAGGCGCTTGAGTTCGGCGAACAGGGTTTCGGCGCCTTCGGTCAGGCGCAGGGAAGCGCCAATGGAATCCAGCACGCTCACATCCAGGCCTTTGAGCAGTGCCAAGCGCTCCTTGAAGCTGGCGCGGAAGTCCAGCTCGCCGGCCATGGCACGCTCAGTGATGGCGCTGACTTGATCGCCCACACCGGCAGCCTTGGCCAGTTCGTCGATGACTTCGGCTTCGATCAAAGTGGAGTCCATATCGAACACCGCCAGGCGGCGGTTGCGGCGGAACAGCGAATCCTCCTGGAAGGCGATATCGACATTCAACTCCTGAGCGACGCTGAGGAATTCCGCGCGCAGGGCCTGCGGGTCTGCCGGCTCGCCACGCACGGAAAACTCGATGCAGCCTTTGCCCTGGTCGGCCGGCGTGTCCAATGGCATGCGCCCCGACAGACGGTCGATATGGTCGATATTCAAGCCGTATTGGGCGGTGATGGAGCTGACGCGCTGCAGTTGTTCAGCGGTGACCTTGCGGGTCAACAACGTGACGATATGGCGTTTCTTGCCCTGGCCGGCCACCCAATGCTGGTAGTCCGCTTCGGATACCGGAGTGAAACGTACCTGTTGATCCAGCTTGTACGCGGTAAACAGGATGTCCTTGAGCACGGACGATGACTGCTCGTTGCTGGGAATTTCCACCAGGATGCCGAACGACAGGGTGTCGTGGATCACGGCCTGGCCGATGTCGAGAATGTTCACACCACCCTGGGCCAGCACACCGGTAATGGCAGCGGTAAGACCCGGGCGGTCTTCCCCAGTGATGTTAATCAGGACAATTTCGCGCAAGGCGCACCCCCAGGCTGGAAAAAAACCGCATTCTACCCACTTTCAGTGACCATCGGGCACAGCCAGCGCTTTGCCGGTCATGGGCCTGTCGCTATACTGCGCGTCAACTTCACGGACCAAGAGCCGAGCTCAAGTGAACCGGCCCACGCCAGTAAAAACCGACAACTTCTTCCTGCTGATCTTCCGGGCACTGCGCCACCGCCGTGTACCGATCGCATTACGCATCGCCAGCCATAACGTGATCCTGGTCGCCCTGGCCCTGGTGATCTACGCCTGCGTAATGGGTTTGCAGTTCAAACAGGCCATGCACGAGCAAGCCGACGCCCTGGGCGAAAGCTTGACCACCCAGACCGCCACCTCGGCGACCGAGCTGCTGGTGTCCAACGACATCCTCAGTCTCAACGTGCTGCTCAATAACCTCACCAAGAATCCGCTGGTGGCCCACGCCGCCATCTACAGCGTCGACAACCGGATCATGGCCGAAGCCGGCCAGCGCCCGAAGAACGGCTTGTTGGGTGAGGCCGAAGGCCTGTATCAAAGCAATATCACCTTTCAAGATGTGAAAGCCGGCCAGTTGCGCATCAGCCTGGATATGCAGCAATTCCAACAGCCGATGACCATCAGCCTGCAAAGCATGGGCATCCTGAGCGCGATTCTGCTGGCCCTGGCCCTGGCCTTGAGCCTGCGCCTGGGTCGTCATATCTCGACACCGCTGATGCAACTGCGCATCTGGCTGCGGGATATCGACGAACACACCCCGGCCACCGACCGCCAGGATGAAATCGGCGACCTTGCCCGCCAACTCCACGCCAGCTTCGCCCCGGAGCCGGTGGTTCGCGAAGTTGAACCGGAACCCGAATTCGACGACACCGATTACGACGACGAACCCGAATTCGAAGTACGCGACCTGCGCGATCCGGGCTTCGACGAAAAGCCGCCGGTGGCAGGTCTCAAGCCGGCGACACGCAGGGCACTTATCGCCGAAGAGGATGAGTTGGACGACGAAGACCCGTTCGCTGATCTGCGCGATACCGCGGCCAGCAGCCCGGCAGTTGCACCCAAAGCCGTACCAGTAAAGAACGCCGAGCCCCAGCACAGCGCGGTACTGGCCGTACAACTCGGCGCCCAGGACCAACTGCGTCGCTTGCCCCGCGCACGCCTGACGGAATTGCTGGAGCGCTACCGCGACTGCCTCGACCAGGCCGCCTCGCTATACCAGAGCGAACTGCACACCCTCAACGATGGCAGCACCTTGATGCTGTTCCACAGCGAAGACAGCGGTGAAGACTACCTGACCAACGCCATCTGCTGCGGCGAGCTGCTGCGCGCCTTGGGCCATGCCCTGCAGATCGAAGTGGCGGACAGTGGCATCACCCTGCAACTGCAACTGGGCCTGACAGTGGGCGACGATCTGTTCGGCATGAGCCAGATCGACCTGCTGCTCACCGAAATCGCCCAGGACGCGCTGGCCTTGTCCCAACACAGCCGTAACCTGCTGCTGGTGGAGCGCAAGATCAGCGAAGACCCGCTGATTCGCCAGCGCGCCCGTATCCGCCCGATTGCCAGCCCCGAAGGCGCAAGCTGTGTGGAACGTTTGATGGAACCGTATCCGTCGATGCTGGAGCGTCAGTTAGCGCGGATGCATGAGACCCGCACAAAGCCTTAAAGCAAACCGCAAGTTCAATGTGGGAGGGGGCTTGCCCCCGATGGCGATGTGTCAGTGACAGCTGGTCTGACTGACCCACTGCTATCGGAGGCAAGCCCCCTCCCACATTTGGATCCCTAAATACTTCAAGTAAATCGCACACAAACAAAAGGCCCGCTGAATCAGCGGGCCTTTTGTTTGTGTGGCATTCAGATCAAAACCTGAACACTTCCATATCGGTACGAATCGGCGTGGCCATCGGCATCTTGGGCTTTTCCGGAGCAACCGGCTTGGCCTGGGCCGGCGCTTGTTTGCGCGGGGCCTCGGCGGCAATCGGGGGCTGGTTGGCCAATGGCTTGAGCGCCACAGACAGTTGCTGCGCCAAGTGCTGCAAGAGCACGCCCTGGGCCTGGACCTGGGACGCGGTGCTGCCGGTGTGCTGTTCCTGCAAGTGCACGATACGGTTGTCACGCACCTGACCACGGCGATCGATCAAGCGCCACTGCGCATCGAGAATTGCCGGTTGCGAAGTGCCCGAGTCCAACCGAGTGATGGTCAGCAGCACCTGCACGTCCGGCGTAAAGCCGGCAGGCGCGGGGGCGAGGACCACACGTTGGCTGTCCAACTGACCGGCCACCTGGCGCAGCATCAGCTGGTTGATGTCGGACGATAAACTGCCCGCCCAACGGCCATCGGTGGAACCTTGCAGGCTGCCGTCGTTCTGACGTTGCAGCAGGGTCTCGCGTTGCAGATAGTCGGCGACGATTACCGGCCCCAGCAATACTGCCATGCCGGCGGTTTGAGCTGGCTGAGCCGGACTTCCGCTGTCCAGCTGGTACAGCGACACCGGTTGATGTGTGCTGCAACCCGCCAGCCCCAAAAGGCCAGCGAGCATAAAAATAAAAGGAAGGCGTGGAGCAGTCATCATCCCATCCAGGTGGCTGCCACAAGGCGAACCACAATGTAATACTAAAAAATAACCTGTACACGCTCGGCCACGCCGGCGCTGAAGAGGCCATATCATCCGTGAATATGCGCCATGACTCCAGCGCCAAAGCGTCGATCTACGGGTTAAATCGTAGATCGAGGGCTCTAAAACGCCTTAAACGGGCGTTTCAACCAACAAAGCATCCACCCGCTGGAAGCCACGAGGCAATTTATTACCCCGGCGGCCACGCTCGCCCTTATAGTGCTCAAGGTCGTCAGGGCGCAGCGACAAAGTGCGCTTACCCGCCTGGAGCACCAGAGTGGCGCCCTCCGGAATCACGGCGATGTCGGTCACGTACTCTTCGCGACTGGCCACCCGCTCCCCGGGGATTCCAATAATCTTGTTGCCTTTACCTTTGCCCAATTGCGGCAGGTCGCTGATCTTGAACACCAGCAGACGCCCTTCGGTAGTGACCGACGCCAGCCAGTTGTTCTCACGGTCCTGCACCGGCCGCGGCAGGATCACTTTGGCGTTGTTGGGCAGACTCAACAGCGCCTTGCCCGCCTTGTTCTTGGCTTGCAGGTCTTCCCCCTTGACCACGAAGCCATATCCCGCATCGGACGCAATCACGTACAGCGCGTCATCGTCCGGTAGCAGCACACACTCGAAATTTGCCCCCGGTGGCGGTGTCAGACGCCCGGTCAGCGGCTCGCCCTGCCCCCGTGCCGACGGCAAAGTATGGGCCGGCACCGAGTAACTGCGCCCGGTGGAGTCGATAAACACCGCAAACTGGTTGGAACGCCCAGCGGCTGCAGTCTTGAACCCGTCACCGGCCTTGTACGACAGGCCAGTGGCGTCAATATCATGCCCTTTGGCGGAGCGAACCCAACCCTTTTCCGACAGAACGACGGTAATTTTCTCGTTGGGCAGTAGCTCGGTTTCTGTCAGAGCTTTCGCTTCGGCGCGCTCGACGATAGGCGAGCGGCGGTCATCGCCGTAAGTTTCGGCGTCTTTGATCAGTTCGCTACGCACCAGCTTTTTCAGCTTGGCTTCGCTACCCAGCAGGGCTTGCAGTTTGGCTTGTTCCTTGAGCAAGGCATCCTGTTCATCACGCAACTTCATCTCTTCCAGACGCGCCAACTGACGCAGGCGGGTGTCGAGGATGTAGTCCGCCTGAATCTCGCTCAGCTCGAAACGGGCGATCAGCTCGGCCTTCGGATGCTCGGCGGTGCGGATGATATGAATCACTTCATCCAGGTTGAGGTAAGCGATCAACAAACCGTCCAACAGATGCAGACGGCGCTCGACCTTGTCCAGACGGAACTGCAGGCGGCGCCGAACGGTTTGTATCCGGAACTCCAGCCACTCCACCAGCAGGTTGCGCAGGTTCTTCAACTGCGGCTTGCCGTCCAGACCAATGATGTTGACGTTGACCCGGTAGCTGGACTCCAGATCGGTGCTGGCAAACAAGTGTTGCATCAGCACTTCATGATCGACCCGGCTATTGGTCGGGATAATCACGATGCGGCACGGGTTTTCATGGTCGGACTCGTCACGCAAGTCGGCGACCTGCGGCAGTTTCGACGGTTTGGCCTGCATCAGCGCGGCGATCTGCTCCAGCACCTTGGCACCGGACACCTGGTGCGGCAGCGCGGTGACGATAATGTCGCCGTCCTCAATGTGGTACACGGCGCGCATACGCACCGAGCCCTTGCCGGTTTCGTACATCTTCAGCAAATCGGCGCGCGGCGTGATGATTTCCGCTTCGGTCGGGTAGTCCGGACCCTGGATATGCTCGCAGAGCTGCTCCACGGTGGCCTTCGGCTCATCCAGTAGACGCACGCAGGCGGTGGCTACTTCGCGCAGGTTGTGCGGAGGCACGTCAGTGGCCATGCCCACCGCGATACCGGTGGTGCCATTGAGCAGGATATTCGGCAAACGTGCCGGCAACACCAGGGGTTCGTCGAGGGTGCCGTCGAAGTTCGGCCCCCAATCCGCCGTGCCCTGGCCCAGCTCGCTGAGCAGCACCTCGGAGTAACGCGACAGACGGGCTTCGGTGTAACGCATGGCGGCAAAGGACTTGGGATCGTCCGGCGCACCCCAGTTACCCTGGCCGTCTACCAGTGTGTAGCGATAGCTGAACGGCTGCGCCATCAGCACCATGGCTTCGTAGCAAGCCGAGTCGCCGTGGGGGTGGAATTTACCGAGCACGTCACCGACGGTACGCGCCGACTTCTTGTGCTTGGAGTCGGCATCCAGGCCCAACTCACTCATGGCGTAGATGATGCGCCGTTGCACAGGCTTCAGGCCGTCGCCGATATGCGGCAAGGCACGGTCCATGATCACGTACATGGAGTAGTTGAGGTAGGCATTTTCGGTGAAGTCAGCCAGCGACCGGCGTTCTACGCCATCTAAGCTGTCTGCGAGGATGTCACTCATGCGGGCCTCATCAATAGTGGGTAAGGCGCAGCGGAACTGCCGCTGCGCTGATTCGATTCAAAAAGGGGCCGATTCATGGCTGGGCGCTCCAGCCGCCGGCCGGGGCGGCGAAACGATAGACCATGGGGCGTTTTTCACCATCGGCCCGGGGGCCAAAATTGTTGTCGATACCCAGCCAGGCCCCGCTTTCGTCAATGACCAGCGCCTCGGCCAGGCCATAGGGTTGGGCGTAGCGGCGTTCGGGGGTCAGGGTTTCGTCGGCGAACGACCAGCACAGCTCGACCTTGGCCGTGACCGCATCGCGCCGGCAAATCTGGAACGCATTACGCTCCAGGGTAAACAATTTGCCGTTGTACAGCGCCAGGTCGGCAAAATCCTTGGACACCGCCTTGGCATCGGTGAACTTGGCCGGCTGCACTTCCTGGCCGGCCTCGCTCAGCAGTACGCACGGGCCATCGCAATCCCAGAGGCTTTGCGCACGCTTGATGGAGATCAGCCCGCGCCGCTCGCGCTCGGCCGCCAGCCAGAGCTGGTTGCCTTCCGGGTTGATCACCAATCCTTCAAACAACGCATTGAAGTGCAGCAACATGCCGCTGGCGCGGGCCTCTCGCACCATGCCGGGGGCGATTTTCAGCCATTCCGGCGCGCCGCTCACCGGCACCTTCAGCACCGCGGCATGGGCTTCGCTGACAATGTACTGATTACCCATGCCATCACAGCTGATGCCTTCAAAATCCAGGTCACCGCCGCGAATGAACGAAGCAGCCTTGGTACGCGAGCGCAGCCCCCAGGGCAAGCCGGAGTCCGGCACCGGCGGCACCTCGATCTTTACCGCTTCGGCCTGCCAGGTGGGCGCACTGGTATCCAGGCGATAGATCTGATCGTCATCACGATCGGACACCGTCCACAGTTCGTTACCGCACTGCGCCAGCCCCGACAGGTTGCCGCCGCGCATGCCGTCCACCGGGTGTTCGGACACGAGTTTGAGTTCCACCACGGGCGCGGCGGCGACGGTGGTCGCTGCCAGCCCGCTCAACATCAGGATCGCCAGGGCGAAGCCTGTGCGCATCAGCCCAGAACCTCGGCCAGGTTGCCCTTGGATTCCAGCCAGGATTTGCGGTCCCCGGCGCGCTTCTTCGCCAGCAGCATGTCCATCATTTCACTGGTGGCGGCGAAATCGTCCAGGGTCAACTGCACCAGGCGCCGGGTGTTCGGGTCCATGGTGGTTTCACGCAGTTGCGGCGGGTTCATCTCGCCCAGGCCCTTGAATCGGGTGACCTGGGGCTTGCCGCGTTTCTTTTCGGCTACCAGACGATCGAGGATGCCATCGCGCTCGGCTTCGTCCAGGGCGTAGAAGATCTCCTTACCCAGGTCGATCCGGTACAACGGCGGCATGGCGACGTAGACGTGGCCGGCATCCACCAGCGGACGGAAGTGCTGCACGAACAGCGCGCAGAGCAAGGTGGCGATGTGCAGGCCGTCGGAGTCGGCGTCGGCGAGAATGCAGATCTTGCCATAGCGCAACTGGCTCATGTCGGCCGCGCCGGGGTCGACACCGATCGCCACGGCAATGTTGTGCACTTCTTGGCTGGCCAGGACTTCGCTGCCATCGACTTCCCAGGTGTTAAGGATCTTGCCGCGCAACGGCAGGATCGCCTGGTATTCCTTGTCCCGCGCTTGTTTGGCGGAGCCGCCGGCGGAATCACCTTCGACCAGGAACAGTTCCGAGCGCATCGGATCCTGCCCGGCGCAATCGGCCAGTTTGCCCGGCAGCGCTGGGCCTTGGGTGATGCGCTTGCGCTCGACTTTCTTGCTGGCCTTGAGGCGACGCCCGGCGTTGTTGATCGCCAGCTCGGCCAGGGCCAGGCCCAGTTCCGGATGCTCGTTGAGCCACAGGCTGAAGGCATCCTTGACTACCCCGGAGACAAACGCCGCCGCTTCACGGGACGACAGGCGTTCCTTGGTTTGCCCGGAGAACTGCGGCTCCTGCATCTTCATCGAGAGCACGAACGCGATGCGCTCCCACACGTCTTCCGGCGCCAGCTTCACGCCGCGCGGCAGCAGGCTGCGGTATTCGCAGAATTCGCGCATGGCATCCAGCAAGCCCTGACGCAGACCGTTGACGTGAGTACCGCCCTGGGCGGTCGGGATCAGGTTGACGTAACTTTCCTGCACGCTGTCGCCGCCTTCGGGCAACCACAGCAGAGCCCAGTCGACGGCTTCCTTGTTACCCGCCAGGCTGCCGCAGAACGGCTCGTTGGGCAGGCGTTCGAAGTCGCTGACCGAGTCTTCCAAATAGGAACGCAGGCCGTCTTCGTAATGCCACTCGACCTTCTCGCCGGTGCCTTTGTCTTCAAAGGTGACCAGCAGCCCCGGGCACAACACGGCCTTGGCCTTGAGCACGTGCTTGAGGCGGCTGATGGAGAATTTCGGCGAATCGAAGTATTTCGGGTCCGGCGCGAAGTACACGCTGGTGCCGGTGTTGCGCTTGCCGACGGTGCCGATCACTTCCAGGTCGGTGGCTTTGTAGCCATCGGCGAAGGTCATCTGGTACTCGTTGCCATCGCGCTTGACCTTGACCCGCACCAGGGTGGACAAGGCGTTGACCACGGAAATCCCCACGCCGTGCAAGCCGCCGGAAAACTGATAGTTCTTGTTGGAGAACTTGCCGCCGGCGTGCAGCTTGGTAAGGATCAGCTCGACGCCCGGCACGCCTTCTTCTGGGTGGATGTCCACGGGCATGCCGCGACCATCGTCGGACACTTCCAGGGAATGGTCTGCATGAAGAATGACGTGCACCGACTTGGCGTGCCCGGCCAAGGCTTCGTCGACGCTGTTGTCGATGACTTCCTGGGCAAGGTGGTTCGGCCGACTGGTGTCGGTGTACATGCCGGGGCGTTTGCGCACCGGGTCGAGGCCCGAGAGGACTTCGATGGCGTCGGCGTTATAAGAGCTAGCGCTGGGAGTGGCCATGGGGTCTCATCGTGAGTCGTTCGATTAAAAAGTAACCTGCGGTTTGCAAGGCAATTACAGTGCCGAGAAATCGAAGGATTGATACTGATCTGCGCCAATGCCGGCAAAACTGAGCAGCGCCGGCAGTTGCCGGGCAAACCCTTGGTAACCATGATCGCCACCGGCCTGGATGCGTAAGGCACAGGCCCGGTAATACTGCTGGGCGAGGCGATAATCCAGTGTTTCATCGCCGGTCTGCAACCACACTTGATAACGCGCAGCATCCTGGGGAGCCGGCACTTCCAGCTCGGCCAGCGCCGTCACATGGTCCTGGGTCAGTTCCCAGGTTTCATCGGTGTAGAGGTTCTTCTGGATGCCCAGGTAACCGTCGAACATCCGATGGGGGCTGACCGCCGGGTTGACCAGCAGCGCCTTGAGGCCATGGCGCTCGGCAAGATGGGTTGCATAGTAGCCGCCGAGGGAGCTGCCGACCAGCAGCGGCCGCCCCAACTGGGCAATGGCTTGTTCCAATTGAGGAATTGCCTGACGTGGATGGTGATGCAGGGCCGGCACGCGCAACTGATCGGCCAGGCCCAGAGCGTCCATCACACCCATCAACTGGCTGGCCTTGTTGGACGCCGGCGCGCTGTTGAAGCCGTGGATATACAGGATCGAAGCCGACATGCCGGGCTCTCCATGCTTACGCGAAAAAGGCGCAGTTTACAGGGATCGGGGTGGCGTGAGCAGCCGATGATCCAACTGGGGGCAAGCTATCTCCCACCGTTATGAGGAGTGTTTACGGTCTTTAATAGCCGTTGCTGCCGTAATCGATGGTAAAGGCGAAATCTTTAAGCCGCTCCACCCCGGTCTCCAACCGCCCATCGGCATGCATACGCAACCAGCGATAGCCCGGTGCCTGCTCGCTGACCTTGAAATCCTCGCTGCCCGGCGCGAACTGGATGCAGGTGGACGGCGACGCCAGCAGGCGCACGCCATTGCGCTCGCGGTCGATCTCCTGGTGCACGTGGCCCCAGAGCACGGCCTTTACCTGGGGAAAGCGGTCCAGCACGGCAAACAGGGCCTCGGGGTTGCGCAAGCCGATGGGCTCCATCCATGCGCAGCCGAACGACACCGGATGGTGGTGGAAGCACACCAGGTGATGACGATCCGGCGCCTCGCTCAAGGATTGAGCGAGCAATTGCAGCTGCTGGTCCTCCAGATAACCCGGCACGGAGCCAGGTACGGCGGAGTCCAGCAGGGTAACGCGCCAGTGGCCGATATCGACCACCGGTTCCAGCAAATCACTGTGCTCGGCGGCTTGGGCCATGATGAGCGGTTCGTCGTGATTACCGGGGATCCAGCGCGCGGGAGCGTCGATGGCCGCGGTCAAGGCGCGAAACTGCTGATACGACTCAAGCGTACCGTCCTGGGACAGATCCCCCGTGGCCAGCATCAGGTCGATAGACGGCTGTTGCTCGCGCACCAATTCGATTACCCGCTGCAGGCTCTCGCGGGTATTCATGCCCAGCAACGTGGCGTCGCCCTCGGCAAACAGGTGGCTGTCGGACAGTTGCACCAGCAACGCCGAAGCGTCGGGGCTCACGGTGGATACGCTCGGCAAGGCGTTCTCCCAAGGCAATCACAGAAATGGACGGTTGGCGCGATTATGCTGGGCAGGACACAAAGAGGAAACCTAAGGAAGCAGACGCAGTTCACATCTACCGCACGACTTCGAACTCGTGCCCAAGTGCCAGGCAATGGCTCAGCCATTCACCGAGGAACACATTGAGCTGGGCTTTTTCATCGGGCTGATGCATGAACACATTCGGGTAAGGATAGATGCTGCGAAAGCGTCGCGCATGTTCGGCGCTGATTACTTCGGCCATGCGTGCGTCGTGGTACACCTGCACTTCCAGTTGCGGTACCGGCAACCATGGCAGGCTGTGTTCCTGGCGCACGCGCAGGGTGGTGGTGTACGGGCAATTGACGATAACTTCCAGGGCCAGTACGCCGAGCATCTGGTCGCCATGGGTCACGCCGATGCGCCGCGCCTCGGGGGCGTGGCGCATGTCGGGGAGCAAGCGCATCAGCCGCGCATAGTTGGCCTCGCAGGCCGCTTGCAGCCCGATCAGGTCGACTCGATAACGTTCCCGTGCCTTTACTGCCATAACCCCCTCACTTCCGCGCGGTTAAGCGCTAGCCATTGCAGGGCGATAATGCTGGCTGCGTTGGAAATTCTGCCGTCGCGCACCGCTTGCAGAGCATCGTCGAATGCCCAGCGGGTGACGCGGATGTCTTCTGCCTCTTCTTCCAGGCCGTGAACGCCACCTGCGCCCGTGCTGTCGCAACGGCCCAGGTACAAGTGGACGAACTCGGTGCTGCCGCCGGGCGACGGGAAATACTTGGTGATCGGCCACAACGCGGAGAAGGTCAGCCCAGCTTCCTCCTCGGCTTCACGGTGCGCAACCTCCTCCGGTTGCTCATCCTTATCGATCAAGCCGGCGACCATCTCCACCAGCCACGGGTTGCCCGCGCGGCCCATGGCGCCCACGCGAAATTGCTCGATCAAGACCACCTCGTCGCGCTGCGGATCGTAGGGCAATACACACACGGCGTCGTGACGGACGAAGACTTCGCGGTTGATCACCCGGCTCATGCCGCCATCGAATTTCTCGTGGCGCAGTTGCACGCGATCGAGTTGGTAGAAGCCCTTGTAGGCATTGTCGCGCTTAACGATTTCAATCGTACTCGGCGTCGATTTTGCAGTGTCCGTCATATCCCTTCCTCGTTATGCCTGGGCGATTCGCGCCATCCTAACGCGCTCGCGCCCCTTGGTGCAGCCCCTTTCCGGTTGCCGGGATAGACGGCGGACGTCAAACTCACTCTAAATAGCTTAGTGGCGAACTGACTGCCTCGCTGGCAGTCGAAGCACCACAAATTTCGCTCTTATCGTTAGACGAAGGACATCCATGTCGCTCTTAAAGATTGCCTCCGTGGCCTGCATCGCATTGACCCTCGGTGCCTGCCAAAGCCTGTTCCAACCGAGCTATCGCACCCCGCTGGAAGCCACTCGCGACGCCACCGAGCAGAGCAAGCCGGGCTGCGCCAGCGCCGACTGCCCACTGGTGAACATCGACACCGTGCACTTTGCCAAAGAGCCCAAGCTCGACGCCTTGATCGAGCAGCGCCTGCTGGACATGACCCGCACCACCCCGAACGAGCCTTTGCCCACAAGCCTGGAAACGTACCGCGAGCAGTTCCTGAAAACCGCCGCGCCGCGCAACAGCATGTATTTGCAAGCCAAGGTACGCGAGCAGCATGACGGCTTGGTGATCATCGAACTGTCCAGCTATCTGGACCAAGGCGCCACCCATGGCGAGCCGGGCCGCGCGTTCATCAACTATTCGCGTCAGCAGCAAAAAGCCCTGTCCCTGACCGACATGCTGCTGCCGGGCAAGGAAGACGCATTCTGGAAAGCCGCCCAGGTCGCCCACAATAGCTGGCTGATCAGCACCCGCCTGAGCCTGGAGCAAGAGTTCGTGAAGACCTACCCCTTCCAGAAAACCCCGAACGTGGCGCTGACCTACGGCGGCGTGATCCTCAAGTACCCGACCTCGACCATCGCGCCGTACGCCCTGGGCCACGTCGAGTTGCAGATCCCCTACTCGCGCCTGGAAGGCATCCTCAAGCCCGAACTGGTGCCCGCGCGCCGCTGAAGGCTCGCCCAAGCATGAACTGCAGCAACCCTGCCAGCACGAGCGCCGGCAGGGTCGCGCCGATATCCGGGTAGACGTTGGCCAGCAGGTGATAGGTAGCAACCCCACCCAACCAGGCCAACAGCGCCGGCCAGCGCAGAGCAGTCGGTACGCCCTGGCCGCGACGGCGCAGGACAAAATGGTCCACCAGCACCACACCGAACAGCGGCGCGAACACCGAACCGATCAACAGCAGGAAATTCTGGTACTGCGCCAGCGGCGCCAGGCAAGCGATCAGGGTACAAATCACGCCGATGGCCAATGCCAGGTGCTCGACTTTCAAACGCAGCAACATCCCGCTGGACACCGCCGCCGAGTGGATATCGGCAAAGGCGTTTTCCGATTCATCCAACAGGATCAATAGCAGCGGAATCCCCAGTCCAGCCCCAGCCAATGCCAGCAGCAGCGCATTCACTTCACCGCTCGGCGCGAACGCCAGGGTGTAGGCCACGCCCAGGCTCATCAGCCAGAAATTACCGATAAAAAAGCCCAGCGCGGTACCGCCGAATACGCTTTTGGCGCGTTTGCCGAAGCGCGAGTAATCGGCGATCAGCGGCAGCCAGGACAGCGGCATGGCGATGGCGATATCAAACCCCACCGCAAAGGGCATCGAACCGTCACCGGCCTGAGCCCAGAGTGCGCCGAGGTCGGCCTTGGCGAACAGGTTCCAGGTCAGCCACAGACAGGCCGCCAACAGCAACCAGATGCCCCATTTACGCAGGATCTGGCGCACGAACGTCAGCGGCCCGCTGACCGCCAGCAAGGTTGCCAAACCACCGAAAAACAGCGTCCACAATAGCGGGCTGGCCAACAGGCTGCCCTCGCTGAACGCCCGCGTGCCCAACAGGCTGGCGGCATCACGCATCACGATGATTTCGAACGAGCCCCAGCCGATCAACTGCAACAGGTTGAGCAGCGCCGGCAGGCTGGCGCCCTTGGCCCCAAGGCTGAGCTTGAGCGCAGCCATGGCGGACAAGCCGGTGTCGCTACCGATCACACCGGCAGCGGCCAGCAACAGCACGCCGACCAGAGTGCCGAGGAAAATCGCCAGCAAGGCACCCGACAAGCCCAGGCCCGGCGCGAGCAATGCGCCGGTCTGCAGGACCATCAGGCCGATGCCGAGGGAGAACCACAGGGAAAACAGGTCGCGGGCGCCGAAGACTCTTTTGTCAGCAGGCACTGCGAGGTCAGGAGAATAGGTACTCGGTTGAATGCTCAAGGTGGGTATCTCTTGGGGACTTTTTTGTTTGGGGAGATTGCAATCGGGGCAAGCCCCCTCCCACATTCAGGTGCGGGAGGGGGCTTGCCCCCGATAACGGCGGTACAGGCACCGCCGTCTCTGGATCAGACCTTCTTGTACAACTGACTGCCTTCCTGCTTGAACCGCTCCGCCTGCTCCGCCAGACCCTTGGCCACGTCCACATCCACCGCGTCAATGCGCTGGTTGGCCGCGTACTCACGCACTTCCTGGGTGATTTTCATCGAGCAGAACTTCGGCCCGCACATCGAGCAGAAATGCGCGACTTTGGCCGAGTCCTTGGGCAGGGTTTCGTCGTGGTAGGAGCGCGCGGTGTCCGGGTCCAGGCCGAGGTTGAACTGGTCTTCCCAGCGGAACTCGAAGCGCGCCTTGCTCAAGGCGTTATCGCGGATCTGCGCGCCCGGGTGCCCCTTGGCCAGGTCGGCCGCGTGGGCGGCGATCTTGTAGGTGATGATGCCGGTCTTTACGTCATCCTTGTTCGGCAGGCCCAGGTGCTCCTTGGGCGTCACGTAGCAGAGCATGGCGCAACCGAACCAGCCGATCATCGCCGCACCGATGCCGGAGGTGATGTGGTCGTAGCCAGGCGCAATGTCGGTGGTCAGCGGGCCGAGGGTGTAGAACGGCGCTTCGTCGCAGCATTCGAGCTGCTTGTCCATGTTCTCCTTGATCAACTGCATCGGCACGTGGCCGGGGCCTTCGATCATGGTTTGCACGTCGTGCTTCCAGGCGGTCTTGGTCAGTTCGCCGAGGGTTTCCAACTCGCCGAACTGCGCGGCGTCGTTGGCGTCGGCAATCGAACCGGGGCGCAGGCCGTCGCCCAGGGAGAAGCTGACGTCATAGGCCTTCATAATTTCGCAGATTTCGTCGAAATGCGTGTAGGTGAAGTTCTCTTTATGGTGCGCCAGGCACCACTTGGCCATGATCGAACCGCCACGGGACACAATGCCAGTGACGCGCTTGGCGGTCAGCGGAACGTAGCGCAGCAGCACGCCGGCGTGGATGGTGAAGTAGTCGACACCCTGCTCGGCCTGTTCGATCAGGGTGTCGCGGAACAGCTCCCAGGTCAGGTCTTCGGCGGCGCCGCCGACTTTTTCCAGGGCCTGGTAGATCGGCACGGTACCGATCGGCACCGGCGAGTTGCGGATGATCCACTCGCGGGTTTCATGGATGTGTTTGCCGGTGGACAAGTCCATCACCGTGTCCGAGCCCCAGCGGATGCCCCAGGTGAGTTTCGCCACTTCTTCTTCGATGGACGAACCCAGGGCGCTGTTGCCGATATTGCCGTTGATCTTCACCAGGAAGTTACGGCCGATGATCATCGGTTCCAGTTCGGTGTGGTTGATGTTGGCCGGGATGATTGCGCGGCCACGGGCGATTTCTTCGCGCACGAATTCCGGGGTGATGATCTTCGGCACGCTGGCGCCGAAGCTGTGGCCGGCGTGCTGCTGGTCGAGCAAGCCACTGGCCCGGGCTTCTTCGAGCTTCATGTTCTCGCGGATGGCGACGTATTCCATCTCGGCGGTGATGATGCCTTTGCGCGCGTAGTGCATCTGGGTGACGTTGGCACCGGCCTTGGCGCGGCGCGGGTTCTTCACATGGGCAAAACGCAGGGCGGTCAGCTCGGCATCGCTCAGGCGCTGCTGGCCGAAATGCGAGGTCAGGCCGGCCAGGCGTTCGGTGTCGCCACGGGATTCGATCCACGGCGAACGCA
Organism: Pseudomonas sp. ARP3; assembly: GCF_001029595.1. Classification (NCBI taxonomy): domain Bacteria; kingdom Pseudomonadati; phylum Pseudomonadota; class Gammaproteobacteria; order Pseudomonadales; family Pseudomonadaceae; genus Pseudomonas; species Pseudomonas sp. ARP3. The sequence continues at coordinate 177,698 of NZ_LEKF01000002.1, forward strand.
CATCGGCCAAGCCTTTGCGCACATCGATGATCACATTGGGGTCGGTGTAGGGGCCCGAGGTGTCGTACACGGTGACAGGGGCGTTGATTTCACCGCCGAAATCGGTGGGGGTCACGTCCAGGCTGATTTCGCGCATGGGGACGCGGATATCCGGGCGAGTGCCCTGCACGTAGATTTTTTGCGAGCGGGTAAACGGCTGCACGGAGCCAGAGTCGACCTTGGCCGATTCACTCAAATGCACGGTATTTTTTAGTTTTGTAGTCATCACGGGCTCTCCAACTTATCCAGGCGGTGGATGTTTGTCGGAGCGAACCTGTGACGGACGGACGCACTGGAACCAGTGCTGTGCTTGGCGCACGAGGGCTGCTCGGTAAACGAACAACATCCCGGACGAAGCACAAGAGGACTCGCCGGGTGACGAGAAATCTTGTTCCCTACGCAGGCGCTAACCTGATCAGGTTCAACGGGATCCGGTATTTACCGATCTCAGCCTTCCAACAAGGCACCCCGACAAGAACGCGGCCAGTCTAGACCATGGAATGGGCAAATTGCCAATGGTGCTGCTTTCAGCGTGATGAATGGCATGATTGCAGGATTGTTGCGTCGGGTCGGCGCCACTACACTCGGCTACTGCCCAAGGCTTGACGCTCTGAAACAGTCGCCGTAGCCTTGGCCGTCGAATTATCACCGTAATATTTATTCAGGGATCGCCTCATGCTGCGCAAACTCTCACTGGCTATTGCCGTGTCTTGTGCGACCAACGGAATGGTCTGGGCAGCTGAAGCGCCCTTGTCCGCCAGAACCGACTTGGTCAGCGTCTATCAGGAAGCAGTGGATAACAACGCCGACCTGGCCGCCGCCCGTGCCCAATACGGCGCGCAAAAAGAAGTGGTGCCTCAGGCCCGCGCCGGCTTGCTGCCGAACCTCTCCGGCGGCGCCGACATCAACAATGTACGCACCCAGATCGACACACCGGCCGCCACCGCCAACCGCGATGCCCACTCCTGGCGCGCGACCCTCAGCCAGCCGCTGTTCCGCGCCGACCGTTGGTTCCAGTTGCAGGCGGCTGAAGCCACCAATGAACAGGCAGCGCTGCAACTGTCGGCCACCGAACAGAACCTGATTCTGCAGAGCGCCGAGAATTACTTCGCCGTGCTGCGCGCCCAGGACAACCTGGCCTCGACCAAGGCCGAAGAGAACGCCTTCAAACGCCAACTGGATCAGTCCAACGAGCGCTTCGACGTGGGCCTGTCGGACAAGACCGACGTGCTGCAATCCCAAGCCAGCTACGACACCGCGCGGGCCAACCGGATTCTGGCGCAGCGTCAGGTAGAAGATGCGTTTGAAGCACTGATCACCCTGACCAACCGTCAGTACAACTCGATCCAGGGCATTGTCCACACGCTGCCGGTGTTGCCGCCGCTGCCGAACGACGCCAAGGCGTGGGTCGAAACCGCTGGGCGCCAGAACCTCAACCTGCTGGCCAGCAACTATGCCGTCACCGCCGCCGAGGAGGTCCTCAAGCAGCGCAAGGCCGGTCACGCGCCAACCTTGGACGCAGTGGCGCAATACGAAAAAGGCGATAACGATGCGCTGGGGTTCAGCAACCCGAATGCCTTCGGCACGCCCTATCGCGGCGACGTTGAACAACGCACCATCGGCCTGCGCCTGAACATCCCGATCTACAGCGGCGGCCTGACCAGCTCGCAGGTACGCGAGTCGTACTCGCGCCTGGGCCAGACCGAGCAGCAACGCGAAGGCTTGCGCCGCCAGGTGGTGGAAAACACGCGCAACCTGCACCGCGCGGTGAACACCGATGTGGAACAGGTACAGGCGCGCCGCCAGTCGATCATCTCCAACCAGAGCGCGGTGGAAGCCACGGAAATCGGCTATCAGGTGGGTACGCGCAATATCGTCGACGTGCTCGACGCCCAGCGCCAGCTCTATGCCTCGGTACGCAACTACAACAACAGCCGCTACGACTACATCCTCGACAACCTGCGTTTGAAGCAGGCCGCGGGCACCTTGAACCCTGGGGATCTGCAGGACCTGGCGCGCTACCTCAAGGCTGACTACAACCCGGACCGCGACTTCCTGCCGCCGGACCTGGCCAAGGCCGCCGCCGAACAGCTCAAGGCCCGCCCGAATAATTAATCACGCTGCAAAATCATGTGTGAGGGGGCTTTGCCCCCGATAGCGCAAGACAGCCAACACTATTTGACCTGACAGATCGTCATCAAGGGCAATCCCCTTTCGCCCTTTAAATCGCGATCAATCGGCCCAGACCATTGAGCAAGCGCTCAAGCGCGCCCTGGTTGGCCTGCATCACCTTGAGCCCCGCCTGCGCCATCTTGCGGGCATCCTGGGGTAGCTCGAACAACTGCCGCACGGCTTCGGCCAACCCTTCGGCGTCATCCACTTCGCGCAACGCACCGGCTTCGCGCATCATCGCGGTGATTTCGAGGAAGTTGAACACATGCGGCCCCATGATCACCGGCAGCGCCAACGCTGCCGGCTCCAATGGGTTGTGCCCTCCGGTCGCCACCAGGCTACCGCCGACGAAAGCGCTGTCGGCCAGGGCGTACAGAAACAGCAACTCCCCCATGGTGTCGCCCAGCAGCACCGATGTCTGCGCCGTGACGGGCTCGCCGCTGGAGCGCCGAACCGTGGCGAAGCCTTGCTGCTGGCATAGATCGAACATCGGCCCGAAGCGTTCCTGATGGCGCGGCACCAGGATCAACAACGCATTGGGGTAGCTGTCGAGCAGTTGACGATGGGCGGCAAGTACCACTTCATCTTCGCCGGCGTGGGTGCTGGCGGCGATCCACACCGGCCGCTCAGTGGCGCCCCATTGCGCACGCAGCGCGGCGGCGCGGGCCGGCAACTGCGGGTCGATGGTCAGGTCGAACTTGATCGAACCCGTCACTTCCACGGTCTCGGGGCGTGCGCCCAGGTTCAGGAAACGCTGAGCCTCGGCCTGCGTCTGCACGGCAAGCAGGCTCATCTCGGACAACATCGGTGCGGTCAACTTGGCGAAGCGCCCATAGCCCTTGGCCGAACGCGCCGACAGCCGCGCATTGGCCAGCGCCACCGGAATGCCGCGTTGGGCGCAGGCGTGAATATGGTTGGGCCACAGCTCGGTTTCCATGATCACCGCCAGTTTCGGCTGCACGCGATCCAGAAAACGCTTGGCCGCGCACGGCACGTCATAGGGCAAATAGCAGTGCTGGATGCGCGGCTCATTGGCGAACAGGGCCTGGATACGCTCGGAGCCGGTGGGCGTCATGCAGGTGAGCGTGATCGGCAAGTCTGGATAACGCGCCAGCAACCCGCGCACCATGGGCGCGGCCGCGATGCTTTCGCCCACCGAGACGGCGTGCACCCAGATCCCGCCCGGCTGCATCGCCGGCAAACCGTAGGAAAACCGCTCGCCCACGCGCTGGGCATAGGCCGGCGCCTTGCGCGCGCGCAGCCACAGACGTAAAGCCACCAAGGGCAGCGCCAGGTAAAACAGGCAGGTGTAGAGAGTTCTATTCATGGCGGCGGAGTTTATCGGCTTTTTCAGTCGATCGCCCGCAGGCACTCGGCAAAACGTTCAGCGAGAAATCTCGCGGCGGGCCCCAGGGGTTCATCGCGCCGCCAGACCAGCTCCACCACCAGCGCCGGCGGGGTCCATTCACTGTCGAGTTCGACCATCAGGTTCTGATACGCGGGGTATTGCACCACATGCCGGGGCAGCCAGGCCCAACCCAGGCCACGGATCAGCCATTCGGCCAGCACGTAGAAGCTGTCGGCCCGCCAGACCTGGGGGCTAGCGGCTTCACTGCCGGGGTAGACACTGGTCTGGGTCGACATCAGCAACTGACGGTATTGCGCCAGGCCCTGACAATCCACGCGATTCTGCGCCGCCAGCGGGTGGTGGCGCCCGCAGACCGTGACCATCTCCACACTGCCCACCACGCGGCGCTCCAGCGCTTCGGGGATTTGATCGTGATAGAACAGCATGCCCAGGTCAGCCTTGCGCTCCACCAATTTGCGTGCGACATCGCCCTGGGCTGCACTGGAAAGCTGCACTTCCAGATTGGGAAATTGCCCGGCCAAGGCGTCCAAGCTGTCGAGCACTGGCTGGTACAGCATGGCCTCGTCCTGAGCCAGGCGCAGGCAGGCTTCTTCGCCGCGCATCAATGACAAGGCACGACCGTTAAGGCGTTCGCACTGGCGCAACACTTCCCGGGCCTCTTCGAGCAACACCGCGCCGGCTTCGGTCAGCCGCGGCTGGCGGCCGCTGCTGCGCTCGAACAAGCTCACGCCCAGGTCAGCCTCCAGCATTGCAACCCCACTGCTGACCGCCGACTGCGCCTTGCGCTGCCCCCGCGCCACCGCCGAAAAAGAACGCTGCTCGGCAACGTTCACAAATAAGCGCATTTGTTCCAGATTCCATTGAATGCTCATGGAGCAACCTATCTCTCACACTGATAGGTAATGACTTTACCCCATCTAAGCAGCCGCTAAAATGCCGGCCTATTGACCCGCCCTACGCCGAGGATTGACCTATGAATGCCGCCTACTGCTACCTGGCCATCGCCATCTGCTCGGAAGTGATCGCCACGGTATCCATGAAAGCCATTAAGGGCTGGAGCACGCCGATCCCACTGCTGTTGGTGATCGTCGGCTACGGCGTGGCGTTCTGGATGCTGACCCTGGTGGTGCGCACGGTGCCGGTGGGCGTGGCCTATGCCGTGTGGGCCGGGATGGGGATCGTGATGGTCAGCGTGGCGGCGCTGTTTATCTACGGGCAGAAGCTCGACCTGCCGGCGATGCTGGGCATGGGCCTGATTGTGCTGGGGGTGGTGGTGATTCAGCTGTTCTCGAAAACGGCTGGGCATTGAATCGCGGCCAACGTGTCGCACTGATGAGGCAGCGCAGCGCGCTATACTACGCGCCCATTTCCAACGCAGAGGTCCCGCGCGCATGCCTATTTCCACCGACGTTCTGATTGTCGGCGCCGGGGTTGCCGGCCTCTGGCTCAACGCGCGCCTGCGCCGCCAGGGGTTTTCCACGGTGCTGGTGGAAAGCGCCACCCTCGGCGGCGGACAAAGTGTGAAGTCCCAGGGGATCATTCACGGCGGCGCCAAATACGCCCTGCACGGCGCCCTCACCGGCGCCTCCGAAGCCATCGCCGACATGCCGCGCCGCTGGCGCGAGGCCCTGGCCGGCAGCGGCGAGCTGGACCTGTCCGGGGTGCGCGTACTGTCCCAGGCGCACTACCTGTGGTCCCCCGGCACCCTCGCCGGCAATCTCACCAGCTTCTTCGCCAGCAAGGCTGTGCGTGGCCGTGTGGATCAGGTCAAAGGCGACGATTTGCCGCCAGCTCTGCAAGACAAGCGCTTCAAAGGCAAGGTCTATCGCCTGGCCGAACTGGTGGTGGACGTGCCGAGCGTGATCGAGCGCCTGGCACAACTGGGCGGTGACAGCCTGCTCGCCGGGCAGCACATCGAACCGCTGCAGGACGGCGGCACCTTGGTGGGCCTGAAGGTGGACGGCCGCGAGATTCGCGCCCAACGCATCGTATTGAGCGCGGGCGCCGGCACTGCCGACTTGCTCAGCGCCCTGGGCTTGAGCCAGCCGGCCATGCAGACGCGGCCACTGCATATGATCCTCGCCAAGGGCCCCGGCCTGAAGCCGCTGTATGCCCATTGCCTGGGCGGCGGCACGAAGCCGCGCCTGACCATCACCACGCACCCGGCCGCCAATGGCGAATGGGTGTGGTACATGGGCGGCGACATCGCCGAGGCCGACGGCGTGGCGCGCACGCCGGAAGCACAAATCGCCACCGCACAGAAAGAGCTGGCGCATTTACTGCCCTGGATCGACATGCACCAGACCCGCTGGGCCACACTGCGAGTCGACCGTGCCGAACCGCTGCAGTCGGGCCTGAGCCGTCCCGACAATGCCTTCCTCGCCGAACAGGGCCGCCTGCTGGTGGGCTGGCCGACCAAATTGGCCCTGGCGCCGGATTTCGCCGACCGCGTGCTGCACAGCCTGGAACGCGACGGCATCCAGCCAGGCCCCACGCAACCGCTGCCGGAATTGCCCAAACCCCCCCTCGGCGTACCCGTCTGGGAGACCCTGTTGCCATGAGCCTGCCGACCCTGCACGACCTGCATCGCCCGCTGGGCAACACCGGCCTGCTTGTTTCGCCGCTGGGCCTGGGCACCGTAAAACTGGGGCGCGATCAAGGGGTGAAATACCCCAACGGCTTTCAGATTCCAGGGGATGACGAGGCGCGCATGCTGTTGCGCCAGGCTCGCGAGCTGGGGATCAACCTGATCGACACCGCGCCGGCCTATGGCATGAGTGAAGAACGCCTGGGGCCGCTGTTGCGTGGTCAGCGCCAGGACTGGGTGATCGTCAGCAAGGTGGGTGAAGAGTTCGAAGCGGGTGTCTCCCGTCACGATTTCAGTGCAGCGCATACGCGCCTGTCGATAGAACGCAGCTTGAAACGACTTGAAACGGATTTTATCGACCTGGTGCTGGTGCATTCCGACGGCAACGACTTGCACATCCTCAACGACTGCGAGGTGTACCAGACCCTGGCGCAGCTCAAGCAAGAGGGCAAGATTCGCGGTTTCGGTTTCTCCGGCAAAACCGTCGAAGGTGGCCTGAAGGCCCTGGAGCAAGGCGACTGCGCGATGGTCACCTACAATCTGAACGAACAGGCCGAGAAAGCCGTCATTGATTATGCAGCGGCCCACGGCAAAGGCATCCTGGTCAAAAAAGCCTTGGCCAGCGGCCATGTCTGCCTGGAACCCGGAATGGATCCAATACGCGCCAGTTTCACGTTGTTGTTTGCGCAAACGGGCGTCGCCAGTGCTATTGTCGGGACCATTAACCCGCTGCACCTGGCCCATAACGTGGCGACCGCTGCCCAGGTCATTCGTCAACGCTGATGCCGCCCACGCGGCCGACCCCGTCGCAAGAAGGAGCCGACATGCCGCGCACGCTCATAAGAAAAAACCCCAGCAACTTCAAGACACTGCCGCTGCACGTTGAAGCCACCCCCGAAGGCCTGAGTTACCAGAGCGTCGGCATGCCGCTCAACTTCGCCCAGACCCTGCAACGGCGCAAACCGGTGGATGTGCCGGACGCCGAGCGCTTCGCGGTGGAGCTGGCCAACCTTGGGGTCTCGGTGCGTCTGACCTTGCACTGGCAGAACCGCGATTATTGGGTGCTGGTGCGCCAGCGCCGCCAGGACCGGGGCGACGTGGTGCTCAAGCTGATTTCCGGCTACGTACCGGCTCACGAATTGAACCTGCCGCTGCACACCGCCATCCAGGAAATCGCCGAAGAGTGCCTACTGGAAACCCCCGAAGGCTGGCTCGGCGGGCGCTTCAACGATACCTGGCTGCCGGCGCCCTACTCCGCCGCCCTGCATTACCGCGAGGCGCTGCCGTTTCGCCTCAGCCCGCTGTCCGGCGCCGCGCGCCCGGTCCGCTGCGCCACCACCCAGTTGATCGAACGCCCACGGGCTTATGTGCACCTGCCCACCGCTTCGCTGCAATTGATTTACGACCTGCGCCTTGAAGTGCCCAAGGAGGCAAAGTCCCTGAGCCTGTTCCATGTGGATGAACGCCTGGAAGGCGACCAGCTGGTGGCGCGCCTGGACCGTCAACGCCCGGACTTGTACCTGATGCCACTGAAGGACGGTCAACCACTGGCCGAGTTGTACACAGTCAAGAAAGACCAACTGCACCCCGCCAGCACACGGGGCTTGTTCCTGGCGGAGAGCTTCGCCCAGCAGGACGGCTGGGTGGTGCGAGAAGAGCGGATTCGCTGGAAGGATTGGCTGCGCCAGCAAGGGCTGGCGCAGCCGGAGAAAGAGTCGAAACTCAAACGCCTGACTGGCAGGGCGCGGCAGATGCTGGGCAAGATTGTGCCGAGGAAAAAGGCCAGCCGCTAATCAAGCAATTAGCGTACTGGCCTCAGGATTCAGCCGTTAAGCAGGCGCTGCAAACCGACCTTCAGCGGCGTGGGTTCAGGCAGGGTGAAGCTGGCCAGCAGCCGCTGATTGTTCGCCCGCGAATGTCGGATATCTCCCGAACGCGCTGGCCCGTAAGTCACGGCGGGCAACGAGCCCACCGCTTCTTCCAATGCCTGCAAGACCTGCTTGAGGGTGGTGGTGCGGTTCCAGCCCACGTTGATCGCACCCAGCGGCGCATCCGGCGCTTCGATGGCCTGCACCAATACGTCCACCAGGTCTTCCACGTACATGAAATCGCGAGTCTGCTCACCATCGCCGAACACGCTGATGGGCAGACCCTGCTGGGCACGTTCGCAGAAGATGCTGATTACGCCGGAGTACGGCGAGGACGGGTCCTGACGCGGCCCGAAGATATTGAAGAAACGGAACATCACCGGCTCCAGACCATGCTGGCGACGGTAGAAATCAAAGTAGTATTCGCCGGCCAACTTGTCGGACGCGTAGGGCGTCAGCGGCGCCTTGGTGGTCTCTTCGTCGATCGAGGCCCCTTCGCCATTGTTGCCATACACCGCCGCGCTGGACGCAAACACCACGCGTTTGACCCCGGCCTTGCGCATGGCTTCGCACACATTCAAGGTGCCGACGAAATTGCTCTGGTGCGTGCTGACCGGGTCGTCCACCGACGCCTGCACCGAGGCCACGGCGGCCAGGTGCACGACCGCCGTCGCGCCGAAGGCAGCCTGACCAACCAGTTCGGCGTCGGCCACATCGCCTTCGAGCAGCTCCACGCGCGGATTGTCCAGGGGCAGGTTGCTGCGTTTGCCGGTGGACAGATTATCCAGCACCCGCACGGCATAGCCTTTAGCAAGCAGTGCATCGACCAGATGCGAGCCGATAAAGCCCGCGCCTCCGGTGATCAAAACCAACGGTTCAGCCCTATTCATTGTTGCGGATCTTCTCGACGATTGCCGTGGTCGAGCTGTTCTCCACCAGGCCCAGCACTTTAACCGTACCGCCGTAGGCGCTGACGATATCGGCGCCGACCACCTGGTCGACGGAGTAGTCACCGCCCTTGACCAGCACATCGGGTTTGACCTGGGCCAACAGATTTTCAGGGGTCGCTTCAGGGAAGCTGATCACCCAGTCCACTGCGCCCAAACCGGCCAGGACCGCCATGCGCCGGTCGACGCTATTGATCGGACGGCCGGGGCCCTTCAGACGGCTGACCGACGCATCGTCATTGACCGCGACGATCAGACGATCGCCTTGGGCGCGGGCCTGCTCCAGGTACGTCACATGACCGGCGTGGAGGATGTCGAAGCAGCCGTTGGTGAACACAATGCTTTCGTTGTGGGCACGGGCGTCGTCAATCGCCAGCAGCAATTGCTCGATGCTCAGCACACCGCGCTCCGAGCCTTCGGAACGCTGGATCGCGCGACGCAATTCCGGAGCACTGATGGCCGCGGTGCCCAACTTGCCAACCACGATGCCCGCCGCCAGATTGGCCAGGGCCACCGCGTGGGGCAGTTCTTCGCCAGCGGCGATGGAGGCGGCCAGGGTGGAGATCACTGTGTCGCCGGCGCCGGTCACATCGAACACTTCACGGGCACGAGCCGGCAGGTGCATCGCCGGGTGGCCCGGGCGCAGCAGGGTCATGCCGTGCTCGCCACGGGTGACCAGCAAGGCGCCCAGATCAAGGTCGGCCATCAGCGTGGCGCCCTTGCTCACCAAGTCGTGCTCATCGGCACAACCGCCGACGATAGCTTCGAACTCGCTGAGATTCGGCGTGATCAGGCTGGCACCTCGATAAATCGAGAAGTCCTTGCCCTTGGGATCGGCCAATACGGGGATGCCCTTGGCTTTGGCGGCCTGGATCAGCATTTGGTGGTTCTTCAACGCGCCTTTGCCGTAGTCGGACAGCACCAGCACCTTGATGCCTTCGAGCAGTTCGTCGACCTGACCGCTGAGGGCCAGGGCGTCGGTGGCGAAGGGCTCTTCGAAATCGATTCGCAGCAACTGCTGGTGACGGCTCATGACCCGCAGCTTGACGATGGTCGGCTGATGGGCGATGCGCTGGAACAGCGCACGCACGCCGGCACCGCGCAGGCTGTTGGCCAGGCTGTCGGCGGCTTCATCGTCGCCGGTCACACCAACCAGCGAGGCCGGAGCGCCGAGGGCGGCAATATTAAGGGCAACGTTGGCAGCGCCACCTGGACGGTCTTCGATTTGCTCGACCTTGACTACCGGTACCGGTGCCTCAGGGGAAATCCGTGAGGTACCACCATGCCAGTAACGGTCGAGCATGACATCGCCGACCACCAAGACAGGGGCTTGATCGAATCGCGGCATGGACAACTTCATGGAGCAACCCACATACAAAATGAACAGGGGCGCGATATTAGCACAGGGTTACAGCAGGCTTGTGGGGGGTGTGACAGAAGATGGTATGGCGAGGGAGCGCACTCCCCCGCCATCGTCAGCCGTAGCGCAGGCGGGCTTAAGTGATATCCGCCGAGACCGGGGCATCCAGGCCCATGGCATGCAGACGGGCGTAATAGCCGTTCTGGGCCAGCAACTCGGCATGGGTGCCGCGCTCGACGATCCGACCGTCGTCCATCACCAGAATCAAGTCGGCCTTCTCGATGGTGGACAGACGATGGGCGATCACCAGGGTGGTGCGGCCCTGCATGACTTTGTCCAGCGCGCCCTGGATATGCCGCTCCGATTCGGTGTCGAGGGCCGATGTGGCCTCATCCAGAATCAGCAATGGCGCGTTCTTCAACAAGGCACGGGCAATTGCCAGACGCTGGCGCTGGCCGCCGGACAGCAGCACACCGTTTTCACCCACCTGGGTATCGAAGCCTTTGGGCAACTGATCGATGAAGTCCTTGGCATAGGCATCCGCCGCCGCCGCTTCAACATCGGCCCGTGGCGCGCCGGCCAAATCGCCGTAGGCGATGTTGTTGGTGACGGTGTCGCTGAACAGGGTTACGTGCTGAGTCACCTGGGCGATGTGCTTGCGCAGGTTGAGCAGCTTGTAATCTTCGATCTCTACGCCGTCGAGCAGGATTTCACCGCTTTCATGGTGATAGAAACGCGGAATCAGGCTGGCCAGCGTCGATTTGCCGCTGCCGGAACGTCCCACCAGGGCGACCATCTGCCCAGGCTCCGCGGTAAAGCTGATGTCCTTGAGCACATGGCGATCGGTGCCTGGGTAAGTGAAGTTCAGCTGACGCACTTCCAGGCGGCCGCTGACCTTGTCACGCTCGACAGTACCGCGGTCGACTTCCGGTGTTTCGTCGAGCTGTTCGAAAATGCTCTCGGCACCGGCCACGCCTTTCTGGATGGTCGAGCTGACTTCCGACAGTTGGCGGATCGGCTTGGGCAACAGACCGGCCAAGGTGATGTAAGCCACCATATCGCCCGCCGACGCATCGCCACGCAGGTACAGCACCAGGAACATCAACACGGCCATGGCGGTATAGATCACTAGTTGCAGCGCCGGTGTATAGATGGCCCCGGTACGGGTCATGCGCAGTTGCTTGTCGGTGTTGCTCTGGCTGGCCTTGAGGAAACGCTTCTCCTCGTAGACCTCGCCGCCGAAGCTGCGCACGACGCGGTAACCCTGGATAGTCTCAGAAGCCACATGGGTCACATCGCCCATGGCGACTTGGATCTTCTTGCTCTGCTTGCGGAATTTTTTGCTGGCCGTGCTGACCATCACCGCGATCAACGGCAGGATGGCGATCATCACCAACGTCAGGCGCCAGTTCATGAACAGCAGGGAGGCGAACAGGAAGATCACCGTCATGCCTTCGCGGATCACCACCTTGATCGCGTCTGTCGCCGCACCGGTGACCATGGTCACGTTGAAGGTGATGCGAGAGATCAGGTGCCCGGAGTTGTGGTTGTCGAAGTAGCGGTTGGGCAGCGTCAACAGGTTGTTGAACAGCTGCACCCGCAAGTCGTGAACCAGCCCCAGAGAGACCTTGGCCAACAGATAGTTACCCAGAAAAGACCCCAGGCCCTGCCAGGCCGCGATCAGGATGATCAGCAGCGGCACAGCCTGCAGCAACTGCAGGTCACGCAGGAACGGAACGCTGGGGAACAGCACGGCTTCCGGGTTGGAAAGGCCATCGACAAAATATTTGAGGATGTAACCCAGCATCGGCTGAGTCGACGCGAAAATCAGAAATCCGACGATACTCAGCGCGAACAAACCCGCGTAGGGCTTCACATAGCTGAGCAGGCGGAAATATATTTTCAAGCTCGAAGGGCTTGCGCTCGGACTGGAGTCGGTCATATCACGCGGCGTTTTAAAAAAGGAGGCTGACTTTAGCACAGCTTCTCTGTTGTACTTGCACCCGGCATGACCCAACGCTTAGCCGGCCTCAACCGGCGACATTATATAGCCACTACTTTAAGATGGTCGGCTTTCTCTTTCTGGAATGGCTTTTTGTATGCACTCCAAACGCCTCAGCTATGGCGCAAATCGCGTTTTCGACTTCCTGGTCCTATGGATTCTGCCCATAGGCTTATTGCTGCTTTTGAGTTCGCTGTTCTTCGTGACCAATCGCAATGTGCTGCACAAGTTCTACTACGGCCTTTTCAGCGCGCCGACCTTGCTGTTGCTGTGCCTGCGCCCCAGGGAAATCAAGGAATTATTGCGCGAGCCGCTGGTGATCGCCTTTCTGGTGTTTTGTGCGTGGGCGTTGACCAGCCTGTTATGGAGCCCGGAGCAACACCCTGACACCGACCTGTTCAAACGCCCCCTGCATACCTTCATGCTGTTCGCCGGCTGCGGGCTGTTGCTGCATTACCGCAATGAACTGTTCAAGCCGATTTTCTTCAGTGCGGCGGTGATCGCACTGGTGGTGTGCCTGTTCAATCTGGTGGCATTCATCAAGGGCTTCGAGCCGGGCATGCGTATGATCGGCGGCCGCGGCGCCCTGGATAACCCGCTGCTCAGTTCCCATGTATTCGGTTTCTTCTGCGTCTATTGGTTGTATGTCTGCGTAACCACCCAGCGCTTGCACGTCCTGTGGTTCAGCGTACCGGCCATGGCGATCATGACCGCGGCGGTCCTTGCAACCGGTTCGCGCACGCCCCTGGTGGCCCTGACTCTGACCATCCTGTGGATAACCTTTGTCAGCCGCAATCGCCGTTCGGCCCTGCTGATTGCGGGCTTGGTGGTGGGCGCTGCAGGTCTGTTGCTGATCTATCCGGAGCTGATCACCAGCCGTGGCAGCTCGTTCCGCTTTGAGCTGTGGAGCATGTCCCTGCAACGCATTGCCGATCACCCTTGGATCGGCCACAGCTACGATTCAGAGCTATACCTGACTCTGGCCGATGGCAACGAGCTGCGCGAACCCCACAGTTTTGCCTTGGGCGTGCTGTATTACGTAGGCATCATCGGCTTTATCCCATGGATTTTCATGCTCGCCTGGGGCCTTTTCAAAGGCTTCAAGCAACGGGCGCAACCGCTGTTTATTCTGGCTTCGTCCCTGTTGATGTACGGCATTGGTGCCGGCCTGACCGAAGGCGGGGGGATTCTGTCCCGCCCCAAGGAGCACTGGTTCCTGCTCTGGATCCCACTGGCAATCATCGCGGGCTTGAGCGTTGCCCAGCGGCGGCGCAGCGTACTGAGCATGCCGGTGCAATCCCTGAAAACCGAAACCTTCGAGCAACTGTGCAGCGATGCTCACGTCATCGAAGCAGACGGCCTCGGCCCGAAAGTCCTGCGCTTGGCTGATGGGCGTTTCCTCAAGGTTTTCCGCCCACGCCGCTGGTACACCTCGGGCAGTTTCAACCCCTACTCCGAGCGTTTTGCCAGCAACGCGGAACAATTGCGCGCCATGGGCATACCCACACCGCAGATTCTTGGCGTGTATGGTCTGAGCGATGGCAGCAGCGCCGTCATTTACTCACCACTGTCCGGTTTGACTCTGCGCCAGGCGCTTCAAAGCCTGGACAGCAGCCTGCGCGAATCCCTGATTGAACGCTTCGGCCAGTTCATGGCTCAACTGCATGAACGCGGCGTGTATTTCCGTTCATTGCATCAGGGCAACGTGTTGCTGATGGATGATGGGGAGTTCGGCCTAATCGACATTGCTGACCTGCGCATATTCCCTTCGCCGCTGCGCAACGCCTTGCGACAACGCAACCTGCGGCACATGCAACGCTATCCGCAGGACCGCGCCTGGCTGTTCGAGACACACTTTGAGCAACTGGCCAAGGGTTACGCATCCGTTGCGGGGCAGGCCGCCACCGCAACAATCCGTGCCCATGTATTGAAATTGGCGAGTCCAGCCGCCTGAAAAAAAGGCGACTATCGTTGCCGATAGTCGCCTTCTTCGACGCTTAGCCTTTGAGCGGCGTCAGGTACAACCGAACCAGACCGCGCCAGGTCTTGCGCCCCCAGAACTTCAACGGGATCTGCTTCAGAATCTCCCGCGCCAACGCGCGATCACGGTTGGCCGTCTTGAGGAACATCGAGTTCAGAAAGTTGTAACGCACCGCGTCGTACGCAGGGTGCTCACTGAACTTGGCGTATGTCTTGAGGATGTTCTGGATCATGTAGCGGTGATTCTTGTAGGTGTTGCTGGCGTGTTGCCGATAGCGCGCCATTACCACATCAAGGGCATCAATGGTGTAGCCCGCAGCGGTGATCTTCAGTTGGATCAGCAAGTCCTCCAACGGGATCAGCGGGTCGAAGCCACCGACTTCCTCCAGCGCTTCGCGGCGGATCAGCATGGTCGGCGCCGGCGGGAACGGTTTGCGATCCATGAACATGTCGTCGAAATCCAGGCTGCGAAACGGCACATCGCGACGCTGTTTTTTCTCCGGATGCAGATTACCGTCGCCATCGATCAGCTCGATGTTGCCGGCGCAGATCCCCACTTTCGGCTTGTCCTGCATGTACGCGACCTGAATCGAGATGCGCTCCGGCAGCATGATGTCGTCGGAGCCGAACGGGGCAATCAGGCTGCCCTTGGCACGCGCGATGGCGCCATTGAGGGTGGCGGTCAGCCCCTGGTTCTGCTGCACCTGGAAATCAAAACCGTGCTCGGCCTGCAGGCGACGGATGCGCTCAACGCTGTCGTCCTTGGAACCGTCATCCACCACCAACAGCTCGATATTGGGGTATGTCTGGCCGAGCACGCTGAGGATGCTCTCTTCGATATAACGGCCATGGTTGTAGGACGCGATAATCACCGAGACCAGGGGTTGCTGCTGAGTCATGCTCTTCCTACTTCCTTTAAGCCGGTGTCGATCAGGTTCAGGTATTTCTGTTGGAATTCGGCCAGGGCGTGGTTTTGTTCCAAGTAACGGAATACCTGTTCGCCCTTGGCACGCAGTTGTTCGTCGCTCATTGCCAGGTAAGTGTCCAGGGCGGCCGTCAGTTGCTCGACATTGCCAGGCTCATGGGACAAACCGCCCGCCCCTTGCACCAACGGCAGCATGGCCGGGCCATTGGACGCAATGACCGGCAAGCGCCCGCTCATGCCTTCCAACAAGGCAAGACCAAGCCCCTCCATCAATGAAGGCATGGTCCAGATATCGAACGCACGCACGTATTGCAGACCATCCTCGCGAAAACCCAGCAAGTGCGCCCGCCCTGTGAGGCCGAGGCGCTCGATATCTGCGCGCAGGTCGCCCTCGGCACGGCCAGAGCCGATGATGCCGACCTGGGCGTTAGGGTATTTGTCCTTGAGACGAGCGAAAGCCTGCAGCAGATGCGTATGCCCTTTGATCGGCACCAGGCGCCCCAGCGCGCCGATGATGCGCGCATCCTGGGGTAGCCCGAGGGCCTCACGCGCCTGCACGCGAGGCAGCTGCAAGGCTTCGGCCTGGGGGATGTCGATCGCATTGGTGACGAAGGTGGTGTTCTGGTGAGTAAAGCCGCAATTAAGCCCTACCAGATAATCCCTGACCGCCGCCGACACCCCGACAAAACGCCAGGCCGGACTCACCAGCCGACGCGTCTGGCGCCGGCGATACGCCCGTTCATACTCGCCAAACCCGTGGGAGATGCCGATGCACAGCGGAATTTTCAACCATCGGTTGAGCGACAGCATCATGTTCACCGACTTGAAGCGGTTACAGATGACCACGTCGAACTTCTGCTCTCGGCAATATTTGTAGATTTGCCACATCGCGCCCAGACGTATGCCCTTGAGGGCCTTGTCCGGAAACTCGAAATACTTGGAGTGATCAGCCACGCTCAGCGGCTGGCCCGGTTGCGGCCGCCCACTGAGAAAGGCCGAGGTGACCTCGAAACGCTCAACCGGCAACGACTTGACGATCTGCTCACCGAGATCGGCGAAGTCATGGATCTTGACGTTGTAGTCCGGCTGCAATTGCAAAACCTTGAAACGAGGTTTCATATCACTCCATGAGGCAATCGGCCTGCTGCACGTGAGCAGTCCGACGAAAAAGGTCAATTTCAGTCCTGCTTGAGGACCCAAAGCAGCTCGTGCCGACGTACGGCCTTACGGAAAAATTCGTTCTCACCGTAAGGCGATGGACCGCGCCCTGCCAGCCATTGCTGCAACAGGCGACGCACCCGGCGCTTGAACGGTGCGCGCGGCTGTAGGTCATGCATCATGCCCAATGCCATGGCCTTGTCCCGCTGCTGGCTCAGGCTCAGTAACCGGCAGTAGGGCTTGAGTACCTGGGCATGGTCGAACTGTGGCGGCAACGCTACGCCGGCGCCGGCGTCGCCCATGGGCCAGCGGTCGTTATCATGCAAGTGGTTGGCATAGCCAAGCAATGTGCTCGGTTGCCATGCCAGCCCGTGCAAGGCTTGCACGACGGCTTCATGTGCGCAGATGTGGTCCGGGTGCGGGTCAAGCACTGGGGTCGGCATGACGATGACCTCGGGGCGAGCTTTAAGCAGCAACTCCCGCAGGTCAGCAATCAGGTTGTTCCAGGTCGGAGCGCCATCCACATCGCTGGGCAGTGCCAAGCTGTTGAACTGGCGGAACACACGAGTATCGTCCAACTGCGCTTCGCGGGACGGCTGGGGCTGGTCCGGCGTAGCGCGCATGGCTGGCAATTGCAGGCAGAAGTACCCCAATTGAACGCACTGCGCTTCTGGCACCCCGGCCCAACGTGGCACCGCGATACTGTCCCAAGCGCGCAAACGCCCTTTGAGCTGCGCCGCTTCGGCCTTGGGCAAGCCCATTTGCTGATAGTGCTCGGCCTCGATCTCCCCCGCCGTCAAGGTCACGATCCAGCTTTCATGCGCCTGGCCATACAAACCAAACGCCGCCAGTTCCGCGTCGTCGGCATGGGGCGCGATCACCATCACCCGCTGGCCTGCAGCGTCCGGCTGGCGGAACACCCACAGCACCGGCCGACCGATCACCCGACAATGGCAGCCACGCAAGCGCAACTCACCGCCGAGCAACGCCTGCGCCGAGCCCGTGAGATTGAGGTAGCGTGTGCCAGCCACACCGCGTTCGAACGCTTGACGATCAGGCTGCTCGCTTGCCGACAGCTCAACCGCAGGGTCCAGAAAGCGGCCCAGCCAGTTGCTTTTGAGTTGTACCTGGACGATCAGCGTTTCGTCACCGACCAGTTCCACGGTCTCCTGAAGCACCAGGCGTCCGCCCTCCAGGCTTAACGCCAACTGCTGGCTGTCGGGGGCGAAGCGGTATTGGTAGTCGTCCTTGGGCGAATAGAAAAGATGGTCGGCAAACCAGGCTTCATGCGCCACCCACAGCAGCACCGCCAGGATCAGCGGCAGCCACCAAGCCACCAGCACGCCGCACACGATCAACGCCAGCGCGCCAATCAACAGCACCATGCGCTTATTGCGCCGATGACGTTTGAGCAGTTGCTGTTTGCGGCTCATAGGCTGAACACCGGCACCGGGTTGCACCAGCGCTCTTTGTACTCACGGTCGGCGCGGCCGAACGAAAAACGCAGCGGCTTATCCACTGCACGAGCCTGTTCCCAGGCGCTTTGGGTGTTGAGGAAGCTCAATACGCTCCCAGGGCTGAACGCGCGGGTTTCGGGGTCAACCCCACCATTGACGTACTCGACGCTGATCCACTCGGGCGACTCGACGCGATACACCAACTGCACGGCGATCGGCGCATCGTTGAGAAACAGCACCGACCCGATCAGAAACTCTTCGAGCAGCGCCAGCACGTCAGCCAAACGCTCCGCCCCGGTCGCCGGGAAACCCCAACGACGCTGGAACAGATCGCAATAAATCGCCGCCAACTCGGTGCTGGAAAACTCGCTGACCGCACGCACCACACCGCCCGCCTCCTCCAGCAGTCGCAATTCGCGGCGCTGGTTATAGCGAAACTTTTTCGACAAGTCTTCAGGGGTGCGTGCCATGGCCAATTGCTCAACCTGAGGCTTGAGCGTACTGACACGCCCTTGATTCAGGGCCGACAGATAGCGCCCGCGATGGCGCACCGCCAGCTGCGCATCAACGGCAATCGGCAGAATGATCTCGGCATTGCCCAGATCGAACAGGCCTTTCTTGCCGCTGCGCTTGAGCACGTCTTTGGACAGGGCGAGGTCGCGTCCCCAAGTGGCTATCGCGCCCTTGAGTTCGCCGCCCTGCTGCCAGCCCAGGTAACGCACCGGAATTCGCGCCAGGTCGGCCAAGCGCTCCACGACCTGCGGATGGGTCGCGACGCTGCCACCGAAGCGCTGCCAGGCTTGAGCGTAAACCTCGGCCTCTACAGGCTGCCAGCCGCCACGTTCACGCCATGCCTGGAGGCGATTCAGCATTTAGACCACAGCGTCATAAGGATCCACACCGTCCTTGACCACGAGGATGTCTTCCATGATCAGGTATTGCAGGTCGGAGCCGAAGAACATGTTCAGCGCGTCGGTCGGCGAGCAGATCATCGCTTCGCCACGGCGGTTGAGCGAGGTGTTCAGGGACACGCCGTTGCCGGTCAGTACTTCCAGCTCTTTCATCATGTCGTAATAGCGCGGGTTATATTCGCGCTTGAGCACCTGGGCGCGGGAGGTGCCATCTTCATGGACCACTTCCGGCACGCGGGTCTTCCACTCTTCAGCCACTTCGAAGGTGAAGGTCATGAACGGCGCCGGGTGATCGACCTTGATCATTTGCGGGGCCACGGTGTCGAGCATCGACGGGCAGAAAGGCCTCCAACGCTCGCGGAATTTGATCTGGTGGTTGATGCGGTCGGCCACGCCGGTGGCGCTCGGGCAACCGATGATCGAACGACCGCCCAGCGCACGCGGGCCAAACTCCATGCGGCCCTGGAACCAGGCCACCGGGTTGCCGTCGACCATGATCTTGGCGATGCGCTGGGGCATGTTTTCGATCTTGCGCCAGTTCGGCTTGCTCTCGTGCTTGGCGCACGCGGCAATCACATCTTCGTTGCTGTAGGACGGGCCGAGGTAGACGTGTTCCATCTTCTCCACCGGCACACCACGAGCGTGGGATACATAGGCGGCCGCACCGACGGCGGTGCCGGCATCGCCGGACGCAGGCTGCACGAACAGCTCTTTCACGTCATCACGGGCGATGATTTTCTGGTTCAGTTTGACGTTCAGCGCGCAGCCGCCGGCGAAGGCCAGCTTGCCGGTATCCTTGAGGATGTCGCCCAGGTAATGGTCGATCATCTGCAGGGCCAGCTTCTCGAACAGCGCCTGCATGCTGGCGGCGTAGTGGATGTACGGCTCGTCGGCGATGTCGCCTTCGCGCTTGGGCCCCAGCCACTCGATCAGTTTCGGCGAGAAGTAGAAGCCCTTGCCCTTCTCTTTGTAGCGGCGCAGGCCGATGACGTTGGCGTAGTCGGTGTTGATCACCAGCTCGCCGTTTTCAAAGGAAGCCAAACGCGAGAAATCATATTTGCTGGCATCGCCATAAGGCGCCATGCCCATGACCTTGAATTCGCCGTCGAGCATCTCGAAACCGAGAAACTCGGTGATCGCGCCGTACAGGCCGCCTAGGGAATCCGGGTCGTAGAATTCTTTGATTTTGTGGATCTTGCCGTTCTCGCCGTAGCCGAAGAACGTGGTGGCGTACTCACCCTTGCCGTCGATGCCAAGAATCGCGGTTTTTTCCTGAAAGCCCGAGCAGTGGTAGGCACTGGAGGCGTGAGCCAGGTGGTGCTCGACCGGCTCGATCTTGATCTTCTTCGCATCGAAGCCCAGTTGCTCCAGGCACCACACGATCTTGTTGCGGTAGCGCTTGTAGCGGCGGTTGCCCATCAGGATCGCGTCGAGGGCGCGGTCCGGGGCGTACCAGTAACGCTTGGCGTAGTGCCAGCGCGCCTCGCCGAACAGGCTGATCGGGGCGAACGGAATCGCCACTACGTCAACGTCGGAAGGCTTGATGCCGGCCTGTTCCAGGCAGAACTTCGCCGATTCGTAGGGCATGCGGTTCTTTGCATGTTTGTCGCGTACGAAGCGCTCTTCTTCGGCGGCCGCGATCAGCTTGCCGTCGATATACAGGGCTGCGGAAGGATCATGGCTAAGGGCGCCGGACAGGCCAAGAATCGTCAATGCCACAGGGGTCTAGCCTCTTTTAGTCTGCATGCAGGCGGGTCGCGCCTGAAAAAAGTGTGCCTCCCGCGCGGGCGGGAAACAGCTAAAGGGCGGGATTATAGCGTAAAAGCAGTGGGAAGCTGTTAGCGGCAAGCGGCAAGTGGGCCTAGCGGTAGATCTCGATGCTGCCGTCTTTGTTCTGGCGGTAGATCGTGTAAGGCAGGACCAGGGTGTCCAGCACGCCGGACCCCAGGAATTCGATGGCGATGATCGGTAGAGCGTTGCCGCTACTGTTCGACAGGCTTGGATCGTTCAGGCTTCTTTCAGGCTTGGGTTCACCGTTGAGCGTACAAAACCCGTACATCACGCCGCTGTAGATGCGCGGCACGTTTTCGCAATGGCTGCGCGAGTCCTTGAGATTCTGACTGGCCACGGCGTCGGGGCGGAACACGGTGTTGATCGTGCCGCAACCGGCCAATGCCAGTATCGCGACCAGCCAGATGACCCTCGATAGATGCCGCATGTCCGCTCCTTTGATCTATTTACTCAGGAACAGCCACGCTAGCACCGCCCGCCATGTAGTCCCAGTACGGACGTGTCGATTAGCCGCGTAGGAAGATTCCCGAATGATAAAAATCGCCCGACTCACTAAACTCGCGCCCCTTTGCGCGTTTACTTCCCAAGCGCCACTGATTTTCGGCCGATTGATGAACCACCTCACCCGCTTTACCCTGCTGCTGCCCGGCCTGCTTGCCCTGTGCGACACCGCCCAGGCAGACGACACTGTTCTGATCCTCGACCCCAGCGTCGTCACCGGCTCGCGCAGCGCCAGCCCGACGTTTGAGCTGCCGTATTCCGTGGACGGCATCAGCCGCGAACAGATCAGCGACGGCCAACTGGGCATCAATGCTTCCGAAGCCCTGGCCCGCGTGCCCGGCCTGGTGGTGCAGAACCGCCAGAACTACGCCCAGGACCTGCAGATTTCCTCACGCGGCTTTGGCGCCCGTTCGGCGTTCGGCGTGCGCGGCCTCAAACTCATCGCCGACGGCATCCCTGCCAGCACCCCAGACGGCCAGGGCCAAGCCGCCACGTTCAACCTCGACACCGCCGAACGCATCGAAGTGCTGCGCGGCCCGGCAGCGACCCTGTACGGCAGCAACGCCGGCGGCGTGATCCAGATGTTCTCCCGCGACGGCGAAGGCCCACCGCGCATTGGCGCCGAAACCCTGGTAGGCAGCGACGGCTTGAGCAAAAACCACCTCAGCGCCGAGGGCGCGACCGACGGCGCCGGCTTCGTGCTGGATGCCTCGCGCATGGACACCGACGGCTACCGCGATCACAGCAGCGCCCGGCGCGACCAGACCTTCGCCAAACTCAATGTCCAGCCCGACGACGACAGCAAACTGGCGCTGATCTACAGCAGCCTGGAACAAAACGGCACGCAAGATCCGCTAGGGCAGACGTGGGCCGCCTACAAAGCCGATCCACGCTCGGTAAGCGCCAACGCACTCACGTACAACACGCGCAAGAGCATCGACCATCAGCAATTGGGGATGAATTACGAACGGTATTTCGGCGATGCGACATTGCAGGTAAATGGGTATACGGGGCGGCGCAGCGTGATTCAGTACCTGTCGATCCCCGACAAGTTCGCCAGTGGCGCGACAAACCCTGCCAATACACGCGGCGGTGTGGTGGCATTCGACCGCACGTTCTACGGCGGCTCCATCCACTGGCTGCAACCCATCACCAGCGCCCCGGGCGACCTGACCCTGATTGCCGGCCTCGACTACGACCGCAGCGAGGATGACCGCCAAGGCTATTCCAACACCCTCAACGGCGTGCATGGCGTCAAAGGTGCGTTGGGCCGCGATGAAGTCGACACCGCTACCAGCCTCGACCCATTCGTACAAGCCAACTGGCTGCTGGGCGACTGGACTCTGCAAGCCGGCGTACGCCATAGCACCATGAAGATGGAGGTGGATGACCATTTCCTCAGCGACGGTGACGACAGCGGCAGCAAGACCTACCAGAAGAACACTCCGTCGGTCAGCGTGATGTATGCCTTCACACCCGACCTGCACGGTTATGTGAGCGCCGGCAAAGGCTTCGAAACCCCGACACAAGCGGAGTCGGCGTATTCCAGCGGTTCAAATGGTTTCAATTTCGCGCTCAAGCCATCGGTGAGTACGCAATATGAAGTGGGCCTGAAAGCACGGGTCGGCGAGGACACCCGCCTTAACGCTGCGGTATTCCAGATCACCACCGAAGACGAGTTGGTGGTCCAGCAATCCAGCGGCGGGCGCACCACTTACCAAAACGCCGGGCGCACCCTCCGCCGTGGCTTCGAGCTGGGCATCGAAAGCCAGCTGACGCAACAGTGGAGCACCCAACTCGCGTATACGCGCCTGCAAGCCACCTACGACAGCGACTTCACGGGCGGCGGCAACCCCGTGGATAAAGGTAACTACCTCCCCGGTGTACCGCAGACCACGCTGTTTGCCGAGCTGAACTGGAAACCGCGAGACTGGGTCAGCACCGCCATCGAAGGGCTGTACCGCAGCAAGGTCTACGTCGAAGACACCAACCAGCAACGCGCCGCACCGGCTTACAGCGTGTTCAACTGGCGAGCGCGCTTCGAGCAGAAGGCCGAGCACTGGACCTTCCATCAGACCCTGCGCCTGGACAACCTGCTGGACCGTCAGTACGTCGGTTCGGTGATCGTCGGCGACAGCAACAACCGCTACTACGAAGCCGCGCCTGGCCGTTCGTGGTACGCCGGCGCCGGCGCCGAGTATCAATTCTGATGGTCAGAGCGATCAGCTGGGTTGCTTGGGCAACCGCTGGTCGATCAGTTGATATAACGCACTGTCCTGCGGCCAGTTGCGCATAAACCGCGCGCGGTCCTTGGCGTAGGCCGGGGCGAAGCTGGCGAGACTGCGGTGCTGGCACATCGCGTCGAGATCAATCAGGGCCCAACGGTCTTCGTGCCAAAACAGGTTATGGCCCTTGAAATCCCCGTGGCTGATGCGCTCGCGGATCAGCTCGGCGAATAAATGATCCAGCGCCTGCAATTCATTTTCCGGCGCGTCGCCGTGTTCAACGTAGGGCGCGAAACGCTCGATGATGTCTGGGCCCGGCAGGTATTCGGTGATCAGGTACGCACGGCTGCGCAGCCAGAGAAAGCGCTTCTCCAACACCGCCAGCGGCTTGGGCGTGGCGATGCCGAGGAAGGCCAGGCGATTGCCTTCGCGCCAGGAATGCCAGGCGCGGCTCGGGCGCCAAAAACGCTTGAGCCAATGGGCGAAGCCCTTGATGTTGTAACGCTTGATCACCAGCGGCCGACCGGCCACCTCGACTTTGGCCACACTGGCCGCACCGCCGGTCTTGTACAAATGGCCCTGGTCCAGCAATACATCGGCCTGCTCCAGCACCGGCAGCATTGCGGGCACTTCCTCGCGCCTGATCGCGCGCAAGGCAAAAGCACCGCGCACGACGCTAAACAGCGTGCATTCGCGGCCAACCTTTTCCAGAAAGTCCTTCAAACGCCAGGCACTGACCTTGCGTACTTGTTTTTCCAGGGCTTCCAGGGGCAAGGCATGTTCGCTGTTGCTCAGCAGGTAATACACCAGCAACTCTTCGGTAAACGGCTCAAGATTCTTCGGCAATTGCGCAAAAAACACCCCGAGGTTTTCCAGCACCCGGTTGCGCGACAGCGGCTTGCCGGCTTCTTCGACGCGAATTCCGGCGCCATCGATCAGGTACAACTTGCCGTCCTTGCGCAGCAGGTTGTCCAGGTGCAGGTCTTCCTGCCACAAGCCTTTGGCGTGCATCTGCGCAATCGCGCCCAGTGCTTCGGCGAGCACCGCGGTTTGTTCATCAGCCAAGGGCGGCAAACCTTCGACCGCCTGCCAGGCATCGGCCAGGCTTTCGGCACCCTCGATAAACTCGAACAGCAACCAGCCACCCTCGCCTTGCTGCAAACCGTCGGCAAGCAGCAACGGCGTGGTCAGACCCTGTTCGGCCAACAGGCGAACACCGCTGAGCTCACGCTGAAAATGCCGCGCCGCCTTACTACCTACCAGCAACTTGGCCAGCACTGCGCGACCGCGCCAGACGGCCGCGCCGACATAGCGCTCGCCCGGCAACACGCGCAACAGGCTCAACAGTTGCAGTTGACCGGGGCCGGCGGCGTCCGCCAGGTCCAGGGTCAGGGGCAGGCTCGGGGTGCGGCCGGCGTTTTTCAGCTCCGACAGACGCATCAGCGCTTCTCCTTATGGCTGCGCCGGGTCGTCAGGCGTTGCAGCCAAGTGGCGACCTCTGCGCTGTCTTCTGGTTGGTCCAGGTAGGCCGCCAGCAGCTGGCGCACCTGTGCGTCGGACCATTGCGGGGAACGGCGCAGCAACGGCTCCAGGTCCTTGACCCGATCCCGCCAGCCAAACAACAACGGGCGGGTTTTCTCCAGATCGATCAACTGCGCGGCATAACCGTCGCCGGTGGCCTGCAGGAAAATATGCTTGGGGTAGAAACAGCCATGCACCTGGCCGACGCCGTGCAGCCGGCGCGCCAGTTCGCCGCACGCCCGCAGAATAGCGCGGTGCTGGGCATCGCTGAGCGAAGGCCACTGCTCAAGCAGCGAATCCAAGTCGTTCCAGCCGTCAAGGGCACGGGTCAGCAGCATCGCGCGGTACTCGCCGGCCACTTTGCGTTCGCCATAGAACGCCGCCTGCAAGGCCGGGATACCCAACGCGCGGTAACGGCTGATATTGCGAAACTCGCGGGAGAAACTCGGCTCGCCCAATGGGCGATGAAGGCTGCGGGTCAGGTAGTTGCTCTGACGCTTGAGGTAATACCCCTGCCCCTCCAGCTCCAGGCGAAACACGCTGCTCCAGCCGCCGCGACTGGTGTTCGGTTCGTCCACTGCGTCGAGCTGTTTGGCCCACAAGGCGTCGAACGTGGCCAGACCGTTGCGTTCCAACAAAACCCGGTCTTCAGCCGCCACAAAATCACTCATTCGCGCCCCTCAAAAAACTTCACCACATGGCGAATACGCTGTTTGTCCGATGCACTCAGGTGCTGGCGCTGACGGTATTGCAGATAGAACCGCAGGCGCTGAGTGGCCGACAGGTGATATTTGGCCACCTTGTCCAGGCAGGCCAGATCCTTGGTAATACGGTACTTGAGCCAGAACCCGCGCCAGAAATCGCCGTTGGGGCAATCGATCAGGTACAGGGTCTGCTGGTCGTCGATCAGCAGGTTGCGCCACTTCAAATCGTTATGAGTAAAGCGGTGATCGTGCATGGTGCGGGTGTATTCGGCGAGCTGGCGGCTGACCCCATCGACCCAGCGCGGATCGCGCAGACGGGGGTCGTTGCGATCGGCCAGCGCCGACAGGTCTTCGGTCTTGGGCAATTCACGGGTGATCATCGCGCCGCGATCATAGGCCAGGCCTTTACGCTCCAAGCCCCAGGCCACCACATCGGCGGTGGGAATGCCCCATTTGGCAAAGCGCTTGAGGTTCTGCCATTCGGACTTGACCCGCGGCTTGCCCAGGTAGCGACGCAAGCCCTTGCCGGCGCCGACGTAGCGCTTGACATAATAATTGACCCCACCGCGCTCTACCCGGATCACTTCGGACAACGGATCGCGGGTCAGCCGCTCGCCTTGCAGGGCGAACACCGCGTCGAGGCTGCCAAAGTCATCCGCCAGGCCGGCATAGGCCGGTTCCAGGTTCCAGCCCGCCATCAGAGCGCATCCCCGTATCGCTGTTTACGCGCGTAGAGTTTGTCGGCCTTGCCTTGCAGCCACTGCAACAAAGCGCTTTCTTCGGCCAGGATCTGGCGCAACGGCTGCTGGAAGTAGCCCTTGAGGAACCGCAGCTTGTCGCGACGGGTCAGGCCGATGTCCAGCGCCGAGAAGTACAGCGCGGCCAGGTCTTTGTTGCGCCAGCGCAGGCTGATTTTCGGCCGGGTCTGGGCACGGTGCAGGTCGATCACCGACAACTTGAAGCGATCAGGCGTGATCGGCGTGTCGGTGTGCAGCAGGAAGTGGCAGATATAGCAGTCACGATGGTTCACCCCGCCGCGATGCATCATGCCGGTCATGCGCGCCACTTCGGCGATCAGCGCGCGCTTGAGGCGCGGCTGCGGTGGCTGCTTGACCCAATCAATGCTGAAGTCTTCCAGGCTGACCGTGGGCGCCAGCTCTTCGGTGATGATGAACGAGTGCTGGTCCGCCGGGTTGCTGCCGCGCTCGCCGTAGGCCACGGCGGTCATGGTCGGCACGCCGATTTCCTGCAGGCGCTGGATCGCCAGCCATTCCTGCCCGGCGCCGAGCACCGGCAGCTTGGCGGTGACCAGGTTCTTGACGATCTCACCCCAGCCGATGCCCCGGTGGATCTTCACAAAGTAGCCACGGCCGTCCACCTCGGTGCGCAAGGTGCGTCGGGCTTCCAGTTCGCGGTACACCTCGCCTTCCAGCCGCTCTACTTCGGCGAACGCATCGCGTCCGGCCCAGAGGCTCTTGAAGGGTTCGGCAAGCATCAACTTCATGGCTTTGGCTCCGCCAGAATCACATCCGCAGCCTGCTGCGGCATGCTGTAGAGGTCGGCCGTCTCAGCGAAAGCCAACCCGTTGCGGCTCCAGGCCGCGCGCTGTGCAGAATCGGTCAACATGCGCGCCAGGTACTGGTTCAACTGAGCCTGTTCGAACGGCTCATCCAGCACCAGGCCGCTGTCGGCCTCGGCAATGTAATGGGCATAACCACACACCGCCGAGACCAGTACCGGCAACCCGGCCACCAGCGCTTCAAGCAGCACGGTGCCAGTGTTTTCGTTATACGCCGGGTGGATCAACAGGTCGGCGCCCAGCAGGAAACGCGGGATATCGCTGCGCCCTTTAAGAAACTGCACGTTATCGCCCAGCCCCAATGTGGCGCTTTGCAATTGGAATACTTTGGGGTCGTCCTGGCCGATTACAAACAGACGCGTGCGTTTTTTCAGCTCCGAGGGCAACGCGGCCAGCGCCTTGAGGCTGCGGTCGACGCCCTTGGTCTTGAAGCCGGAGCCGATCTGCACCAGCAGCAGGTCGTCCTCGCCCAGGTTGAATTCCTTGCGGAACCCTGCGCGGATTTCGGCGGCGTTCGGCGGTGCGCGACGGTCCTGGGCGATGCCCGGCGGCAGCAGATGAAAGCGCTCCACCGGGGTGTCGTAGTACTTGATGAACAGCGGCTGCTGCACTTCGGAAATCATCAGGATTTCGGTCTTGGCGTCCTTGGCGAACACCGCACGTTCGTATTCGGCGAAGTGGCGGTAACGACCAAAACTGCGGTACAGCGAATGGCGCAGGTTCTGTGCTTTGTCTTCAAAACAACCGTCGGCAGCGTAGTACACGTCCAGGCCGGGCATCTTGTTGAACCCGATCAAACGGTCCACCGGGCGCTTGGCCAGGTCGGCCTCCATCCAGGCACTGAGTTTTTCGTTGCGCCGATGGTTGAAGAACGCTTTGACCGGCGCCACCAGCACTTCAAAACCGGGCGGAATATCGCCCTCCCAGATCAGGGTGTAGACGCGAATCTGATGGCCGCGCCGCTGGCACTCCAGGGCGATGCGCATGAAGTCACGCTGCAGGCCGCCGAAGGGGAAGTATTTGTACAGAACAAAAGCCAGTTGCATCAGTGCAGTTCCTCAGCCAGTAACAACGTGCTCAGTCGGCTTGCCACACGCTCAGGGTTCAGGCGCGTGAAGCACAGGGGCGATTCGCGCGCGATGTCGAATCGACGCAGGTCGTCGGCCGTCGGTTGATAGGTACAGTGTTTTTGCAGGCACGGCGCGCAGGACCAATCGCTGGCCAGGTGAATCTGCGCCTTGCCGTAGGCGCCGGTCAGGCCCGGATTGGTGGGGCCGAACAGGGAGATGGTCGGCACATCCAGCGCCGCCGCCAGGTGCCCCAGGCCGGTATCCACCGCCACGCAAGCGCGGGCGCCGGCCAAAACGCGAGCCACGCCGGCCAGGTTCAACTTGGGCAATACTTCGGCGTTCGCCAGGCCTTGAGCCAGGCGTTCGGCGCGGGCTTTTTCCGTGGCGTTGCCCCAGGGCAGCTTCACGTCCACGCCCAGGCGCCCCATGCGTTCGGCCAGCTCGCGCCAGTAGGCTTCCGGCCAGTGCTTGGTGTCCCAAGTGGTGCCGTGCAGCAGTAGCACGAAGGGCTTTTTCGGTGGCAGGCCGAGCAACTTGTCGACGCTCAGGCCGTAGTCGCCCAAGCCTTTGGGCAAGTCATAACCCAGGGCCACGGCGAACAACTGACGCAAGCGTTCCACCGCGTGCTGCCCACGAGCCACGGCCAGACGTCGGGAGTAAAAACGCGCCGCGATGGGTTCACGGGCGGAGTTTTTATCAAAGCCGGCCACTGGCGCCCGTACGTAACGGGTCAGCCAGGCGCTTTTGAACAGGCCCTGAGCGTCAATCACCAAGTCATACTTGGTCGCCTGGATGCGCTGCTTGAAGCGCCGCCATTCACCGCTCTTGAAGGTTTGCCAGAGGTTCTTGCGCCAGCGGCGGATCGCCACCGGGATCACCTTGTCTACCGCTGGGTGCCAGGTGGGGATTTCGGCAAAGCCCTCTTCCACGACCCAGTCGAATTGAATGCCGGGGATCGCCCGCGCCGCATCGGTCAGTGCCGGCAAGGCGTGGATCACGTCGCCCAGGGATGAGGTCTTGACTACCAGTACCCGCAACTCAGTGAACCTCGACCACGTCGCCCTGCAACCGCTGCAAGGCTTCGCTGACCGACTGCGGCAACAACTGGCGCAGGCAATTGTAGTGGCCGAAACGGCAGGTGCGCTCGAAACACGGGCTGCAATCGAGCCCCAGGCGCACCACTTCCACTTTGTCGGCCAACGGCGGGGTGAAGCCCGGCGAGGTGGACCCATACACCGCCACCAACGGGCGGTTCAGCGCCGCGGCCACGTGCATCAGGCCGGAGTCGTTGGACACCACCGCATCGGCGCAGGACAGCAGGTCGATCGCCTCGGCCAGCGAGGTGTCGCCGCTCAGATTCACCGCCTCTTCGCGCAGGCCCGGGATCAGACGCTGGCGGATGTCTTCGCCCACCGAGTGGTCGTTCTTCGAGCCGAACAACCATACTTGCCAGCCTTCGCGGATCTTCATCTCAGCGACCTTGGCGTAATGCTCCGAAGGCCAGCGCTTGGACTCGCCGAACTCGGCGCCGGGGCACAGCGCCAGCACCGGGCGATCCAGGCTAAGGCCGAACTTGGCCAGCGCCGCGTCGCGGGTGACCGGGTCAATCCGCAGGCTCGGGCGCGGATAGGGTTTGGGCAACTCGGCACCCGGCGCGTACGCCAGCGCCATAAAGCGTTCGATCATCAGCGGATAGCGGGTTTTGTCCAACGTGCGCACGTCGTTGAGCAGCACATAGCGAAATTCGCCGCGCCAGCCGGTGCGCTTGGGGATGCCGGCAAAGTACGGCACCAGCGCCGACTTGAGCGAATTGGGCAGCAGGATCGCCTGGTCGTACTCGCCGGCCATGGATTTGCCGATGCGACGACGGGTCGCCAGCTCCAGGGCGCCGTGGCCGAGCGGAAAGCTCAAGGCCTTGCGCACTTCGGGCATGCGCTCAAGGATCGGCCGGCTCCACTCAGGGGCGAGCACGTCGATCTGGCAATCTGGATGGCGAGCGCGCAGGCACTGGAACAGTGTCTGTGCCATCACCATGTCACCGACCCAACTGGGCCCAACGATCAGAATATTCATGTAGTTTCCACAAACGATGCGGGGAGGCTTATGCCTCCCCGCCCTAATAGTGTCTTCAGCTCAATCCCAGTTCCTGCCAGATTCGCATCACCTGGCGCCGCTCCTCGACGAACTGATCCCCGGCCACCGTACCGGCCTCGTTCTGCAAGGCCTGACGATGCGCGGCGGAACGGTAGGCTTTATACACCTCACGCAGCAGATGGGCATCGGCGGCGGGCATCAACCCCACCTGCTCCAGACCTTCCAGAATGCGGATATTGTCGGTGTAGCGCAGCAACGATGGATGTTGCGCAGACCACGCCAAAGCCGCGTATTGCACCATAAATTCAATATCGACGATACCTCCGGCGTCCTGCTTGAGGTCGAACAGCGCCGTGGCTTCGAAGGCATTGGCGCCCGTGCCGGCCGCAGTGCTCTTGGTGCCCAGGTTGTCGCGCATCTTGGCGCGCATCTCGCTGACCTCCTGGCGCAGCGTCGCCAGGTCACGCTCGCGCCCCAACACCCTGGCCCGCACTTGCTCGAACGCCTGGCCAACGTCCTGGCTACCGACCAGCACGCGGGCGCGGACCAACGCCTGATGTTCCCAGGTCCAGGCTTCATTTTGCTGATAGCGGTCGAAGGCCCCCAACGAACTCACCAACAGCCCGGATGCGCCAGACGGGCGCAGGCGCATGTCCACTTCATATAACTGGCCGGAGTTGGTCTGGGTCGTCAGCAAATGAATGATGCGCTGACCCAGGCGCGTAAAGAACTGCGCACCGTCGATCGGCTTGGCGCCATCGGTTTCGGCATGCGGGTCGCCGTCGTGGATAAACACCAGGTCCAAGTCGGAACCATGCCCCAGCTCGATGCCGCCGACTTTCCCGTAGCCGACAATGATGAATCCAGGATCGCACAAGGTGCCGTCCAGCCGTTGCGGCGAGCCGTGGCGCGCCACGGTCTGGCGCCAAGCCAGGGCGAGGACCTGTTCGAGGATGGCCTCGGCGAGCCAGGTCAGGTAATCGCTGACTTTCATCAACGGCAGGCTGCCGGCGATTTCCGAGGCGGCCACACGCAGGCGATGCGCCAACTTGAAATGGCGCAGGGCTTCCATCTGCTGTTCAAGGTCATCTTCGGGGATGCGTGTAAGGCGTTCGCGCAGTTCGGCGGCCAGTTCCGGCGCCAACGGCGGCTTGAACAGGCGCCCTTCATTGAGCAATTCATCCAGCAACAGCGGGAAACGCGTGATCTGCTCGGCGATCCAGGGGCTGGCGGCGCACAGGGTCAACAGGCGACGCAGGGCGTCAGGGTTTTCGGTGAGCAGCACCAGATATGCCGAACGCCGCGCGACGGCTTCGACCAGCGGCAACACGCGCTCCAGCACCAGGTCCGGGTTGGCATGCTCGACGGCCTGGGCCAGCAGGCGCGGAATAAACGCATCCAACCGTTCACGGCCCAGGCGCTGCATGGCGCGCAGTTGCGGGCTGCCGCGCAGGCTGGCCAGGGCTTTGAGTGCCTTGGGTGCATCGGTGAAACCGCCTTCGGCCAACTGCCGGCAGGCGGCGTCTTCGTCCTGGGACTCTTCCCAGAGCGGCAACCACTCACCGCCTACCACCAGCTCGCTTTCTTCGCCTTCATCTTCATCCGGGTCGGCGATCACTTGGCGAAAGTGCCAGTCAATCCGGCCACGCCAATACATCAGGCGCTCATGGAACGCGGCCCAATCGGCAAAACCCAACATAAAGGCAATGCGCGCCTGATCCTGCGGACTGTCGGGGAGCATCTGGGTCTGGCGATCGGCAATCGCTTGGATCGCATGCTCGGTGTAACGCAGGAACTCATAACCGTTGCGCAACTCGGCGATCACCGCCGGCGGCAGGTAGCCCTGGCCCTCCAGAGTGCCGAGCACTTTAAGCAATGGGCGCTGCTGCAAGCTCAAGTCGCGGCCGCCGTGGATCAGCTGGAACGCCTGGGCGATGAATTCCACTTCGCGAATGCCGCCCGAGCCCAGCTTGATGTTGTCGGCCATGCCTTTGCGCCGCACTTCCTGCTGGATCAGTTGCTTCATGGTGCGCAGCGCTTCGATGGCGGAAAAATCCAGGTAACGCCGGTAAACGAACGGCCGCAGCATGTCGAGCAATTGCGCGCCCGCCACCTGATCGCCAGCCACCACCCGCGCCTTGATCATGGCGTAGCGCTCCCAGTCGCGGCCCTGGTCCTGGTAATACTGTTCCAGCGCATTGAAGCTCAGTACCAGCGCACCGGCCGAACCGTATGGGCGCAAACGCATATCAACGCGGAAGACAAAGCCGTCGACCGTCATCGGGTCGAGCGCCTTGATCAATTTTTGACCAAGGCGGATGAAAAATTCCTGGTTATCCAGCGCACGCTTCACCCCCACGGTTTCGCCGCCTTCGGGGTAGGCGAAGATCAGGTCGATGTCCGACGAGAGGTTCAGCTCAACCGCGCCGAGCTTGCCCATGCCGAGGATCACCATGTGCTGGGCCTCGCCGCTGCGGCGCCCGGTGGGCGTGCCGAATTGCACACAGTGGCGCTGGTACAGCCACTGGTAGGCTTGGTCGATGCTGGCGTCGGCCATATCGGATAGGTCGCGGCAGGTTTGCACCAGATCGGCCTGGCGCGTCAGGTCACGCCAGATAATGCGCACTTGCTGGCGGGTACGCTGGCGACGCAGCACACGGCCCAGCTCATCTTCTGTTTCGGCTTGTTGCACCGCGCCAGCAATTTGCCCGCATAGCTCGCCAGGTGCGAAACCACGGTCCAGCTCGCCCCAGGCCGCCAGTTCGAGCAACATCAAAGGGTCACGAAGGCTCTGTTCAATAACGAAATCACTGGCGGCGCACACCCGGGCGAAGTCGGCCCAGCGTTGCGGCGTCCATTCAGAAAGGCCATGATCGTCATCCAGCGCGGCCACTGCGTCACGAAATGACTGCTCGGCCCGCTGGGCAGCTGGGAGCAGAATGGCCGGCAATTCGGCCAGCGTTGGAAGGCTCATGGTCTATCCTTGGTCGGCGCGTAAAAGGCTTGTAGCGAGACGTGCAGGCACCACGCTGAATGAAGGACTGTCGAACAAAAGTTAGAAATAGCTGAAAACACTTTAATTTTGGCAGGCAACATTAAACTTCTACCTTTTCTTGTTCGCAAAAGATCAACAATAACGATTATGCTCACCAGCCAGACCGAGCCATACGCTCAGTCTTGTGTAGTTTTACTACTCGTATATACATTCGAAAGGCTGAAATGGCCGACGATTTGTAGTAAAACTACAGGACGCCGAAGCAACCTTCGGCCATCCAAGAATTTATGTCGTCTGCCCACAAGGCCAGTCGCAAACTTCAGGCAACCGATTCTGGTAGCCTTTCCGCCCTGGAGCAAGCCATGCAAGACCTCGATCCCGTCGAAACCCAGGAATGGCTGGACGCCCTGGAATCGGTTCTCGACAAAGAAGGCGAAGACCGTGCTCACTACCTGATGACCCGTATGGGCGAACTCGCGACCCGCAGCGGCTCGCAACTGCCTTACGCCATCACCACGCCATACCGCAACACCATCCCCGTTACCCACGAAGCACGCATGCCTGGCGACCTGTTCATGGAACGCCGCATTCGCTCGCTGGTACGTTGGAACGCCATGGCGATGGTAATGCGCACGAACTTGAAAGATTCGGACCTGGGCGGTCACATCTCCAGCTTCGCTTCCAGCGCAACCCTGTATGACATCGGCTTCAACTACTTCTTCCAGGCCCCGACCGACGAACATGGCGGCGACCTGATCTACTTCCAGGGCCACACCTCCCCAGGCGTTTACGCCCGTGCGTTCATGGAAGGCCGCATCAGCGAAGAACAAATGAACAACTTCCGCCAGGAAGTCGACGGTCAGGGCCTGTCGTCCTACCCGCACCCTTGGCTGATGCCGGACTTCTGGCAGTTCCCGACCGTATCCATGGGTCTGGGCCCGATCCAGGCGATCTACCAGGCGCGCTTCATGAAGTACCTGGAAGCCCGCGGCTTCATCCCTGAAGGCAAGCAAAAAGTCTGGTGTTTCCTGGGCGACGGCGAGTGTGACGAGCCGGAATCCCTGGGCGCCATCTCCCTGGCCGGCCGCGAAAAACTGGACAACCTGATCTTCGTCATCAACTGCAACCTGCAGCGCCTCGACGGCCCGGTTCGCGGCAACGGCAAAATCATCCAGGAACTCGAAGGCGTGTTCCGCGGTGCGCAGTGGAACGTGACCAAAGTCATCTGGGGCCGTTTCTGGGACCCACTGCTGGCCAAGGACGTCGACGGTATCCTGCAACGTCGCATGGACGAAGTCATCGACGGCGAGTACCAGAACTACAAAGCCAAAGACGGCGCGTTCGTGCGTGAACACTTCTTCAACACGCCTGAACTCAAGGCGATGGTTGCCGACCTGTCCGACGACGAGATCTGGAAGCTCAACCGTGGCGGCCACGACCCGTACAAGGTCTATGCGGCATACCACGAAGCGGTCAACCACAAAGAACAACCGACCGTCATCCTGGCCAAGACCATCAAGGGTTATGGCACCGGTGCCGGCGAAGCGAAAAACACCGCGCACAACACCAAGAAAGTCGATGTCGACAGCCTGAAGTTGTTCCGCGACCGTTTCGACATCCCGGTCAAGGATGAAGAACTGGAGAACCTGCCGTTCTTCAAGCCGGAGCCGAACAGCGCCGAAGCCCGCTACCTGAGCGAGCGCCGCTCCGCACTGGGCGGTTTCGTGCCACAGCGCCGCGCCAACAGCTTCAGCGTACCGACGCCTGACCTCAGCACCCTCAAGGCCATCCTTGACGGTTCGGGCGACCGTGAAATCTCCACCACCATGGCCTTCGTGCGGATTCTCGCGCAGCTGGTCAAGGACAAGGACATCGGCCCGCGCATCGTCCCGATCATCCCGGACGAAGCCCGTACCTTCGGTATGGAAGGCATGTTCCGTCAGTTGGGCATCTACTCCTCCGTCGGCCAGCTCTACGAGCCAGTCGATAAAGACCAGGTGATGTTCTACAAGGAAGACAAGAAGGGCCAGATCCTCGAAGAAGGCATCAACGAAGCGGGCGCCATGAGCTCCTTCATCGCCGCCGGTACTTCGTACTCCAGCCATAACCAGCCGATGCTGCCGTTCTACATCTTCTACTCGATGTTCGGCTTCCAGCGCATTGGCGACCTGGCCTGGGCAGCGGGCGACAGCCGTACCCGTGGCTTCCTGATCGGCGGCACCGCCGGCCGTACCACGCTGAACGGCGAAGGCCTGCAACACGAAGACGGTCACAGCCACATCCTGGCTGCCACCATCCCGAACTGCCGCACCTTTGATCCAACCTACGGCTACGAGCTGGCGGTGATCATCCAGGACGGCATGAAGAAGATGACCGAAGAGCAGCAGGACGTTTTCTACTACATCACCGTGATGAACGAGTCCTACCAGCAGCCAGCCATGCCGGCCGGTGTCGAGGAAGGCATCATCAAGGGCATGTACCTGCTCGAAGAAGACACCAAGGAAGCGGCCCACCACGTCCAACTGATGGGCTCCGGCACCATCCTGCGCGAAGTGCGTGAAGCGGCGAAGATCCTGCGTGACGAATTCAACGTCGGCGCCGACGTGTGGAGCGTTACCAGCTTCAACGAACTGCGTCGCGACGGCCTGGCCGTAGAGCGCAGCAACCGCCTGCATCCGGGTCAGAAACCAGCGAAGAGCTACGTCGAAGAATGCCTGGCCGGCCGCAAGGGCCCGGTCATCGCCTCTACCGACTACATGAAGCTGTTTGCCGAACAAATTCGCCAGTGGGTCCCGTCCAAGGAATTCAAAGTCCTGGGCACCGACGGTTTCGGCCGCAGTGACAGCCGTAAGAAGCTGCGTCACTTCTTCGAAGTCGACCGTCACTTCGTGGTGTTGGCAGCCCTGGAAGCCTTGGCTGACCGTGGTGAGATCGAACCCAAGGTGGTGGCTGACGCCATCGTCAAGTTCGGGATCAACCCGGAAAAACGCAACCCACTGGACTGCTGAGGAGACTTTTTGTGAGCGAACTCATTCGCGTACCTGACATCGGCAGCGGTGAAGGTGAAGTAATCGAGCTGTTTGTGAAGGTCGGCGACACCGTCGAAGCCGACCAGAGCATCCTGACCCTTGAATCGGACAAGGCGAGCATGGAAATTCCTGCTCCCAAGGCCGGTGTGGTCAAGAGCCTGAAGGTCAAGCTGGGCGACCGCCTGAAAGAAGGCGACGAACTGCTGGAGCTGGAAATCGAAGGTGCCGCCGATGCGGCGCCTGCGGCGGCCCCTGCTGCCGCTGCCGCACCCGCGCCGGCCGAAAAGCCTGCCGCCGCCGAGGCCCCAGCAGCACCGGCCCCGGCCGCTGCACCGGCTGCCGCCAGCGTTCAGGACATTCACGTTCCGGACATCGGCTCGTCGGGCAAAGCCAAGATCATCGAGCTGCTGGTCAAGGTCGGCGACACCGTCGAAGCCGATCAGTCGCTGATCACCCTGGAGTCCGACAAGGCCTCCATGGAGATCCCATCGCCGGCTGCCGGCGTGGTGGAAAGCATCGCGGTCAAGCTGGAAGACGAAGTCGGCACCGGTGACTTCATCCTCAAGCTCAAGGTACAAGGCGCCGCGCCTGCCGCAGCTGCTGCACCGGCCGCGGCGCCGGCTGCCAAAGCTGAAGCCGCGCCGGCTCCGGCTGCTGCACCCGCACCGGCTGCCAAAGCCGAGGCCGCACCAGCCCCAGCCGCTGCCGCGCCTGCGCCAAGTGGTGCCAAGGTTCACGCTGGCCCGGCCGTGCGTCAGTTGGCCCGTGAATTCGGCGTTGAGCTGAGTGCCGTCGCGGCCACCGGCCCTCACGGTCGCGTGCTGAAGGAAGACGTGCAGGCTTACGTCAAAGCCATGATGCAAAAGGCCAAGGAAGCGCCAGCTGCCGGCGGCGCGACCGGTGGTTCGGGCATCCCGCCGATCCGTACCGTGGACTTCAGCCGCTTCGGCGAAACCGAAGAAGTGCCGATGACCCGCCTGATGCAAATCGGTGCGGCAGGTCTGCACGCCAGCTGGCTGAACATCCCTCACGTCACTCAGTTCGACCAGGCCGACATCACCGACCTGGAAGCATTCCGCGTTGCGCAGAAAGCCGTGGCCGAAAAGGCTGGCGTCAAGCTGACCGTACTGCCGCTGCTGCTCAAGGCCTGTGCGCACTTGCTCAAGGAACTGCCGGACTTCAACAGTTCGTTGGCGCCAAGCGGCAAGGCGATCATTCGCAAGAAGTACGTGCACATCGGCTTTGCCGTCGACACGCCTGATGGCCTGCTGGTGCCGGTCATCAAGAACGTTGACCAAAAGAGCCTGCTGCAACTGGCTGCCGAAGCGGCTGCACTGGCCGCCAAGGCCCGCGACAAGAAGCTCACCCCGGACGATATGCAGGGTGCTTGCTTCACCATCTCCAGCCTCGGCCACATTGGCGGTACTGGCTTCACGCCAATCGTCAACGCGCCGGAAGTGGCGATCTTGGGTGTGTCCAAGGCCACTATCCAACCGGTTTGGGACGGCAAAGCGTTCCAGCCGAAGCTGATGCTGCCACTGTCGCTGTCCTACGATCACCGTGTGATCAACGGCGCCGCCGCTGCACGCTTCACGCAGCGCCTGAGCCAATTGCTGAACGACATCCGCACCATTTTGCTGTAAGCCGTAACGGGCCTTCTTTTACTCGGAAGGCCCGTTTGCATCGATTTCCGAGCGCCACGCTCGTACCTCAACCCCGCCACTTGGCGGGGCTTTTTTTGCGCGTCCAACGGCAAAAATTGGACAGAGAGAACAGGTTTGTACACCTTCTGTCAGCACGACTGTAGAAATCGCCCACGCGGCCGATAACCCCCATATAGCACTTAGCCTTCATCCTCTCTTGTCAGCCCGCGCCGCATGATGCAACCTTGCCGCAGGCAACAGAAAAGAGGGCGTGAGCCCGGCGCCGTGCGCGTTATTTCAAGTGAGTTTCCCCCATGAAAAGCCAACCCGATGTCGCCCGTACGGCGGCCGAGGTAGTCACGCAATTACCGGTGCCTTCGCGCCTCGGTATGCTGCGTTTCGAGCGGCTTAATGAGGCAAGCTGGGCCCTGCTCTACCTCGACCCCAACTGCGAGCGCCAATTCGGTCTGCCGGCGGTCGAATTGTGTGCCCTGATCGGCACCCCCTACGCCAGCCTGATGGAGCCCCAGGCCCGCTATCAATTGCACGACAACATCCAGCAGCAGTTGACCCTGAGCCCCCACTATCTGGTGCGCTATACCCTGCACACCAACGACGGCCCTCTAAGCCTGCTGGAAATGGGCGAAGCCTATAAACAACACAATCGTCATCTGTTGCGCGGTTACCTGATGGTGGTCGACGGGCTGTTTAGTGAAGTGCCTTCGCCCCTGCCCTCTTCGGACGACCTGGAGAGCCAGAACAGCCGCCTGCAGATCGCCCTGGAACTCAACCAGCGGGCCCAGCAGGAACAATTGCAGCACCTGGAACGGGTGCGCGCCCAGCAGGAGCTGATCCTGCTGCTGGCCCGCCAACGCTACACCGCCAACAATTCGCTGCAGGAAGCCGCCGAGCTGATCACCCGCAGCGCCTGCGAAATCTATCAGCTCGACTGCGCCAGTATCTGGAACCTTGAAGGCCAGCGCCTGGTGCCGATTTCGGCCTATCACCGCGCCGACCAGCAGCACCATTTGCCCGACCCTATCGACGCCAGTTGCTTCCCGGATTATCTGGAAGCCTTGCACACCAGCCGCGCCATCGATGCCACCAACGCCATGCGCGACCCGCGCACCCGTGAAATGGCCGAAAACCTGCGCGCCAAAGATATACACGCCATGCTCGACGCCAGTATCCGCGTCGATGGCCAGGTGGTCGGCGTACTGTGCCTCGAACAGGGCGGCAGTTCCCGCGCCTGGCAGGCCGACGAAATCGCGTTTGCCGGCGAGCTGGCAGACCAGTTTGCACAAGTGATCAACAACCATAACCGCCGTACCGCCACCAGCGCCCTGCACCTGTTCCAGCGCGCGGTGGAGCAAAGCGCCAACGCCTTCCTGCTGGTCAATTGCGACGGCGTAGTGGAGTACGTCAACCCCAGCTTCACCGCGATCACCCAATACAGCGCCGAAGAAGTCCACGGCCACCGCCTGGCGCAGTTACCGGCCCTGGAGAACCTCAGCGAATTGTTGTTCGACGCGCCGTCGAGCCTGGCCAAGAGCAACAGCTGGCAGGGCGAGTTCAAGAGCCGCCGCAAGAACCTGGAGCCCTACTGGGGGCAGTTGTCGATCTCCAAGGTATATGGCGACAACCGTGAGCTGACGCACTACATCGGCATCTACGAAGACATCACCCAGACCAAGCTGGCCCAGCAGCGCATCGAGCGTCTGGCGTACACCGACAACCTGACCAACCTGGGCAACCGCCCGGCGTTCATCCGCAACCTCGACGAACGCTTCGCCCGCGACAGCGACAGCCCGATCAGCCTGCTGCTGGTGGATATCGACAATTTCAAGCGCATCAATGACAGCCTCGGTCACCAGACCGGCGACAAGTTGCTGATCAGCCTGGCCCGGCGCCTGCGCAACAGCTTGACCAGCAGCGGCAGCCTGGCGCGTTTTGCCAGTAACGAGTTCGCGGTGCTGCTGGATGAAACCGATCTGGAGGCCGGTCAACAAGTGGCCAGCCAGTTACTGGCGACCCTCGACAAACCGATGTTCGTCGACAACCAGTTGATCAGCGTTACCGGCTCCGTGGGCCTGGCCTGCGCGCCGCTGCATGGCCGCGACCCGCAGACCCTTATGCGTAACGCCGGCTTGGCACTGCATAAGGCCAAAGCCAACGGCAAACATCAGGTGCAGGTGTTCACCGAGGCCCTCAATGCCGAAGCCAGTTACAAACTGTTCGTCGAAAACAACCTGCGCCGCGCCCTGACGCAGAACGAGCTGGACGTGTTCTATCAGCCAAAGCTGTGCCTGCGCAGCGGTCGCTTATTGGGCATGGAGGCGTTACTGCGCTGGAACCATCCGGAAAAGGGCATGATCCGCCCGGATCAGTTCATCAGCGTGGCCGAAGAGACCGGCCTGATCATCCCCATCGGCAAATGGATCGCCCGCCAGGCCTGCCGCATGAGCAAGCAACTGAGCGCTGCCGGCCTGGGCGACTTACAGGTGGCGATCAATCTGTCGCCCAAGCAGTTCTCCGACCCGGATCTGGTAGCCTCGATCGCCACAATCCTCAAGGAAGAAGAGTTGCCGGCCAACCTGTTGGAGCTGGAACTGACCGAAGGCCTGCTGCTGGAAGCCAC
Source organism: Pseudomonas sp. ARP3 (assembly GCF_001029595.1). Classification (NCBI taxonomy): domain Bacteria; kingdom Pseudomonadati; phylum Pseudomonadota; class Gammaproteobacteria; order Pseudomonadales; family Pseudomonadaceae; genus Pseudomonas; species Pseudomonas sp. ARP3. The sequence continues at coordinate 218,263 of NZ_LEKF01000002.1, forward strand.
CGAAGACACGCGCCTGCAACTGGACCAGTTGAAGAGTCTTGGCCTGACCCTGGCCATGGACGACTTCGGCACCGGTTACTCGTCCCTCAGTTACCTGAAAAAATTCCCCATCGACATCATCAAGATCGATCGCAGCTTTATCCACGAGATCCCGGACAACCAGGACGACATGGAAATTACCTCCGCCGTGATCGCCATGGCGCACAACCTCAAGCTCAAGGTGGTCGCCGAAGGCATCGAGACCGCCGAGCAACTGGCCTTTCTGCGGCGGCACCGCTGCGATGTTGGCCAGGGGTACCTGTTCGATCGGCCGATCCCCGGGGCAGAGCTGCCGGCGATGCTCAAACGCTACCCGCGCGGCCCAATCGCCTGACATCGCTGTAACACTCGGGCACACTGGCTGTCTGAATTTTTACCATCACTCAACCTGACGAGAGGACTGATCATGGTCTTGCGCTCGGAAATTCTGGTGAACAAAAACGTGCTGCCTACTCAAGAACAAGCATTGCCTGGTCGTGACACCCCGATGAGCCTGCCAGAGACGCATTTCGTCAATGGCAACCCATTACTGGGCCCATTCCTCGATGACGTAGGCTTTGCGATCTTCGGCCTGGGTTGCTTCTGGGGCGCAGAACGCAAATTCTGGCAGCGCGACGGCGTGGTCAGCACCGTGGTGGGTTATGCCGGCGGCTTCACGCCCAACCCGACCTACGAAGAAGTGTGCTCCGGCCTGACCGGCCACAGCGAAGTAGTGCTGGTGGTCTATGACCAAGCCAAGGTCAAGTACGAAGACCTGCTGAAGATGTTCTGGGAATTGCACAACCCGACCCAGGGCATGCGCCAGGGCAACGACATCGGCAGCCAATACCGTTCGGTGATCTACGCGACCACACCGGAACAACTGGAGGCTGCAAAGGCCAGTGCCGAGGCGTATCAGGCCGAACTGAACAAGGCCGGCCTGGGCCAGATCACCACCGAAATCGACCAGGCGCCGACGGTGTATTTCGCCGAGGCGTATCACCAGCAGTACCTGGCGAAAAACCCGCAGGGCTATTGCGGCATTGGCGGAACAGGCGTGGTTTGCCCGATCTGACGTTCGGAGCGGCAAGCTGCAAGTGGTGTTTTCTGCTCTCACTTGCAGCTTGAAGCTTGCAACTCACAGCTACTCAGCTATAAGCCAATCCATCTGCCACCCGCCCTGGGTCTGACCCAGTTGCTTGGACAGCCACGGCAACAGCTCACGCAGTTCTTCCTCCAAGCCCCATGGCGGGTTGGCAATCGCCAGGCCCGAGCCGGTCAGGGTGTTGGGCGTGTCCAGGGGATGCACCAGCAGTTCCACGCGCAGCAGTTTCGGCGCCCCCGTGCCGGCCAGGTCCTGATAGAAGCGACGCAACATGCGCTGGTCCTTGACCGGGTACCAGATCGCCGCCACGGTCTGGCGCATGCGGCCGACCGCCTCCTTGAGGGATGCCGCGCAGCGTTGCATCTCGTCGAGTTTTTCGAACGGCGGGTCGATCAGCATCAACGCGCGTTTTTCCGGCACTGGCAGCAACGCTCGCGGCACATGCCAGCCTTCGCCCAAATGCACTTTGACCCGACGGTCGCCCTTCATGTTGTCCTTGAGCAACACACCGTCTTCGGGGTGTTTTTCATTGAGCAGCACACGGTCCTGCGGGCGCGTGAGGCGTCGGGCCAGCTCCGGCGAACCGGGGTAGTAGCGCAACTGGCCGTCCGGGTTCATCTCGTGCAGCACGCGCATGTAGTCGGCGGTCAGCGGCGGCAGATCGTTCCGGCCCCATAGGCGCGCGATGCCTTCGAGGTATTCGCCGGTACGGTTGGCCTGATCGCCCTGCAGGTCGTACAGGCCGATGCCCGCGTGGGTATCGAGGTAGGCAAACGGCTGCTCCTTGCGCGACATCAGGGCGATGAGGCGGGTCAAGGTCAGGTGTTTGAAGACATCGGCGTGGTTGCCGGCGTGAAAGGCGTGACGATAATTCATGGTTGCTCCTGCGCAGGGGGCGAAGTTTACCTTCTACACGGGCAAAGGTGCAGGGCGGCATGCCGGGCGGTGCTTATGCCCTAAAAGCAGGGAGCGGACTGAAAAAAATCTAAATGTCTCCATGAGCGCGGATTTATTGTGGCGAGCACCCAATCCAAGGAGGTCAATTGCCATCATGAAAGACGCCACCCTCGCCCTGCACCACGGCTTCAAGTCGGACCCGACCACCAAGGCCGTGGCCGTGCCGATCTACCAAAACGTGGCTTTCGAATTCGATAACGCCCAGCACGGGGCCGACCTGTTCAACCTGGATGTGCCCGGCAACATTTACACGCGCATCATGAACCCTACCAATGACGTACTGGAGCAACGTATCGCCGCCCTCGAAGGTGGCATCGCGGGCCTGGCGGTGTCGGCGGGCAGCGCGGCGATTCACTACGCAATCCAGACCCTGACCCGCGCTGGCGACAACATCGTCACCACGCCGCAGCTCTACGGCGGCACCTACACCTTATTCGCCCACCTATTGCCCAGCTTCGGTGTGGACGTGCGGTTCGCCCGGGACGACTCCGCCGAGGCCATTGCCGAGCTGATCGACGACCAGACCAAAGTGGTGTATTGCGAAAGCATCGGCAATCCGGCGGGCAATATCATTGATCTGGAAGCCCTGGCCAAGGTGGCCCACGCCCGAGGCGTGCCGCTGATGGTCGACAATACCGTAGCCACCCCGATCCTGTGCAAACCCATCCAGTTCGGCGCCGATATCGTGGTGCACTCGGTGACCAAGTACATCGGCGGACATGGCAACTCCCTCGGCGGTGTGATCGTCGACAGTGGCACTTTCCCCTGGACCCAGTACCCGGAAAAATTCCCCGGTCTCAACCAGCCCGAGCCGGCTTATCACGGCGTGGTCTACACCGAAAAATTCGGCCCCGCCGCGTTCATCGCCCGCGCGCGTACCGTGCCATTACGCAATACCGGTGCGGCCCTGGCGCCGATGAATGCCTTCCTGTTGCTGCAAGGCTTGGAAACCCTGGCCCTGCGCATGGAACGCCATACCGAGAACGCGCTCAAGGTTGCACAGTTTCTACAGGAGCATGCCGAGGTGGAATGGGTCAGCTACGCGGGCCTGCCAGAACATCCGCACCATGGGCTGGCGCAAAAATACATGCAGGGCAAACCCTCGGCGATCCTGTCTTTCGGCCTGAAGGGTGGCTATGACGCGGGTGTGCGCTTCTACGACGCGCTGCAGATTTTCAAACGTTTGGTGAATATCGGCGACGCCAAATCCCTGGCCTGCCATCCGGCCTCCACCACCCATCGGCAGATGAATGAGCAGGAGCAAGCCAAGGCTGGCGTGAAACCGGAGATGATTCGCCTGTCGGTCGGTATTGAAGCCATTGAAGACCTGATCGACGACTTGCAGCAGGCACTGGCCTCAACTCGCCTCTGAGGCGAGGTAGTCCGTCAGCGCTGCATAGGTCACCGTCGAACCACGAGCGAAGTAAGCGACCTTGTGCTGCAAGGTCGCAGGCGTGAAGGCGGTGTAGAGGTCCGGGCGCTGCTCCTCAAGCCATTGCAGCAGGTTGTCGATCAGGGTTTGCGGCGATTGTTCGGCCAGATGCTCCAGTAACGATGCTGGCACCTGCCACCAGGGGCTGGCCTTGGCGGTAGTAACCGGCCCCGTTGCAACGGCCTGGGGTTGCCCATTGATCAGATAGCGCTGAAACACCGGCAGCACCTGCCCCGCCTCACCGCCCAATTGCCGCAACAGCGGCAAGAACTGCGTGCCGTCCCAAAAGCGCAGGAACACCGGCGGCCCCTCGGGCAGTTTCACTTGGGTCAAGCCTTGCAGATGAGCGAGTACCACGTCCGCCGGGCTGGACGACACCGCCAGCCAACCCCAGTCCTCGGTCTGGGTGTTCGCCACCCAATCGAGAAAGGCGCTGCCGGGCTCGACTTGTGCGAGATAAGGCATAACCTGCGTCCAATCCGCATAAGCCGTGCCCGCCCAGACCGAGCGCGGTCGCGCACCCGCCGCCACACCTTGCCAAGCCTCGAACGGCTGGGCATCGCTGGCATTGCCCAGCACCGCGAACAGTTGCTCATGGGGCTGCAGAGGCCACTGTGCGAGCCAAGCACTGGGCGATAGAGGTTGATCCATTGGGGCGAAACTCCTTGGGTTGAAAAATACTGATCAATGGGGTTGGTGAGTGACATCACACTGGCCGCTCTTGCAGCGTGCACACTCTTCGCAGAACGGCGCGCTGCGCTTCAAACTGGCGATCTGCACGCGGCTCAGAGGCGCCGGGATCACCGCCAGCACCTTGTCCTGCAGCCCGGGCAACAACGGTGCCGCAGCGGGGGCGGGAGCACCACCGAGCTGGATCGCCACACTGCTGAAGATGCCTGCGGCTGACAGGGTGATCGACTGCCCACCGGCCTGGATCGTGACGCTGGCACCCGCATCGATGACGACGCTTTGGCCGGCGCCGATCTGAATCACCTGCTCCGCGCGGACCCGCTGCGAACCGCCGACCGCCAAGTGGTCGTCCTGCTTGAGTTCGGTCAGGCGATTGCCGTGGGTGATGCGCTGCTCTTCTCCCTGCAGCTCATGGTGCGACTCGCCACCCACGGTGATCCGACGCCGGTTATCCACCTGCACCTGCTGGTCATGCAGCACATGCTGGGTCCAATCGCGCTGGGCGCGCAGGTAGATCTCTTCGGCGCCCTTGCGATCCTCAATGCGCAGTTCGTTGTAACCGCCACCACCGGGGCTGCTTTGGCTGCGCAGGATGCTGCGGGTCTTGTCCGCTGGCAGGTTCAGGGGCACCGGCGTCGCGGCATTGGCCAGGCAACCGACCACCACGGGCATGTCCATGTCGCCATTCACAAAGCCGACCAACACTTCCATGCCCACCCGTGGGATCAGCACCGCGCCGTAGCGATCATGGGCCCAGCCGCTGGCGACCCGCAGCCAGCAACTGGAATGCTCGTTATGTTCGCCGTGCCGATCCCAGGCCAATTGCACTTTGACACGGCCGTATTCGTCGCAATGGATTTCACTGTCGGCGGGCCCGGTCACCACCGCGTTCTGGTAACCCGTCATCGGCCTGCGGGGCGCCAAGGGCGGGCGGAAAACTACATCCCAGGGCGTCGCGACGAAGTGGTTGGAGTAACCCTGGCGCATGTCCCCACCCGCCACCTCGGTCACCGCCTCTTCGAGTACCTGGGGTTGGCTGCCCTCGTGAGTGACTTGGGTCACGAGCCACAAGTCGTTCCATTCCTGGCGAGGATGCCCGGCCAGCTTGAGGAAGCGCCCACAGGCCAACGTCGGCTCATCCCCGTTGCCCACGGCGAGGCGATGGTCGCTGCGGTGACGCTCCAAACCGCGCCGTGCCAGGTGCTTACCCTCCACGCGGTCAGTGAAATGGCCGGGGTAACCCTGCTCTTCAAGGCACAGGGTCTGCTGGTCGGACACTGCGCTTTCCAGAGTCAGGCGCGGCTTGCGCCAATCGTAATCGCGCAGGCTCAGCGCCGTGGTGCGGGTTTGCAGTTGTACGGTGAAGCGCTTGATGGCCGGAGTGTCCGCTACCATCCCGGAGCCTGCGGCGTAAGGCGTTGCGTGCTCGGCCTGGGCAAACACGCTCTGGTCGTCGCCAAATACCAGTAAATGGCCTTCGGGCGAATGCCGAAAATGATAATGAATGCCCTGCTCGGCACACAGGCGCTGGATAAATGCCAGGTCGGTCTCGCCGAACTGCACGCAATACTCACGCTCCGGGTACGTACCGCTTAGATGAAATTCGAATCGATCCGCCTGGATGCCTTGCTCTTTGAGCACCTGCGCAACGATCTGCGGCACGCTTTTGTGCTGGAAAATACGCGGATGGGTGCTATGGGCCAGATAAGCCAACTGAGGGACGAGACGAACGCTATAGCGCGTCAGCCGCCGCCCGGAATCGCCCTGCGCCACATGGTCGACCAGGCCATGCACACCGTGGCCCTGATCATCGAAACCCAGATAGGCCTGGCGATGCAGCAAGTTGCCCAGATCCAGGTCCGGCTGTTCGTCGACCAGTTCCAGGTCAAAACGATAGGGTTGGCTGAGTGTTTCCTGACCGTTGAAGCGGTAGACCTTGAGATCGCTGGGCACCCCGTCCAGGGTCAGGGTGAAAGCACTTTGATTGGCAGGCGCGAACATCCGATGTTTCTCTGCGAAGGCTGGGGGGCCGATTCTGCACCAGTGCCCGCGTCTGCCGAGCAGCGCGCGCGTAAATCAGTAAAACCCTACGAACGAGCGTGCGAATCTTCAGTTTGTCCGACCCAATTCACACATAAAAAAGGCCCGCTATCCGTAGGATGCGGGCCTTTCGTTTAACTCATCAGGCGCAGCGCGCCCGGCGAATTACTTGTTGAGGTTGTAGTCTTTTTCCGCCGCATCAAAACGCTCGACCATACCCGCAGTCGGCGCGCCCAGCTTGCTGACGATGTAGATCGCCAGGCTGGCGAAGATGAAGCCAGGGATGATTTCGTACAGACCCAGCAGCGCGAAGTGTTTCCACACAATCACGGTGATCGCACCGACCAGGATGCCGGCCAGAGCGCCATTGCGGGTCATGTGCTTCCAGATCACCGAGATCAGCACCACAGGGCCGAACGCAGCGCCGAAGCCGGCCCAGGCGTAACTCACCAGGCCCAGTACGCGGTTTTCCGGGTTGGCGGCCATGGCGATGGCGATCAAGGCCACCAGCAGCACCATCAAGCGACCGACCCAGACCAGCTCAACCTGGGAGGCGTTTTTACGCAGGAAGGTTTTGTAGAAGTCTTCGGTCAATGCACTGGAGCACACCAGCAGTTGGCAGCTCAAAGTACTCATGACCGCCGCCAGGATGGCCGACAACAGCACGCCCGCAATCCATGGGTTGAACAGCAGCTTGGCCAGCTCGATAAACACACGCTCGTGGTTTTCGGTGACCGGGCCGGCCACTTCCGGGTGCGCCGAGAAGTAAGCAATACCGAAGAAACCCACGGCCACGGTGCCGCCCAGGCACAGGATCATCCAGGTCATGGAGATGCGACGCGCTTTGGCGATCGACTTCACCGAATCCGCCGCCATGAAGCGCGCGAGGATGTGCGGCTGGCCGAAGTAGCCCAGGCCCCAGCCCATCAGCGAAATGATGCCGATGAAGGTGGTGTTCTTGAGCATGTTGAAGTTGTCGGGGTTCTTGGCTTCGATGGCCAGGAACGTGGTGTCGACGCCGCCGGTGGCCAGCAGCACGATGATCGGCGTGAGGATCAGCGCGAAGATCATCAGCGTGGCTTGTACGGTGTCCGTCCAGCTCACCGCAAGGAAACCGCCAACGAAGGTGTAGGCAATGGTCGCTGCGGCACCGGCCCACAGCGCGGTCTCGTAGGACATGCCAAAGGTGCTTTCGAACAGACGGGCGCCGGCCACGATGCCGGAGGCGCAATAGATGGTGAAGAACACCAGGATCACCACCGCGGAGATGATCCGCAGCAGGCCGCTTTTATCTTCGAAGCGGCTGGAGAAGTAGTCGGGCAGCGTCAGGGCGTCGCCGTTGTGTTCGGTCTGTACCCGCAGGCGACCGGCCACGAACAGCCAGTTGAGGTAGGCACCGACGATCAGGCCGATGGCGATCCAGCTTTCCGACAGACCGGACATGTAGATAGCGCCCGGCAGGCCCATCAACAACCAGCCGCTCATATCGGACGCGCCGGCCGACAAGGCAGTGACCACGCTACCGAGGCTGCGACCGCCGAGGATGTAATCGGAAAGGTTATTGGTGGATCGATAGGCCATGAAGCCGATCAGCACCATTGCTGCGATATAGATCACGAACGTGATCAGGGTTGGATTGCTAACGCTCATAAGAAGTGACGCCCTGGCTTTGTTTTTATGTAGCGGCGGTCTGTCAGGCGCCGACCCTTTTGCAAGGGTAGACGAACCCGCGTGCCGCGCATTTATGACTGGCGTTTCCCCAGGAAAGCCGCCAGCCGATGCCCCAAACCCGAAAGCTGGTTGCACCTTGGCCGCGAATGCTATTCAACAAAGCAAATCAGGTGCAACCAGTTTCTCGCGAATAAGTTGCACCTTGAGTGATTTTGCGGAAAACACCCTGTTTTTGCTCCCTTTCGGAGCAAAAACAGCCGATCTCAGAAGCAAATGCACCAACACGCAGCGCATCACGCTGAGGGCTTAATTATTTCCGACGAACCATCGAAAATTTCATTAACAAAATAGGTTGCACCCGGTTGCACCTACGCATGTGCACAGCTAATCTTGCCGCCAGCTAATGCCACTCGGTAGTGGCACCCATGAGGATAAGAAAATGGCGACGACCACCCTTGGGGTCAAACTCGACGACCCGACCCGCGAACGCCTGAAGGCTGCCGCGACCTCCATTGATCGCACGCCGCACTGGCTGATCAAGCAGGCGATTTTCAATTACCTGGAGAAACTGGAGGGTGGTGCAACCCTGACCGAACTCAATGGTTTGAGCAGCAAAGACGCAGACGACGTAGGCGAGGTCCAGACCGACCACGCTCACCAGTGCTTCCTTGAGTTCGCCGAAAGCATCCTGCCGCAGTCCGTACTGCGCGCGTCGATCACCGCCGCTTACCGTCGCCCCGAGCCGGAAGTGGTGCCGATGCTGATCGAACAGGCCCGCCTCCCGGCACCCATGGCCGAGGCCACCAACAAACTGGCCGCCACCATTGCCGAGAAATTGCGCAATCAGAAGAGTGTCGGCGGCCGTGCCGGGATTGTTCAGGGCCTGCTGCAAGAGTTTTCCCTGTCCTCCCAGGAAGGCGTGGCGCTGATGTGCCTGGCCGAAGCGCTGCTGCGCATCCCGGACAAGGGCACCCGCGACGCACTGATCCGCGACAAGATCAGCACCGGCAACTGGCAGCCGCACCTGGGCAACAGCCCGTCGCTGTTCGTCAACGCCGCCACCTGGGGCCTGCTGCTGACCGGCAAACTGGTCTCTACCCATAACGAAGCCGGCCTGACCTCTTCCCTGAGCCGCATCATCGGCAAGAGCGGCGAACCGATGATCCGCAAGGGCGTCGACATGGCCATGCGCTTGATGGGCGAACAGTTCGTCACTGGCGAGACCATCGCCGAAGCGTTAGCCAACGCCAGCAAGTTCGAAGCCAAGGGCTTCCGTTACTCCTACGACATGCTCGGTGAAGCCGCACTCACCGAACACGACGCCCAGAAATATCTGGCCTCGTACGAACAAGCTATTCACTCCATCGGCAAAGCCTCCCACGGCCGTGGAATTTATGAAGGCCCGGGCATCTCCATCAAGCTGTCGGCGCTGCACCCGCGTTACAGCCGTGCGCAGTACGAGCGCGTGATGGACGAGCTGTACCCGCGCCTACTGTCCCTGACCCTGCTGGCCAAGCAATACGACATCGGCCTGAACATCGATGCCGAAGAAGCCGACCGTCTGGAGCTGTCCCTGGATCTGCTGGAACGCCTGTGCTTCGAGCCGCAACTGACCGGCTGGAACGGCATCGGCTTCGTGATCCAGGCTTACCAGAAGCGTTGCCCGTACGTGATCGATTACGTGATCGACCTGGCCCGCCGCAGCCGCCACCGCCTGATGATCCGCCTGGTAAAAGGCGCGTACTGGGACAGCGAAATCAAGCGCGCCCAGGTCGAAGGCCTGGAAGGCTACCCGGTGTACACCCGCAAGGTGTACACCGACGTTTCCTACATCGCTTGCGCGCGCAAACTGCTGTCGGTGCCGGAAGTCATCTACCCGCAGTTCGCCACGCATAACGCCCACACCTTGTCGGCCATTTACCATATCGCCGGTCAGAACTATTACCCCGGCCAGTACGAGTTCCAGTGCCTGCACGGCATGGGCGAACCGCTGTACGAGCAGGTAGTCGGCAAGGTTGCCGACGGCAAGCTGAACCGTCCGTGCCGCGTCTACGCCCCGGTCGGCACCCATGAAACACTCTTGGCCTACCTGGTACGTCGCCTGTTGGAAAACGGCGCGAACACCTCGTTCGTCAACCGCATCGCCGACCAGTCGATTTCGATCCAGGAACTGGTGGCCGACCCAGTGGCCAGCATCGAGCAAATGGCGACGGTGGAAGGCGGCTTCGGCTTGCCGCACCCACGCATTCCGCTGCCGCGCGACCTGTATGGCAGCGACCGCGCCAACTCGGCCGGTATCGACCTGGCCAACGAACACCGCCTGGCCTCGTTGTCCTGCGCCCTGCTGGCCACCGCCCACAACAACTGGAAAGCCGCACCGATGCTTGGTTGCGCGTCCAGCGAGCAAACGTCGACCGCGGTATTGAACCCATCCGACCTGCGCGATGTGGTCGGTCAGGTTCAGGAAGCCACTGTCGAAGACGTCGACAACGCCATCCAATGCGCGATCAATGCCGGCCCGATCTGGCAGGCCACCCCGCCGGCCGAGCGCGCCGCGATTCTGGAACGCGCCGCCGACCTGATGGAAGGCGAGATCCAGCCATTGATGGGGCTGCTGGCCCGCGAAGCCGGCAAGACCTTTGCCAACGCCATCGCCGAAGTGCGTGAAGCCGTGGACTTCCTGCGCTACTACGCGGTGCAGGCGCGCAACGATTTCACCAACGACGCCCACCGCCCACTGGGCCCGGTGGTGTGCATCAGCCCGTGGAACTTCCCGCTGGCGATCTTCAGTGGTCAAGTCGCCGCGGCACTGGCCGCCGGCAACCCGGTACTGGCCAAACCTGCCGAGCAAACCCCGCTGGTGGCAGCCCAGGCCGTGCGCATCCTGCTGGAAGCCGGTATTCCGGAAGGCGTGCTGCAACTGCTGCCGGGCCAGGGCGAAACCGTCGGTGCCCGCCTGGTGGGTGATGATCGCGTCAAAGGCGTGATGTTCACCGGTTCCACCGAAGTGGCGCGCCTGCTGCAGCGCAATGTGGCCGGGCGTCTGGATGCCCAGGGTCGTCCGATTCCGCTGATCGCCGAAACCGGTGGCCAGAACGCGATGATCGTCGACTCCTCCGCACTCACTGAACAAGTAGTGATCGATGTGGTGTCGTCGGCCTTCGACAGCGCCGGTCAGCGTTGCTCGGCCCTGCGCGTGCTGTGCCTGCAGGAAGACTCCGCAGACCGCGTCATCGAAATGCTCAAAGGAGCCATGGCTGAATGCCGCCTGGGCAACCCGGAGCGCTTGTCCGTGGACATCGGCCCGGTGATCGACGCCGAAGCCAAGGCCGGCATCGAGAAGCACATCCAGGCCATGCGCGACAAAGGCCGCAACGTGTACCAGGTGGCGATCGCCGACGCCGAAGAAATCAAGCGCGGCACCTTTGTGATGCCCACCCTGATCGAACTGGAAAGCTTCGACGAGCTGCAACGCGAGATCTTCGGCCCGGTACTGCACGTAGTCCGCTACAAGCGTAAAGAGATCGACCAGTTGATCGGCCAGATCAATGCGTCCGGCTACGGCCTGACCCTGGGTGTGCACACGCGCATCGACGAGACCATCGCCAAAGTGATCGACAACGTTCACGCCGGTAACGTCTACGTCAACCGCAACATCGTGGGTGCTGTGGTCGGCGTGCAGCCGTTCGGCGGCGAAGGCCTGTCGGGGACTGGCCCGAAAGCCGGTGGCCCGCTGTATCTGTACCGTTTGCTGTCGACTCGTCCTACCGATGCAATCGAGCAATCCTTCGTTCGCGCCGACAAGTTGGCGGCGCCGGACGTACGTCTGCGCGATGCCATGAGCCAACCGCTGACAGCCCTTAAAGCCTGGGCCGACAGCCAAAAGTTCAGCGAGCTGAGCGTGCTGTGCAGCCAGTTCGCCGCGCAATCGCAAAGCGGTATCACCCGCCAACTGACGGGCCCGACCGGCGAGCGCAACAGCTACGCCATCCTGCCCCGCGAGCATGTGCTGTGCCTGGCGGACGTGGAAGGTGACCTGCTGACTCAGTTGGCTGCGGTACTGGCGGTGGGTGGCTCGGCGGTATGGCCGGAAACCGACCTGACCAAAGCCTTGTTCCCACGCCTGCCGAAAGACATTCAGGCGAAGATCAAGCGCGTGGCCGATTGGACCAAGGACGATGTGGTGTTCGATGCCGTTCTGCACCACGGCGACTCTGACCAATTGCGCGCGGTGTGCCAGCAAGTGGCGCAGCGTGGTGGGGCGATCGTCGGCGTGCATGGTTTGTCCCAGGGCGAAACTTCCATTGCGTTGGAGCGCCTGGTGATCGAGCGAGCGTTGAGCGTCAACACCGCTGCGGCGGGCGGTAACGCCAGCCTGATGACCATCGGCTAACCCTGAAAGAAATACCGCTAGACATTGTGGGAGGGGGCTTGCCCCCGATAGTGGAGTATCAGTCAGTACCTCGGGCACTGACACACTGCTATCGGGGGCAAGCCCCCTCCCACATTCTGCCGCTCCATCACTTAGATCAATCTTGCTATTCACCCTTAATTCGCACGCTTAGACTCGGGCCAATTCCTCTAAAGGTAATCCGCCATGTCCGAGACGCTGCTCAGTTCCCGCAATCTGGCTTTCGAGCTGTACGAAGTCCTCGATGCCGAGGGCCTGACCCAGCGTGAGCGGTTTGCCGAGCACAACCGCGAAACCTTCGATGCGGCCATCAGCACCGCGCGCAGCATCGCCGAAAAGTACTTCGCGCCCCATAACCGTAAAAACGACGAAAACGAACCGCGCTACGAGGACGGCAAGGCCATCCTGATCCCGGAGGTCAAACCGGCCGTGGATGCGTTTCTGGAGGCCGGTTTTCTCAACGCGGCGCGTAGCTTCGAGGCCGGCGGCATGCAATTGCCGACCCTGCTGTCCCAAGCCTGTTTTGCGCACTTTCAGTCGGCCAACGCGGCGTCCACGTCGTATCCGTTCCTGACCATGGGCGCGGCCAACCTGATCGAAAGCTTCGGTACTGAAGAGCAGAAACAGCGCTTCTTGCAGCCCATGATCGAGGGGCGCTTCTTCGGCACCATGGCGTTGACCGAGCCCCATGCAGGCTCGTCGCTGTCGGATATTCGTACACGCGCCGAGCCCGCGGCCGACGGCACCTATCGCCTCAAAGGCAACAAGATCTTTATTTCCGGCGGCGATCATCCGTTGTCGGAAAACATCGTGCACATGGTGCTGGCCAAGTTGCCGGATGCGCCGCCGGGGGTGAAGGGCATTTCGCTGTTTATCGTGCCTAAATTCCTGGTCAACGACGACGGTAGCCTGGGCGCGCGTAACGATGTGTTGCTGGCGGGGCTATTTCACAAGATGGGCTGGCGTGGCACCACGTCCACGGCGCTGAATTTCGGCGACAACGGCAACTGCGTGGGCTATTTGGTGGGCAAGCCGCACCAGGGCCTGAGCTGCATGTTCCAGATGATGAACGAGGCGCGCATCGGCGTGGGCATGGGCGCGGTGATGCTCGGCTACGCCGGCTACCTGTACTCGCTGGAATACGCCCGCGAACGCCCGCAAGGTCGTCTACCTGACAGTAAAGATCCTACGACTGCGCCGGTCTCGATCATTCAGCACGCGGACATCAAGCGCATGCTGCTGACGCAAAAATCCTACGTGGAAGGTGCCTTCGATCTGGGCCTCTACGCGGCGCGCTTGTTCGATGACACCACCACCCTGGCCGATGAAGCGGAACGCAAACAGGCCCACGAATTGCTGGACCTGCTCACCCCTATCGTCAAATCCTGGCCATCGGAGTTCTGCCTCAAGGCCAACGAGCTGGCGATCCAGATTCTCGGCGGCCACGGCTACACTCGTGAATACCCGGTGGAGCAATACTACCGTGATAACCGTTTGAACCCGATCCACGAGGGCACCCATGGCATCCAATCCCTGGACTTGCTGGGGCGCAAGCTGGCGCAGAACGGCGGCGCGGGGCTCAAGCAACTGATCCGCCTGATCGCCGACACCGGCGCGCGGGCCCAGCAGTACCCGTCACTCACCGCGTTGCGTGAACCGCTGGACCACCTGCTTAACAGACTGCAAAGCGTCACCCTCGGTTTGTTGACGGATCTCGGCCAAGGCAAGGTCAACAGCAGCCTGGCGAACTCGGCGCTGTACTTGAAGGTGTTCGGGCATACGGTGATTGGCTGGCGCTGGCTGGAACAAGCGATTCGCGCCGAAGAAGGACTGGCCAAGGGCAATGCAGCGGATGCAGGGTTCTATAAAGGCAAGCTCCAGGCCGCCCGGTACTTCCTGACCTGGGAAGTACCGAGCTGCCATCATGAACTGGCGATTCTGGAAGCACGGGACGATACGTGCCTGGGGATGCAGGATGAATGGTTCTAAGGCTGGATCGCCTTGGAAATCACCTCGACCGTGGCGCTGACTTGCTCTTGGTAACGGTCGAGTTCCTGCTGATGAGCCTGCTGCATTTCGATCTGCTCGGCGCACAGGTTCAGCGCCGCCAGCACCAGTAATTTGTCACCGATCAGGGTCGGGTACTTTTTCTTGGTGGTGGCCAGGGAAGCCTTGAGCATGGTCACGGCGTGCATCAGGGTTTTGTCTTCCCCGGGCGGCGCCTTGATCGAGTAATCCTCTCCGAGAATCGAAACGACCTTTATCCCTTCGTTCATGCGCCCACAGGACCTGCGCTCACGCGCTCAACCAATGCCTGAATACGCGCGGCAGTAGCACCGTGTTTTTCTTCCTGCTCCATCAGGTTCAGTTGCAGGCTGTCGTTTTCATCCTTGGCGCGGGCAAGTTCTGCCTTGAGGGATTCATTGCTGCCCAGCAGGTCCTGGTTTTGCTGTACCAGGTCATTGACCAGTTGTTCCAATTGGCTGAGGGATGCTTCTAACATTTTGATTTCTCGAGCGTTTTAAAAGGGCGGTGACGATAAAGAAAATTCACCTCGGATGCCAGGCTTATCCCCGGCGCGCAGCCCGGTTCTTCAGGGTGGAGCCACGCTTTCGAGCCTTAGTGACTGCATTTCCCCCATCTGGTTCCTGAATCCGCTAACCCCTCGTCAGGTGCGACAAAAACCCAAGGCACTCTTCAGTGCTTTGGTCGTACCACCGATAGCGATGCAAGCTCGTTCATCACAGAAGCTAGCCAGTTTTTTTGTGGTGAGCAGGCTTGCCCTGCGCTGGGCCGCGAAGCGCCCCCTTGGATTTGTCGGTGAACCTGTCGGGGCGGCAACCCCCCTTCCACATTTAAACGCCATGAAAAGCTTTTTGACAGGGCGGCAATTCAACAGGTTAGAATCCCTGGCACGCAGACTGCATGGTCAGTTTGCGCCCCGTCTTTTTGTATCTACTCATGGAGTACTGCCTTTGAATGCGACGACCATCAACAGCCTGTTCTTGATCGGCGCGTTGCTGGTGAGTGCGAGCATTCTGGTGAGTTCTCTTTCGTCACGCCTGGGCATCCCGATTCTGGTGATTATCCTGGCCGTGGGCATGGTCGCCGGCGTCGACGGCGGCGGCATCATCTTCGACAACTATCCGACCGCCTACCTGGTGGGCAACCTCGCATTGGCCGTGATCCTGCTCGACGGCGGCTTGCGAACCCGAGTGGCGAGTTTCCGCGTGGCGCTGTGGCCGGCCTTGTCGCTGGCCACGGTGGGGGTGTTGATTACCACCGGCCTCACCGGCATGGCGGCGGCCTGGCTGTTCAACCTCAACATTATCCAAGGCTTGCTGATCGGCGCGATTGTCGGCTCCACGGACGCCGCGGCGGTGTTCTCGCTGCTGGGCGGCAAGGGCTTGAACGAACGGGTCAGCGCCAGTCTGGAAATCGAATCCGGCAGTAACGACCCAATGGCGGTGTTTCTCACCGTTACCCTGATCGACATGCTCGCCAGTGGCCAGACCGGCCTGCACTGGAGCCTACTGACCCATCTGGTGCGCGAATTCGGCATCGGCGGCCTGGTCGGATTGGGCGGCGGCTGGCTGATGTTGCAGATGGTCAATCGCATCAACCTGGCCACTGGCCTCTATCCGATTCTGGTGATCGCCGGCGGCCTGTTCGTCTTTGCCCTGACCAACGCCTTCCACGGCAGCGGCTTCCTCGCCGTGTACCTGTGCGGCCTGGTGATCGGCAACCGCCCGGTGCGCAGCCGTCACGGCATCTTGCATATGCTCGATGGCATGGCTTGGCTGGCGCAGATCGGCATGTTCCTGGTGCTGGGCCTGCTGGTCACGCCCCACGATCTGCTGCCCATCGCCCTGCCGGCCCTGGGCCTGGCGCTGTGGATGATCCTCCTCGCGCGACCGTTGTCGGTGATGGTCGGCCTGCTGCCCTTCAAGGCCTTCCACGGCCGTGAAAAAGCCTTTATCGCCTGGGTCGGCCTGCGCGGCGCGGTGCCGATCATTCTGGCGGTGTTCCCGTTGATGGCTGGCCTGCCCCATGCCCAGCTGTATTTCAACCTGGCGTTCTTTATCGTGCTGGTGTCGCTGCTGGTACAGGGCACGAGCCTGCCGTGGGTGGCCAAGCTGCTTAAAGTCACAGTGCCGCCGGACCCGGCGCCGATCTCCCGCGCGGCGCTGGAAGTGCATGTCACCAGCGAGTGGGAGCTGTTCGTCTACCGCCTGGGCGCGGAGAAATGGTGCATCGGCGCGGCCCTGCGCGAGCTGAAAATGCCCGAAGGCACGCGCATCGCCGCCCTGTTTCGTGGCCAGCAACTGCTCCATCCGTCGGGTAGTACGGTGCTGGAAGTCGATGATCTGCTCTGCGTAATCGGCCACGAACACAACCTGCCAGCCCTGGGCAAACTGTTCAGCCAGGCGCCGCAGCGTGGTCTGGACCTACGCTTCTTCGGCGATTTCGTGTTGGAAGGCGACGCCCAGCTAGGCGCGGTGTCGGCGCTGTATGGCCTCAAGCTCGAAGGTATCGACCCGGATACGCCGCTGAGCCAGTTCATCACCCAAAAGGTCGGGGGCGCCCCGGTGGTGGGCGACCAGGTGGAGTGGAACAACACCATCTGGACCGTCGCGGTCATGGACGGGAACAAGATCGGCAAAGTTGGCGTCAGATTCCCCGAAGGAAGTCGCCCGGGCCCCGGACTCTTCCTCTAAACTGCGGGGCGACAACGCCCCCGATTCTTCACTAGCTCGACCGGTCTCTATGCCAATCCTGCGCTCTTTTCTCGCCACTGCCCTGCTGGGTCTGACCCTTTGCGTCGGCAATGTCTACGCCGCCGACCCGCCCAGCGCCGACGCCATCCAGCAATCCCTGGACAAGCTGCCCGACCGTAAACTGCCCGACGCCGACATGAAGGCGCTGCAGACCATCCTGCAGCAAACCCTCACGTATCTGAGCAACAAGCAGGATTACGAGCAACGCCTGGTCGATCTCAAGCGCCAGCTGGACGACGCCCCGCGCCAGACCAGCGAAAACCAGCGCGAGCTGACACGGCTCAAGGCCACCAAAATCATTCCGGTGGCCCAGCGTTATGCCAGCCTGCCGATACCGCAGTTGGAACAGCTGCTGGTGCAGCGCAGCACCCAGCAAGGCGACCTGCAAAAAGAATTGGCCGACGCCAACAGCCTGACCATCGCCGCCCAAACCCGCCCAGAGCGCGCCCAGACCGAAATCAGCAGCAGCCAGACGCGCATCCAGCAGATCAACGCCACCCTCAAGTCCGGCAAGGACAACGGCAAAGCCCTGAGCAGCGACCAACGCAATCAGTTGAACGCTGAATTGGCGGCCCTGAATGCACTGATCCCGCTGCGTCGTCAGGAACTGGCGGGCAACAGTCAGTTGCAAGACCTGGGCAACAGCCAGCACGACCTGATCCAAGAAAAGACCGCGCGCCTGGAACAGGAAATCCAGGACCTGCAAACCCTGATCAATCAGAAGCGTCTGGCCCAGAGCCAGCAGACGGTGACCCAACAGTCCATCGAGGCGCAGAAAGCCGGCGGCAGCAGCCTGCTGGCCACGGAAAGCGCAGCCAACCTGAAGCTGTCCGACTACCTGCTCAGAAGCACCGACCGTCTCAACGACCTGACGCAGAAAAACCTGCAAACCAAGCAACAGCTGGACGCCGTCACTCAGAGCGATTCAGCACTGGACGAGCAGATCAACGTGCTCAAGGGCAGCCTGCTGCTGTCCAAGATTCTCTACAAACAGAAACAAGCCCTGCCGCGTCTCACGGTGGACCGCGACCTGGCGGACGATATCGCCAACATTCGGCTGTACCAGTTTGAGGTCAACCAGCAGCGCGAGCTGATCAGCTCCCCCAGCGCTTATGTGGATAACCTGCTGGCCAACCAGCCCCCGGACGACGTGACCCCGCAACTGCGGCGCACCCTGCTGGAACTGGCGATCACCCGCAGCGACTTGCTTGAACGCCTGAGCCGCGAGTTGAGCGCGTTGCTGAACGAATCCATCACCCTGCAACTGAACCAGAAACAACTGCTCAGCACCGCCACCACCCTGCGCGCGACGCTGGACGAGCAGATGTTTTGGATTCCCAGCAACAAGCCGCTGGACACGGAGTGGCTGGAAACCGTACCGGCGCACCTGAGCAAGCAAATCACCACCCTGCCGTGGGCGTCCAGCGTCAGCGAATTGTATGACGGCCTGACCCAGCGCCCGCTGCTGTTCCTGCCGCTGCTGCTGTTGATCGGCGCGCTGCTGTGGCGCCGCAAGGCCCTGTATCAGCGCCTGAACAAGGTCCATCTGGACATCGGCCACTTCAAGCGCGACAGCCAGTGGCATACGCCACAGGCCATTTTGATCAATATATTGCTGGCCATGCCGGTATCCCTGGGCCTGGCCTTGTGCGGCTACGCGCTGCAGATCGACGCACGCGGGCAGAACGCCAACCTGGGCTCGGCCCTGCTGCAATTGGCCCAGGCGTGGTTGGTTTTCTACACCGCTTACCGGATTCTCGCGCCCGGCGGCGTGGCGGAACTGCACTTCCGCTGGGAAAAACCCCAGGTCGAATTCCTCCAGGGCTGGGTGCGCAAGCTCGGCCTGGTGGTATTGGCCCTGGTGGCCGTGGTCGCTATCGCCGAGCACCAACCGGCGGCGCTGGCCGACGACGTGCTGGGCATCGGCGTGGTGCTGACCTGCTACGCGCTGATGGCCTGGCTGCTGGGTCGCCTGCTGCTCAACAGCCCCACCCATGAAAAGGCATCGTTGTTTCGCAAAGCCGTGGGCCTGTTGTTTACCGCGCTGCCTATCGCACTGTTTATCGCGGTGTGCTTCGGCTACTACTACACCGCCCTCAAACTCAGCGACCGCTTGATCAATACCCTGTACCTGCTGATGTTCTGGCTGGTGATCGAAGCCACCTTCGTCCGCGGCCTCGGCGTGGCGGCCCGTCGCCTGGCCTACTCCCGCGCCCTGGCCAAACGTCAGGCGGCCAAAGAGGCCGGCGATGGCGAAGCGGTGATCGAAGAGCCGACGCTGGATATCGAACAGGTCAACGAACAGTCCATGCGCCTGATCCGCCTGGCCCTGCTCGGCGGCTTTATTGCGGCGTTGTACTGGGTGTGGTCGGACCTGATCTCGGTATTTTCCTACCTGGACAACGTCACCCTGTACGAATACACCAGCGGCACCGGTGCGAATATCAGCATGGTGCCTATCAGCATCGGCGATTTGCTCGGCGCGCTGATCATCATCGGCATCACCTTCGCCCTGGCGCGCAACCTGCCCGGCCTGCTGGAAGTGTTGGTGCTGTCCAAACTGGATCTGGCCCAGGGCAGCGCCTACGCCACCACTACCTTGCTGTCCTACATCATTGCCGGCGTGGGCTTTGTCTCAACCCTGTCTACCCTCGGCGTGAGCTGGGACAAGTTGCAATGGCTGGTGGCGGCGCTGTCGGTGGGGTTGGGCTTCGGTATGCAGGAGATCTTCGCCAACTTTATCTCCGGCATCATGATTCTGTTCGAACGCCCGGTGCGTATCGGCGACACCATCACCATCGGCAACCTGTCGGGCACGGTGAGCAAGATCCGCATCCGCGCCACTACCATCACCGACTTCGACCGCAAGGACATCATTGTCCCGAACAAAACCTTCATCACCGGGCAACTGATCAACTGGTCGCTGACCGACACCATCACCCGCGTGACCTTGAAACTGGGGGTGGACTACGGCTCCGACCTGGACCTGGTGAAGGAATTGTTACTCAAGGCCGCCAGGGAAAACCCACGGGTTCTGAAAGATCCGGAACCCCACGTGTACTTCCTCAACTTCGGCGAAAGCACCCTGGACCACGAACTGCGCATGCATGTGCGCGACCTGGGCGACCGCAACCCGGTGCTGGACGAGGTCAACCGCTACATCAACCGCGAATTCAAGAAACAGCACATCAACATCTCGTTCCGGCAGATGGAGGTGTACCTCAAGAATATGCACGGCCAGGAGTACAAACTGGTGCCGGTGGAAGACGAGCGTAAGACCATCGTCGGCGCGCAACCGAGCACGGATGCCCCCGAGCCGCCCGCCGGCAAAGTCGTCGATGCACCGGAACCGCCGCCGAGCAAACTCGACTAAACCCTCTATCCCCAGCAGAATGCTCGGACATTCTGCTGGAGATGGCCGGTGAAAGCCCTCGACGACCTGACCTTCGACAACCGCTTCGCACGCCTGGGCGACGCGTTTTCAACCCACGTTCTGCCCGAACCTCTCGACGAGCCGCGCCTGGTAGTGGCCAGTCCTGGGGCCATGGCCTTGCTCGATCTCGACCCATCGGTGGCCGACACGCCGCTGTTCGCCGAGCTGTTTGGCGGCCACAAACTGTGGGCCGAAGCAGAGCCGCGGGCGATGGTGTATTCCGGCCATCAGTTCGGCGGCTACAGCCCACAACTGGGCGATGGCCGCGGCTTGCTGCTGGGCGAGGCATACAACGCCGCCGGCGAGCACTGGGACCTGCACCTCAAAGGTGCAGGAATGACACCTTACTCACGCATGGGCGATGGCCGCGCGGTATTGCGCTCGTCGATCCGTGAGTTTCTGGCATCCGAGGCGCTGCACGCGCTGGGCATCCCCAGCAGCCGCGCGCTGTGCGTGATCGGCTCCGACACACCGGTATGGCGCGAGAAACAGGAACGCGGCGCCATGCTGCTGCGCTTGGCGCCGAGCCATATCCGCTTCGGGCATTTCGAATATTTCTATTACACCCAAAAGTCCGAGCAGTTGGCGCAACTGGCCGAGCACGTACTCAACCTGCACTACCCCGAATGCCGCGAACAGCCGGAGCCGTACCTGGCGATGTTCCGCGAAATCGTCGAGCGCAACGCCGAACTGATCGCTAAATGGCAGGCCTATGGTTTCTGCCACGGGGTGATGAACACTGACAATATGTCGATCCTGGGCATTACCTTCGACTTCGGGCCGTTTGCGTTTCTGGATGATTTCGACGCGCACTTCATCTGCAACCATTCCGACCATGAAGGGCGCTATTCCTTCAGCAACCAGGTGCCGATTGGCCAGTGGAACCTCAGCGCGCTGGCCCAGGCGCTCACGCCGTTTATCAGCGTCGATGCCTTGAAGGAAACGCTGGGTTTATTCCTGCCGCTGTACCAAGCCCATTACCTGGACTTGATGCGCCGCCGCCTGGGCCTTACCACGGCCGAAGAGGCTGACCAGAAACTGGTGGAACGCCTGCTGCAACTGATGCAGAACAGTGGCGTGGACTACACCTTGTTCTTCCGCCGCCTGGGGGATGAACCGGCCGCGCTGGCCGTGAGCCGCTTGCGTGATGACTTTGTCGACCTGGCCGGGTTCGATGCCTGGGCCAAGCTGTACACAGCGCGGATCACACGGGACGGCGACTACACCGAAGAACAACGCCGCGAACGCATGCACGCGGTCAACCCGCTGTACATCCTGCGTAACTACCTCGCACAAAACGCCATTACCGCCGCCGAGTCAGGCGATTACAGCGAAGTGCGGCGGCTACATGAGGTGCTGAGCCAGCCGTTCGAGGAACAGCCCGGCATGGAACAGTACGCGCAGCGGCCGCCGGATTGGGGCAAACACCTGGAAATCAGTTGCTCGTCGTGAAATCGAGAGGTCGACCCCAGCTGGCTACCTTGATAAACACCGGCGGCGGCGCCAAATAGAATCCATTGGCCATCCCCAGGAGCCCATCATGTCCGAACCTCTTGTCATCCCTTGCCCCCATTGCAACGGCCTCAACCGCATCCCCGGCGAACGCCTGGGTGATGCGCCCAAATGCGGGCGTTGCAAGCAACCCGTATTGCTGAACAAGCCGTTTGAGTTGAAACAAGGCGACTACGCCAGCCAGATCAAGGGCGATCTGCCGCTGTTGGTGGACGTGTGGGCCGACTGGTGCGGGCCATGCAAGTCGTTTGCGCCGGTGTTTGAACAAGCAGCCGGTCAGCTGGAAGGCAAGTGCCGCCTGGCCAAGCTCGACAGCGAGGCCAACCAGCAGTTGTCAGCGCAATTGGGGATTCGCTCGATCCCCAGCTTGATCCTGTTCAAGAACGGCCGCGAAGTGGCGCGCCAGAGCGGTGCGTTTCCGCTGCCGCAATTGATGAGCTGGTTGCGTAGCCAGGGGATATAACCGCACCGAGACAATGCTGGACGCCGTGGGTGGGGGGCAACCCCCCTCCCACCTTGGATCTGTGTGGCGCTTGAAGGTCAGGCGTTTTCCAGCAGGTTATGCAGTTCCACAAATTGCTGAGTCAGCTTATGCCGTGGGTCCAGGTGGATCAGCGGGCGACTTTCCTGGTGCGACTCGCGCATGCGTACCGAACTGGCCAGGTACACCGGCAGCACCGGCAGGCCTTCGGCGATCAACTCGTCGAGCATCTGTTGCGGCAAGCTGGCGCGGGCCTGGAATTGGTTGACCACAATGCCTTCTACTTCCAGCCCTTCGTTATGGTCTTCTTTCAACTCTTCGATTTCCGCCAACAGACCATACAGCGCCTGGCGCGAGAAACTGTCGCAATCGAAGGGGATCAATACGCGATCAGCGGCAATCAGCGCCGAAACCGCATAAAAATTCAAGGCTGGCGGGGTATCGAGGTAAATGCGGTCGTAATCGCCGTCCAGCTCGTCCAGCAGTTTTCGCAATTTATTGATCTTGTGCTTGGCTTCGAGCTTGGGCTGCAGGTCCGCCAACTCGGCGGTGGCAGTGATCACATGCAGGTTATCGAAGGGCGTTTCGTAGATATCCACCTTGTTCTTCTTGGAAAACGGTCCGGAAGACAGGGTTTGCTTGAAAAAATCGGCGATTCCCATGGGGATATCGTCCCCAGTCAGGCCGGTCAGGTACTGGGTAGAGTTGGCTTGTGCATCCAGGTCAACCAACAGGGTTCGATAGCCTTCGCTGGCGCTGACCGCCGCCAGGTTGCAGGCGATGCTGGATTTGCCCACGCCGCCTTTCTGATTGAACACCACACGCCGCATGGAAAAACCTCCGTGTATCAATGAATGTCCGAGTGTAGAGGGCAAAAGCGCCTGTTAGCTACCTCGTTCATCCATGCACTGCTGCATCGACCGAAAGCCGTAGTACGTCACACACGAAGGTTTAGGAAGGGTCCGACAGCCCAACTAGCGCCTGGGTAACGGACAATCTGCAAATCTTTCCCACGATTTTGTAATCGGCCTTGAACAATTTTTTACCAATGTTTGCTAGAACCCCACGGCACCCGGATAATGCGCGCCATTCGGCGCTTGCTGCCTGTCCCGGTATTCGGGGCCAAATGCCGCACATGGAAGCCCGCAGGGGCGGGATAACTTCTCAGTGATCAATTTCAACATCGCCCAATGGCGCGCCTGGGCCCCTGGCCTGGAGAGTGCGGACGACTGGCACGCGTGGTGCCAGGCCCCGGTGTTGCTGCCTGAAAGCGAAGCTTCTCCCGACGTGTCATTTCTGCCGGCAATACAACGTCGGCGTTTGAGCCGTCTGGCGCGCATGGCGTTCAGTGTGGGCTGGCCGCTGGCCGAGGGCCTTCAAGACCTGCCGCTGGTATTCATTTCGCGCCACGGCGAAACCCCGCGCACCCTCGATATCCTCAGCGATCTGGCCCACGAACAACCGCTGTCGCCGACCCAGTTCAGCCTATCGGTGCACAACGCCGTGATCGGCCTGTGGTCGATCCTGCGCAATGAAACCAGCGAAATGACCGCCCTCGCTGCCGCCGGCGACGGCCTGGAACACGGTCTGCTCGAAGCCGCCGCGCTGCTCCAGGAAGGCGCGCCGGCGGTGCTGCTGGTGATCACCGAAGAACAACCGCCCGCCGCCTATACCAGTTGGATCCATGACGTGCCGTTTCCATATGCACTCGGCCTGTTGCTCACCCCAGGCGACGAGTGGCAACTGGAACTCACCACCGGCACTGTCCAAGCCACTCAAACCCAGTGGCCCCACGCCCTGAACCTGCTGCGCGCCCTGCTCACCGACCAGGGTGCCTGCCAACATGCCTGGAAGAACCGCGTATGGAATTGGCAACGCAAGCCATGACCAACAAGCCCCGGGACGCCTACTACTGGCGCCTGTTCGCCACCGCTGCCAGCTTCGTGCTGTTCGGTTTCGGTGGGTTGTGCTTGCGCCTGCTGGTGTTCCCCCTGCTCAGTTGCCTGCCAGGCAGTGCGGCCCGGCATCGAGGGCGCGCGCGGCACACCATCAGTTGGTTGTTCTGGTTCTTTATTCGCCTGATGCAACGCGCGGGCGTGCTGACTTATAGCGTCGAAGGCGCGGAAAAACTCGGCCGTCCCGGCCAGATGATTATTGCCAACCACCCGTCGCTGATCGATGTGGTGTTTCTGATCGGTCTGGTGCGCCAGGCCAATTGCGTGGTCAAGCAGAGCCTGTGGCAGAACCCCTTCACCCGCGGGCCGGTGCGCGACGCCGGCTATATCAGCAACGACGGCAGCGCCGAAATGCTCGATGCCGCCGCCGCTGCCCTGCAAAGCGGGCAAACCCTGATCATCTTTCCCGAAGGCACCCGCACCACTCCCGGTGCCGCGCCGGCCTTTCATCGCGGGGGCGCCGCCATTGCATTGCGAGGTGCGACAATCATCACCCCCGTTGTGATCAAGGTCAGCCCCACCACCCTGACCAAGGCCGAACCCTGGTATCGCATTCCTAAACGCCGCGTGCACTTCAGTTTGCGGGTTGGCGCCGATATAGAACCACAGGCGTTCGCTGCACTGGGCCCCGCGCCCCAGGCTTCACGCAAGCTCAACGATTACCTGCACCACTATTTCATTAAGGAGCTCGCCGAAGATGAGCGACAAACAACGCCTTGAGCACGACATAAAGACGCTGATCATCGAGGCCCTGGGCCTGGAAGACATCGGCGCGGACGATATCCCCAGCGACCAGATCCTGTTCGGCGAAGGCTTGGGCCTGGATTCGGTGGACGCCCTGGAACTGGGCCTGGCCATCCAGAAAAAGTACGGCATCAAGATCGACGCCGACGCCAAGGACACTCGCAACCACTTCACCAACGTGGCCAGCCTTGCGGCGTTCGTCACGGCCCGCCAGGCAGCTTGAGACCGGACCATGCAAACTCGTGACGATATTTTCAACACCCTGCGCGATGCCTTGGTGGAACTGTTCGAATTGGAACCTGAACGCGTGACCCTCGACGCCAACCTGTACCAGGACCTGGAAATCGACAGCATCGATGCGGTGGACCTGATCGACCATATCAAGCGCCAGACCGGCAAGAAGATTGCTGCCGAGGAATTCAAGGCCGTGCGCACCGTGAACGATGTGGTTGAGGCGGTGTACCGTCTGGTCCAACCAGCCGCATGAGCCGGCTGATCGGCCTTGGCCTGTTGCTGGCGGGGCTGCTGTACCCCTTCGCGGTGTATTACGGCACCGAGCATTTTGCGCCGTGGCAATTCGGCCTGCTGCTGGGCAGCCTATGGCTGTTGCGGGCGCTCACCGCTGCGCGGCGCCCTGGCAGCCGTTGGATGGCGGTGGCGGTGATCGTGTTCTGCCTGTTGCTGGCCTGGTTCGACAACCCGCAGCTGCTGCGCTGGTACCCGAGCCTGGTCAGCGCGTTCATGCTCACGCTGTTCGGCTTGAGCCTGAAATACGGCCCACCGATTGTTGAGCGCCTGGCGCGGATGACGGAACCGCAACTGCCCCCCGAGGCAATTGTGTACACGCGCCAGGTCACGGTGGTCTGGAGTGTTTTCTTCTTAGCTAACGGCCTGCTCGCGGCCGCCCTCACCTTGTGGGCACCGCTGAGCTGGTGGACGTTGTACAACGGCCTGATCGCCTACGGGCTGATGGGGCTGCTGTTTGCCGTGGAATGGCTGGTACGACAAAGGGTGCGGGGCCGCGTATGAATTGGTTGAACCTTGAGCATCTGTTGCTTGAGCCGGTGGCGCAGCGTTCGGTGTGCGCAGGCCTGAATCACGCCCAACTGTGGGACCAGGCCTTGCGCCTGGGCGCCGGGCTGCAACGCCGTGGCATCCAGCGCGTGGCCGTGCACCTGGAAGATGCCGGCCTGCTGGCAATCGCCTTGCTGGGCGCCTGGCGTGCCGGGGCCAGCGTGTTGCTGCCCGCCGACCTGCAACCCCAAACCCGTCAACGCTGGGCCGACACCGTCGACGCCTGGCTGACCGAGGCCGCGGACCTCGACGCCTTGTATCAGGCCGCCCTGAGCCCGTCCGCTCTGGACCTGGACACCTGCCAATTGAGCCTGTGCACCTCCGGCTCCAGCGGCGAACCCAAGCGCATCGACAAGACCCTGCGCCAGTTAGCCAACGAAGTGCAGGCCCTGGAAACCTTGTGGGGCGCCGACCTCGACGGTGCCTGCATCATCGGCAGCGTCGCCACGCAGCATATCTACGGCTTGCTGTTCCGCGTGTTGTGGCCGCTGTGCGCCGGTCGCACATTTGTACGTCAACAACTGGCCTTCCCCGAAGATTTGCAGCGCGCCAGCCGCGAACACGCCCGGTTCGCCTGGGTGGCCAGCCCGGCGCTGCTCAAGCGCATGGGCGACAACCTCGATTGGCCGGCATTGAGCCAAGTGGCGCGGGTGTTCTCATCCGGCGGTGCGCTGCCGGTGGAAGCCGCCAGCAGTCTGTATGAACGCCTGCAACAATGGCCCACTGAAATCCTCGGCAGTTCGGAAACCGGCGGCATCGCCTGGCGCCAGGGCAATCAACCTTGGCAGCCGTTTGCCGATGTGCACCTGAGCCAGGATGCCGACGGCGCCCTGCGCATCGCGTCGCCGTACCTGCCCCCTGGGCATATCGAGCAGACCGCCGACGCCGCACGCCTGCATGCCGATGGCCGCTTCGAGCTGCTGGGACGTCTGGACCGCATCGTCAAGCTGGAAGAAAAACGTATCTCCCTGCCCATGCTCGAACAGGCCTTGATGACCCATCCATGGGTCGCCGAAACGCGATTGGGCGTGGTTCAGGAAAGCCGCGCGTCCCTCGGCGCGCTGGTGGTGCTGAGCGCCGCCGGCCTGCACGCATTGCGCAATCAGGGCCGGCGCAGCGTTACCCAGACCCTGCGCCAGCACTTGAGCCAACATTGCGAAGCCCTGGCCCTGCCACGCCGCTGGCGCCTGCTGAGCCGACTGCCACTCAACGCCCAAGGCAAACTGCCCCAGGCCGACGTGGCGGCGCTGCTCATGGCGCCACGGCCCAAGGCGCCGCAGGTGCTGGAACAGGTTGAAGCTAACGGCGAGTGGACACTGCAACTGAGCGTGCCGCCGGACCTAGCCTATTTCAGCGGGCATTTCCCGGTCACTCCGGTATTGCCGGGAGTGGTGCAGGTGGAGTGGGCATTCAACCTCGGCCAACAACTGCTGGATTTGCCGACGACCTTTGCCGGCATGGAAGTGCTCAAGTTCCAGCAACTGATACGCCCAGGCGACCGGATCGAACTGCACCTGCGCTTCGACGCAGAGCGCGGCAAGCTGTATTTTGCCTACCGCAACGGCATCGCCGCCTGTTCCAGCGGCCGCATCCAACTGGAAGCCGCCCATGCATAAGCCCTGCGCCCTGATCCCGGTCTATAACCACGAAGCCGCCGTGCCCGCCGTGGTCCATAGCCTGTTGAAAAGCGGCCTGCCGTGCCTGTTGGTGGACGATGGCAGCAGCCCGGCCTGCGCAGCGGTGCTGGCGCAGTTGGCCACTCTGGACAACGTCAGCCTGGTCACCCTGCCCCACAACCAGGGCAAGGGCGGTGCGGTGATGGCCGGTTTTCGTGAGGCCGCACGCCAGGGCTTTACCCATGCCTTGCAGGTCGATGCCGACGGCCAGCACGACCTGCGCGAAGTCGAGACCTTTATCGACGCCTCCCGCCGCCAGCCCGACGCGCTGATCTGCGGCTACCCCGAATACGACGACAGCGTGCCCAAAGGCCGCCTGTACGCTCGCTACCTGACCCATGTGTGGGTGTGGATCAACACCCTGTCGCTGCAGATCCGCGACTCGATGTGCGGCTTTCGCGTGTACCCGCTGGCCCCGGTGTTGGCACTGATGGACTCGGCCTACATCGGCACGCGCATGGACTTCGACTCGGACATCCTGGTACGCCTGGCCTGGCGCAACCAACCAATGCGCTGGCTGCCCACCCAAGTCCACTACCCGGCCGATGGACTGTCGCACTTCCGGCTGTTCCACGACAACGTGCGCATCAGCGCCATGCACACGCGTTTGTTCTTCGGCATGCTGGTGCGCGCGCCGATGATCCTGTGGCGGCGGTGGCAGGCATGAGCGACAGCACCAAGCACTGGGCCGACCGCGAAGAACGCGGCAGCTACTGGCTGATGAAACTCACCGCGTTCGCCGCCAAAGTGCTGGGCCGGCGCCTGCTGAGCCCGGTGCTGTACGGCATCGTGTTGTACTTCTTCGTGTTCGGCCGCACCGCGCGCCAGAGCGCCTGGCAGTACCAGCAACGCCTGGCCGAGTGGAGCGGGCGCGATGAACTGCGCCCCTCCCATAGAAAAGTCTTCGGCCAGTTCATGGCCTTCGCCGACGCCCTGCTCGACAAGCTCGATGTGTGGAACGGCAAGCTGCGCATCGAACAAATCGACATCGACGACCCGGCCAAGCTACGCGGGCAATTGCGCGGCGAGCGCGGGCAGATGCTGGTGGGGGCGCACCTGGGCAATCTGGAAGTGTGCCGCGCCCTGGCGGAAATCGGCGAACAAGTGACCATGAACGTGCTGGTACACACCAAGCACGCCGAACGTTTCAACCGTTTGCTGGGCGAAGCCGGCGCGACCCATTTGCGCCTGATCCAGGTCAGCGAGCTGGACCCGGCCACCATGCTGTTGCTCAGCCAGCGCCTGGACGAAGGCGAATGGCTGGCAATTGCCGGCGACCGCGTGCCGCTGCACGGCGGGCGCACGGTGCGCGTGGATTTCCTCGGGCATGCCGCCGCATTTCCCCAGGGCCCTTGGCTCTTGGCCGGCCTGCTCAACTGCCCGGTGAACCTGCTGATGTGCCTCAAGCACAATGGCCGTTATCGCCTGACCATCGAGCCGTTCGCGCCATCGATCGAATGGAAACGCAGCACTCGCGAGCAGGTCATCGCCCAGTGGACCTCACGCTACGCCGCGCGCCTGGCCGATTTCTGTCTGGAAGCGCCCCAACAATGGTTCAACTTTTACCCTTTCTGGAAGACCGATGACGACGCATCTTGAGCCGGTAACCTTTGGCGAACGCCCCCTGCGCATCGAAGACGTGCTGGCCCTGGCCAACCGTCAGGTGCCTACCCAGTTGCAAGGCGACGCGGCCTATCGCCAGCGCATCGCCAAGGGCGCGCAGTTCCTCGACTCGCTGCTGGACAAGGAAGGCGTGATCTACGGCGTGACCACCGGCTACGGCGACTCTTGCGTGGTGGCGGTACCGTTGCAGCATGTCGAAGCCCTGCCCCGTCACCTGTACACCTTTCACGGCTGCGGCTTGGGCAAATTGCTCGACGCCCAGGCCACCCGTGCGGTGCTGGCCGCGCGCTTGCAGTCGCTGTGCCACGGCGTGTCCGGGGTGCGCGTTGAACTGCTGGAGCGCCTGCAAGCGTTTCTGGAACACGACGTACTGCCGCTGATCCCGGAAGAAGGCTCGGTGGGCGCCAGCGGCGACCTGACGCCGCTGTCCTATGTGGCGGCGACGCTGTCCGGCGAGCGTGAGGTGCTGTTCCGTGGCGAGCGCCGCGCGGCCGCCGATGTGCATCGCGAACTGGGCTGGCAGCCGCTGGTACTGCGCCCCAAGGAAGCCCTGGCCTTGATGAACGGCACCGCCGTGATGACCGGCCTGGCGTGCCTGGCGTTTGCCCGCGCCGACTATCTGCTGCAACTGGCCACGCGCATTACCGCGCTGAACGTGGTGGCGCTGCAAGGTAACCCCGAGCACTTTGACGAACGCCTGTTCGCCGCCAAGCCGCACCCGGGTCAGATGCAAGTCGCCGCGTGGTTGCGCCAGGACTTGGCCATCGACGCACCGACCGCGCCGCTGCATCGCCTGCAGGATCGCTACTCGCTGCGCTGCGCGCCCCATGTGCTTGGGGTGCTGGCCGACAGCCTGGGCTGGTTGCGCGGGTTTATCGAGACCGAGCTCAATAGCGCCAACGACAACCCGATCATCGACGCCGAAGAAGAACGCGTGCTGCACGGCGGGCACTTCTACGGCGGGCATATCGCTTTTGCCATGGACAGCCTCAAGACCCTGGTGGCCAACGTCGCCGACCTGCTCGACCGCCAGCTCGCCCTGCTGGTGGATGTGCGCTACAACCACGGCCTGCCGAGCAACCTGTCCGGCGCGCCGGCGGATCGCGCCATGATCAACCACGGCTTCAAGGCGGTGCAGATCGGCACCAGCGCCTGGACCGCCGAAGCGCTGAAAAACACCATGCCGGCCAGCGTGTTTTCACGTTCCACCGAATGCCACAACCAAGACAAAGTCAGCATGGGCACCATCGCCGCCCGCGATGCGATCCGCGTGCTGGAGCTGACCGAGCAGGTTGCCGCCGCCACCCTGCTGGCCGCCAATCAAGGCGTGTGGCTGCGTGCCCAGGCCGACGACGCCCGCCCGCTGCCACCGGCCCTGGCGGCCATGCACGCGGAACTGGCCAAGGACTTCCCGCCGGTGATCGAAGACCGCGCCCTGGAAGGCGAGCTGCGCCTGTGTCTGCAACGCATCGCCGAACAACACTGGAGGCTGCATGCGTAGTCAGGGCGTGTTGCACTGCGACACCGAGATCCTCGTGCCGTTTTTCGATGTCGACACCATGCACGTGGTGTGGCACGGGCACTACGTGAAATACCTGGAAGTGGCACGCTGCGCGTTGCTGGACAAGATCGGCCACAACTACACGCACATGCTCGACTCGGGCTATGCCTGGCCGGTCATCGACATGCAGCTGCGCTATGTGCGCGGGGCGGTGTTCGGCCAGACCCTCAACGTGCGCGCCAGCCTGGTGGAGTGGGAGAACCGCTTGAAGGTCAATTACCTGATCACCGACCGGGCTAGCGGCGAGCGCCTGACCCGCGCCAGCACCGTGCAGGTGGCGGTAGAAATCGCCACTCGCGAGATGCAGCTGGCGTCCCCCAAAGTCTTCACCGACGCCGTCGACAGGGCCTTGTCATGAAACTGATCACCTTCCTTGGCGCGTTGCTGCTGTCGCTTCAAGCCCACGCCTTCGACCTGCAACAACTCAGCGATCAGTTGGCCAAGCCCTCGGTGGTCCAAGGCAGCTTTATCCAGGAAAAACACCTGCGCGCCCTGCCGCAGCCATTGGTCAGCAAAGGCACCTTCGTCCTGGCCAAGGACCACGGCCTGCTGTGGCTGCTCAAGACGCCGCTGCAACAGGATTACCGCATCAGCGCCCAAGGCATCGCCCGCCGTGATGCCAATGGCTGGCAGCTGCTGCCGAACAAGAGCGCCGGCGCCGAGCAGAATCGCTTGTTCCTCGCCGTGCTACAGGGCGACAGCAGCGGCCTGCAACGGGACTTCGAGCTGCACCTTCAAGGCGAGGCCACGCAATGGACGCTGACCTTGATCCCACGCTCGCTGCTGCTCAAGCAGGTGTTCAACCAGATCAACATCAATGGCGGCGCGCTGGTGCAGACCATCGAATTGCTGGAAACCCAGGGCGACAGCACCGTACTGCGCATGCAGGACAGCCGCGCCGACCTTCCCCTCAGCGATGCGCAGCAGCATGACTTTGCTCAGTGAGCGCCAGTTGCCGCGTCTGTTCCTGATCCTGCTGGTGGCCGTACTGGCCCTGGCCGGCTGGCAGTGGCGTCATGGCGCGCCGCTGTCGGCCAACCTGATGGAGCTGGTGCCCGGCAGCACGCCGGATGCCCTGGAACTGCAAGCCGAGCAGCGCATGCAGGAGCCGCTGAACCGCGAGATGCTAGTGCTGGTGGGCCACACCGATCGCCAGCAGGCGGTGGCCGTGGCCCAGCAATTGGGCGAACGCTGGCAGGCCAGCGGCCTGTTTGAAACAGTGCAGTGGAACCTGCAAGCCGACCTGCCGGCGCTGCGCGAGCAACTGCTGCGCGGGCGCCTGGCGATGCTGTCGGGCAAAGACCGCGAGCAGTTGATCGAACACCCCGACGCCTTCATTCAGCAGCGGGTGCAGGCGCTGTTCGACCCCTTTACCGGGTTCAGCCTGGTGCCCAGCCAGGACGATTGGCTGGGCCTGACCGGGCGCATCCAGAACAGCCAGCCGCAACGTGGCTCGGTGCAACTGGACATCGGCAGCGGCGCGCTGATTGCCGATGCCGACGGCAAGAGCTGGGTGCTGCTGCGCGCGCGCACCACCGGCAACGCCTTCGACATGCACCTGCCACTGCGCGTGGCGGACCTGCTCCAAGCCAGCCGCGCCGAGGCCGGCGAGCATGGCGCGCAATTGCTCGCCGCCAGCGGCCTGTTGTACGCCGCCAACGGTCAGCAACAGGCCACTCGCGAAATCACCTGGGTCGGCGGCGGTGCGACCGTGGGCATCCTGTTGCTGCTGTTGCTGGCGTTCCGGCGTTGGCGCGTGCTGCTGGCATTCGTGCCGGTACTGGTGGGGATGTTGTTCGGCGCGGTGGCGTGTGTGGCGCTGTTCGACCATATGCATGTGATGACGTTGGTGCTGGGTTCCAGCCTGATCGGCGTGGCCGTGGATTACCCGCTGCACTACCTGTCCAAAAGCTGGAGCCTGCAACCGTGGCGCAGTTGGCCGGCGCTGCGCCTGACGCTGCCGGGGCTGAGCCTGAGCCTGGCGACCAGTTGCATCGGCTACCTGGCGCTGGCCTGGACACCGTTCCCGGCACTGACCCAGATCGCCGCGTTCTCCGCCGCCGGGCTGGTGGGTGCCTACCTGTCGGCGGTGTGCCTGTTGCCGGCGCTGCTCAACGGCGTCGAACTGCGCCCGGCGCAATGGCCGCTGCGCATCGCCGAACGCCTGTGGCAACTGCGCGTTGCCTTGCTCAAGCGTGTCCCGAGTGCCGTATTGCTGGCACTGGTGCTGCTGTTTTGCGCGGGCGGCCTGTGGCAGCTGAACACCAAGAACGACATTCGCCAATGGATCGGCGCGCCGCCGCAGTTGCTCCAGGAGGCCCAGGCCGTGGCGCGCATCACCGGGTTCCAGCCCACCAGCCAGTTCTTTCTGGTGCGCGCGCCGGATCAACCCCAGTTGCTGGAGCGCCTGGACACGCTGGGCCAGCGCCTGGATCAACTGGTGAACATGAACAAACTGCAAGGCTACCTGGCCCTCAACCAATTGGTCAGTCGCCCCGCCGAACAGCAGCAAGTGCGCGATGCGTTGAACCGCCTGCCGCAGCATTGGCAGCCGCTGCTGGACCTCGGCGTTCCCGCCAGTGCCCTGCACGCCGAAATCGCGCAATTGCAGGCCCTGCCCACCGAAGATATCGATGCCGCCTTAGCGGGCCCGCTGGCCGAACCCTGGCGCCCCCTGTGGCTGGGCCCGGTGGACGGCGGTGTGGCGGCGATGGTCAGCCTGCAAGGCTTGAACAACCCGGCGTTGCTGCACGCGCAGGCGGCGGACTTGCCAGGCGTGCAACTGGTGGATCGCCTGGGCGACTTGAATCGGGTGTTCGCCGCCACGCAGATCAGCGCCGCTGAATTGAAACTGCTGTCGTGCGGGTTGATCGTCATCCTGCTGATCGTGCCATTTGGCCTCGGCGGTGCGTTGCGTATCGTCGCGCTGCCATTGCTGGCGGCGCTGTGCAGCCTGGCCAGCCTCGGTTGGCTGGGCCAGCCGTTGACGTTGTTCAGCCTGTTCGGGCTGCTGCTGGTGACGGCGATCAGTGTCGACTACGCGATCCTGATGCGCGAACAGATCGGCGGCGCTGCGGTCAGCCTGTTAGGAACACTGCTGGCGGCGCTGACGACATGGTTGTCGTTCGGCCTGCTGGCAGTGTCGAGTACACCCGCAGTCAGTAATTTCGGTCTATCGGTCAGCCTGGGCCTGGCGTTCAGCTTTATGCTGGCGCCCTGGGCCGGCCAGCAGAAACATGCCTTATGAATGTGATTATCGCCAATGCGGCAAGGAGCCCTCGTGCCCACAGTTGAAATGGAACGCCGCCAGGTCGTGGTGATCGGTGCCGGCCCATCAGGTGCCATCGCCGCCGCGCTGCTCAAGCGCAAAGGGCATGATGTATTGATCATCGAGCGCCAGCATTTTCCACGGTTCTCGATCGGCGAAAGCCTGCTGTCCCACTGCATCGATTTCATCGAAGAAGCCGGCATGCTGGACGCTGTGCAGGCCGCCGGTTTCCAACTGAAAACCGGCGCCGCGTTCGCCTGGGGCGAGCGCTACAGCGCGTTCGATTTCAGTGACACCTTCAGCGACGGCAAGCCCACCACCTTCCAGGTGCAACGCGGCGAGTTCGACAAATTGCTGGCCGACCAGGCCGCGCTGCAAGGCGTGGACATCCGCTACGGCGAAACCATCGTCGGCGTGGATTTCAAAGGCGAATGCCGCTACCTGCATGTGCGCCGCGAGAACGGCAGCGAGTATCACCTCAAGGCCAAGTTCGTGCTCGATGCCAGCGGCTACGGCCGCGTGCTGCCACGCCTGCTGGACCTGGAAGCGCCGTCGAATTTCCCGGTGCGCCAAGCGGTGTTTACCCACATCGAGGATCGCATCGAACATCCAGGCTTCGACCGCACCAAAATCCTCGTCACCACCCATCCCACCCAGCGCGATATCTGGTTCTGGACCATTCCCTTCAGCAACGGCCGTTGCTCGGTGGGCGTGGTCGCGGCCAAGGAACATTTCGACGGCCGTGGCGATGACCTCGACGCCTGCCTGCGCGGCTTTATCGCCGAAACCCCAAGCCTGGCCGGCGTGCTGCAAAACGCCGTGTGGGACACGCCGGCGCGCACCATTGGCGGCTATTCGGCGAACGTCACGACCTTGCACGGCCCAGGCTTCGCGCTCTTGGGCAATGCGGCGGAATTCCTCGACCCGGTGTTCTCCTCCGGCGTGACCATCGCCATGCGTTCGGCCAGCATGGCCGCCGGCGTGCTACACCGCCAGTTGAGCGGCGAGGCAGTGGATTGGCAGACCGAATTCGCCGCGCCCCTCAAGCGCGGTGTCGACACCTTCCGCTGCTACGTCGAAGGCTGGTACGCCGGGACGTTCCAGGACGTTATTTTCCATCCGGGCAGTGCCCCGGAGATTCGCCGTATGATCAGCTCGATCCTCGCCGGCTATGCGTGGGACGAGCGCAACCCGTTCGTCAGCGAGCCCAAGCGACGTTTGCGGATGTTGTCGGAAATCTGTGCGAGTGAGCCGGTATGAGCACGCAATACCTGAGCAAAAACTACGTTGAGGAAACCCGCTTCGGCCTGTGGTTCCTGCGCAGCCACACCTGGCAGCACCACGTGCTGCGCGTGGCGATCAACGACCTGCGCGGCCTGTTCAGCGAGCCGCCGCCCCAGGCGCCGGTACTGCTGGACGCCGGTTGCGGCCAGGGCAAGTCGTTCACCCTGCTACAACAAGCATTCGCGCCGGCACGCCTGATCGGCCTGGATGCCGACCCTCACAGTTTGCAGATGAGCCAGGCCGAGGCCGAGCGCCAGGGTTTGAGCGTCGAGCTGATCGGCAGCGATTGCGCCACCCTCGATGTGGCGGACAACAGCGTCGACCTACTGTTCTGCCACCAGACCTTCCACCATCTGGTGGAACAGCAGCGTGCGCTGCAAGAGTTCTATCGCGTGCTCAAACCCGGCGGCTACCTGCTGTTTGCCGAGTCCACCGAAGCCTATATCGACACCTGGGTGATCCGCTGGCTGTTCCGCCACCCCATGCACGTGCAGAAAAGCGCCGAAGGGTATCTGGCGATGCTGCGCGAGCAAGGCTTTGAGTTCGGCCCGCAGAATGTCTCGTACCCGTACCTGTGGTGGAGCCGTTCGAAGGATTTCGGCCTGCTCGAACGCCTGCGCCTGCGCCGACCGAAACCGGTGGGCCAGCGCGAAGAAACCCTGGTCAACTGCGTGGCACGCAAACCCTTGGCGAGCGTCGTACCATGATTCGCGCACTGTTGATCGGCTGCCTGTTGCTGCTCAGCGCCTGCGCCAGCCAGCCACCGCTGCCCGCCACCACCCCGAGCTTGCCGCTGCCGCTGCAACTGCATGTGCAGCGCCTGGCGGATGGCCAGAGCCAGGATTGGCTGCTGGTGGTGCAACGCGAAGGCGGCGCGATTCGCTGGTCGATGATGGATCCGCTGGGCATCCCCCAAGCCCGGCAGAAACTGGTCGATGGCCAGTGGCAGGCCGATGGCTTGCTGCCGCCCAACCCCCAGGCCCGCGAGTTGTTCGCCGCGCTGTTGTTTGCCCTGACGTCGGCCGATGACGTGCGCGCGCTGTACCCCAGCGCCCAGGCACGCGACCTGACCCGCACCCTGCCGGGTCATTGGCAAATCATCTACCAGTCTTCAGAGGTGTTCAGCGTGAACATCGTCGGACAGCCCTTGAGCTACCGCATCACGCCGCTGGGTACCGCACGATGAGCGCGTACTTGAACGCCCTCGGCGTGATCTGCGCCCTTGGCCGTGGCCAGGCTGAGGTCAGCCGCCGCCTGTTCGCCGGTGACTGCTCGGGCATGCGCGCCGAAAGCGGCTGGGTGCCGGAACGCGTGCTGCCAGTGGGCGGCGTGCAGGGCGAGCTGGCGAGTATCCCGCCTGAGCTGGGCCAGCAAAGCAGTCGCAACAATCAACTGTTGCTGGAAGCGGCGCTGCAAATCGAAGAAGAGATCCGCCAGGCGATCCACACCTACGGCGCATCGCGAGTAGGCGTGGTGCTCGGCACCAGCACTTCGGGCATCGACGAAGCCAGTCGCGGCATTGCCGAGTACCTGCGCGACAACCGCTTCCCCGGCACCTATGACTATCAGCAACAGGAACTCAGCGCCCCGGCCAATTTCCTTGCCGACTGGTTGCAACTGAGCGGCCCGGCCTATGTGATTTCCACCGCCTGCACCTCCAGCGCCCGTGCGCTGATGAGTGCCCGACGCCTGCTGGACCTGGACCTGTGCGATGCGGTGATCTGCGGCGGCGTGGACAGCCTGTGCAAGCTGACCCTCAACGGCTTCAGCGCGCTGGAGGCGGTATCCGACACGCGCTGCAACCCGTTTTCGCGCAACCGCGACGGCATCAATATCGGCGAAGCGGCGGTGTTGTTTCTGATGAGCAGGCAACCGGCGCCCATCGCCCTGTTGGGCAGCGGCGCCAGTTGCGATGCGCACCATATCTCCGCGCCGGAGCCGAGCGGCAAAGGCGCGCTCCAGGCGATGCGCAAGGCACTGGCCTGCGCGAAACTGGCGCCGGAGCAGATCGGCTATCTGAACCTGCACGGCACGGCTACCCAACATAACGACGCCATGGAAAGCCTGGCGGTCGCCAGCCTGTTCCCCGACGGCGTGAGCTGCTCATCGACCAAACCCATGAGCGGCCATACCCTGGGTGCCGCTGGGGCGCTGGAAGCGGCGTTCTGCTGGCTGAGCCTGCGCCACGGCCAGGTGCCGCCCCATGTGTGGGACGGCGAGGCCGACCCTGCGCTCCCCGCCTTGCAGTGGGCACGGGTCGGCGAACCCTTGAAAAACACGCGCCTGATGAGCAACTCGTTTGCCTTCGGCGGTAACAACGTCAGCCTGATTATCGGAGAGGCCCCATGATCGATTGGCCACTCGCCGAACTGATCCCCCACGCGGGCGACATGATCCTGATCGACCAGGTGCTGTCGTTCGACGACGAACAGATTCATACCCGCGCCACCGTCAAGCCCGGCGGCCTGTTCAACCGCCCTGACGGCAGCCTGCCGGCCTGGGTCGGTATCGAGCTGATGGCGCAGAGCGTGGCCGCCTATGCCGGCTGCCATGCCCGCCGCAAAGGCGAGCCGGTGGCGCTGGGCTTCCTGCTCGGCACGCGTAAGTTCGAGTGCAACGTCGAGCACTTCCCGGCTGGTGCCGAGCTGAGCATCCACGGCCTGCGCTCCCTGGAAGACGACAATGGCATGGGTGTGTTCGAATGCCACCTGCGCGGCGACGGGTTCCACGCCAGCGCGCGCTTGAACGTATTTCGACCGCCCCAGGCGGCCGCCTATTTAGATGAATCGAAGGACGAAACGCCATGACTGAATCCGTACTGGTCACCGGCTCCAGCCGTGGCATCGGCCGCGCCATTGCCCTGCGCCTGGCCCAGGCGGGCCACGACATTGTGCTGCACTGCCGCAGCGGCCGCGCCGAGGCGGATGCGGTGCAGGTGGAAATCCAGGCCTTGGGCCGTCAGGCGCGGGTGCTGCAATTCGACGTGGCGGATCGCGCCAGCTGCAAGCACATCCTTGAAGCCGATGTGGAGCAACACGGCGCCTATTACGGCGTGGTGCTCAACGCCGGCCTAACCCGCGACGGCGCGTTCCCGGCCTTGTCGGAGGACGATTGGGATGTGGTGATGCGCACCAATCTCGACGGTTTCTACAACGTGCTGCACCCGGTGATGATGCCGATGATCCGTCGTCGCGCGGCCGGGCGCATCGTGTGCATTACCTCGGTATCGGGGCTGATCGGCAACCGCGGGCAGGTCAACTACAGCGCTTCGAAAGCCGGCCTGATCGGCGCGGCCAAGGCCCTGGCCATCGAGCTGGGCAAGCGCAAGATCACGGTCAACTGCGTCGCGCCGGGGTTGATCGACACGGCCATGCTGGACGAGAACGTACCCGTCGAGGAACTGATGAAGATGATCCCGGCACAGCGCATGGGCACCCCGGAAGAAGTCGCCGGGGCGGTGAACTTCCTGATGTCCGCCGAGGCCGGTTACATCACCCGCCAGGTGCTGGCGGTGAATGGGGGCCTGTGCTGATGAAGCGTGTCGTCGTCACCGGCATGGCCGGCGTGACCTCCCTGGGCAGCGACTGGCCGACCATCTCGGCCAACTTCCGCGCCAACCGTAGCGGTATCCGGCGCATGGACGAATGGGACCGTTTCACCGAACTGAACACGCGCTTGGCCGGGCCCATCGACGATTTCGTGGTGCCCTCACACTGGACGCGCAAGCAACTGCGCAGCATGGGCCGCGTCTCGCGCCTGGCGGTGTGGGCTGCGGAGCAGGCGTTGCAGGATGCCGGTTTGCTCGGGGATGAGTCGATCAAGGACGGGCGCATGGGCGTGGCCTGTGGTTCGTCCACCGGCAGCACCGATGAGATCAAAGCCTTTGGCAATATGCTGCTCAACTCGGTGGCCGAGGGGCTGAACGCCAACTCCTATGTGCGCATGATGCCGCACACCACCGCGGCCAATATCAGCATCTTTTTTGGTCTGACCGGGCGCTTGATTCCCACTTCGAGCGCCTGCACCAGTGGCAGCCAGGGCATCGGCTACGCGTACGAGGCCATCAAGTTCGGGCGCCTGCCGTTGATGCTCGCCGGCGGCGCCGAAGAACTGTGCCCCACCGAAGCCATGGTGTTTGACGCGCTCTACGCCACCAGCCTGAAAAACGACGCACCGCAAACCAGCCCACGCCCCTATGACAGCGGCCGCGACGGCCTGGTGATCGGTGAAGGCGGCGGCATGCTGGTGCTGGAAGAACTGGAACATGCGCTGGCGCGCGGTGCGCATATCCATGCGGAAATCGTCGGTTTCGGCAGCAACGCCGACGGCCAGCACACCACCCGCCCGGAACAGAAAACCATGCGCCGCGCCATGGAACTGGCCCTGGAAGACGCCGGCCTGGCCCCCGCCGCGATCGGTTATGTGAACGGCCATGGCACCGCCACCGACCAGGGCGACATCGCCGAGACCCTGGCCACCAGCAGCCTGTTCGGCAGCCGCATGCCTATCAGTTCGCAAAAGAGCTTCCTGGGCCACACCCTGGGCGCGTGCGGCGCGTTGGAGTCGTGGTTCAGCATCGAAATGATGAACCGCGACCAATACGTGCACACCTTCAACCTCGACACCGTCGACCCGCAGTGCGGCGAACTGGACTACCTGCAAGGTGGCTTTCGCCAGATGCACCACGACTACGTGATGAATAACAATTTCGCCTTTGGCGGCGTCAATACGTCGCTGATCTTTCGCCGCTGGTCCTGATTTTTAATCGATTGGAGAAAACGGAATGTCTTCCTTGCTACGCGCCACCTTCATCACGTTGGCCCTGCTGAGCGCCGCCGGTTGCACCAGCAAACCGGTGCTCAACCCTCACAGTGAGCTACCGGCCGGAACGCAGGTCAGCGAAGAAAAAATGAAGCAGGTGATCGTCAACGCCTTGCAGAAACGCGAATGGACTGTGCAACGCCTGAGCCCGCAACTGGTGCAGGCCGAAATCACCGTGCGCGGCCAGTACCACGCTGAAATCGACATCCGCTACACCCGCAGCAGCTACGCCATCACCTACCGCGACAGCCGCGAGCTGGGCTACAAGGACGGCAAGATCCATCGCAACTACAACCGTTGGGTGAACAACCTGGATAACGACATCAAGGCAGGCTTGCGCAGCAATGGTGTGAGTGGCGAGGCAGGGTCAGCGGCGCAGTTGTTTGAGCAGACCGGCACCTCAAAGCAGAACTGAGGCCAAGCACTACCCCCTTCGATGGTCGGCCCATCTTATGTGGTGATAAGCCGAGCATTTTTGCAGCGGCCCCTTTTTCAACCGATGCCGTTCAACTGGCACATGGGATGGGGGCGGCGGCCCAGCCCAGCGCGGGGCAAGCCCGCTCACCACAACAACCGGACTCACCGTAGGAAGCGTCACCTATGTAGTGAGACAACCTCTGTGGTGAGCGAGCTTGCCTCGCGCTGGGGCGCGCAGCGGCCCCTTTTCGGGCGGCTCGACGATTACTGCGTGGCCTTGCGCGTGAGCAATTCCACGAATGCCTTGCCCATTGGCGTTTGTGCGCTCTTGCGTTGCACCAGCCACACTGACGTCACCGCCTCCGGGTCCAGCAAGGTGCGATACACCACGCCATCGATGCGGATGCGCTGATACGACGCCGGCAGTACCGACACGCCTAACCCCGCCGCCACCAACCCGATAATCGTCATGGCCTCACCCGCTTCCTGAGCGAAGCGCGGGCTGAAGCCGGCGTCGCGGGCCAGGTTGAGCAGTTGGGCGTATAAGCCACTACCGTAACTGCGTGGGAAAAACACAAACGGTTCTTCCGCCAATTGCGCCAGGTGCAAACCACGCTCGGAGCCTTGCGCCAGGGGGTGGCCGGCGCTTAACACGGCCACCAGCGGTTCTCGCATCAGCTCGATCACAGCCAACGAATCCGGCAAAGGCAACGGTCGCATCAGCCCGACCTGAATCGACTCATCCACCAGCGACTCGGCCACCTCGGTGCTGCTCATTTCCTGCAGGTTGAGGTGAACCGCCGGGAACGCCTGGCGGAACGCAAAGATGGCTTGGGGAATGCTGGCATTGAACGGCGCCGATGATGTGAAGCCAATCTTCAATTCCCCCAGTTCGCCCAACTGCGCACGCCGCGCCACGTCCGCGGCTTTATCGACTTGGGCCAACACAAGGCGTGCCTCTTGCAGAAACAGGCGCCCGGCCTCGCTCAGCTCGACCCGACGATTGGTACGCTCGAACAACCGCGCCCCCACCTCATGCTCCAATGCCTGAATCTGCTGGCTCAGGGGCGGTTGCGAGATGCCCAGCACCTGCGCGGCGCGGCCGAAGTGCAATTCTTCGGCGACCGCGATGAAGTACCGCAGATGTCGCAATTCCATGCCCACCTCATTAGGTCGTTTAAGCTATCAAACAGGTCGAACAATATATTGGAAAGAATCATTAGCCAGCTATATTCTTTTTTCCATTGCCCGCCTGGCAGGCTTTTGCTCCCCCGAGGTTCCTGTGAAATCTGCTGTTGCGCCACTCGCTCATGATCTTCCACCCACCGCCCTGGATGAGGTGGTGGCTCAACTCAACGACGAGTACATCGAAAAAGGCACACCGCTGTTCATGCGCACGGTGCTCGCGCTGTTCTCCGGCGGCTTCGCCACGTTTGCCCTGCTGTATTGCGTACAACCGATGATGCCGGCGCTGTCCCATGAATTCTCCATCAATGCGGCGCAGAGCAGCCTGGTGCTCTCGGTTTCCACGGCAATGCTGGCGCTGGGGCTGCTGATCACCGGGCCGATTTCCGACACCCTGGGGCGTAAACCGGTGATGGTGGCCGCGTTGTTCTGTGCCGCGTTTGCCACCATCGCCAGCGGCCTGATGCCGTCCTGGGAGGGCATTCTGTTGATGCGCGCGCTGGTGGGGCTGTCGCTCAGTGGCTTGGCGGCCGTGGCCATGACGTATTTGAGCGAAGAGATCCACCCTCAGCACATCGGCCTGGCCATGGGCTTGTATATCGGCGGCAACGCGATCGGGGGCATGAGCGGGCGGTTGATCATCGGCGTGTTAATCGATTTCGTCAGTTGGCACACCGCGATGCTGATCATCGGCGCCCTGGCGCTGATCGCCGCGACGGTGTTCTGGAAAATCCTGCCTGAATCGCGCAATTTCCGCCCCCGTAGTTTGCGGCCGCGCAGCCTGTTGGAAGGCTTCGTCATGCACTTCAAGGATGCCGGCCTGCCATGGTTGTTCCTTGAAGCCTTTCTGCTGATGGGTGCGTTTGTGACGCTGTTCAACTACATCGGCTATCGCTTGCTGGCCGATCCGTACGACCTGAGCCAGGCCGTGGTGGGTCTGCTGTCGCTGGTGTACCTCTCGGGCATCTACAGCTCGGCGAAGATCGGCTCGCTGGCCGACCGCCTCGGACGCCGGCGCGTGCTGTGGGCCACCATCCTGGTGATGCTCGGCGGCATGGCCATGACCCTGCTATCGCCGTTATGGCTGGTGGTGCCGGGCATGTTGGTGTTCACCTTTGGCTTCTTCGGTGCCCACTCGGTGGCCAGCAGTTGGATCGGCCGCCGGGCCACCAAGGCTAAGGGCCAGGCTTCCTCGCTGTACCTGTTCTGCTACTACGCCGGCTCCAGTATCGCCGGCACGGCAGGCGGGTTCTTCTGGCACTTTGCCGGTTGGAATGGCATCGGCGCGTTTATCCTGACCTTGCTGACCGGGGCGTTGCTGGTGGCGTTGAGGCTGGCCAAGTTACCGCCGCTGGCCTCGGCCTGAGGCACCTTCGGCTGCGTAAACGACATCCGCGCCATCACCCGTTTACCGCGACGTTCATGCATCACCACCGCGCCGATATGCAGCACCAGCATCAGCAACAACGCCACGCACGACAGCACATGCACGCGGGTGTAGAGGGCGATGCGCGCCGCGTCGCTCTCAAAAGGCGCAATGGACACCAGGTTAAAGATATTGATCGGGCGGTCCATCATCAGCACACCCGTCGCCAGCACCACGGCCAGCACCAGGTACATCGCCTTGTGCACCAGCAACGCCAGGTACTCCTGCACCGTGCGTTTGCTTGAAAAATCCAGGCCGTGGCTGAAAGAGCAGAACACCCGCAACACGAAGATCGGGATATAGGCGGTGGTCAACGACACATTGAAGAACGCGACCCACGCCTTGACCGACGCCGGCACACCGAACACGGCGACGAAAAAACCGGATAACAATGCCCACAGAATGATGACGGCCGAAATCCAATGCAGGAGTTTCTGGCCGGTTGAATACGCTGAAGTGTTCATCCTGATATCACCTGACAATAAACGCCAATCACTGGCGAGCTGAAGAGTCGGGTAGGATTTTTACCGAGGCAGTTACCGAAGGCTGTAGGAGAAATCCCAACCTCGGCAGCGTACCAAGGCAGGACTTAACAAACGCTGAAGCGCAACGAGCCGCCCTCTGCCAGACAGAGGGCGGCTCGCTTGAGGCGGGATGTTACTGGTGGTATTGCGCGGACAGCTCGTGCACTGCTTGCAGGAAAGCGCCGGCGTGGTCCGGGTTTACCTCCGGGGTGATGCCGTGGCCCAGGTTGAACACATGCCCGGTGCCTTTGCCGTAGCTGGCCAGGATACGGCCGACTTCGGCGCGGATCGCTTCCGGCTTGGCGTACAGCACGGTCGGGTCCATGTTGCCTTGCAGCGCGACCTTATCGCCGACCCGGCGACGGGCGTCGCCGATATCACAGGTCCAATCCAGGCCCAGGGCGTCCGCGCCAGCATCGGCGATGCTTTCCAGCCACAGGCCGCCGTTCTTGGTGAACAGAATCACCGGCACCTTGCGGCCTTCGTGTTCACGGATCAGGCCGCTGACGATTTTGCGCATGTAGGCCAGGGAAAACTCCTGGTAAGCCGCAGCTGACAGGTTGCCGCCCCAGGTATCGAAAATCTGCACCGCTTGCGCACCGGCCATGATCTGGCCGTTCAGGTAAGACGTCACCGACTGGGCCAGCTTGTCCAGCAGCAGGTGCATGGCTTGTGGAT
Source organism: Pseudomonas sp. ARP3 (assembly GCF_001029595.1). Taxonomy (NCBI): domain Bacteria; kingdom Pseudomonadati; phylum Pseudomonadota; class Gammaproteobacteria; order Pseudomonadales; family Pseudomonadaceae; genus Pseudomonas; species Pseudomonas sp. ARP3. Next base: position 263,027 of record NZ_LEKF01000002.1, read on the forward strand.
TGTCGTAGAGCATGGCCTTGGTCTTGCGGAAGTCTTTCGACGAGCCACCTTCGACCATGTAGGTCGCCAGGGTCCACGGGCTGCCGGAGAAGCCGATCAGCGGCACGCGGCCGTTAAGCTCGCGGCGGATGGTGCTGACCGCGTCCATCACATAGCCCAGGTCTTTGTGCGGATCGGGAATCGGCAGGGCTTCGATGTCGGCCAGGGTGCTGACGACTTTCTTGAAACGCGGGCCTTCGCCGGTTTCGAAGTACAGGCCTTGGCCCATGGCATCGGGGATGGTGAGGATATCGGAGAACAGAATGGCCGCGTCCAGTTGTGGATAGCGGTCCAGCGGCTGCATCGTGACTTCGCAGGCGAACGCCGGGTTCATGCACAGGCTCATGAAGTCGCCGGCGTGGGCGCGGCTGGCGCGGTATTCCGGCAGATAGCGCCCGGCTTGACGCATCATCCATACCGGGGTGACGTCTACGGGCTGCTTGAGCAGGGCACGAAGGAAACGGTCGTTCTTGAGGGCAGTCATGTCGGCATCCGCAAAAAAAGTGCGGGCATTTTCTCAGAGCGCGACACAAAAGGCACGGCAAGAGCGGTGCCTTTTGTCTATCGGGTTGATTTACGACAATATCTGGAACCTATGTGGGAGGGGGCTTGCCCCCGATTGCAGTGTGTCAGCCAATGAATCTGGTGACCGTTCACCGCAGATCAAAGGGGCTGCTTCGCAGCCCGGCGCGGGACAAGCCCGCTCACCACAGCAAGCCCCCTCCCACCTTTTGATCCCATTTCAACCCGGGATCGGGGTCAGACTTGCAGGTAGTCCAGGATGCCTTCGGCGGCATTACGGCCTTCGAAGATCGCCGTCACCACCAGGTCGGACCCACGCACCATGTCGCCACCGGCGAAGATTTTCGGGTTGCTGGTCTGGTGCTTGTACTGGCCTTGTTCCGGGGCGACGACGCGGCCCTGGCTATCGGTCTGGATCTGGAACTGCTCGAACCACGGCGCCGGGCTTGGACGGAAACCGAAGGCGATGACCACGGCGTCAGCCGGGATGATCTCTTCGGAACCCGGAATCGGCTCGGGGCTACGACGGCCACGGGCATCCGGTTCGCCGAGACGGGTCTCGACCACCTTGACGCCCTCGACGCGGTCTTCACCGACGATGGCGATCGGCTGGCGGTTGTAGAGGAATTTCACGCCTTCTTCCTTGGCGTTCTTCACCTCTTTGCGCGATCCCGGCATGTTGGCTTCGTCGCGACGATACGCACAGGTCACCGACTTGGCGCCCTGGCGGATCGAGGTGCGGTTGCAGTCCATCGCCGTGTCGCCACCGCCGAGTACCACGACCTTCTTGCCTTTCATGTCGACGAAGTCTTCCGGCGACTTTTCAAAGCCCAGGTTGCGATTGACGTTGGCGATCAAGAAGTCGAGCGCGTCGTACACACCCGGCAGGTCCTCACCGGCAAAACCGCCCTTCATGTAGGTGTAGGTGCCCATGCCCATGAACACCGCATCGTATTCGGCGAGCAGTTGCTCCATGGTCACGTCTTTGCCGACTTCGGTGTTCAGGCGGAACTCAATGCCCATGCCGGTGAACACTTCGCGCCGGTTGCTCAGTACGGTTTTTTCCAGCTTGAACTCGGGGATGCCGAAGGTCAGCAGGCCGCCGATTTCCGGGTTCTTGTCGAACACCACCGGGGTCACGCCGCCACGCACCAGCACGTCTGCACAACCCAGGCCCGCCGGGCCCGCGCCGATGATCGCCACGCGCTTGCCGGTGGGCTTGACCTTGGACATGTCCGGGCGCCAGCCCATGGCAAAGGCGGTGTCGGTGATGTACTTCTCCACCGAGCCGATGGTCACCGCGCCGAAACCGTCGTTAAGGGTGCAGGCACCCTCGCACAGACGATCCTGTGGGCACACCCGGCCGCACACTTCCGGCAAGGTGTTGGTCTGGTGCGACAGTTCGGCGGCAGCGAGGATGTTGCCCTCGGCCACCAACTTCAGCCAGTTGGGAATGAAGTTGTGCACCGGGCACTTCCATTCGCAATACGGGTTACCGCAGCCCAGGCAACGGTGGGCCTGTTCGGCCGAGTGCTGGGGTTTGAAGGGTTCGTAGATTTCCACGAACTCTTTCTTGCGTTGACGCAACAGTTTCTTCTTCGGATCTTTGCGCCCGACATCGATGAACTGGAAGTCGTTATTCAGACGTTCAGCCATGTTAAAACCTCATCAAACTCTTCAGGCGCATATCACTGCGGGTTGGCACGGATGCTGGAAAGCAACGATTTCAGGTTGGCAGCCTTGGGCTTGACCAGCCAGAAACGACGCAGGTAATCATCGAGATTCTCGGCGAGGTTGCGACCCCATTCGCTGCCGGTTTCCTCGACGTACTCGTCCAGCACGTGCTGCAAGTGGTTCCGGTAGGATTCCATGGCTTCGCCGCTGATCCGCTGGATCTCGACCAACTCGTGGTTGACCTTGTCGACGAAGGTGTTGTCCTGATCCAGCACGTAGGCGAAACCGCCGGTCATGCCCGAACCAAAGTTGTAACCGGTCTTGCCCAGTACCGCGACAAAGCCCCCGGTCATGTACTCGCAGCAGTGATCGCCAGTACCTTCCACCACCGTGTGGGCACCGGAGTTACGCACGGCAAAACGCTCACCGGCCGTACCGGCGGCGAACAGCTTGCCGCCCGTGGCGCCGTACAAGCAGGTGTTGCCGATGATGGCACTGTCCTGGGTCTTGTAGATGCTGCCCTTAGGCGGAACGATGACCAGCTTGCCGCCGGTCATGCCCTTACCCACGTAGTCGTTGGCATCGCCTTCCAGGTACATATGCAGGCCGCCGGCGTTCCACACGCCGAAGCTTTGGCCCGCCGTACCCTTGAAACGGAAGGTGATCGGCGCTTTCGCCATACCCTGGTTGCCGTGCTTGCGCGCGATTTCGCCGGAGATGCGCGCGCCGATGGAACGGTCGCAGTTGCAGATATCCAAGGCGAATTCGCCACCGCTGGCGTCGTTGATCGACGATGCGGCCATCTCCACCATTTTCTCGGCCAGCAGGCCCTTGTCGAACGGCGGGTTGCGGTCGACGCCGCAGAACTGCGGTTTGTCGGCCGGGATGTGATCGCTGCCCAACAGCGGCGTGAGGTCCAGGTGCTGTTGCTTAGCGGTCTGGCCTTCAAGCACGTCCAGCAGATCGGTACGGCCAATCAGTTCTTCCAGCGAACGCACGCCCAGCTTGGCCAGCCACTCACGGGTCTCTTCGGCAACGTAGGTGAAGAAGTTCACCACCATGTCGACGGTGCCGATGTAGTGATCCTTGCGCAGCTTCTCGTTCTGAGTGGCGACGCCGGTGGCGCAGTTGTTCAGGTGGCAGATACGCAGGTATTTGCAGCCCAGGGCGATCATCGGCGCGGTGCCGAAGCCGAAGCTCTCGGCGCCGAGGATTGCCGCCTTGATCACGTCCAGGCCGGTTTTCAGGCCGCCGTCGGTTTGCACACGGACCTTACCGCGCAGGTCGTTGCCGCGCAGGGTCTGGTGGGTTTCGGCCAGGCCTAGTTCCCACGGCGCGCCGGCGTACTTGATGGAGGTCAGCGGCGATGCGCCGGTGCCGCCGTCGTAGCCGGAGATGGTGATCAGGTCGGCATAGGCTTTGGCCACACCGGCGGCGATGGTGCCCACGCCGGCTTCCGCCACCAGTTTCACCGAGACCAGCGCCTGCGGGTTGACTTGTTTGAGGTCGAAAATCAGCTGCGACAAATCCTCGATCGAGTAGATGTCGTGGTGCGGCGGCGGCGAAATCAGGGTTACGCCAGGCACCGCATAACGCAGCTTAGCGATCAGACCGTTGACCTTACCGCCCGGCAACTGGCCGCCCTCACCGGGCTTGGCGCCCTGGGCGACTTTGATCTGCAGCACTTCGGCGTTGACCAGGTATTCCGGGGTCACACCGAAACGGCCAGTGGCGACCTGCTTGATTTTCGAGCTCTTGATGGTGCCGTAGCGTGCCGGGTCTTCGCCGCCTTCGCCGGAGTTGGAACGCGCACCCAGGCGGTTCATGGCTTCGGCCAGGGCTTCGTGGGCTTCGGGCGACAAGGCGCCGAGGGAAATACCCGCAGAGTCGAAGCGCTTGAGGATCGACTCCAGCGGTTCGACCTCGCTGATGTCCATCGGCGTGTCCAGGGTCTTGACCTTGAGCAAGTCGCGGATCATCGACACCGGGCGGTTATCCACCAGGCTCGTGTATTCCTTGAATTTGGCGTAGTCGCCCTGTTGCACAGCGGCTTGCAGGGTGCTGACCACATCCGGGTTGTAGGCGTGGTATTCGCCACCGTGTACGAACTTGAGCAGGCCGCCTTGCTGGATCGGCTTGCGTGCGCTCCAGGCTTCGGCCGCCAGGGCTTTCTGCTCGGCTTCGATGTCGACGAAACGCGCGCCCTTGATGCGGCTCGGCACGCCACGGAAGCTCAGTTCGCAGACTTCTTCGGACAGGCCGATGGCCTCGAACAGTTGCGCACCGCGATAAGAGGTCACGGTGGAGATGCCCATCTTCGACAGGATCTTCAGCAAGCCCTTGGTGATGCCCTTGCGGTAGTTCTTGAACACCTCATAGAGGTCGCCCAGTACTTCACCGGTACGGATCAGGTCACCTAGCACTTCGTAGGCCAGGAACGGGTACACCGCCGAGGCGCCGAAGCCGATCAACACCGCAAAATGATGCGGGTCGCGAGCGGTGGCGGTTTCCACAAGAATGTTGGAGTCGCAACGCAGGCCTTTTTCGGTCAGACGGTGGTGCACCGCACCGGTGGCCAGCGAAGCATGGATCGGCAACTTGCCCGGGGCGATATGGCGGTCGGTCAGCACGATCTGGGTACGACCGGCGCGCACGGCTTCTTCAGCCTGGTCGGCGACATTGCGCACGGCGGCTTCGAGGCCGAGGCTCTCGTCGTAGTTCAGGTCGATGATCTGGCGGTCGAAGCCTGGGCGATCCAGGGTCATCAGCGAGCGCCACTTCGCCGGGGAAATGACCGGCGAGCTGAGGATCACGCGAGAGGCGTGCTCAGGCGACTCCTGGAAGATGTTGCGCTCGGCACCGAGGCACACTTCCAGGGACATCACGATGGCTTCACGCAGCGGGTCGATCGGTGGGTTGGTCACCTGGGCGAACTGCTGGCGGAAATAGTCGTACGGCGTGCGCACGCGCTGGGACAGCACGGCCATCGGCGTGTCGTCGCCCATGGAGCCGACCGCCTCGTAGCCTTGCTCACCGAGCGGACGCAGCACCTGGTCGCGCTCTTCGAACGTGACCTGGTACATCTTCATGTACTGCTTGAGCTGGTCGATGTCGTAGAAGGCCGAACCGTGGTCGTTGTCTTCCATGGTCGCCTGGATGCGCAGGGCGTTCTTGCGCAGCCATTGCTTGTACGGATGCCGAGACTTCAAGCGGTTGTCGATAGCGTCGGTGTCGAGGATCTGCCCGGTTTCGGTGTCCACGGCCAGGATCTGGCCAGGGCCTACGCGGCCTTTGGCGATCACGTCTTCAGGCTTGTAGTCCCATACGCCGATCTCCGACGCCAGGGTAATAAAACCGTTGGTGGTGGTGACCCAACGCGCCGGGCGCAGACCGTTACGGTCGAGCAGGCACACCGCATAGCGACCGTCGGTCATCACCACGCCGGCCGGGCCGTCCCACGGTTCCATGTGCATCGAGTTGTACTCGTAGAATGCACGCAGATCCGGGTCCATGGTCTCGACGTTCTGCCACGCAGGCGGAATGATCATGCGTACGCCACGGAACAGGTCGATGCCGCCGGTGACCATCAGTTCGAGCATGTTGTCCATGCTGGAGGAGTCGGAACCCACGCGGTTGACCAGCGGGCCGAGTTCTTCCAGGTCCATCAGGTCGTTGGCGAACTTGGTGCGACGGGCCACGGCCCAGTTGCGGTTGCCGGTAATGGTGTTGATCTCGCCGTTGTGGGCGAGAAAGCGGAATGGCTGGGCCAGCGGCCATTTCGGCAGGGTGTTGGTGGAGAAGCGCTGGTGGAACACGCAGATCGCGGTTTGCAGGCGCTCATCGCTCAGGTCCGGATAGAAGGCGGTGAGGTCCGCCGGCATCATCAGGCCTTTATAAATGATGGTCTTGTGGGAAAAGCTGCAGATGTAGTGGTCAGTGTCGGCAGCATTGGCCACGGACGAGCGACGACGGGAAGTGAACAGCTTGATCGCCATGTCCTGGTCGCTCAGGCCATCGCCGGCGATGAACACCTGTTCGATCTGCGGCAGACGCTCCAGGGCCAGACGGCCGAGTACGCTGGTATCGATCGGCACTTTGCGCCAGCCGACCAGTTGCAGACCGGCGGCGACGATTTCGCGGTTCATGTTTTCGCGAGCGGCTTCGGCTTTGACCGGGTCCTGGTTGAAGAACACCATGCCCACCGCATATTGCTTGGGCAGGTCGATCGCGAAATGCTCTTTGGCGACAGCGCGCAGGAACTGGTCGGGCTTTTGAATCAGCAAGCCACAACCGTCACCGGTCTTGCCGTCGGCGTTGATCCCACCACGGTGGGTCATGCAGGTCAGGGCCTCGATGGCCGTTTGCAGAAGGGTATGACTGGGCTCGCCCTGCATATGGGCTATCAGGCCGAATCCGCAGTTATCCTTGAATTCATCGGGTTGGTACAGACCTGCTTTCATAGACACTTTCTCACCAGGCTGCCTCTTATACCGAGGCAAATTTCTTTTCAATTCAACCGGTTACCTTCCACGCCGAACGTACGCCGGCTTAGCGGGGGCAAAAGGGAGGTCATTGTACACACCGACACAGACGCTCACAAATTTAGCGACGAAATGTCGCAAATCTATGTCGCATTTATGAAAGGTTTAAAGCGATATGCTGTGCTAGTCAAAACTTTTTTAATTCTGACCGCTACGACTCAAAAGCTACTGTGACGCAGACACCACAAAGCGCGCGGTCCCTAGAGACTGCACGCCATGCGATTTTTTTTTGAGGTGCCGGGAGGGCGGCCTGGGTAAGGCCGCCGGATCTTCAGCGAGTTGCTGCCAGTTCTTGTTGAACGCTGGCAACAGTGCGAGGCCAAGGTTTACCAGCCTGAACCTTCGCTGGCAAGGCTTTGATGGCAGAATCAGCTGCCGCACGGCTGGAGAAGTTGCCGTAGGTGATCACATAGAGAGGCTTGCCGTTGAGCACTTTCTTGAAATAACGGTACTCGCCGCCCTGCTCTTTGACGAACGCCTGGGCATTGGCTTCGGAGCTGGTGCCGAGGATCTGTACCACGAAATTGCCGCTCGGCTGGCTGGCGTACCAGCTGCTGCCGGCGGTGCCGGCCTTGGCCACGGTAGCGGCCGGCTTTTCAGCAGGCTTGGTCACTGGCGCCGGTTTGGCAGCTGGTGCTGGAGTGGGCACTGCGACCGCAGGCTTGGTGACCGGTGCAGGTTTGGCGGTAGCGACAGTCGGCGCTGGGTTCGCCGCAGGCTGACCCGCAGGCACGCCTGCAGGCGGTGCGGTGGTGGTCACGGTCGGCGGCGTGGCGCTGGAGCCTTCCACCGGCACGCCGTCGTCGCCTTCGGAAATGCCGCCGGCCTCTTCGGCGAGCGGGCCACGCATCACCGGCTGGCCCACCATCGGCAGATTGGTCGGCTGACCAGAGTTGGCGAACTCCACATTCGGCGTTGGCTTGCCCAGCGGCAATTGCGCCTGCTCGGCAGGCGTGCCGGCAGTAGTAGGTGCCTTGCTGCGACCCGGGATCAACCAGGCGGCGGCAACGGCGACCACGACCACTGCGGAAATGGCCAGTACGTGCTTCTTCGGCATAGTGAACCCCATCTTTGGACGCTTGACCGCAGAGCGGCTGGCAATCATGGCTTCGATCATGGCATCGCGGGCAACCTGGTTGATGTTGCCAGGCCAGCCGCCTGCGCTTTCGTGAATATCAGAGATCTGCGCAGCGGAGAAAAGTTCGATGCCGGCCCCCGCGCCTTCGAGGCGCTGAGCCAGGTATTCGCGGGTCTCTTCTTCTTCGTAGGGCTGCAATTCGATAACGTGGAACAGCTCCTGATCGCCGCTGATCTGCTCAAGATCGGCGATCAACGAAGACTCACCAAACAGGAACACATGAGGGCGACCCTCCGGCGTGCCCGCGGCCAGCGCCAGCAGGGCTTCCAGCGCCGACTCGTCGAGCTGCTCGGCATCGTCCACCAGCAGATAGACTTCCTGGCCGGTCAGACCCAACTGCACCACCTGCTTGAGGATTGCGCTCGGCTCGGCAGTGGACACGTCCAGCGCCTGGGCTACCTGGCTCAGAACACCGGCCGCATCGGTGGCACCACGGGCCGACACCACCACGCTCTGCACCGATTGCTTATTGGTACTGGCTACCAGAGCCTGGCGCAGCAAGGTCTTGCCGCTGCCCAAGGGACCGGTCACTACCAGCAGCAGTTGGCTATAGCGCGCGAGATGGTGAAGCTGTCCCAGCACCGGCTTGCGCTGGGCCGGGAAAAATTTGAAACCAGGCACCCGTGGAGCGAAAGGGTCGTGGCTTAACTGGTAATGGCCGAGGAACGCCTCGTCGGCATGCAAACTAGTCATGAGAATCTTATTAACCTTTAAGCTGGGCCAGGGCGCGGTAATCCGCTCCCAGCGTGGCCTGTAAAATCTCTTTCGGATAATCGTCGGTCACTACGGCTTCGCCCATGCGGCGCAGCAGCACCAGTCGCAGTCGACCGTCGATCACTTTCTTGTCTATCGCCATATGTTCGAGGAAGTCCGCCTCGGTCATCTCCTGCGGCGGAATGACCGGCAAACCAGCACGCTGGAACAGGCGGATACCGCGATCGCGCTCGTCGGCGCTGATCCAGCCCAGGCGGTGTGACATTTCCATGGCCATCACCGTGCCAGCCGCCACCGCCTCGCCATGCAACCACACACCATAGCCCATGTGGGTTTCGATCGCATGCCCAAAGGTGTGGCCCAGGTTCAGGGTGGCCCGTACGCCGGATTCGCGTTCGTCGGCGTTCACCACCAGCGCCTTGGCCGCGCAGGAGCGAGAAATCGCTTCGGTGAGCGCTACCTGATCGAGACCGCGCAAGGCGTCCATGTGCTCTTCCAGCCAAGTCAGGAAGGGCTCATCGCAGATCAGCCCGTACTTGATGACTTCCGCCAGACCCGCCGACAACTCACGCGGTGGCAGGGTGTTGAGGGTGGCGGTGTCGATCAGCACAGCATTGGGCTGATAGAACGCGCCGACCATGTTCTTGCCCAGCGGATGGTTGATGCCGGTCTTGCCGCCCACCGACGAATCGACCTGGGACAACAGGGTGGTTGGCACCTGGATAAAGTCCACGCCGCGCTGGTAGCAGGCGGCGGCAAAACCGGCCATATCGCCGATCACGCCACCGCCGAGGGCGACCACCGTGGTACGCCGGTCATGGCGCGCCGTCAGCAGGCCATCGAAGATCAGTTGCAGGGTTTGCCAGTTCTTGTGGGCTTCGCCGTCGGGCAGCACCACGGAAATCACTGAGTAGGCCGCCAGACTGCGGCTCAGACGCTCAAGATACAGCGGCGCGACTGTTTCGTTGGAGATGATCGCCACTTGCCGCCCGGCAATATGCGGCGCGAGCAACTCGGGCTGGTCCAACAGACCCTCGCCAATGTGGATCGGGTAGCTGCGCTCGCCTAGATCGACCTTAAGTGTCTGCATGTGTCCCCGCGTGAGAGATGAATTGACGACCGGTAACGTCGAGGTCCGACGCTGCCTGATGGCTCTACGCCACACCGCTCAGGGTGATGGCGCGACGCCGAGAATAGCGCATTTCGCCCCTGGCTTTAACGGGGAGGCAGCCGTTGCAGGCGTTCGAGAATGTCCAGCACCACCATGCGTGGCGGCCGCTCATCGGTTTCCACCACCAGGTCGGCGATTTCCCGATACAGCGGATCGCGCAGCGCCAGCAGATCGCGCAAGGTTTTCGCCGGGTCGGCGGTGCGCAGCAAAGGGCGATTGCGATCACGAGCGGTACGGCCCACCTGCTGCTCGACCGACGCATGCAGATAGACCACCCGACCACCGGCATGCAGCGCTCGGCGATTTTCATCGCGCATCACCGCGCCACCGCCGGTAGCCAATACCACGCCATCGCAGCCGCACAGTTCGGCGATCATCGCCTGCTCACGGTCGCGAAAGCCCAGTTCGCCTTCTTTATCGAAGATCCACGGGATATTGGCACCCGTGCGCAATTCAATTTCCTTATCGGAGTCTTTGAATGGCAGGCGCAGCTCTTTGGCCAGCAAACGGCCGATGGTGCTTTTTCCAGCCCCCATCGGTCCTACAAGAATCAAATTTCGCACAGAATCAACGACTCACAGCAATCGCCTGGTTATTCATAATACGCGGAGTCAGGAATACCAGCAGCTCGGATTTTTTCTCTGCCAGCACATCGCGCCGGAAAAGGCGGCCAAGATACGGCACATCGCCCAAAAATGGCACTTTATCTACCACTTTGCTTTGGGTATTGGAGAAAACTCCACCGATCACGATGGTCTCGCCATCCCTGACGAGGACCTTGGCATTGACCTCGTTTTTCTTGATCGGCGGTACGTCATTGAGCCGGTTGAGGTAGTCGGGCTCATCCTTGGTGACTTTCACCTCCATGATCACCCGGTCGTCGGGGGTGATCTGCGGGGTGACTTCCAGCGATAACGAGGCCTCCTTGAACGACACCGATGTCGCGCCGCTGGAGCTGGATTCCTGATACGGAATCTCGGTGCCCTTGAGGATGCGCGCGGTCTCCTTGTCGGAGGTCACCACTTTGGGCTGCGAGACGATTTCACCGTTGCCGGTCTTTTCCATGGCCGTCAGTTCCAGGTCCAGCAGCAGATTGTCGGTGATATAGGCCACCCCCAGACCGGACGACGCGGTCACCGCGCCCAGATCGACAAACGGCGAGCTGGGTGGGTTCTCCGGCGGTTGCGCGCCCTCCGGCAGCGGCTTAGGCATACCGCCGGCCTGCCAGTTGCCGCTCGTGAGTCGCCCACCCCAGCGCGCGCCGAGGCTTTTGTCGTAATCGACGTTGGCCTCCACGATTCGCGCTTCGATCATGACCTGGCGCACCGGAATATCCAGCTGCGCCACGATCCGCCGAAGCTCGTCGAGGCGTTCGCCGGTCTGGTAAGCGATGATGTTATTGGTGCGATCGTCCACCGCCACCGAACCGCGCTCGTCGGTAGCACCTTCCAGGCCGGTCACTGATTGGAACAGCTTGGCCAGGTCCGCCGCCTTGGCGTAGTTGACCTGCAACAGCTCGCGACGCAACGGCGCCAAGTCGGCCATTTGTTTGCGTGATTCCAGCGTCAGCAGTTCGCGGGCCGCCAACTCCTCGGCGGGCGCCACCAGCAATACCCCGGCCTTGATCCGCTTGTCCAACCCCTTGGCTTGCAGCACCAGGTCGAGGGCCTGATCCCATGGCACGCCTTTGAGGCGCAGTGTGATCGTACCCTGCACGTCGTCGCCGGCGACCAGGTTCAGGCCTGCAACATCGGCGATCTGCTGCAGCACGGCACGTACTTCGATGTTCTGGAAATTGAGGTTGAGCGGTTCGCCGCTAAAGGCACTCACCACCGCCCTGCCAGGGGGCGGCAATTGGATGAGGTCCACACGATTGGGCACAGCGGCAGCCATCGGTGCCGTAAGCGCTATCCATAGCGCTACACCGAAGGACAGGAAAGTCCTTTTCATTTGCTTGATTCCGTTATGAGTTGACGTTCAGCACGAGGGTTCGCGGGCGCTCCAGCCAGGCACCCTGTTTATCGGGAAACAGCTCGACCAATTCGATATGGTTGTCATGAATGGCCGTGACTCGACCGTAATCGGGCCCCAGGTAATCGCCGACCGCCAGGCGATGCACCGTGGACGCCACCCTCAGCAGGGCGAAGGTCTGCGCCCCACGAGAGAGCGTGCCGACCATTTCGAATCGGTCCAGGGCAAGCCCCTCCAGCAGCCCCCTTGGCCGCATCGGGTCCGGCCCAGGCGCGCGCCGCCCTGCCACATGCTCGACCTGCAAGCTCAACGGCTGGAACGGGTCGCGCAGGCCGGCCACACGGTAGATAAAGCGCGGTTTGCGCAACGGCGACGGCTCAGCCTCATCCCTCACCGACGATGGCAGCGCACGCCGGTAGATCCTGGCCTGCAGGTCAAGCCGCAACAAGCGGCCATCCGCTTGCAGGCGCATCTCATGCACCGTGGTAAATCGCGACAGATCAGCCAAGGCACTGACGAACGAGGCGAGGTCGTGATAGGCGCCAGTGAGGCCGATCTGCACAGGCTGCTCGGCATACAGAGGGCGCAGTTGTTCATCCTGGGGGAGCACGGACTCGATCACCAAGCCATTGGCCAAGGCCAATCGGGCGATATCTTCCAGCATGCTTGGCATCTGGGGCCCACCCGGCAGTTGTCGCAACAGCCCCTCGACCTGGGCCTGCTTGAGTTGGAGCTGACGAGCGCGCTCTTCGAGTTCGGACGCTAAAACAGCTGATTCCGCGAGCTGCCGTTGCAGGGCCATCTCTTGCGCCTGCGCCTGCTGCAACCGGACGCGGGCGGGACCAAGCTGCATCAGCTCACCCATCGCCAGCACCAGGCCGCCCAGGGCACAGCCCAGCAAGACCTTGCCAGGTAGGGGCCATTTTGCAGCACGGTGAGAGAACGCGGAAAATTCGAGCCTGGGCCGGCTCATGGCTGGGCCTCGGAGGACGCTCCCTGGCGCACCATCAGTTGGAATCCATTGCTGCCTTGCGCGCCTTCGGTGCGCACATGCTGCAAACGAGCCCCATGGGCGCCCTCCGATGCTTCCAGACGACGCATCAATTGGGCGATATCCTGGCTGGATTCGGCGGTGCCGCTGATACTCAACGTATCGCCTTTGGCCACGACCTCATGCAAATGCACGCCATCGGGCACCGCACGGGCCAACTGATCCAACAATCGGGCACCGGATGAGTGGCCGTTGTGCAGGTCCTGCACGACCTTCATCCGCTCAGCCAGTTGCTGGCTTTGCGCCTCTAGGTCGCCAAGGGTCTTGATACTGGAATCCTGAGTGGCTATGTCATTTCCCAGGTGGTTATTGCGCGTCACCTGCCGATCGATCGCTTGGTCAATCACCTGATCCGCCAACCACACGACAACCAACGCCATGCACACGAACGCCAGAAGCAGCGCCACAAAATAGTGACGGCGTCGTTCAGCCTGGGCTTGGCGCCAGGGCAAAAGGTTGATTCGTGTCTTCAAGCGAAACTCCTCAGGGCCAGCCCGCAAGCAACTCCCATCCCTTGGCCATCTACGGCCCATTGTGCGCCATCGACGCGATTGCACGGCGTGAAGCTGGCGAAATCCTGACTGCTCGCGCGCGCCAATGCAAACGCTTCAACATCGACCACCGCCGGTATGAGCCCCGCCATGGTCAAAACCGCCTCGCGCGCTTCGACATGCTCCTTCAGGCATGCCGCCAGCAACACCTCGACCCGCTCCGCCTTCTGGACCGAGCGCCCCTGGACTAGAAAGTCGATGGCCATGTCATCCAGTGGATAAGGAATGTACTGCTCGGCCTCCCGCTCGACCATCGCCAGCATCGCTTCGTCAGTAAGCCCCGCCTCCAGCTCGATGAGTCGCGTAATGACCGATGGCCCGCTCACTGCGACCGCTGCGCGCCGAACCCTCGTCTGCAACTTGAGCAAAGCGGTGTGCAATGCCTGGCCGATGCCGTCCAGGTCCAGGAACGCGCCGTCGACCACTACCCCGGCGGGCAGCCCCTGCGTGACGTAACCTTTAACGCTGAAACCTGCGGGCGAGTGCCCCAGTTCGACCAGCCTGATGGCCGTGTCATTGATATCGATGCCCAGCAAGGTATCGACTTTTCGCCTGAATAATCCCTTTCCCATAAAACTCCCTAGAACATTGCCTGTCATACCGCCTGGTTGCCGCGGGACGCCGTGCATTCGGTCGACTTGTTGCAGAGGCACGAATGACGCCCCAGGCCGAAAATGCTTTAATGCCCAGCGTTTTTTCCCGCTTTTTATCTGCAGCTCGGGTTGATCCATCGTTTGCCATGCATGCCCCGACGCCTAACCCATTCTTTTCTCTGGAAATCCAAAAGCCTTGATTCGTCTGCTGAAGTTTTTCGGGTACTCCATTGTCGCCATCGTCTGCGGGCTGCTGCTCGTGCTCAGCGGGGCGTACCTCTACCTTAGTCCGGGTTTGCCGTCGGTAGAGGCCCTTAGAAGTATCCAGTTGCAGATTCCTTTGCGGGTCTACAGCAGCGATGAAAAACTCATCGCGGAGTTCGGCGAAATGCGCCGCACACCGATCCGTTTTGCCGACATTCCGCCTAATTTCATCAGCGCCCTGCTGTCGGCCGAGGACGATAATTTTGCCAACCACTATGGCGTCGACCCCAGCAGCCTGGTGCGCGCCGCCACCCAGTTGGTAAAAAGCGGACACATTCAATCCGGTGGCAGCACCATCACCATGCAGGTGGCGAAGAACTTCTTCCTCACCAGCGAGCGCAGCTTTTCGCGCAAAGCCACTGAAATCCTGTTGGCACTGCAGATCGAGCGACAGCTGACCAAGGACGAGATCCTTGAGCTGTACGTCAACAAGATCTACCTCGGCAACCGCGCCTACGGCATTGAAGCCGCCTCCCAGGTGTACTACGGCAAGTCCATCCGCGACGCCAGCCTGGCGCAGATGGCTATGATCGCGGGCCTGCCCAAGGCGCCTTCGCGCTTCAACCCACTGGCCAACCCGGCGCGTAGCAAAGAGCGACGCGACTGGATCCTGGGGCGCATGTACAAGTTGGGCAAGATCGACCAGGCCGCTTACGAAAGCGCCGTGGCCGAGCCGCTGAACGCCAGCTATCACGTACCGACGCCGGAAGTGAACGCCCCGTATATCGCCGAAATGGCCCGCGCCGAGATGGTCGGCCGCTACGGCAGCGATGCCTACACCGAAGGCTTCCGCGTGACCACCACGGTTCCGAGCGACCTGCAGGAAATCGCCAACGATGCGGTGCATTCCGGTCTGATTTCCTACGACCAGCGCCACGGCTATCGCGGCCCTGAATCGCGTCTGCCGGGCAAGACACTCAGCGCCTGGACCGCAGAATTGAGCAAACAGCGCCCCATCAGCGGCTTGGAACCCGCCATCGTCACCCAGGTGAAAAAAGACGGCCTGCAAGTGCTGACCCGTACCGGCGAGGCCCATGTGGCCTGGGACAGCATGAAATGGGCGCGCCCTTTCCTGAACACCAACAGCATGGGCGCCATGCCCAAGCAGCCGTCGGACGTCGCGCAAGTGGGCGACTTGATCCGCGTGCAACGCCAGAAGGACGACAGCTTGAAGTTCAGCCAGGTGCCGCTGGCCCAGGGCGCACTGGTGTCGCTGGATCCGCAGAACGGTGCGATTCGCGCCCTGGTCGGCGGTTTCGCGTTCGAGCAGAGCAACTACAACCGCGCCACCCAGGCCAAGCGCCAGCCCGGTTCGAGCTTCAAGCCGTTCATCTACAGCGCCGCACTGGACAACGGCTACACCGCCGCCAGCCTGGTCAACGATGCGCCTATCGTGTTCGTCGACGAGTACCTGGACAAAGTCTGGCGCCCGAAGAACGACACCAATACCTTCCTTGGCCCGATCCGTATCCGCGAGGCGTTGTACAAGTCACGTAACCTGGTATCGATCCGTTTGCTGCAAGCCATGGGCGTCGGCAAGACCATCGACTACATCACGCGCTTTGGCTTCAATAAGTCGGACCTGCCGCCGAACCTGTCGTTGGCCCTGGGTACCGCCACCCTCACGCCGATGGAAATCGCCACCGGCTGGAGCACCTTTGCCAACGGCGGCTACAAGATCGCGCCGTACCTGATCGACAAGATCGAAAGCCGCAATGGCGACACCCTGTTCACTGCCAACCCGCCACGGGTTCCGGGCGATGTGGTCAACGGCGTAGTTGCCACCGATGGCCTGGCTGCGCCGAGCCACGGCGGGATCACCATCGAGCCAGCACCCGGCACGACTCCGGCAGCCGCCAACCCTAGCGCCCCTAGCGAACCGCAGGCACCGGCTGTGGCCGAACGTGTTGTGGATGGCCGTACCACCTACATCCTCAACAGCATCCTGGAAGATGTGATCAAGAAGGGCACCGGCCGCCGCGCCCTGGCCCTGGGCCGCGCAGATATCGCAGGCAAGACCGGCACCACCAACGAATCCAAGGACGCTTGGTTCTCCGGCTACAACGGCGACTACGTCACTACGGTATGGACCGGCTATGACCAGCCGGAAAGCCTCGGTCGCCGCGAGTTCGGCGGCACCGTCGCGCTGCCGATCTGGATGAGTTACATGGGCGCTGCGTTGAAGGACAAGCCGCTGCACACCCAGCCGGAGCCGGAAGGCATCCTCAGCCTGCGGATCGACCCGATCAGCGGCCGCGCTGCCTCGCCAAGCACGCCGAATGCGTATTTCGAACTGTTCAAGAGCGAAGATACGCCGCCGTCGGTCAATGAGCTGGGCAACGGCGTCGTGCCGGGCAGCCCGCTGCCCGCAGACGAGTCGGCGCCGATCGATCTGTTCTAACCTGAACCTTAAGCCTACGCAGAACCCAATGTGGAAGGGGGCTTGCCCCCGATAGCACTGGACCAGCCAACTCATCGAGTGACTGACACACCGCCATCGGGGGCAAGCCCCCTCCCACATTTGATCTGCACAGGACACCCGTTAATCGCCACCCCAAAAAAAAGCCCCGACTCGCGAGAGCCGGGGCTTTTTGTTGGTGCACTACTACGGCTTAGCCGTTGAACACATCATCCACGCTTTGCAGCGGGTAGTGCTTCGGATACGGCAGGGTAGCCACACCGGTCTCGATCGCAGCCTTGGCTACGGCGTCGGAGATCACGGTGATCAGGCGCTTGTCCATTGGCTTCGGAATGATGTACTCACGACCGAATTCCAGCTTGGCGCCACCGTAGGCGTCGCAAACGTCCTGAGGGACTGGCAGTTTGGCCAGTTCACGCAGGGCGTTGGCGGCCGCTACTTTCATTTCTTCGTTGATGCGCTTGGCGCGAACGTCCAGGGCGCCACGGAAGATGAACGGGAAGCCCAACACGTTGTTGACCTGGTTCGGGTAGTCCGAACGGCCAGTGGCCATGATCACGTCGTTACGGGTGGCGTGAGCCAGTTCCGGCGCGATTTCAGGGTCCGGGTTGGAGCAGGCGAACACGATCGGGTTGGCCGCCATGGACTTGAGGCCTTCGGCGCTCAGCAGGTTCGGGCCGGACAGGCCGACGAACACATCAGCACCGTTCAGGGCGTCAGCCAGGGTGCGCTTGGAGGACGGGTGGGCAAACATCGCCTTGTACTGGTTCAGATCGGTACGCTCGGACTGGATCACGCCCTTGCTGTCGACCATGTAGATGTTCTCCAGCTTGGCGCCCATGCTGACGATCAGCTTCATGCAGGAGATAGCCGCCGCGCCGGCGCCCAGGCAAACGATCTTGGCGTCAGCCAGGGTTTTGCCAGCGATTTCCAGGGCGTTGATCATGCCGGCCGCGGTTACGATCGCGGTGCCGTGCTGGTCATCGTGGAATACCGGAATGTCGCACTGCTCGATCAGGGCCTTTTCGATCTCGAAGCACTCAGGTGCCTTGATGTCTTCCAGGTTGATGCCACCGAAGGTGATGGAGATGCGTTTGACGGTGTCGATGAAAGCCTGCGGGCTCTCGGAATCGACTTCGATGTCGAACACGTCGATGCCGGCAAAGCGCTTGAACAGCACGCCTTTACCTTCCATGACTGGTTTGGACGCCAATGGGCCGAGGTTGCCCAGGCCGAGAATCGCGGTGCCATCGGAAATCACTGCAACCAAGTTGCCTTTGCCGGTGTACTTGTACGCCAGCTCGGGGTCGCGAGCGATTTCACGTACGGGCTCGGCCACGCCAGGGCTGTAGGCCAGCGACAGGTCGCGGGCGGTGGCGGTGGCTTTGGTGAGCTCTACACTCAGCTTTCCTGGACGAGGATGGGCATGATATTCGAGAGCGGCAGTTTTCAAATCAGACATATCGGCATTCCGCTTTTACTGTTGGTCGACGGACCGCCGAGGATACGCGTGTCGTAAAGCCCCTACAAGACTGGGCAGTCACCGGTGTCAAGGCCCCAAAGCGCCGTACTTTGGTCTAAGGCCACGGGATATAAGGGCTGGACTGTTCACAATCCCCTTAAAAAATGTCTACAATTTTTTATTCGCGCTGCACTTTCAGCATGCTGGAATCGGTCAGCGGCAGTAACCAGCGCGCTTGATGGGTTTTAAGGCCACCCCGCCGGGAGCGATCCTGTACCCAGCCACGGGCCTCGACGGTCTTGCCTTGCAGACCAGTGAGCAGGCGCGAGTCGAATTGTCGGGCCTGATCGGGTGCAATGCGTAATACCAATGAGCCCTGTAACTCGATCCAGATTCCGCCACGATTGCGCTCGATGCTCCGGACTTGCCCGCTGATGACTGCGAACCCGGAACGCTTGATGTGCGCCACCGAGCGCACCGGCGATTGCCGCCACAGCCCCACTCGCGCTTTGCGCGCGCTGTTTTCGGCCGCCTGCTGACAGGCCACCAGATCGATATTCGGCGCGACGCCCACCTGAAACCCCAGCCCATCGGCGAGCAATTGCGCTTCCAGATTGCGGCCATTGGCGCCGTAGAGATGGGCCAGGGTTCGCCCATAGTGATCCTTGGCTTCGCGCCCCGGCACCAGGCCGACCCGCCCGTCACTGGCCTGCACCAAGGCTTGCAGACGCTCGCGCGCGGCGACGGCGAACGGCTCGTCCGGCCGCCCCTTTTTACCAGTTTCCGGCGCATTGAGGCCGATCATACGCACACTGCGGCCATCCTTGAGGCGCACGGTGTCGCCGTCCACCACGCGCTGCACCTCCACCTGAACCAAGGACGCCGGCGCCGGGCAAAACACCTCGGCCTGAACCGCCGACAGCCAAATCCCAGGCACAAAAAAGGCGCCCACAAGGGACGCCTTTTTTATCAGCATGGAAAAACCGCAGCGGCTTCCCAAGTTGATCGGCCTTAGGCCTTTTTGGCACCGAAAGCACCGAAACGGTCAGCAAAGCGCTGTACACGGCCGCCGGTGTCCAGAGTTTTCTGCTTACCGGTGTAGAACGGGTGGCACTCGTTGCATACGTCAGTACCCAGTGGCTTGCACAGGTTCGAACGGGTTTCGAACTTGTTGCCGCAGCTGCAGGTTACTTCGATGGTTTCGTACGCTGGATGGATATCGGCTTTCATGGTGACTTCCTCGGGCTAGCGTGCCGCCACTCGACACTATTGTCGAATACCGCACGTAATTAGGCCGCGGATTCTACCAGACCTTTGCAATCGCGCAAGCGGACCTTACCGTCAGCAAGCCCCTTTCATCAGAAAACCACGGCATACCCATTAACGCCCTCCTCTGCTAGGCTCGCGCCCCTGCGCCACCGCCTGCCTTTATATGAGACTCCCCGCGTGCCCGACGCCATTTTGCGCCTCGCCCTGCCTTCGCCCCTGCGCCGCCTGTTCGATTACCGGGCGCCGGCCGGCGTGTTGCGTGCGCAGTTGCAGCCGGGCATGCGGGTACGCGTGCCGTTCGGCCGGCGGGAAATGATCGGCATCTTGGTGGAAGTTGCCGACCACAGCGAAGTGCCCGCCGAGAAACTCAAGCCGGCCGTGGCGATCCTAGACGCCACGCCGCCGTTGCCACCGGCGCTGTTCAAGCTGTGCTTGTGGACCGCCCAGTATTACCAGCACAGCCTGGGCGACACCTTAAGTTGGGCGCTGCCAGTGTTGCTGCGCCAGGGCGAACTGGCCGAGGCGCGCCAGGAGCGTTTCTGGTCGACGGTGCCTGGCGCGCGCCTGGACGACCCACGCATCGCCCGCGCGCCGCGTCAGCGCGAAGCCTTGGCGACGCTGGCCCAACACCCCCATGGCGTAGCCCATCAGTTGTTGAGCAAGCTGATGTTGAGCAAGGACAGCCTCGACCTGCTGCTCGCCAAAGGCCTGGTGCAGGTGGAAATCCGCAAGCATGCCCCAGACGCCCGCCACGAACATTGGCTGGCCCAACCGGAACTGCCGCTGAACGCCGAGCAACGCGCCGCCTATGAAGCCATTCGCGCCGGCTTCGACAGCTTCCACGCGTTCCTGCTGGCCGGGGTCACTGGTAGCGGCAAGACCGAAGTTTATTTGCAACTGATCCGCGAAACCCTGCAGGCCGGCAAACAAGCCCTGGTGTTGATCCCTGAGATCAACCTCGGCCCGCAAACCCTGGCGCGCTTCGAACAGCGCTTCAACGCGCGTATCGCCCTGGTGCATTCGGCGGTCAACGACCGCGAGCGCTTGGAGTCCTGGCTGGCGGCGCGGGACGGCGAGGCCGACATCATCATCGGCACCCGTTCGGCGCTGTTCACGCCGATGAAAAACCCCGGGTTGATCATCATCGACGAGGAGCACGACGGCTCCTATAAGCAGCAGGAAGGCTTGCGCTACCACGCCCGCGACCTGGCACTGGTGCGCGCGCGCCAGGAAGACATTCCGATTGTGCTGGGCTCAGCCACACCATCCTTGGAGAGCTTGCACAACGCCTATACCGGCCGGTACGGGCTCCTACGCCTGAATGAGCGGGCCGGTGGCGCCAAGCAGCCACGTTTCCTGCGTCTGGACGTGAAAAGCCGTCCGCTGGACAGTGGTATTTCCGGGCCGATGCAACAAGCTATCGGCCAGACCCTTGCCGCCGGCCAGCAAGTGCTGGTGTTCCTCAACCGTCGTGGATTTGCCCCCACCCTGTTGTGCCATGACTGCGGCTGGATGTCCGAGTGCGAACGCTGCGATGCGCGCATGACCGTGCACCAGCGCTACGGCGAATTGCGCTGCCATCACTGCGGCCATGTGGAGCGGGTGCCGCGCCACTGCCCGCAGTGCGGCAAGGTGGACCTGCGACCGGTCGGCGCGGGCACCGAACGCGCCGAGGAACGCCTGGGCATTCTGTTCCCGGATTACCCGGTGCTGCGGGTCGACCGCGACAGCACGTCGCGCAAGGACGCGATGAACCAACTGTTTGCCACCATCCAGAAGGGCCACCCGTGCATTCTGGTGGGCACCCAGATGCTTGCCAAAGGCCATCACTTCCCTCGGGTGACCCTGGTGTCGATCCTGGACGCCGATGGTGGCCTGTTCTCCGGTGATTTCCGCGCCAGCGAGCGCATGGCGCAGTTGATCGTGCAGGTCGCCGGCCGCGCGGGACGGGCCGAGGAGCCCGGGCGGGTGATTATCCAGACGCACCTGGCCGACCATCCGTTGCTGATCCAACTGACCGAGCAAGGCTACTTCGCCTTTGCCGAACAGGCCCTGAGCGAACGCCGTTCCGCAGGCCTGCCGCCATTCGCACACTTGGCGCTGCTGCGCGCCGAGGCGCATAAACCGGGGCAGGCCGAAGGTTTTCTGGATGAAGCGTGCAGCGCCGCCGAACGTTTGCTCGGTGAGTTGGGTCTGACCGGCATCGAACTGCTTGGCCCGGTGCCCGCGCCCATGGAGCGCCGCGCTGGACGTTATCGGGCACAGCTGCTGCTGCAAGCCAGCGCGCGAGCCCCCTTGCATCGCCTGTTAAGTAGCTGGTTACTTGCGCTGGAGCAAATGCCGAGCGGTCGCCAAGTGAGATGGTCACTGGACGTAGACCCGGTAGATTTGTATTAAGCCTGGCCACAGGTCCCGCGAAGGTTGGCAAGCCCGCCCCCGCCACGGATAATGCCCAGTTTTTCCACCTGCGCATCGCGCGCCGCCGCTTGCGGTCGAAAGAGAACACCATGAAAGACACCATTCGCCAGCTGATCCAACAAGCCCTCACCCAACTCGTCAACGAAGGTGTGTTGCCTGAAGGCCTGACGCCGGCGATTCAGGTGGAGAACACCCGTGACAAGACCCACGGCGACTTCGCCAGCAATATCGCGATGATGCTGGCCAAGCCGGCCGGCATGAAGCCGCGCGACCTGGCGGAAAAAATCATCGCCGCCCTGCCGGCCGACCCGCAGGTGAGCAAGGCCGAAATCGCCGGCCCGGGCTTTATCAATATTTTCCAGAACACCCAGGCCCTGGCCTCGCGCCTGGACGCCGCGCTGGCCGATGCCCGCATCGGCGTGCGCAAGGCCGGCGACAACCAGCGCGTGGTCATCGACCTGTCGGCGCCCAACCTGGCCAAAGAGATGCACGTCGGCCACTTGCGCTCGACCATCATCGGCGACGGCGTGGCACGGGTGCTGGAATTCCTCGGCGACACCGTGATCCGCCAGAACCACGTGGGCGACTGGGGCACCCAGTTCGGCATGCTGATGGCGTACCTGCAGGAAAACCCGATCACCAGCAATGAGCTGTCGGACCTGGAGAACTTCTACCGCGCCGCCAAGAAGCGCTTCGACGAATCCGAAGAGTTCGCCGACCGCGCCCGTGGCCTGGTGGTCAAGCTGCAGGCCGGCGACGAAGAATGCCTGGCGCTGTGGAACCGCTTCCGCGATATCTCCCTGGCCCACTGCCAGCAGATCTACACCCTGCTCAACGTCAAACTGACCATGGCCGACGTGATGGGCGAAAGCGCCTACAACGACGACCTGATCAATGTGGTCAATGACCTCAAGGCCAAGGGCCTGCTGGTGGAGAGCAACGGCGCGCAGTGCGTATTCCTCGAAGAATTCAAGACCGCCGACGGCGAGCCGCTGCCGGTGATCATCGTCAAGGCCGATGGCGGCTATCTGTACGCCACCACCGACCTCGCGGCCGTACGCTACCGCAGTGGCGTGCTCAAGGCGGACCGTGCGCTGTACTTCGTCGACCAGCGCCAGGCCCTGCACTTCCAGCAGGTGTTCGAAGTAGCGCGTCGCGCCGGTTTCGTCACCCACCCGATGCATATGGAACACATGGGCTTCGGCACCATGAACGGCGCCGACGGCCGCCCGTTCAAAACCCGCGACGGCGGCACCGTCAAGCTGATCGACCTGCTCAACGAAGCCCAGGACCGTGCCTATAACCTGGTGAAGGAAAAGAACCCGGAGCTGGCCGAAGCCGACTTGCGCAACATCGCCCGCGTGGTGGGGATCGGCGCGGTGAAATACGCCGACCTGTCCAAGCACCGCACCAGTGACTACAGCTTCAACTTCGACCTGATGCTCAACTTCGAAGGCAATACGGCGCCGTACCTGCTGTACGCCTACACCCGCGTGGCCGGCGTGTTCCGCAAACTGGGCAAGGACTTCAGCCAAGTCGAAGGCCAGATCGTGCTGGACGCCCCCCATGAACAGGACCTGGCCGCCAAGCTGGCGCAATTCGGCGAAGTGCTGAACAGCGTCGGCGAAAAAGGCACGCCACATATCCTGTGCACCTATTTGTACGAAGTGGCCGGGTTGTTCTCCAGTTTCTACGAGAACTGCCCGATCCTCACCGCCGACGACGAAGCCCACAAGCAGAGTCGCCTGCGCCTCGCCGCACTGGCTGGACGGACCCTCAAGCAAGGCCTGGAACTGTTGGGCCTGGAAACTCTGGAGCGTATGTAAGTTGGCTGCCAAGAAAAAACCCGCACCCAAGCGCGGCGCCAGCCGCTACCAGCCCCCGGCGAAGAAGCCGATCCCGGGCTGGTTGTGGATGGCCATCGGCCTCACGGTCGGCGCCTTTATCGTGTTTCTGATGAAGCTGGACCCAGGCCAGGGTGACGATGTCAAACGGGTTAAACAAGAGCAGCAGAAAGCCTCGAAGATCGCTGAAGCCAACAAGACCACACCAAGCCCTACGGCGCCGGTGAAGCCAAAATACGACTTCTACACGCTGTTGCCGGAATCGGAAGTGATCGTGCCGCCTGACGCTGTGCCGGAGAAAACCCTGCCGACGCCGCAAGTGCCGACCACGCCGGTCACCCCGGCGGAAGCGGCGAAAATCGACACCGCGCGGGCCCAGGCGGCGTTGGCCGGGATTACTCCTCCGCCAGCACCGCCGGTTGCCGAAACCAAGGCCGCACCGGTGACCAAGTTCTTCCTGCAAGCTGGCTCGTTCCCGAAGCAGGCCGATGCGGATCGCGTGCGTGCCCAGATCATTCTGTTGGGCCAGACGGTGACGGTGGAATCCGGCACGGTGAAAGACGCAACCTGGTATCGCGTGTTGGTGGGGCCATTCAGCAACCGCGAACAGCTGACCGTGGCGCAGAAGCAATTGGCCGGCGCCGGGTTTAGCAACCTGTTGTTACAACAGCGCCAGAGCCGCTGACCCAGAATCAGCACCAAACAGTGTGGGAGGGGGCTTGCCCCGATGCAGTGTGTCAGCCAGTACATCTGTTACTGATGCACCGTCATCGGGGGCAAGCCCCCTCCCACACTTGGTATTGCCGGCTCTGGAATGTGTGTCAGACCCTTGAGCACCACTCGTCCGCCATCACCCCCTATGGTTGAAATCCCCCCCGCCACCCCCATATGAGTTTCCATCAGGGCATTTTCGCCCCGCTGCGTGGAGACTCTCCCCTTGACCACCATCGTTTCAGTACGTCGCCACGGCAAAGTCGTCATGGGCGGCGACGGCCAGGTTTCCCTGGGTAATACCGTGATGAAAGGCAACGCGAAAAAAGTGCGTCGCCTGTACCACGGCCAGGTACTCGCCGGTTTCGCCGGTGCCACTGCCGATGCATTCACCCTCTTTGAGCGTTTCGAAGGCCAACTGGAAAAACACCAGGGCCACCTCGTGCGTGCCGCCGTCGAGCTGGCCAAAGAATGGCGCACCGACCGCTCCCTCAGCCGCCTGGAAGCCATGCTGGCCGTCGCCAACAAAGACGCCTCCTTGATCATCACCGGTAATGGCGATGTGGTTGAGCCCGAACATGGCCTGATTGCCATGGGCTCCGGCGGCGGCTACGCCCAGGCCGCAGCCAGTGCGCTGCTGAAGAAAACCGACCTGTCGGCGCGGGAAATCGTCGAGACCGCCCTGGGTATCGCCGGCGACATCTGCGTGTTCACCAACCACAACCAGACCATTGAGGAGCAGGACCTCGCCGAGTAAGCCGCAGGCTTATTCGCGCTTGAGGGCCGCCACACATTATGTCCATGACTCCCCGTGAAATCGTCCATGAACTCAACCGCCATATCATCGGCCAGGACGATGCCAAACGCGCCGTTGCCATCGCGCTGCGTAACCGCTGGCGCCGCATGCAACTGCCAGAAGAACTGCGCGTTGAAGTAACGCCCAAGAACATCCTGATGATCGGTCCGACCGGCGTGGGTAAAACCGAAATCGCCCGGCGCCTGGCCAAACTGGCCAATGCCCCGTTCATCAAGGTCGAAGCCACCAAGTTCACCGAAGTGGGTTATGTAGGCCGTGACGTCGAGTCGATCATTCGCGATCTGGCCGACGCTGCGCTGAAGATGCTGCGCGAACAGGAAATGACCAAGGTCAGCCACCGCGCCGAAGACGCCGCCGAGGAACGTATCCTCGACGCCCTGCTGCCACCGGCGCGCATGGGCTTCAACGAAGACGCCGCACAGGCTTCGGATTCCAACACGCGCCAACTGTTCCGCAAGCGCCTGCGCGAAGGCCAGTTGGACGACAAGGAAATCGAAATCGAAGTGGCCGAAGTGTCCGGCGTCGACATCTCCGCGCCGCCTGGCATGGAAGAAATGACCAGCCAGTTGCAGAACCTGTTCGCCAACATGGGCAAGGGCAAGAAGAAAAGCCGCAAGCTCAAGGTCAAGGAAGCGCTCAAGCTGGTGCGCGACGAAGAAGCCGGGCGCCTGGTGAATGAGGAAGAACTCAAGGCCAAGGCCCTCGAAGCGGTCGAGCAGCACGGCATTGTGTTTATCGACGAGATCGACAAGGTGGCCAAGCGCGGTAACTCCGGCGGCGTCGATGTCTCCCGTGAAGGCGTGCAGCGCGACCTGCTGCCACTGATCGAAGGCTGCACCGTCAACACCAAGCTGGGCATGGTCAAGACCGACCATATCCTGTTCATCGCTTCCGGAGCATTCCACCTGAGCAAGCCAAGCGATCTGGTGCCGGAGCTGCAGGGCCGTTTGCCGATTCGCGTGGAACTCAAGGCGCTGACACCGGGCGACTTCGAACGCATCCTCAGCGAGCCGCATGCCTCGCTCACCGAGCAATACCGTGAGCTGCTGAAAACCGAAGGGCTGGGTATCGAGTTCCAGGCGGACGGCATCAAGCGCCTGGCGGAAATCGCCTGGCAGGTCAACGAGAAGACCGAGAACATCGGTGCTCGTCGCCTGCACACACTGCTTGAACGCCTGCTTGAGGAAGTGTCCTTCAGCGCCGGCGACATGGCCGGTGCGCAGAATGGCGAAGCAATCAAGATCGATGCCGACTACGTCAACAGCCACTTGGGCGAATTGGCGCAGAACGAAGACTTGTCGCGGTACATTCTGTAAGCCGCAAGCTGTAAGCTACAAGCCGCACGTTGAGTACATTCAACTCGCGGCTTGTAGCTCGCAGCCCAAGGGGTCCCCAATGCCGAAATTCCCTACCGCTGTTAATTTGCACAAAACCTCCAACACCCTCGGCCTCACTTACGGGCCCGATGAGGTCTACCAGCTGCCCGCCGAGTTCCTGCGGGTGCACTCGCCTTCCGCCGAGGTCCAGGGCCACGGCAAACCCATCCTGCAATTCGGCAAGCTGAACGTTCGGCTGACCAAGATCGAGCCGGCCGGCCAATACGCACTGAAATTGACCTTCGACGACGGTCATGACAGCGGGCTGTTCACCTGGGACTACCTCTACCAACTGGCAGTGCGTCAGGAAACCTTGTGGGCCGACTACCTCGCCGAACTCAAGGCCGCCGGTAAAACCCGCGACCCGAGTGAGTCGGTCGTACGCCTGATGCTCTAAGTCAGGCGTCTTGCTCTTTAGAGAGCATTTTCTAATTTCATCTGCTTGAATGCCCTGTCGCGTGGCCAATGATTGGCCTGCTTGCGAAAAAAATTAAACTCGGGTAACCAATGGAACTGGCAAGTTCCCTGCATTTGACGATGCGGTATCAACGGTCACCCGAGTCGCAGTACCTGGCTTGTGTTGTGTATCGAAACTTGGTGCGCAGCGGTAGCCGGTACTCGTCTTTCGGACAATGGAGCGTCGTAGATGAGTAACAAGAACAACGATGACTTGAAACGCCAGGCCTCGGAGAACACCCTGGGGTTGAACCCGATCATCGCGTTACGCAAAAAGGATTTATTGGCCTCGGCGAAGATGGTGCTGACCCAAGCCATCAAGCAACCGTTGCACAGCGTCAAGCACGTCGCCCATTTCGGGGTGGAACTGAAAAACGTCATGTTCGGCAAATCGGCGCTGGCGCCGGAAAGCGATGACCGTCGCTTTCACGACCCGGCCTGGAGCCAGAACCCGCTCTACAAACGTTACCTGCAAACCTACCTGGCGTGGCGCAAGGAACTGCACGACTGGATCGGCGACAGCAACCTGTCGGAACAGGACATCAGCCGCGGCCACTTCGTGATCAATCTGATGACCGAAGCCATGGCCCCCACCAACAGCGCGGCCAACCCGGCGGCGGTCAAACGCTTCTTCGAAACCGGCGGCAAAAGCCTGCTCGATGGCCTGTCCCACCTGGCCAAGGACATGGTGCACAACGGCGGCATGCCGAGCCAGGTCAACATGGGCGCCTTTGAAGTGGGCAAGAGCCTGGGCACCTCCGAAGGCGCGGTGGTGTTTCGCAACGATGTGCTGGAGTTGATCCAGTACAAACCGATCACCGAACAAGTGCATGAACGCCCTCTGCTGGTGGTGCCGCCGCAGATCAACAAATTCTATGTATTCGACTTGAGCCCGGATAAAAGCCTGGCGCGTTTCTGCCTGCGCAACGGCCAGCAAACGTTCATCATCAGTTGGCGCAACCCGACCAAGGCCCAGCGCGAGTGGGGCCTGTCGACCTATATCGAGGCGCTCAAGGAAGCGGTCGATGTGGTCACCGCGATCACCGGCAGCAAAGACATCAATATGCTCGGCGCCTGCTCCGGTGGTATCACCTGCACGGCGCTGCTGGGCCATTACGCGGCGCTGGGCGAGAAAAAGGTCAACGCCCTGACCCTGATGGTGAGCGTGCTCGACACCACCCTCGACACCCAGGTGGCGCTGTTCGTCGACGAGCAGACGCTGGAAGCGGCCAAGCGCCACTCCTACCAGGCCGGGGTATTGGAAGGTCGCGACATGGCCAAGGTGTTCGCCTGGATGCGTCCCAATGACCTGATCTGGAACTACTGGGTCAACAACTACCTGCTGGGCAACGAACCGCCGGTTTTCGACATCCTGTTCTGGAACAACGACACCACGCGTTTACCCGCGGCATTCCATGGCGACCTGATCGAACTGTTCAAGAACAACCCGCTGGTTCGCCCCAACGCTCTGGAAGTGTGCGGCACGCCGATCGACCTCAAGCAAGTGACCGCCGATATCTACGCCCTGGCCGGCACCAACGACCACATCACCCCCTGGCAGTCCTGCTACAAGTCGGCGCAGTTGTTTGGCGGCAACGTGGAGTTCGTGTTGTCCAGTAGCGGGCATATCCAGAGCATCCTCAACCCGCCGGGCAACCCCAAGGCGCGCTACCAGACCAGCGACGGCTTGGCGAGCACGGCCCTGCAATGGCAGGAAAACGCCACCAAGCACACCGATTCCTGGTGGCTACACTGGCAAGCGTGGCAGGCCGAGCGGGCGGGCAAATTGAAGAAGGCGCCGACGCTATTAGGCAATAAAACCTACGCAGCAGCAGAAGCAGCCCCGGGGACTTACGTACACGAACGCTGAATTGAAATGGGGTCACACGTGGGAGGGGGCTTGCCCCCGATGACCGTGTGTCGGTCATCTGATCCATTGGCTGATCAATTGCAATCGGGGGCAAGCCCCCTCCCACATTCGGCCTGCATTCCAACCGTCACATCTCACAGGGCTTGAGCATGGCGCAACCGTTCATCTTCCGTACCATCGACCTGGATGGCCAGACCATCCGCACGGCGGTACGTCCGGGCAAGCCTCACTTGACGCCGTTGCTGATCTTCAACGGCATCGGCGCCAACCTGGAGCTGGTGTTTCCGTTCGTGCAGGCTCTGGACCCGGACCTGGAGGTCATTGCTTTCGACGTACCGGGAGTGGGCGGTTCCTCGACGCCCAGCCGGCCGTACCGCTTCCCTGGCCTGGCCAAGCTCACCGCGCGCATGCTTGATTACCTGGACTACGGCCAGGTGAATACCGTCGGCGTGTCCTGGGGCGGCGCGCTGGCGCAGCAGTTCGCCTATGACTACCCGGAGCGCTGCAAGAAGCTGATCCTGGCGGCGACGGCGGCGGGCGCGGTGATGGTGCCGGGCAAGCCGAAAGTGCTGTGGCTGATGGCGAGCCCGCGCCGCTATATCCAGCCGTCCCATGTGGTACGCATTGCACCGATGATCTACGGCGGCTCGTTCCGTCGCGATTCGAAGCTGGCCGCCGAACATGCCAGCAAAGTGCGTTCGGCCGGCAAGCTCGGCTACTACTGGCAGTTGTTCGCGGGACTGGGCTGGACCAGCATCCATTGGCTGCACAAGATCCGCCAACCCACCCTGGTATTGGCCGGCGACGATGACCCGCTGATCCCGCTGGTCAATATGCGCATGCTCGCCTGGCGCATCCCCAACGCGCAGTTGCACATCATCGATGATGGCCACTTGTTTTTGATCACCCGGGCCGAGGCCGTGGCGCCGATCATCATGAAATTCCTGGAGGAGGAACGCCTGCGCGCAGTGATTCACCCACGCCCCGCGGTGTAAGGACCACACCGCCGCGCAACTTGCCAGGAACCGACTATGGTTCTGAATTGGCGTGCCTGTTGATGGCTAGACGAAGGAGTGTTGGCTCATGCGAGAAAGACCCGTGACGAACCCGGCGCCCACCCCCGCCGCGTTCATCAATGCGCAAAATGCGATCACCGGCCTGAGGGGCCGCGACCTGCTGTCGACCCTGCGCAGCGTGGCCGCCCACGGTTTGCGTAACCCGGTGCATACCGCCCGTCACGCCCTGGCCCTGGGTGGGCAACTGGGTCGCGTTCTGCTGGGCGAGACCGTGCATGAGCCCAACCCCCGCGACAGCCGTTTCGTCGACCCCACCTGGCAGCTCAACCCACTTTATCGGCGCAGTCTTCAGGCGTATCTGAGCTGGCAGAAACAGACCCGCCACTGGATCGACGACAGCACCCTGAGCGACGACGACCGGGCCCGGGCGCACTTTGCCTTGTCGCTGTTCAACGATGCGGTGTCGCCCTCCAACACCTTGCTCAACCCCTTGGCCGTCAAGGAGCTGCTCAACTCCGGGGGTAA
The DNA here is from genome assembly GCF_001029595.1 of Pseudomonas sp. ARP3. Taxonomy (NCBI): domain Bacteria; kingdom Pseudomonadati; phylum Pseudomonadota; class Gammaproteobacteria; order Pseudomonadales; family Pseudomonadaceae; genus Pseudomonas; species Pseudomonas sp. ARP3. The sequence goes on from NZ_LEKF01000002.1 coordinate 293,439, forward strand.
TAGCGTGGTGCGCGGGGTGAGCAACCTGTTCGACGATTTGCTGCACAACAATGGCCTGCCGCGCCAAGTGAGCAAACAGGCATTTGAAGTGGGTAAAACCTTGGCCACCACGCCCGGCTCGGTGGTGTTTCGCAACGAGCTGCTGGAGTTGATCCAGTACAAACCCATGAGCGAGAAACAGTACGCCAGGCCGCTGCTCGTGGTGCCGCCGCAAATCAACAAGTACTACATCTTCGACCTGAGCCCGGCCAACAGCTTCGTGCAATACGCGCTCAAAAACGGCCTGCAGACCTTTATTGTCAGTTGGCGCAACCCGGATGTGCGGCATCGCGAGTGGGGCCTGTCCACCTACGTGGCGGCGTTGGAAGAAGCGCTCAACGTGTGCCGGGCCATTACCGGCGCGCGGGAGGTCAACCTGATGGGCGCCTGCGCCGGCGGCCTGACCATCGCCGCGCTGCAAGGCCATCTGCAAGCCAAGCGCCAGCTGCGCCGCATCTCCAGCGCCAGCTATCTGGTGAGCCTGCTGGACAGCCAGATCGACAGCCCCGCCACCCTATTCGCCGATGAGCAAACATTGGAAGCGGCCAAACGTCGGTCCTACCAACAAGGTGTGCTGGACGGCCGCGACATGGCCAAGGTGTTTGCCTGGATGCGCCCCAACGACCTGATCTGGAACTACTGGATCAACAATTACCTGCTGGGCAAGGAACCGCCGGCGTTCGACATTCTGTATTGGAACAACGACAACACGCGCCTGCCCGCCGCCTTGCACGGCGACCTGCTGGATTTTTTCAAGCACAACCCACTGAGCCATCCCGGCGGCCTGGAGGTGTGCGGCACGCCGATCGACTTGCAAAAGGTCACGGTGGACAGCTTCAGCGTGGCCGGCATCAACGACCACATCACGCCGTGGGATGCGGTGTATCGCTCCACGCAACTGCTGGGTGGCGAGCGGCGCTTCGTGCTGTCCAACAGTGGGCATATCCAGAGCATCCTCAACCCGCCTGGCAACCCCAAGGCCAATTACGTCGAAAACCCCAAGCTAAGCAGCGACCCGCGCGCCTGGTACTACGACGCCAACCATGTCGAAGGCAGTTGGTGGCCGCAATGGCTGGCATGGATCCAGCAACGCTCGGGCGTGCAGCGCGAAACCCTGACCGCCCTGGGCAACCAGAATTACCCACCAATGGAAGCGGCTCCGGGCACCTATGTGCGGGTGCGCTGAGCTCAACGATCAGATTAAGAAGACTGGATGAAGACCCGCGACCGTATCCTTGAATGTGCCCTGCAGTTGTTCAACCACAAGGGCGAACCGAACGTGTCGACCATGGAGGTGGCCAATGAAATGGGGATCAGCCCCGGCAACCTCTACTACCACTTCCATGGCAAGGAACCCTTGGTGCTGGGGTTGTTCGAGCGCTTTCAGAATGAACTGGCGCCGTTGCTCGACCCACCGGCCGACGCGCAACTGGAGCCCCAGGACTACTGGCTGTTCCTGCACCTGATCATTGAGCGCATGGCCCACTACCGTTTTCTGTTCCAGGACCTCTCAAACCTGGCCGGGCGCCTGCCCAAGCTGGCCAAGGGCATTCGCAACCTGCTTACGGCGCTCAAGCGCACCCTGGCGTCACTGCTGGCACGCTTGAAGGCGGCCGGGCAGTTGGTCAGCGATACCCAGGCGCTGGGGCAGTTGGTGGAACAGATCACCCTCACCCTGCTGTTTTCCCTGGATTACCAGCGCATTCTCGATCGCGAGGGCGAGGTGCGGGTGGTCGTTTACCAAATTATGATGCTGGTGGCGCCGCATCTGTTGATGCCGGCGCGGCAGGCCACGGAGCGTCTGGCGCTGCGTTATCTGGACGATCACATTTAACGCTGCTCGGTGAGCATCAGCCCAGCGCGCCGAATTGTTGAGTGAACTTGAATAACTCACTGTCGTTCCTGATCCCCAACTTGCGATAAGCCGATTGTTTTTGCGTGCTGATGGTACTGGCGCTGCGCGAGAACTTGGCGGCAATCGAGTTCACCGACATGCCATCCAGAAAACAGCGCAGTACTTCCTGTTCTTTTGGAGTAAGGCAGGCATTCAAGCGTAATGGCGATGCAAAATCCGTGGTGTTTTTTTGGCTGATGGCCTCCCACACCGATTGCGTACCCTGCAATGCCGGCACCATGCAGGGCTGTAAATAAATCCTTCCTTGGGCGACGGTTCGAATGGCGCTGATCAACTCGGTCAAGTTCTGGGTTTTACCGAGGATGCCCCAGCATCCCGCTTTCAACGACAGCGATACCGTCGCAGGCGTGTAGTGGGAACATACAATCAATGGTCGACACTGGCTGAAACGACGGTTCAGCGCCTGCAGCAGGCTGAGCCCATCGATTTCCGCCGGTGCCAGTATGAAGTCCATCACCACGACATCCGCCGATTGCCGGGCAAGTGCGTCCAGCAATTGCCGGCCCGTGGCAAAAGAACCGATCACCTTGATATCGGACGCTCCACTCAGGCCCAGCTCAATACCTTGCCGAACCATTTCGTGGTCATCCAACAACATGACGGTATACGCATGACTAGTTGAAGTAGGCATACAGACACCCGCATAAGTAACGCAACGATCTACACAATCCACCCTTATTACCAGCCCGGTATAGCCCAGGCCTACACAGGGTTCAATATCGCCGCACAACGGATATCGACACGCCCTACAGAAGCCGCTGACGGACAGCGCTTACAGCAACTTTCACAGCTCGAACAAGACTTGCAAAAAACCATAATTAAAACAGCACCGTTTCGAACTATCTCGAACTAAAAGTCGTGGCTTCGCTATAGAACGCATTAACTTTTAGATACAAATTATTCACATCCACCGAGGCCCCTTATCGATCAATCACCCTGGAAATACCATGAACGTCAATATTCTCTCCCCCGTCACAGTCCTACTGGCCTTGGCCGCCGCACTCCCCCACGCTGCGTTCGCGGTCGACGGCGTGATCAATTTCAGCGGGCTGGTCACCGATGTGACCTGCACGGTCGAAGGTGCAGCGCCGGGCAGTGGCGCGGTGGTCAAAGACGTCAACCTGGGTGGCGTCTCGGCAGCGCGCCTGGCCACCGCTGGCAGCCGCGCCAACCTGACCGGTTTTACCATTCGCATTGGCGCGCCCGGAGAAGGCAGTTGCACCAACGGGCGCATCGCCATGGTCGCGTTCGACCCAACCAGCCCCGCCATCGACGTGGCTACCGGACGCCTGAACATCGATGGTCATGACGACCCGGCCGACACCACCAACGCCAAGAATGTGCAGGTCGAAGTCACCAGCCGTAGCGGCTCGCCGATCAATGTCTACAGCGAAAAATCCGAGAGCGTGGTGATCGCCGATAACCAGGCAATCATCCCGCTGGCGGCACAACTGTATGCGAGCGGACCGGCCACCGAGGGCAAGGTCAACACGCGGGTCGGCTTTATGATCGAGTACGCCGAGTAACGCCATGAGCAGCCAAACCCGACGGGTGCTGGTCACCTGGGCCTTCAGTCTGTTGTCGTGGTGGACGTCAGCCGGCCAGGCCGGCGTGATCATCCACGGCACGCGAGTGGTCTACCCGGCCGAACAGCAGGAAGTAGTCGTGCGTCTGGAGAACCGTGGCAACCGCCCGGCGCTGGTGCAAACCTGGCTGGACAGCGGTGATCGACACTCGACGCCGGCCACCGCACTCACGCCGATCAGCGTGTCGCCGCCAATCTTCCGCATCGAGCCGGGCCAGCAACAGGCCCTGCGCCTGCGTTATACCGGCGAGCCGCTGACCGAAGCGCGTGAACGGTTGTTCTGGCTGAATGTACTTGAAGTGCCGCCGCGTGCCGTGGATGCCGCGCAGAACAATCAGATCCAACTGTCGTTCCGCACCCGCCTGCGGGTATTCCTGCGCCCACCGGCTCTGCCCTATCCGGTGGAGCGCGCGGCCTCGAAACTGCAATGGACGCTGGTCCCCCATGAGCGCGGGTTTGCCCTGCAAGTCACCAACCCGACGCCGTATCACGTATCGCTCGGCCCGGTGATGTTGTTCAGCGCCGGCAAGCGCTTCAGCAAGGCACCGAGCCAAGCGGCCGACGACAGCCTGCTGCTGCCCGCCGGCGACGTAAAACGCTTTGTGCTGCCGACCCTGCAGCAGCGTCCGCACGGCGCCGCTCAGGTCGAGTTCACCAGCATCAGCGACTTCGGCGCCCGCGTGCGCCATGTGGCGGGCCTCAGCCACACGTCTGGTGGATGACCGCCCATGTCCACTCTTTCGATTCGACACACCGTGGCAGCCCTGTGCGCCATGGTCGTCGCGCTATCGGCGCAGGCGAGCGTGGTGATCAGCAGCACACGGATTATCTATCCGCAGTCCCACAAGGAAGTCACCGTCAGGCTTGAAAGCAGGAACCAAGTACCGGTGCTGATCCAGACCTGGCTCGACAACGGCGACGAACATTCGACGCCAGAACTGGCCGACATCCCGTTCGTGGTCACGCCGCCGATCTTTCGCATGGAGCCGGGTAAACAGCAGGTCGTACGCGTGGCTTACACCGGCGAGGGGTTGCCGCCAGCGCAGGAGAGCCTGTTTTGGTTCAACGTGCTGGAGGTGCCGGCGCAGGCGCGAGGCGTCCAGCCCAGTAACCAGTTGCAACTGGCGTTTCGCACACGGATCAAGCTGATCCTGCGTCCCCCGGGCCTGCCCCACGGCGCCGAGGCCGCGCCCGCCAAGTTGCAGTGGCGCCGCGTGTCGAGCGCCTACGGCGAGGCGGTGGAAGTGTTCAACCCGACTCCTTACCTGGTGACCTTCGAGCGTGTCGAGGTGCAGGTCGCCGGGCAACGCCATGGGCGCCAAGTCGCTGCCTCCGGGGCCGGCAATATGGTGATGCCCGGCGCTCGCACCCGTTTCGATCTGCCTGACCTCAAAGCGCCGCCTGGAGCTATGGCCAGCGTGGAATTCCAGACGCTGGACGATTTCGGGGTGAAGGTCCTCCACAACGCCAAGGTCGCCCCATGACCCTCCCTATGCAGGGAGCCGAGCAACACCTGTTTTTGGAAACGCTTAACAATGAGTGCGATCACGCCCACCGGCGTCCGCAGTGCGCCCCTGGCACGCCGTGGTTTGAGTCTGACAATGCGTAGCCTGCTGCTGGTGAGCAGCGCCGAGGCGATGGACGCCCACGGCGCCGAGTATGTGGAGTTCAACCCGGCTTTCTTTGCCGATGGCGCGGCAGGCTTGCAGGTCGATATCGCGAAATTCAGCCAGGGCAACGTCGTGTTGCCAGGCACCTACCGTTCAGAGGTGTACCTCAACGGTCAGTGGCTCGGTCGCGAGAGCGTCACGTTTATCGCCGTCCAGGGTCAGCCGTCGGCACAGCTGTGCCTGGAACGTGAGGCGTTGCAACGCTTCGGTATCGAGGTCGACAGTGCCGACCAACAAACACCCGGCCCGCGCAAACCGTTTGACCGTTGCGCCGAGATCGCCAGCTATCTACCCGGCGCCAGCAGCCAGTTCGATATCGGCGAAACGCGCCTGGACCTGCAGATCCCCCAGGTTTACCTGACGCGCCAAGCGCGTGGCTACGTCGACCCCAGGCACTGGGAAAGTGGCGTGGACGCAGCGTTCGTGCGCTACAACGCCAACACCTTTACCACTCGCACCAACGGCCGCTCGCTGGACTCCCACTACATGGGCCTGAACACCGGGCTCAACCTGGGCGATTGGCATTGGCGACATAACGGCAGCTACAGCCACAGCCTCGGCGCCGCTGGCTATCAGAGCAACGCCACCTATGTGCAGCGCGAACTGAGTCGGTGGCGATCACAATTGATGGCCGGCGAAATCCATACCCCCGGCGAACTTTTCGACAGCATTCGCCTGCGCGGCATCAGCCTGTTCAGCGATGACCGGATGCTGCCTGACTCCATGACCGGCTTCGCGCCGGTGGTGCGCGGTGTCGCCGAAACCAATGCCCGTGTCAGCGTGCGTCAACGTGGCGTGTTGCTCAGCGAAGTGTCCGTGGCGCCCGGCCCCTTTGTGCTCGACGATTTTTTCCCGACCGGTTACGGCGGCGACCTGAGTGTGACGATCACCGAGGCCGACGGTCGCCAGCGCGCGTTTATCGTGCCGTTCGCCGCCAATGCTCACTTGCTGCGACCGGGCTACCGGCGCTACACGCTAAGTATCGGCCAGTTGGATGAGCTGGGGCTGCGCCATCCGCCCAAGTTGATGCAGGCCACTTACCAACAGGGTCTGAGCAATCTGCTGACCGGCTACACCGGCGCGATGCTGGGCGAGGACTACCGCGCCCAATTGGCAGGCGCGGCATTCAACACGCCATTGGGCGCATTGTCCGTGGACCTGACACACTCAAGCGCCGACATCCCCAGGCACGGCTCGCGCAGCGGGCACAGCGTGCAACTGCGCTACAGCAAGAATTTCGCCGACAGCGGCACCCACTTCACCCTCGGCGCTTACCGTTACTCCACCTCCGGTTTTCTGACGGCGGGCGATGCCGCGCAACTGCGTGACCATGCCCTGGACGGACGCGACCTGGACAACGTGTCACGCCTGCGCGACAGGATGGATATCAGCCTTAATCAAAGCCTGAGCCACGGCTCGGTGTATGTGACCGGTTCTTCGCAACACTACTGGAACCGTTCAGGGGGCAACCTGACCTTCAGTGCCGGCTACAGCGGCCACTGGAAAAACCTCCACTACACCCTCAGCGTTCAGCGCGGCCGTGATGTGCTGAGTGGTGAAGTCGATCAACAGCTGGATTTGACCCTGAGCCTGCCTCTGGGCAGCGGCACGCATACGCCTACTCTGACCAGCACGGCCTACCGTGGCGACCACAACAGCGGCGAGCGGATCAGCCTGGGCGGTAGTTGGGGCGAGCACAATCAACTGAGCTACGGCCTGAGCACCAGCCGCACCCAGGGCAGCGGCAACACCCAGAGTGCGGATATGAAATACCAGGCCGATTATGGCGTGTTGTCCGCCAGCTATGGCCACAGCGAGGCGTACCGCTCGACGTCGCTGGGCATGACCGGAGGCCTGGTTGCGCACGCCGACGGCCTGATCTTCGCCCCGGAGCTGGGCGACACCCTGGGGATCGTCCAGGCACCCGACGCCCAGGGCGCGAGGATCAATGGCAACCACGCCGCCCACGTCGGCAAACACGGCCAGGCGGTGGTGAGCCACCTCACGCCCTATCGACAGAACGTGGTCGAGCTGGACCCCAAGGACTTGTCCGTGGATGTCGAACTCAAGACCGCAGCGCGCAACGTCGCGCCCCGCGCCGGCTCGGTGGTGAAGCTGCAATTCGAGACGGTCAGCGGCCAAGCCTTGTTGATCACCACACAGCGCGAGGACGGCAGCCCAGTGCCGTTTGGTTCGGATGTATTCGATGAAGACGGCGCCAGTGTCGGGATCGTCGGCCAAGGTGGAAAGGCGTTTGTTCGGGTCTCCCGGGCGCGGGGCAAATTGACCGTCAAGTGGGGTTCAACCGCCACTGCCACTTGCTGGTTTACCTACAACGCCGCCATCGCGGCCACGGCGCAGAACAAGCAGCGCATGCGGCATCTGAACGCTGGCCTGTGCCGGCTCGGTGCCGACCTCGCCGCGCAGCCGCCAGCGGCCGAGCGCGATGCAAGCGGCTGAACGGCATGATCACGCGCCCCTTGATACCCGGCTTCTGATAACGAGGTTGCCCATGACGCACACTGTTAGATGTTGTTTGCTCCTGCTGATAGTCGGGGCGCCGATCACGGTGCTTGCTGAGTGTCGGCTATATCCCAACTCCGAGCACGGCCTGTCCCTGCCGGATACCATCACCGTTCCCGCCAGCCTTCCCGTGGGCAGCCTGATTATCCGGCAGGCTTTCAACGGCATCGCGCCCAGCTTTGAACTCAACTGCCGCACTTCGACGCCCAGGCAGATTATCGGGCGCTTCACCGACTCGGCGATGGTGCCGGGCGCAGGCGTCACGGCGTATCACACCGGTGTGCCAGGGGTCGGCATACGCGTGCTGGTGCGTAATCACAGGGGACTGGTTTACCCCCATCAACTGCACACCTCGCCCCCGTTCAGTCAGAGCAATGCGTTGCCGCTGTACAGCAATGTCAGCGCGGAGGCGTTGTTCTTCAAGACCGGCCCCGTCACCAGCGGCACGCTGACCAGTGGAAGCCTGGTTGAAGATCGTTGGGACGGCGGCAAAGGCCGCTTTCACTTGCTGCTCAATACATCGGTGCGTTTTGTCGCCCCTACGCCCACCTGCAACCTGGACGCCGGTGACGTCAACCGCACGATCCTGTTCGAGCCGGTGCAAGTCCGTGCATTCGACACCCAGACTGTCGTTGGCGGACGGGACTTCGAGCTGACCGCGCAATGCAGCGATGCCATGAACGTCACGTTCCGTTTTTCCGGGGCTCCGGCACCGGGCAATGATCGGATCTTCGCCAACACGGGCAGCGCCGCAGGCGTTGCGCTCTGGCTGTACTCACGCCTCGGCGGCGGCGTGCAGAACATTCTCGCCAACGGCACCGAAGACACACGCACGCTGGCGGTCTCGGGCAACCGCGCCGTGCTGCCACTCGGTAGCGCTTATCACAAGAACGGCACGGTCACTCAAGGCACCTTCATCAGCACCGTGACCGTACACATCACCTATGACTGACCGATTGAGGATCATGCGATGAACATTCGCGCGCCGGCGGTTTGGCTGGCAATCACTGTGGGCGTGGCCAGCCATGGGGTTCAGGCCGCCACCACGGGGACTTTGACTTTTGTCGGCCAGATCAACGCCGGCACCTGCAACCTGGCGGCCGGCGATGAGAACCGCACCATTACCTTGCCCACCATCAAGGTCTCGGACTTCGATACGGCGGCCAGTACGGGCGCGTTTGATTTCGAGATTTCCGCCGACTGCGAGTCGGATATCAACACTGTGATTTTTCTGTTCTCCGGCACCCCTTCAACGGGGAACGCCCAACTGTTTTCCAATACCGGGACCTCGGGGGGAACAGCCCTGCAGCTCATACACCGCGGCTCCCCCGCGTATGCCATCCCCGCCAACGGCACCGTGGACCAGCGCAGCCGTAGCATCGCAACTGCCGGCAATAAAGCAGTGATGCCGCTTACGGCGGCGTACCACAAAACCGGGGAACCCCTCACCCACGGCAGTCTGGCCAGCGCCGTTACCGTTTCGATCACTTACAACTGATGGCGCTGGCGTTGTTGCCGGCAAAGATCAGCGGGTACAAAAAAACCCGACCTTCGCAGGCCGGGTATTTTTGGATGTCCCGGAAAAATCAGGACTGACTGGAAGGCGTCGGGGTAGCCGGCGTTGCAGTCGGGGTAGCGGCAGCCGGCGTCGGCGCGGAGACCGAGTTGGCTGTAGAGGCGGTGGATGCTGGAGCTGCAGGTTTGGTTGCCGCTGCCGGTTTGGCGGCCGTAGGTTTTTTGGCGGCGGCGGGCTTCTTCGCTGCGGCGGGCTTGGCAGCAGGTTTGGCGGCGGGCTTGGCCGCAGCGGTTTTCGCCGCAGGCTTGGCGGCCGGTTTCGCCGCAGCCTTAGCTGCTGGTTTGGCTGCAGGCTTGGCGGCGGCTTTGGTCGCAGGCTTGGCAGCCGCTTTGGCAGCGACCGGTTTAGCGGCGGCTTTTGCAGCCGGCTTGGCTGCTGCGGTTTTGGCCGCAGGCTTGGCCGCCGCTTTCGCCGGCGCCTTGGCCGCGGTTTTTGCTGCAGGTTTGGCGGCGGCTTTCACCAATGGCTTGGCGGCAGTTTTTGCGGCCGGTTTAGCCGCTGCGGTTTTGGCCGCAGGTTTGGCGGCGGCGGTTTTCACGGGGGCCACTTTAGCGCCGGTGAGTTTTTCGATTTGCTTGGTCAGCGTGTCGACCTTGCTGTGCAACGTCTTCAGCTCCGCTTTGCTGGGTACGCCCAAGCGCGAAATGGCACTGTTGAGGCGCTTGTCGAAGGTCTCTTCCAACTTGCCCCAGGTGTCGGAAATGCTTGCCTTGGCCGAACCTGCACTGGCCTTGGCCGCATCGACTTTCTTGCCAACGGTGGTCTTGGTCAACTTCTCGGCTTTTTCGCCGTCTTTAACCAAGGTCTCGAAGTACTTGCCGCCATCACTGCTGACCTTCGAGTACACGCCTAAACCAGCAAGCCAGATCTTACGGGAGTATTTTTCAACTTCCCCGATCCACGAGCTGCCTTCTTTCTGAGTATTCTTTTTAACAGCCATCCCGTTGTCTCCTTAATGTTTACGCGCGACACGTTCGAGCAATGCCGTCAGCTCTTCGAGCTTAGCAGAGAGTGTCTCCACGTCATGTTTAGACGCAATGCCGATTCGATTCAAGGCACTTGCAACGCGAGTATCAAAAGCTTTTTCAACTTTATCCAGCTGAACTTCTACCCGACCTTTGACCGCAGTGACATTACTCTTTACTTGGTCAATCTGACTGTTGGCGGCATCAAGTTGTTCAACGGCAACTTTTTTGCCTTTACTTTCAATATCTTGACCACTCTTAACCAGCTCTTTGAAATACTCGCTGCCCTCACTGCCGACCTTCGCATAGGCCCCCAGGCCCGCCAGCCAGATCTTGCGCGCGTAGGATTTAACATCGCTCAGGGCGCGGGTTGGAGTGTCGATTTTTTTCTTCAGGATAACGTTGGCCATGGTGCACCTCACACAGAATAGGGGGGAGGAACGGCCCGCAGGAGTTGTGGGCTTGGGCACAAAGTAGGAGGAAAAATTAGAATCGGCACCCTAACCCTAAGAAGTCAGGCCAAGGCTTTGTCCAGGGCTTTTTCGATTTCGGACTTGAGGGTGCCGCTCATGGCGGACATCAATAGGCCAAGTTCCACATCGATACGCAGCGAATCGTCAGCCACAAGTACGGTGCCTTTAACCCCGGAACGCTTGAGGCTCAAGGTATCGCCAGACCATGACGACTCCAGGCCATATTTTTCCTTGAGTTTGTTCGCCAACTTGTCGGCCTTTGCCCGTGCGCCTTCTTTACCCAGGGAGTGTGCACGCTCAACGGTGATACGGGCCATTGCGATGATTCCTCTTGCAGAGACTTGAAAAATAGAGACTTGCACAACGTGAATGCGGCAAAACGTCTCGGCGCCCTTCTATCTTACCTGCAGCCTTGCCAAGACAAAGCAAGCCTTGGGGATTATCATGTGCCGCATTCTCTTTTGGTGACAGCGATATGACTGATCAGCGCAAAGGCAGCGATGCCGAACCCACCACTCACTTCGGCTTCAAGAACGTCCCGGAAAGCCAGAAAGCGGAAAAAGTCGCTGAGGTGTTCCACTCTGTAGCCGCCAAGTACGACCTGATGAACGATGTGCTTTCCGGCGGCATGCACCGCTTGTGGAAGCGCTTCACCATCGAATTGTCGGGCGTACGCCCCGGCAATCGCGTGCTGGACATCGCCGGCGGCACGGGCGACCTGGCCGCCAAGTTCTCCAAGCTCGTCGGCCCGACTGGCCAGGTGGTGCTGGCGGACATCAACGGTTCGATGCTCAAGGTCGGCCGTGACCGTCTGCTCGACAAAGGCGTGGCCGGCAATATCGAATTCGTCCAGGCCGACGCTGAAAAGCTGCCGTTCCCCGACAACCATTTCGACTGCGTGACCATCGCCTTCGGCCTGCGCAACGTGACCCATAAAGAAGACGCGATCCGCTCGATGCTGCGCGTACTCAAACCGGGTGGCCGCCTGTTGGTGCTGGAGTTCTCCAAGCCGACCAACGCGCTGATGTCCAAGGTCTACGACACCTACTCCTTTGCCTTCATGCCGCTGATGGGCAAGCTGATCACCAATGACGCCGAGAGCTACCGCTACCTGGCCGAATCGATCCGCATGCACCCCGACCAGGAGACCCTGAAGTCGATGATGGTGGAAGCCGGTTTTGACCGTGTGACTTACCACAACATGACCTCGGGCATCGTCGCCCTGCACCGCGGCATCAAGCCCTGATGCTGCTGCAAGGTCTTCTCGCCAGCGTCGAGCACGGCCTCAACCGTGTGCTGCGCCTGGACAGCACTGCCCTGGCGCGGCTCGCACACCTTAACGGCAACGTCATCGCCGTCGACTGCCGCAGCCCCGCCTTGCAGCTGTTTATCCTGCCCAGCGATGAAGGCCTGATGCTGGCGACCCAGTGGGCCGCCGACGCCGACTGCACCCTGCGTGCGCCGGCATCGAGCCTGCTGCACCTTGCGCTGAGCCGCAACAAGACCGCCATCCTGCACAGCACCGAAGTTGAGCTGGAAGGCGACAGCGCGGTGCTGATGGACCTGGCCGCCGTGCTGCAGGATCTGGAACTGGACTGGGAATACGAACTCTCGCGCTGGATCGGCCCCGTCGCCACGCAGTTGATCAGCGGTCACGTGCGCAGCCGCACGCGCTGGTACCAGCAGGGATTCGCCAGCCTTAACCAGAACCTCGCCGAATACCTGAGCGAAGAATCGCGCACTCTGGTCGGGCAACGGGAAGCGCAAGCGCGCTTTCGCGAACTCGACAAGGCCAAACTCGACCTGGAACGTCTTGAGGCGCGCTTCGAGCGCCTGAGCCGTTCCCTTGATCCAAGCGATAACGCATGAAGCTGCTCGCCGTCCGCCGTTTGTTCCGTATCCAGCGCGTCGTAATCCGCTACCGTCTCGATGACCTGCTGTTCGCCCTGCCCTTGCCATGGTTCCTGCTGGCGGTGCGCTATGTACTGCCGTGGCGCTGGCTGCCCCGCAAACGGCTGGAGCTCAGCCGCGGTGCGCGCCTGCGCCTGGCATTGCAGGACCTGGGGCCGATCTTCATCAAGTTCGGGCAAATTCTCTCCACCCGCCGCGACCTGCTGCCCGAAGACATCGCCGACGAGCTGATGCTGTTGCAGGACCGCGTGCCGCCCTTCGATTCCCAACAGTCGATGGCGCTGATCGAAGAGCAACTGGGCAAAAAGATCAGCGAGGTGTTCAGGCGCTTCGACGTCGAGCCCCTGGCCTCGGCGTCCGTGGCGCAAGTGCACGCCGCGCAACTCAAGACCGGCGAAGAAGTGGTGGTGAAGGTGATTCGCCCGGGCCTCAAGCCGATCATCGGCCAGGACCTGGCATGGCTGTTTATCCTCGCCCGCGCCGCCGAGCGTTTCAGCGCCGATGCACGCTTGCTGCACCCGGTGGACGTGGTCGCCGACTACGAAAAAACCATCTACGACGAACTCGATCTGCTGCGTGAAGCGGCCAACGCCAGCCAATTGCGGCGCAACTTCGAAGGCTCGCAACTGCTGTATGTGCCGCAAGTGTATTGGGACTGGTGCCGCCCTAAAGTGCTGGTGATGGAGCGCATCTATGGCGTGCAGGTCACCGACCTGGCCACCCTGGCGGACCAGCGCACCGACATGAAGATGCTCGCCGAACGCGGCGTGGAGATTTTCTTCACCCAGGTGTTCCGCGACAGTTTTTTCCACGCCGACATGCACCCGGGCAATATCTTCGTCAGCACCGTCAACCCGTGGAGCCCGCAGTACATCGCGATCGACTGCGGCATCGTCGGCAGCCTCACTCCGGAAGACCAGGATTACCTGGCGCGCAACCTGTTCGCCTTCTTCAAGCGCGACTACCGCCGCGTGGCGCAATTGCACATCGATTCGGGCTGGGTGCCGGCGGAGACCAAGCTCAATGAGTTCGAAGCGGCGATCCGTACCGTGTGCGAGCCGATCTTTGAAAAACCATTAAAAGATATTTCATTTGGCCAGGTACTGATGCGCCTGTTCCAGACCGCGCGGCGCTTCAATATGGAAGTGCAGCCGCAGTTGGTCCTGCTGCAAAAAACCCTGCTCAACATCGAAGGCCTGGGCCGCCAGCTGTACCCGGACCTCGACCTGTGGAATACCGCGCAGCCGTTCCTGGAACGTTGGATGCGCGAGCGCATGAGTCCAAAGACCATGCTGGGCAACCTGCACAGCCAGTTCGAACAGCTGCCGCACCTGGCCAATATGACCCGTGACCTGCTTGAGCGCATGTCCCAACCCCACGCCAAAGACCCCGCGCCACCGTGGCAAAAACGCAAGGACGACTGGTTTCTGCGCTTATTGGGCGCGGCGCATCTGGTGGGTGGCGTGATGCTGGCGATCGGCGGGCCACTGAACCAATTGGGCCATTGGCCGGCCGGGATCATGGTCGCCGTGGGTGTTTATCTGATTGTGCGGCGATAGCCGATCCAGTTATACACTGTTGCAAATTGCCGGAGCCGAACATGAAAGACTGGCTGGACGAAATCAAATGGGACAGTGACGGCCTTGTGCCAGCCATTGCTCAGGACTATAAGACCGGGCGCGTGCTGATGATGGCCTGGATGAACCGCGAGGCCCTGAGCCTCACCGCCGCTGAGCAGCGCGCCATCTACTGGTCACGTTCGCGTGGCAAACTGTGGCGCAAGGGCGAAGAGTCCGGGCATGTGCAGACCCTGCACGAGCTGCGTCTGGATTGCGATGGGGATGTCATCATCCTGAAAGTCGAGCAGATCGGCGGCATTGCCTGCCACACCGGCCGTCACAGCTGCTTCTATCGCGTGTTCGAGGACGGCGAGTGGAAAGTGGTCGAACCGGTGCTCAAAGACCCGCACGCCATTTACTCCGCAGGACACTGAACATGAGCGATACCCTGAACCGTGTGGCCCAGGTGCTGGAGGACCGCAAAGGTGCGGACGCCGACAGCTCCTACGTCGCCAGCCTGTACCACAAGGGCTTGAACAAGATCCTGGAGAAGCTCGGCGAAGAATCGGTCGAGACCATCATTGCCGCCAAGGACGCTCAGATCAGTGGCGACTGCAGCGATGTGATCTACGAGACCGCCGACCTGTGGTTCCACAGCCTGGTCATGCTCGCCCAACTGGGGCAGCATCCGCAGGCCGTGCTGGATGAACTGGACCGTCGCTTCGGCCTGTCCGGGCACGCCGAAAAGGCCTCGCGCCCGTCCGCTTGAATAACGTTGATTAGAGGATTTGCAGCATGGGCATTTTTGACTGGAAACACTGGATCGTCATTCTGGTGGTGGTGGTGCTGGTGTTCGGCACCAAGAAACTGAAAAACCTCGGCACCGACGTGGGCGAGTCGATCAAGGGCTTTCGCAAGGCCATGAACGACGACGAAAAACCCGCCGACCCTGCGGCCAATCCGGTGCCACCGGCCCAGCCTGTGCACCCCCAGGCCGCCCAGCCTATCACCGAGCGTCGCACCTTCGACGTGCAGGCTGAAAAAGTCGAAGAGCCGACCCGCAAAGACTCGTGAGCACTGACTAATGTTTGGTATCAGCTTCTCTGAACTGCTCCTCGTCGGCCTCGTGGCCCTGTTGGTGCTGGGGCCGGAACGCCTGCCCGGTGCCGCACGCACGGCCGGGCTGTGGATCGGGCGCCTGAAACGCAGTTTCAACGCCATCAAACAGGAAGTTGAACGGGAAATCGGCGCGGACGAGATCCGCCGGCAACTGCACAACGAACACATCCTGTCGTTGGAGCAAGAGGCGCGCAAGATCCTGTCGCCCGTGCAGGAGCCGGCCAAACCGGTGGAGCCGGTGGCTGAACACAGCATTGCACCAGCCCCAGCCGCCGACACCGCTCCAACCCCGCCAGAGCCAGTACCGGCGCCCACCGCGTCGCCCGCTCCCCATGACCCTACATTGCCGCCGCGAGCCCCATGAGCGCTGATAAACCGGAAAACGACCAGCACATGCCGCTGGTCTCGCACCTTACCGAGCTGCGTACCCGCCTGCTGCGTTGCGTAGCGGCGATCTTCATCATCTTTGCCGGGCTGTTCGCCTTTACCCAGCAGATCTACACGTTCGTCTCCACGCCGTTGCGCCAGTACCTGCCGGCCGGCGCGACGATGATCGCCACCGATGTGTCCTCGCCGTTCCTCACGCCGTTGAAGTTGACGATGATGGTCTCGCTGTTCCTGGCGATCCCGGTGATCCTGCATCAGATCTGGGGCTTTATCGCTCCGGGCCTGTACAAGCATGAGAAACGCATCGCGGTGCCGTTGCTGGTGTCGAGCATCCTGCTGTTCTACACCGGCATGGCCTTCGCCTACTTCCTGGTGTTCCCGCTGATCTTCAAATTCTTCGCCGCCGCCACACCTGCCGGCGTGGAGATGATGACCGACATCACCAGCTACCTCGACTTCGTGATGACGCTGTTCTTCGCCTTTGGCGTGGCCTTCGAGATCCCGGTGGCGGTGGTGCTGCTGGTATGGATCGGCGTGGTCAACGTGCAGTACCTGAAGAAAATCCGCCCGTACGTGATCATCGGCTGCTTCGTGGTCGGCATGATCCTGACCCCGCCGGACATCTTCTCCCAGACCCTGCTGGCCGTGCCGATGTGGATGCTGTTCGAGATCGGCATCCTGTTCAGTGGCCTGATCAGCAAGCGCAGCGACCACCCGGATGACCAACCCGCCGACGACGACCAGCCGCCAGCGACCCAACCGTGAACCTGCTGCTGCTGGAAGACGCCGACTTTATCGCGGCCGACCGAGTGATCCTGCGGGATCGACGCCTGGTGCATATGCAGGACGTCCACCGCGCGGCGGTGGGCGACAACCTGCGCGTCGGCCGCATCGGCGGGCTGATGGGCAATGCGCACCTGCTGCGCCTTGAGGCCGCCGAGGCCGAGTTACAGGTCAGCTTCGACCTGCCGCCGCCGGCCAAACTGCCCCTGACCCTGTTGCTGGCCCTGCCCCGCCCGAAGATGCTGCGCCGAGTGCTGCAAACCGTGGCGGCCATGGGTGTGCCCAAGGTGGTGCTGGTCAATAGCTACCGGGTAGAGAAAAGTTTCTGGCAGACCCCGTTCCTGGAGCCCGAGGCGATCCGTGAGCAACTGATCCTGGGCCTGGAGCAAGCCCGCGACACCGTGCTGCCCGAGATCATCATCGAAAAGCGCTTCAAGCCGTTCGTTGAAGACCGTCTGCCGGCCATGACCGAGGGCACTTTGGGCCTGATCGGTCATCCGGGGGATTACCCGGCCTGCCCGCGCGGCTTGGATGAACCGGTCACCCTGGCGATTGGACCGGAAGGCGGCTGGATCCCCTACGAGGTGGAATTGCTGACCAAGGCCGGCTTGCAACCGGTGCAACTCGGTGCACGTATCCTGCGCGTCGAAACGGCCGTGACGGCTCTCCTTGCCCGCCTGTTCTGACGCCCCCAACTGCTGATTCCTACAGAAACGCCCTAGGCAGCCGATAAGGCTTGGATAAGTCCAAGCCTTGTTCCAGGGGAGTTTGCAGCATGTATCGTTGGTTAGCCGAAAAACTGGGGAATGTCAGTGTCAAAACCAAGCTGGCGGTAGGCTTTGGCCTGGTGCTGCTGCTGACCCTATTGATCATGCTCACTGGCTGGACCGGGCTGTCGGGGGTAATCAGCCGAGGGGACAAACTGGGTTATATCGCCAGCCTCAATGACTTGACCAAGGACTTGCGCATTGCGCGCCTGGACTATGAAATGCGTCGCGGCGAACAGGGAACCACCGCCGTCAGCGGGCTGCTGGGGCAACTGGACAGCGGCCTTAAAACCGCGCGCACACTGATCGAACAACCCGCCGATATCGCCTTGATCGAAGACCAACTAGCAGCGGTCGAAACCTACAAACGCGCCTTCGAGGCCATGGCACAAGCCGGTGCCAACCGAGAGAACGCCCGTAGCAAGCTGGGCGATACCGCCGACAACGCGGTGGCTAAGGTCGCTGAAGTTGAAAAGGCTCTATTGCAAGGCGACAGCGTCAGCCAGTTCAACAGCATCGTCGAACTGAGCAAGCTGATTCAGCAGGCCCGCTTCCAGGTTCGTGGCTACACCTACAGCGGCAAAGTCGAAGCCGAACAGCCCGCGCTGGATGCCATTGATAACGCCCTCAAGAAAATTGCCAGCCTCAACGGCCAGATTGGCGATCAATTCTCGAACAATCTGGGACAGGCCAGCGTCTCGTTGCAAGCCTACCGCGCAGCGGTCAGCCAATTCCGGGACTCCCAATTGGCCAGCGCTGCTGCCCTGAAAATCATGGGCGCCCAAGGCGATATCCTGATTGATCGCAGCAACAAACTGACTGACTCTCAGACTGTCGTGCGCGACACCGACGCCGCCCACGCAAAAAACCTGTTGCTGCTCGCGACCATCCTGGCACTGATCTTCGGTCTCGTGGCCGCATGGGCCATCACCCGCCAGATCATCCTCCCGCTGGAGCAGACCCTCAAAGTCGCGGAGCGCGTCGCCTCGGGCGACTTGAGCCACAACCTGACCTCGCTGCGCCAGGACGAACTGGGCCAACTGCAACGGGCCATGCAAAGCATGACCGTGGGCCTGCGTGAGTTGATCGGCGGCATCAGCGATGGCGTGACCCAGATCGCCAGCGCCGCCGAACAGCTGTCCGCCGTGACCGAACAGACCAGTGCCGGGGTCAACAGCCAGAAGGTCGAAACCGATCAGGTGGCCACCGCCATGAACGAAATGGCCGCCACCGTGCAGGAAGTGGCGCGCAATGCCGAAGAAGCCTCCGAAGCCGCCGTGGCCGCCGACCAGCAGGCCCGTGAGGGCGACAAGGTGGTGGGCGAGGCGATTGCCCAGATCGAGCGCTTGGCCACAGAGGTCGGCAACTCCACCGAGGCCATGGGCGACCTCAAGCGCGAAAGCGACAAGATCGGCAGCGTGCTCGATGTGATCAAGTCCGTGGCCCAGCAAACCAACCTGTTGGCACTCAACGCCGCGATTGAAGCGGCACGGGCCGGTGAAGCCGGGCGCGGGTTCGCCGTGGTGGCCGATGAAGTGCGCAGCCTGGCGCAGCGCACCCAAAAGTCCACCGAAGAGATCGAAGAGCTGATTGCCGGCCTGCAAACCGGCACTCAGCAGGTGGCGGCCATCATGGACAACAGCCGCGGCCTCACCGACAGCAGTGTCGAACTGACCCGCCGCGCCGGCAGTGCCCTGGCCAGCATCACCCGTACCGTATCGACGATCCAGGCGATGAACTCCCAGATCGCCACCGCCGCCGAGCAGCAGAGCGCCGTGGCCGAAGAGATCAACCGCAGTGTACTGAACGTGCGCGACATCTCGGAACAGACCGCCGCCGCCAGCGAAGAGACCGCCACGTCGAGCACCGAACTCGCGCGCCTGGGCACCCACCTGCAAGCCCTGGTCGGCCGCTTCCGCGTCTGACCCCCCTGTGTCACGGCGACCTGCCTCGGGTCGCCGTTGTCAGCCTGTGAAATTTCCTACGAGTTTTTCAGGCTCTCCCCACCGACAACAGAACTAGCGTTGAACTCAGTTCACCGCGTTAGCGCGCCCGTGGTGCGCCGATACGTTGACGAACGTCCCTCGTTCACTTGTCGGAGGTTAACCATGCTTCGTCGAATGACTCACCTATTGGGCGACGCCAGCGTCACCCTCAAACTGGCCCTGGGCTTCGCCCTGGTACTGGCCCTGAGCCTGGTCATCGCCGTGACCGGCTGGCAGGCCCTGGCCGCATCCCTTTACCGCTCGCAAACCCTCACCGTGCTCGCGCAATTGGCCGTGGCCGGCGAAGAACAGCGCTCCGATCGCATCGTTTACCGCACGCTGGACGATGCCAAAAGCCTCGATCGATTAAGCCACGGCATGGAAAAAGTCGAGGCCGCGCTGGCAGAGCTCTCCAACCGCCTCAAAGTCGCCCAGTCCATTCAGTATTTACAGGAGATGACGCGTCTGTCCGATGCGTTCAAAACGACCCTCAAGGACATACCCACCCGCGTGGAGAAACGGGAAAACGCCCGCGAGCAATTGAAACAAAGCACCGTGCGCATCGGCGATGTACTGGCGCAATTGGCCAGCGACCTGCCGGATCAGGAGGATGAAAAGGCCTTGGATGCTATCGAGAATCTCCGCCAGGCCATTGGGCACGCCGAAGACAGCGCCCAGAGCGCGGCCTGGGCCGCCGATTCGCTGGAGGCCTACGCCCAGGCCGTCAGCGACGCGGAGCGCAGCCTGGAACTGACCCTCGCCGCCGTGGCGAAGCTGCCGGTGGATAACAGCGCGCTGACCAACGCCGTGCAAAGCATCCGCACCCATCTCACCCGCCTCAAGGAGGCGCAACTGAGCACCGAGACCGCGCAAGCCCAGTTGGAGCAACAGCTGGATCAACTGCTCGCGCAGAGCGACCTGTTGAGCCAGGACCAGACCCAACGACGCGACCTCGCCGCCGATCACGCCCGTACCCAGACCTTGGCGACCACGGCCGCCGCGCTGATCTTCGGCGCCTTGGCCGCTTGGGTTATCGCCGGGCAGATCGTCAAGCCATTGCGCAAAGCCCTGGCGGTGGCCAATCGCATTGCCGAAGGCGACTTGAGCCATGATGTCCAGACCCGACGCCGGGACGAATTGGGCCAATTGCAGTGCAGCATGACGCAAATGACGCTCAACCTGCGCGCCCTGATCGGCAACATCAGCGACAACGCCAGGCAGATCGCCAGCGCCGCCGAGGAGCTGTCCACGGTCACCGAACAGACCCGTTCGGGAGTCAACAATCAACGCGACGAAACCGAACAGGTCGCCACCGCCATGAACGAAATGCTGGCCACCGCCCAGGAAGTGGCGCGGCATGCTGAACAGGCGTCGATCGCCGCCAAGCAGGCCAACCAGCAAACCGAGCTGGGCGACCGAGTGGTGACGGATGCCGTGGCGCAGATCGAGCATCTGGCCCATGAAATGGCGCGCTCCAGCCAGGCCATGTTGGGGCTGCAACGGGAGAGCCAGAAGATCGGCAGCGTACTGGAAGTGATCAAGTCGGTGTCGCAGCAGACCAACCTGTTGGCCCTCAACGCCGCCATCGAAGCGGCCCGTGCTGGGGAGGCCGGCCAAGGCTTTGCGGTGGTCGCCGATGAAGTGCGCAGCCTCGCCCAACGCACCCAGCAGTCCGCCGAGGAAATCGAGGAACTGATCGGCGGTTTGCACAACGGCACGCAACAGGTGGCCGACATTATGGACAACAGCCGTGCGCTGACCGATCAAAGCGTCGGCCTGACCCGCAACGCCGGCGAGGCCTTGATGGAGATCGCACGCACGGTGGGGGTGATTCAGGAAATGAACCCACAGATCGCCGCGGCGGCCGAGGAGCAGAGCGCGGTGGCCGAAGAGATCAATCGCAGCGTGTTGAAGGTGCGGGACGTGTCGGAACAGACCGCCACCGCCAGTGAGCAAACGGCCGCGGCGAGCACTGAGCTGGCCCGGTTGGGCACGGATCTGCAGGCATGTGTGGGGCGGTTCAAGGTCTGAACGCGCCCCGGCCGGTTACAGCACCTGGCGCAGGAAGGCTTGGGCGCGCGGGTCCTTGGGGGCATCGAAGAACGCGGCGGGGGCCGCGTCTTCCAGCAACTTGCCGTGATCGAAGAACAGCACACGGTCGGCCACTTCGCGAGCAAAACCCATTTCGTGGGTGACGCAGACCATGGTCATGCCTTCCAGGGCCAGGGTCTTCATCACATCGAGCACCTCACCGACCATTTCCGGGTCGAGGGCCGAGGTGGGCTCGTCGAACAGCATCACTTTGGGGTCCATCGCCAATGCCCGGGCGATGGCTACCCGCTGTTGCTGACCGCCGGACAAGCGGGATGGAAACTCGTTGGCCTTTTGCGCGATACCGACCTTTTCCAGCAGCGCCAAAGCCTTGGCCTCACGCTCCTGCTTACCGCGCTTGCGCACGACTTTCTGCGCCAGGCACAGGTTTTCCAGCACGGTCATATGGGGGAACAGGTTGAAGTGCTGGAACACCATGCCGACTTCGCGGCGATAGGCATTCACGTCGGTTTTCGGATCGGCCAGTTGCAGGCCGTCGATGCTCACCGAGCCCGAGTCGAATTCTTCCAGGCCATTGAGGCAGCGCAGGAAGGTGGACTTGCCGGAACCGGACGGGCCGATCACCACCAGCACTTCGCCCTTGGCCACCTGGGTGGTGACGTTATCCACCGCGCGGACGACCTGCCCACGGGTATCGAAGACTTTTACCAGATCGCGGACTTCAATCACTTTGCGCGAGCCTCCGCTCAAGCCGGCTGGCCATTTTCGACAGCGGCAGGTTGATCAGCAGGTACAGGCCTGCGACGCAGAACAGGATTTCGAACGGTGAGAACGAGGTGGTGATCACTTCGCGGCCGCTCTTGAGCAGTTCGGTGATGGCGATCACCGAAACCAGCGAGGTGTCCTTGACCAGGCTGATAAATTGCCCGGCCAGCGGCGGCAACACGCGCTTGAACGCCTGGGGCAACACGACGTGACGCATCGACTGGCTGGCACTCAGGCCCAGGGATCGCGCGGCCTCGTTCTGACCACGGGTGATCGACTGCACACCGGCGCGCACGATTTCCGCCACATAGGCGCCGGTAAACAGCGACAGCGCGGCGATCCCGGCAAATTCGCGGGAAAGGTTGAGCACCGTGCCGATAAAGAAATAGAAAATGAAGATCTGCACCAGCAGCGGCGTGCCGCGCACCAACTCGACATAGATCGTCGACAGGTCGCGCAGGGTCGGGTTGCTGGACAAGCGGCACAGGCCGGTCGCCAGACCGATCACCAGGCCCAGGATGCCGGACACCACCGACAGCCACAACGTGGTCCACAGCCCCCACATCAACGGGCCCAACGCCCAGTGCCGGGTCACACCGACCACATCGCCCTCGGCCACATCATCGCCGCGGGCCACTTGCAAGCTGTTGTCGGCGACGGTGAGCTTTTGCTCGACGCCCGCGTCATTGCGCAAGGTGACTTCGGCCACATCGCCATTGCGTACCAGCTCGACGACGGTGGAGATATCCGCCGCACGCTGGGCAGTTTCCGCCTGATAGGCGAAGTACTGCGGTACGCGGTTCCAACGCCATTCGTAGGACATCAGCGAGGTGGCGTAATACAAGGCGCCGGCCAAGCCAACCAGCACGACCACCGTCAGCAGGTGCCAGGGCCATTGGGCTTTTTTCTGTTTCATTGAGCTTTCCGGATGTGTGTTGCCTGGTAGGCCGCCATTGTGGGCAAGCCCACTCCCACACTTGACCGAGTTCCAACAGTCAAATGTGGCAGTCTTGCCCGCGATGGGCGCTACGCGGTGTTCAGTCGGACCTTATTCCATGTCCTTGAGCCACTCGGAGCTCTTGAACCACTTGTCATGGATGCGATCGTAGGTGCCGTCGTTCTTGATCTGGTGCAGGAAGTTGTTGATGAAGTTGATGCTGTCGTAGTCGCCTTTCTTCAAACCGAACGCCAGGGGCTCGAAGGTGAACGGTTCGTCCAGGAACACCAGTTTGCCGTTGCCGACTTTCTTCTCGGCCACCACGTTGTACGGCGCGTCATATACAAAGGCATCGGCCTTGCCGTTGACCACGTCCAGCACACCTTCCTGCTCGTTGTCGTAGCCGTGGTACTTGGCCTTGGAGATCAGCTTCTTGGCGACCATTTCACCGGTGGTGCCGAGCTTGGAAGTCAGGCGGTATTTCTCGTCGTTCAGGTCTTTGTAGGACTTGATGGTGCCTTCCAGGTCCTTGCGGATCAGCAGGGTCTGGCCGACCACGATGAACGGTTCGCTGAAGTTCAGGCGCAGGTTGCGTTCCTGGGTCAGGGTCATGCCGCTGCCGATCATGTCGAACTTGCCGGTCAAGAAGGCCGGGATGATGCCGTCATAGCCGGTGGAGACCAGCTCCAGCTTGACGCCCATGGACTTGGCCATAGCCTTGAGGATGTCGACTTCGAAACCGATGATTTCGCCGCGCTTGTCCGTCATTTCGAACGGCATGTAAGTCGGGTCCATCCCGACTTTCAGCGTGCCGCGCTTGACCGCATCGTCGATGGCGCCGGCCTGGGCCGCAGTGGCCGCGACCAGTGCGGTGACGCCTAGCAGCAGCATCGAAAGATACTTTTTCATCATCAAGTCCCCTGAACGATTCTTATAAGGTCGGCGCACAAAAGGGCTGCGCCATTTCGGGGTGCGATCCTAACCCACTCACTGCCGGTCACAAAGGTTTCACGGGTAATTGTTATTGCGCATGTCAGAAAAACCCCACAACGCGACGATCCAGCACAGGGGGTAGACACGCGCCCAGGTCATGAAGGCAGATAACTGTTGTGTAAGCAGTTATGACTTTCAATCGATTTCCGCCAGCCAGTCCGTGTCCTTGAACCACTTGTCATGCAGGCGATCGTAGGTGCCGTCCTGGGCGACCTGATTCAAGAAATGATTGATCCAGTTGAGGCTGTCGAAGTCGCCTTTCTTCAAACCAAAGGCCAGCGGTTCGAAGGTGAACGGCTGCTCCAGCAAGAGCAAAGCACTGTTTTCCGCACGGCTCAGGGCGATCAGGTTATAGGGCGCATCGTGGATAAACGCATCGGCCTTGCCATCCACCACGTGGCGCACACCCTCCTCCGGGGTGGCGAAACGGCTCAATCGCGCCGCCCCCAAAAAGCGCCGCGCCGCGGCTTCGCCGGTGGTGCCTTCGGTGGTGGCGATGCGGTAATGGGGATCGTCCAGGTCTTCAACACTGGTGACCTTGCCGACCAGGCTGGGATGCAGCAACACGGTTTGGCCTACCACAATGAAGGAGTCGCTGAAGTTGAGCTTCAGGTTGCGCTCCTGGGTCACGGTCATGCCACTGCCGATCATGTCGAACTTTCTGGCCAGCAACCCCGGTACCAACTCGGTGTAAGGCACCGAGACCAGTTCAAGCTCCACGCCCATGGCCTGGCTCATGACCGTGAGCAGGTCAATTTCAAAGCCGACGATACGCCCCTGCTTATCGGTCATTTCGAAGGGCACATAGGTGGGAGTGGTGCCCACTTTCAGCACACCGCGCCGTACAGCATCGTCTATAGCGCCTGCCTGCACGTCCTGTTGTACCCAGGCGACGGCGCTCAGCAGCAACGCCGCACAATACCTTTTGATCATGAATCCCCCTGTGGCCGAAACGAATTGGGGGGCGATCCTATCCCAGCCACGGGCACGTCAATACGCCCTTGGCAGGGGTATTTTGTTTCGAAATTACAAGGAGTTAGCTAGCTTTTGGAGGGAAAGAAATCGTTGTAGGAAAAGCGCTTGAAACACCCCCGAGGTAAGCCCTCGGGGGTGTTTGAATCAGGCCGGTTGGGCCTGGGACGACAGCGGTTGCAGAGGCAGCAACGGCGCGTGCGGGTCAGCCTTGATCGACTCACGCCAGGCGGCGAGCCACTCGGCGTGCCCTTCGCTCCAGACCAGCTCGTGCAGGCGGGCCAGGGCCACCGGATCACTGAGCAAGGCCACACGTTCGGCATTGTTGAGGCCGGCGGGGCCGACTTTCAGCGCATGGCGCACGCGTTCGGCACGCAGGTACTCGATCGGCTCGGCCTGACCGTGACGCGACGTCGCCAAGGCACAGGCCAGGGCGTTCTGCTGCGGGTCGACCACCGAGCGCACGAAGCCGTCGTGCAGGGCGTGCCAACGGTTTTCGTGGGTGTACTTGTCGGTCGACACCAGCGCCTGGGGCGGATTGTATTCCTCAGGGATCAGGAACAGGCTCTCGTCACGGGACTTGAGGCCCAGGTTCACCCGACTGGAGATCACCGACACCGGGATCGACAACATCAGCGACCCGACAATCGGCACCAGCCACCACAGGAAGCTTGGGTTCAACCACACCACCAGCAGGGCCCACAGGAAGCCCAGCAAGGTTTGCGTGCCGTGGCGCTTGAACGCTTCACCCCAGGTGGTGGAGTCGTCATCACGCTTTGGCGAATTCCAGGTCGCGGCCCAGCCGAGGAACGCGGCGAGCACGAAACGGGTGTGGAAAATCATCCGCACCGGCGCCAGCAGCATGGAAAACAGCATTTCCAGCAGCATGGACATCGTGACCTTGAACTTGCCGCCGAACTCCTTCGCGCCTTTGGCCCAGATCAGGATGATGCTCAGCAATTTAGGCAGGAACAGCAGCACGATAGTGGTGGAGAACAACGCCACTGCTTTGTCCGGATGCCATTGCGGCCACAGCGGGTACAACTGGCGCGGCGCCATGAAGTACTGCGGCTCCATCAGGGTGTTCACCGCCAGCAACGCGGTGGACAGCACCAGAAACAGGAACCACAACGGCGCCGACAGGTAGGACATCACGCCGGTCAGGAACACCGCACGGTGCACCGGGTGCATGCCTTTAACCAGGAACAGACGGAAGTTCATCAGGTTGCCGTGGCACCAGCGACGGTCACGCTTGAGTTCGTCCAACAGGTTCGGCGGCAGTTCTTCATAGCTGCCCGGCAGGTCGTAGGCAATCCACACGCCCCAGCCGGCCCGACGCATCAGCGCCGCTTCTACGAAGTCGTGGGACAGGATGGAACCAGCGAACGCGCCTTTACCCGGCAACGGCGCCAGGGCGCAGTGCTCGATAAACGGCTTCATGCGGATGATTGCGTTGTGACCCCAATAGTGGGATTCACCCAGCTGCCAGAAGTGCAGGCCAGCGGTGAACAGCGGGCCATATACACGAGTGGCGAACTGCTGCATGCGCGCATACAGGGTGTCCATGCCCGACGCACGCGGCGCGGTCTGGATAATCCCGGCATCCGGCGTGGCTTCCATCAGGCGCACCAGGCTGGTCAGGCATTCGCCGCTCATCACGCTGTCGGCGTCGAGGACCACCATGTATTTGTAGTCACCGCCCCAACGACGGCAGAAGTCGTCGAGGTTGCCGCTCTTACGTTTTACGCGACGACGGCGACGGCGATAGAAGATCTTGCCGAAGCCACCGGCTTCGCGGCACACGTCGAGCCAGGCCTGCTGCTCGGCGATGCAGATGTCGGCGTCGTTACTGTCGCTGAGCACGAAAAAGTCGAAGCGGTCCAGGTCACCGGTCGCGGCCACCGATTCGAACGTGGCGCGCAGGCCGGCGAATACCCGGGGCACGTCTTCGTTACAGATCGGCATCACCAGCGCGGTGCGAGCGTCTTTCGGGATCGGCTCGTTGCCGGCACTTTTACCGGAGATCCGGTATTTATCGTGGCCAGTGAGCAACTCCAGGAAGCCCATCAGCGCTGTCCAGAAACCGGCCGACACCCAGCAGAACAAAATCCCAAACATGATCAGGATGCTGGTTTGCAGGGCGTAAGGCAGCACCTGGGTGGCGGTCTGCAGCAGGGTCTGATTGCGGATTTCGTCGAAGTCCACCAGCGACCAGCCCTGGTACGGCATGATGCCTTTCATGTACCAGCCGGCCACGATGGTCTGGCCGAGCATCAGCACCAACAGGATATAGCGACGGATCGAACCGACGGTGCGCCAGCGCGCGGCCGGCAATACCCGTTCATCCTTCGGCGGTTTGGGCGGGTTGCTGCGCCCGGTGAGGCGGCGCCAGCCGCGCACCAGAATATTGGTGCGCCACGGCTCCGGCACCACCCGGGTGCGATGGATCGGCGGCGTGGCTTTGAGGCATACGCGACCGGCAGCATCGACCGCAAGCATTTCGGCGTCTTGCAGCTCTTCGGCCGTGCTGAGGGTCAACCGGCGACCCACCGACGCTTGAGCGGCGTCGACCGGTTCGTCGAAGGTCGCGGACGACAGGCGTTGATGCAATTCGGCGAAGGAGGAGCAGCCCGCCAGTTCGGCGCGCTGCTCTGCAGTCATCGGAAGATGCGCCAGATACTCGGACAGAGTCTCTGGCTGGACTTGAGAATTACTCATCGGCAGGCAACTGATAGCTCCAGGTTTCGGTCAGGACCTGTTCGGTCTTGATCGGCTCCGGCGTGGCTGGGACAGCTTCTGGCTGCTTGGCTTCCTTGTCTTTGGCGTCTTTCTTGGCCTGTTTCTCGTGTTGCTTGGCCAATACCTTGTCGGCCTTGAGGACCTGGGTCGACACATGCTCAGGCTCTGGCTGAGCAACGTCCTGCACCAGGGCGGCACGCATTTCGGTCGGTTTGCTCGGGTCCTTGATCTTCATGCGCAGGGTCAGGCGCCAGCCTTTGGTGTGCTCGTTGTAACGCACGCTGTTTTCAACCAGTTCAGCGTTGTCACCCACGCTCACCTGGCTGCGCACAGGCGCGTCCGGCAGCAGTTTCTTCAGGGACGGGCCTTCGAAGTCCACCAGGTAAGCGACGCTGCCATCCGGCTGACGGATCAGGTTGGATTGCTTGACGTCACCGGTGGAACGCAGGGTCTGCTTGACCCAGGCACTGTCCGGCGAATGGAACGCGGCGTCGTCCAGAGTCCAGTGCAGGCGGTAGGCTACGTCCAGCGGCTGACCGACTTCCGGCAGTTTTTCCGGGCTCCAGAACGCAACGATGTTGTCGTTGGTCTCGTCGGCGGTCGGGATCTCAACCAGGTCCACGGAGCCCTTGCCCCAGTCGCCTTCAGGTTCGATCCAGGCGCTTGGGCGCTTGTCGTAGTTGTCGTCCAGGTCTTCGTAGTGGCTGAAGTTGCGACCACGTTGCAGCAGGCCGAAACCGCGCGGGTTCTCTACGCTGAAATTGCTGACCGACAGGTGTTTAGGGTTGTTCAGTGGACGCCAGATCCACTCGCCGTTGCCGGCATGGATCGACAGACCGCTGGAGTCGTGCAGTTCGCGACGGTAGTTGAGCACTTTGGACGGCTGGTTCGCGCCGAACAGGAACATGCTGGTCAGCGGGGCCACCCCGAGTTTGCTGACCTTGTCGCGCAGGAACATCTGGGATTTGACGTCGACCACAGTGTCGGTGCCCGGACGCAGGATCAGGCGATAGGCGCCGGTCGCGCGCGGCGAATCCAGCAGGGCAAAGATCACCAGGTGCTTGTCACCCGGCTTTGGACGCTCGATCCAGAACTCGGTGAACCGCGGGAATTCTTCGCCGGACGGCAGCGCAGTGTCGATCGCCATGCCACGGGCGGACAGGCCATAGACCTGGTCCTTGCCCACGACGCGGAAGTAGCTGGCGCCGAGCATGGTCATGATTTCGTCTTGCTTGTCGCTCTTATTGATCGGGAACAGAACACGGAAACCGGCATAACCCAGTTGTTCGGTGGCCTTAGGATCGAATTTCACATCACCGAAATCGAAACGCGACGGGTCGTATTTGATTTCCTGAACGCTGTCAGCGGTGACTTCGTTGATTTTCACCGGCGTATCGAAGTGCATACCCTGGTGATAGAAGGACAGCTTGAACGGGGTGTTCTGATCGGCCCACTCGGCTTTTTCATTGCGGAAACGAATTTTCTGATAGTCCGCAAACTTCATTTCGCGGAATTCGTTCGGCAGATTGCTGCGCGGAGCTTCGTACTTCTGCCCGGCCAGCTCTTTCGCCTTGGCCGACACATCATCCAGACTGAATGCCCACAGTTGACCCGCGCCGAACAGGCAAAACAGGGCAGAGCCCGTCACCAGTGCGTTTCGTAACCGTTTGGCAGACAATTTTGGTGCATTACAGGGACTAACAATCACGAGCAACCCTCGCCGAAAACAGATCAAAAAACCAACGGCCAGCTATCTATATGCCAGGTTGGCGAGCATTGTTCCGACTCCCCTGGGTCAAAATGATTCCCCAATGGTTGTCGGACAAGTCTCTACCTAAGTCAAAAATGGACCAAACAACGCTGATCCCCGTAGCGCGCGATTATCTAGTAGCCCGCGAGACAACGCATCAGGGGCAACGAAGTATTTGTAGCGAAATCCTGCGTTTTTAAGCATTAAAAGTCGTTTTCAATACATTCACGTCTGCAAGAGGAAGGTCACAGGGCCATCATTGACCAAATGCACCTGCATATCCGCGCCAAAACGCCCCGACGCCACCCTGCCATGCAATTGTTGCGCTTGTAACAGCAAGTGCTCAAAAAGCGCCGCTCCCAGGGCCGGAGGGGCCGCCGTGGAGAAGCTGGGCCGCAAGCCGCTCTTGGTATCCGCCGCCAGGGTGAATTGCGAGACCAGCAGCAAACCGCCGTCAATGTCCTTGAGCGACAGGTTCATCTTGCCTTCGTCATCGCTGAACACCCGATAGTTCAGCAACTTGTGCAGCAATTTGTCGGCACTCTCAGGGGTATCTGAAGGCTCGACGGCCACCAGCACCAGCAACCCCTGATCGATGGCCCCTACGATTTCACCTGCTACCTCGACCCGGGCACCACGCACCCGTTGCAGCAGCCCCTTCATGCTTCTTCAGGCGGCAGGTCGAGCAAACGCCGGGCCATTTCGCCGGTCGCGCGCACCAGCGCGTCGGTGATGCCAGGCTCGGACGCCGCATGCCCCGCCTCGCGGATCACCTGCAGCTCGCTGTTGGGCCACGCCTGGTGCAATTCCCAAGCGTTATCCAACGGGCAGATCATATCGTAGCGCCCATGGATGATTACGCCAGGCAGGTGCGCAATCTTATGCATGTCACGGATCAGTTGGTTGGGTTCCAGGAACGAGTGGTTAGTGAAGTAATGGCACTCGATGCGCGCAATCGACAACGCCCGCTGCGGCTCGGAAAACCGCTCCACATGCTGCGGGCTCGGGCACAAGCCGAGCATGCGCCCTTCCCAGCCGGACCACGCCTTGGCCGCGTGCATCTGGGCGATCTGGTCGTTACCGGTGAGGCGCTTGTGATAGGCCGCGATCATGTCGTGACGCTCATCGGCCGGGATCGGCGCGATGTAGTCCTGCCAGTAATCCGGGAACAAGCGACTCGCGCCTTCCTGATAGAACCAGTGGATGTCCTGCGGACGGGCCAGGAAGATGCCGCGCACGATCAGGCCATGCACGCGCTCGGGATGGGTTTGCGCGTAGGCCAGGGCCAGGGTCGACCCCCAGGAGCCACCGAACAGCACCCATTTATCGATGCCCAGGTGCTCGCGGATGCGCTCCATGTCGGCGACCAGGTCCCAGGTGGTGTTGTTTTCCAGGCTGGCGCGTGGCGTGGAGCGACCGCAACCGCGCTGGTCGAAGGTTACGATGCGGTACAGGTTGGGGTCGAAATAGCAGCGGCTCTGGGCGTCGCAACCGGCGCCAGGGCCACCATGGATGAATACAACGGGCAAGCCTTCGGGAGAGCCACTTTCATCGACGTACAGGGTATGGGTGTCATCGACGGCCAGATCGTGCCGGGCGTAGGGTTTGATCTGCGGGTACCAAGTCTGCATTGCGCGCTCCGTAGGGGGTCGGGTTCATCCCTGGGGGGACGTCTATTATTCTGCCGTCTGGCACTATAAACCCGAATTGTGCAATGAGCATGTCCTTGAGCGCTTAGACCTGTGTCAGCCCTTCGCTCCCCAGGTAAGCAAGGCTTGGGATGAGGGCTTGGCAGTGGTGAGCGGGCTCGCTCACCACAGAGTTATTTCAACCTTTGAGACTTATGTAGATACCTATGGCTATCGGGGGCAAGCCCCCTCCCACAGTTGGAACTGTATTTGGCTTAGGGTAAGGCCAACGCTGTAGATCCTCCCTAGCCGTAGCGCTTGCGTCCCCAGTCCAACAAACCTTCGAGCAACTGCTTCAATACCACTCGCGTCGGCTCAGCCAGGTCCGCGCGGTACTTGAACGGTTCGAACTCCTCCATATAGGTGCTCTGGCACAACTCCAGTTGCACGGCGTGGATATTCTCGGCCGGGTTGCCGTAATGCCGGGTGATATGCCCGCCCTTGAAGCGCCCGTTAAGCACATGGGTGTACTGCGTGTGCCTGGCGCAAATGGCTTCGAGCTGGCCGGCCAGTTCCGGGTCGCATGCCGCGCCGTTGAAGGTGCCGAGGTTGAAGTCCGGCAGTTTGCCGTCAAACAGATGCGGGATCACCGAGCGAATCGAGTGCGCATCGAACAGCAACGCATAGCCGAACTCAGCCTTGAGCCGCGCCAACTCTTCTTGCAGCGCGCGGTGGTAGGGGCCCCAGATTTTCTGCAGGTAGGTCGCCCGTTCCTCCTCGGACGGCTCCTGGCCTTCGACAAACAAAGGCACGCCATCGAACAGGGTTTTGGGGTACAGGCCGGTGGTGGCGCCGGCATACAGCGGCGTGTCGTCGGACGGTCGGTTCAGATCGATGACAAACCGCGAATACTCCGCCGACAAGGTGCTGGCACCCAATTGCTCGGCAAAGTCATACAGCAAAGGGATATGCCAATCGGTGTCCGGCAGGCTCTGCGCCTCGGGGATCAGCCCGGCCTTTACCGCAGGCGTGAGGCGCAGCCCGGCGTGGGGCATGCTGATCAGCAGCGGTGTGCGGCCTTGCTTGAAGTTCAGAACGTTATCCACAACGGTACTCCTTAAACGTTGACATCGACGCCATGGCGCACGACGCGTTTATCCAGTTCGCCGCCCAGCCAGTAAGCCAGGTCGGCCGGACGATCGATCTGCCAGGCGACAAAATCCGCGACCTTGCCCACTTCCAGCGAACCATGTGTGTCGCCCATGCCCAGCGCGCTGGCCGCATGTTGGGTAGCGCCGGCCAGGGCTTCTTCCGGGGTCATGCGGAACAAGGTGCAGGCCATGTTCAGCATCAGGCGCACAGACAGCGCCGGCGAGGTGCCGGGGTTGAGGTCGCTGGCGATGGCGATTTTCACACCGTGCTTGCGCAGGGCCTCCATGGGCGGCAACTGGGTTTCGCGCAGAAAGTAGAACGCCCCTGGCAGCAGTACCGCGACGGTGCCGGCGGCGGCCATAGCGATGGCGTCTTCTTCGGTCATGAATTCCAGGTGATCGGCGGACAACGCTTGGTAACGCGCCGCCAGGCTGGAGCCGTGCAAAGAGGACAACTGTTCGGCGTGCAGCTTCACCGGCAGGCCGAGTTGCTGCGCGACGTCAAACACTCGCGCCACTTGTGCCGGGGAAAACGCCAGGTATTCGCAAAACGCATCCACCGCATCCACCAGGCCTTCGGCCGCCAGGGCCGGCAGCATCTCCTGGCAGATATGCTCAATGTAGTCGTCGGCGCGGTCCTTGTACTCCGGCGGCAAGGCATGGGCGGCCAGGCAAGTGGCGCGCACGCTGACCGGCAGCGCCTCACCGAGACGGCGAATCACCCGCAGCAATTTGCGCTCGCTGGCCAAATCGAGGCCGTAGCCGGATTTGATTTCCACCGTGGTCACGCCGTCACGCAACAAACTGCGCAGGCGCTTATGGGCGCTGGCGAACAGTTCATCTTCACTGGCGGCGCGGGTGGCGCGTACGGTGCTGGCAATCCCACCGCCCTGCGCCGCGATCTCGGCATAGCTCACGCCTTCAAGGCGTTGCTCGAACTCACCGCTGCGATTGCCACCAAACACCGTGTGGGTATGGCAATCGATCAGCCCAGGGGTCACCCACGCGCCTTGCAGATTATGAACCTGGGCGTAATCCACGCTGGGCGCCTGGCTGCGCGGGCCGATCCACTCGATCAGCGAACCGGCGGTGACCATGGCCGCATCCTCGATGATCGAGTACTTGCCCTGGGCCATGGTTGCGACGTGGCAGTGTTGCCAAAGGGTTTTCATCCGACACTCCTTGGGTTACAGGCTCGGCAGCAACTGGCCCGGGACCAGCTCATTCAGGCAGCGGCTGGCGAGCAGTTCGCTGGCGGCGAGGATGTCCGGGGCGAAGAAGCGGTCCTTGTCGTAAAACGCCACTTGGCTGCGGAGGATGCCCCGGGCCTTTTCCAGCTTGGGGGAGGTTTTCAAGCCTTCGCGCAGATCCAGGCCCTGGCACGCCGCCAGCCATTCCACGGCAAGGATGCCACGGGTGTTTTCGGCCATTTCCCACAGACGCTTGCCGGCCGCCGGAGCCATCGACACGTGGTCTTCCTGGTTGGCCGAGGTCGGCAGGCTGTCGACGCTATGGGGATGGGCCAGCGCCTTGTTCTCGCTGGCCAATGCGGCGGCGGTGACCTGGGCGATCATGAAACCGGAGTTGACCCCGCCATTGCCCACCAGGAACGGCGGCAACTGGGACATGTGCTTGTCCATCATCAGCGAGATACGTCGCTCACTGAGTGAACCGATTTCGGCGATGGCCAGCGCCATGTTGTCGGCGGCCATGGCCACCGGTTCGGCATGGAAGTTACCGCCGGAGATCACATCACCCTCGGCGGCAAAGACCAGTGGGTTATCCGATACGGCGTTGGCTTCCACCACCAGCACTTCGGCAGCCTGGCGCAACTGGGTCAGGCAGGCGCCCATCACTTGCGGCTGGCAACGCAGGGAATACGGATCCTGCACCTTGTCGCAGTTCTGGTGCGACTGCGACACCTGGCTGCTTTCGCCCAGCAGATCACGGTAGGCCGCCGCCGCATCGATCTGCCCACGCTGACCGCGAGCCGCATGGATGCGCGCATCGAACGGCGAGCGCGAGCCCAGCACCGCTTCCACGGTTAGACCGCCGCACGCCAAGGCACCGGCGAACAGGTCTTCACCTTCGAACAGGCCACGCAAGGCATAGGCGGTGGACACTTGGGTGCCGTTAAGCAGCGCCAGGCCTTCCTTCGCCGCCAGGGTCAGCGGCGCAAGGCCAGCGACCTTGAGCGCGTCTTTTGCTTCAAGCCATTCGCCTTTGTAGCGCGCCTTGCCTTCGCCGAGCAGCACCAGAGACATGTGGGCCAGGGGCGCCAAGTCACCGGACGCGCCCACGGAACCTTTCAACGGAATATGCGGGTAGACCTCGGCGTTGATCAGCGCGATCAGTGCATCGATCACCACGCGACGGATGCCGGAGAAACCACGGCTGAGGCTGTTGACCTTGAGCACCATCACCAGTCGCACCAGTGCGTCGCTGATCGGCTCGCCGACACCGGCGGCGTGGGACAACACCAGGGAGCGTTGGAGGTTTTCCAGGTCTTCGCTGGCGATGCGCGTGGAGGCCAGCAGGCCGAAGCCGGTGTTGATGCCGTAGGCGGTGCGGTTTTCGGCGAGGATTTGCTCGACACAGGCCACGCTGGCGTCGATCTGCGCCGATGCGCTGGCATCCAGGCTGAGGGTTACCGGCTGCTGGTAGATAGCCCGCAGTTGGGCGAGGCTCAGTTGGCCCGGAATCAGGTTTAGCGCAGTCACAGTGATGCTCCTTTGGAATTATTGTTCAGTGCAAATGGGGAAATGCTTGATGCAGCAAAGCGCTGTCCTTGAGCAGTGCGGCGGCGGTCGCAATGTCCGGCGCCAGCCAGCGGTCCTGCTCATAGGGCGGGATCTGTTCGCGCAGCAAACGCCAGGCACGCTCGGTGCCGGTGCCGAAGCGCTGGTTTTTTAGAAATTCAAAAGCCTGGGCCGCCAGCAAGTACTCGATGGCGAGGATCTGGGTCACGTTGGCCAACACCTGGTGCAGCTTGAGCGCGGCATTGGTGCCCATGCTGAGGTGGTCTTCCTGCAGGCCCGAGGTGACGAAATTGTCGAGCACCGCCGGCTGCGCCAGTTGGCGATTCTGCCCACACAACGACGCGGCGACGTACTGCACGATCATCATGCCGGAGTTGACCCCGGGGTTGCTTACCAGAAACGCCGGCAGGCCACTGACATGGGGGTTGATCAAGCGATCCAGGCGGCGCTCGGCCACCGAGCCGATTTCGGCCATGGCGATGGCGAGCATATCCGCCGCCAGCGCGACCGACTGCCCGTGAGGGTTGGCCTGGGACACCACGCGGTAGTTGTCCGGTGTGCCGAGCACCAGTGGGTTATCGGTGACGCTGTTGAGTTCGGTCTCGATCTGCTGGGTGGCGTGCGCCACCTGGTCACGCGTCGCACCATGGATTTGCGGGATCGAGCGCAGGCTCAGGGCATCTTGGGTGCGTATGCCCTGGCTGGCGGCGATCACCTCGCTGCCGTCGAGCAACGCGCGCAGGTTGGCGCCCACCAACTGCATGCCTGGGTGGGGCTTGAGGGCGATAATGGTTGCGTCGAACGCATCGAGCTGACCGCGCTGGGCCTCGAAGCTCATGGCGCCGATCACGTCGGCCCACTGCAGCAGATGATGGGCATCGGCCAGGGCCAGGCAGCTCAGGCCGGTCATGCACGGCGTGCCGTTGACCAGGCACAGACCGTCCTTGGCGCCAAGCTCAACGGGCTGCAAACCTTCGGCCAGCAAGGCTTGCTGCGCCGAGACAATGCCGCCGCGATAGCTCACATTGCCGACACCCAGCAACGCCACGCCGACGTGGGCCATATGGGTCAGATAACCCACCGAACCCTGGGACGGCACCTGCGGGGTGATGCCATGGTTGAGCAGCGCCAGCAGTGCCCCCACCACTTGAGGGTGCAGGCCGGAATGGCCGTGGCTGTAGTTGACGAGGGCCGCGCAGATGATCGCGCGGGTCTGTTCGTCGCTCAGCACCGGGCCGACGCCGCAGGCATGGCTAAGCAAGGTATTGCGCGACAATTGGCTGAGTTGCTCGCCTTGCAGCGACACATTGCACAGCGCCCCCAGCCCGGTGTTCACGCCGTAGGCGCGCTCACCGCTGCTGACGATGCGCTGCACGATGGCCTGGGCGTTATCGATCCGCGCCCAGGCCTGGGTCGACAGTTCGAGCCGCGCGCCATGGCGGGCCACGGCGACCACGTCCTGCCAGCGCAATGGCGTGTCGGCGATGGTGATTTTTGGTGCCTGGGACATTGTTGACCTCTTCATATTCTCTACAGCTTTGCCGGCCTCATCGGGGGCAAGCCCCCTCCCACATTGGGGCAGTGTGAACCCGATCAAATGTGGGAGGGAGCTTGCTCCCGATAAGGCCAGCAGCCTCACCACAGGATCTGGGTCAGACTACCGCCGCCCGCCGCTGAACGAACCTATCTACATACTCATCCGCCGGCGAATGCAGGATCTCGCGCGGGGTGCCGACCTGGATCAGCTTGCCGTCCTTGAGAATCGCGATGCGGTTGCCGATGCGCACGGCTTCGTCGAGGTCGTGGGTGATAAACACGATGGTCTTGTGCAGGGTCTTCTGCAGCTCCAGCAACTGGTCCTGCATCTCGGCGCGGATCAGCGGGTCGAGGGCGCTGAAGGCTTCGTCCATCAGGATGATGTCGGTGTCGGCCGCCAGGGCACGGGCCAGGCCCACCCGTTGGCGCATGCCGCCGGAGAGCTGGTGCGGGTATTTGTTTTCGTAGCCCTTCAGGCCCACGGTGTCGATCCAGTGCAGCGCGCGCTCGGCGCACACCTGCTTGCTTTCGCCGCGCACCTTGAGGCCGTAGGCGACGTTGTCGAGCACGTTTTTGTGAGGCAGCAAGCCGAAGCTCTGGAACACCATGCTGATCTTGTGGCGACGGAATTGGCGCAGGGCTTCCATGTCCAGTTGCAGGATGTCTTCGCCGTCCACCAGGATCGCGCCGCTGGTGGGGTCGATCAGGCGGTTGAAGTGGCGCACCAGGGTCGACTTGCCCGAACCGGACAGGCCCATGATCACAAAGATTTCGCCAGTGCCGATGCTCAGGGACAGGTCGTTGACGCCGACCACGCAGCCGGTCTCGGCCAGTACCTGGTCCTTGGTCTTGCCCTGGCCGATCAGCGAGAGCGCGTCCTTGGCGCGATTGCCGAAAATCTTAAAGACGTTTTTTACTTCGATTTTGCTGACAGTAGTCATTTGCTCGCCTCATGCCGTGGACGACCGTAGGCCTGGGTGATGCGGTCGATGACCACTGCGAGAATCACGATTGCCAACCCGGCTTCGAGGCCACGGCCGACGTTGAGGGTCTGGATGCCGACTAATACATCTTCACCCAGGCCACGGGCGCCGATCATCGAGGCGATCACCACCATCGACAACGCCATCATGGTGGTCTGGTTGATACCAGCCATGATGCTCGGCAGCGCCAGCGGCAGTTGCACGCCGAACAGTTGCTGCCAGCGGTTGGCGCCGAAGGCGTTGATGGCTTCCATGACTTCGCCGTCGACCTGGCGAATGCCCAGGTCCGTTAGGCGAATCAGCGGCGGCGCGGCGTAGATCACCGTGGCGAAAATCGCCGGCACTTTGCCCAGGCCGAACAGCATCAGCACCGGGATCAGGTACACGAAGCTGGGCATGGTTTGCATGATGTCCAGCAACGGCATCAGCACCGAACGCAGGCGATTGCTACGTGCCGACAAGATGCCCAGCGGGATGCCGATCAACACCGAGATCACCGTAGCGACCAGCATCAGCGCCAGGGTCTGCATCAGTTTGTCCCATAAGCCGACGGCGCCTACCAGGAACAACAACCCAACGATCACCGCCGTAGTCAGCACTTTACGGGTGGCGTGCCAGGCAACGGCGCCGACAATGGCCAGCATCAACCACCAGGGCGCGGCGCGTAGCAGGCCCTCCAGGTTGACGATAGCCCATAGCAGGGTGTCGGAGATGTGCCGGAACACATCGCCGTAGTTGGTGACCAGTGAATCCACCCAACCGTTGACCCAGTCGGCGATGGAAAAGGTAAAACTCTCAGGAAACATAGCGTGCTCTCGATCCAGTGGGGTGTGGCCAGGCGCCCGGCTGCCTCTCAGGGTAGCCGGGCACGCTCGACCTACAAGGCCGCGTCGATTTTCTTGGCAGCCTCGTCGCTCACCCAGGCGTGCCAGACTTCAGGGTGTTCCTTGAGGAAGATTTTGGCCAGCTTCGGCGACTCGATGCGCTCCTTGGCCATGCGGCCCAGGTTCTGGTTCAGCAGGTCGATCGGCAGGTTGACCTTTTCCAGCACGGCCACCAGTTCCGGCGCTTGCTCGTGGAAGGTCTTGGACAGGCCCACCTTGATACTCACGCTCTTATCCACACCGGGTTTTTCTTCCAGTTTCACCAGGTCGACCTGGCCCATCAGCGGCGTCGGCGACCAGTAGTAGAACAGGATCGGCTCGCCGCGCTTGTAGCTCGACAGCACTGCCGCGTCCAACGCCGGGCCGGTGCCTGGGCGGAAGTTGGTGTAGGAACTTTCCAGGCCGTAGCTCTTGAGCATTTCGCTGTTGTCCAGCTCGCAGGTCCAACCGGCCGGGCAGTTGTAGAAACGGCCTTTGGACGGCTCTTCCGGGTCCTTGAACACGGCGGCGTACTGGCCCAGGTCAGCGATGTTTTTCAGGCCCGGCGCCTTGGCTTCCAGCTTGCGCTTGGCGTCGCCTTCGACCACATAGCGCGGCACGTACCAGCCTTCGACAGCCCCCACCACCGGAGCACCGACGCCAACCACTTTGCCGGCCTTCTCGGCCTTGTTCCACACTTCGCTGCGGCCGACCCACTCTTCGGCGAACACCTGGATATCGTTGCTGCTCAGGGCGTTTTCCATGGTGATGGAGTTACCCGGCAGGCTATCGGTTTTGCAGTCGTAGCCTTTTTCCAGCACGGTTTGCAGGATATCGGTTAGCAACATGCCGCTTTCCCAGTTCAGGCCGGCGAATTTCACCGGTTTGCCGGACTCGCACCAACCGGCCGCCTGGGTGGCGCCGGCGCTGGCCAGCAGGCCCAGGGAAAGCACGGTGGTCAGCAGGGTCTTGTTCGATTTCATTGTGTGACGCTCCTAATCATGAATGGGCTTACGGCAGTCAAGAGGCATCCAGCCCTGTCCACGTCCAGTCAGGCCTGCGCCGCAGCGCGACCGGTCCCGCTTGTTTTAGGTTGTACAACGCTGCTCTGCTCAGGCGGCAGAATCAGGTGATCGGGCACGGCGGCGTGCCATTTTTTCGCGCACAGGTAGTACAGCGCGCCCGGCACGACCAGGCCGATGATCCAAGAAATATCCACGCCACCGAGCACATCCACCAGCGGGCCGGTGTAGAACTTGGTGGAGATAAACGGCAGTTGCACCAACACACCGAACACATAGACGCTGATCCCCAACAGGTTCCAGCGACCGTAACGGCCATTCGGGTCCGCCAAGGCCGGCACGTCATAGCGCTCACGGGTGATGCAGTAGTAGTCCACCAGATTCACTGCGCTCCAGGGCGTGAAGAATGCCAGCAGGAACAGGATGAATGACTTGAACGCCCCCAGGAACGAGTGCTGGCCGAGCAAGGCGATCAAGGTCGCCGCGCCGACAATCGCCAGCACAAAGGCCAGGCGCTGCCAGTGCGTAACCCGCAGGTGGCCGCGAAAGCCGCTGATGATGGTGGCGATGCACATAAAGCTGCCGTAGGAGTTCAAGGTGGAGATGGTCACCTTGCCGAACGCGATGCTGAAGTACAGCAGCGCCGCCGTGGCGCCGGTGCCGCTCAGGCCGACGATATAGGCCACTTCATGACCGGCGAACTGACCGTTGGCCGACGCAGCAGCGAACACGCCCAGAACCATTGCCACCTGGGCGCCGATCACCGAACCGGCACCGGCGGCAAAGAAGGTCTTCACCGACGACGTCCGGCTTGGCAAGTAGCGCGAATAGTCCGCCACGTACGGGCCGAACGCGATCTGCCAGGACGCGGCCAGGGACACCGCGAGCAAGAAGCTGCTCCAGCTGAAGTGGCGAATCTGCAGAAGCGCGCCCACGTCGGTCTGGCTCATCAAACGGCTGAACAGGTACACGAAGGCGATCACCCCCATGACACTGGCCACGCGCCCGATAAAGTGGATCACGCGGTAGCCGAGCACCGTGACCAGCACAATGACGCTGGCGAAGATCAGAATGCCGACGCTGTCGCTGACCCCGAACAGCTGGCCCAGCGCCTGCCCGGACAGCACCGTGCCGGTGGCGGTGAAGCCCAGGTACATCAGGCACACCAGCACGATCGGAATGGCCGCGCCGTAGACACCGAACTGCACCCGGCTGGAGATCATCTGCGGCAGCCCCAGCTTGGGGCCTTGCGCCGCGTGCAACGCCATCACGCCACCGCCCAGCAGTTGGCCGATCAACAGACCGATCAACGACCAGAACACATCACCGCCCAACACCACGGCCAGGGCCCCGGTGACGATGGCGGTGATCTGCAGGTTGGCGCCCATCCACAAGGTGAACTGGCTCAAGAGACGACCGTGTCTTTCCGCTTCCGGGATGTAATCGATCGAACGCTTTTCGATCAACGGGGTGGTTGCACGCGTGTCAGCCATTTACTTTCAACCTCTGATGGATTGTCTTGGGTTCGCTGCCGATCAACGGTGGGAGAGGACTCGGCCCCTCCCACATTGGGTTACTTGATCATCGGAAGATTGAGGCCCTGCTCTTTGGCGCAATCGATAGCAATCTGGTAACCGGCGTCTGCGTGGCGCATCACCCCGGTGGCCGGGTCGTTGTGCAGCACGCGGGCGATGCGCTCGGCCGCTTCGTCGGTGCCGTCGCAAACGATCACCATGCCCGAGTGCTGCGAGAAGCCCATGCCGACGCCGCCGCCGTGGTGCAGCGAAACCCAGGTGGCGCCGCTGGCGGTGTTGAGCAAGGCGTTGAGCAGCGGCCAGTCAGACACGGCGTCGGAGCCGTCCTGCATGGATTCGGTTTCACGGTTCGGGCTGGCCACCGAGCCGGAGTCCAGGTGGTCGCGACCGATTACCACCGGTGCCGACAGCTCACCGCTGCGCACCATTTCGTTGAACGCCAGGCCGAGCTTGGCGCGCTGGCCCAGGCCGACCCAGCAGATACGCGCCGGCAGGCCCTGGAAACTGATGCGCTCGCGGGCCATGTCCAGCCAGTTGTGCAGGTGCGCGTCGTTGGGGATCAGCTCTTTGACTTTGGCGTCGGTTTTGTAGATGTCCTGCGGGTCGCCCGACAGCGCCGCCCAGCGGAATGGGCCAATGCCACGGCAGAACAGCGGGCGGATGTAGGCCGGTACGAAACCTGGGAAGTCGAACGCGTTTTCGACGCCCTCTTCCTGGGCCATCTGACGGATGTTGTTGCCGTAGTCGAAGGTTGGGATGCCTTGCTTCTGGAATTCCAGCATGGCTTTGACGTGCACAGCCATCGACTGCTTGGCGGCCTTGATCACGGCGGCGGGTTCGGTCTTGGCGCGGGCGCGGTACTCGTCCCAGGTCCAGCCAGCAGGCAAGTAGCCATTGAGCGGGTCGTGGGCGCTGGTCTGGTCGGTGACCATGTCCGGGCGCACGCCGCGCTTGACCAGTTCCGGCAGGATTTCCGCTGCGTTACCCAGCAGCGCGATGGAGATGGCCTTGCCTTCCTGGGTGTACTTGGCGATGCGGGCCAGCGCGTCGTCGAGGTCGGTGGCTTGCTCGTCGACGTAACGGCTGTTCAGGCGGAAATCGATGCTGACCTGCTGGCACTCGATGTTCAGCGAGCAAGCACCGGCCAGGGTCGCGGCCAGCGGCTGCGCGCCGCCCATGCCGCCGAGACCGGCAGTGAGCACCCAACGGCCTTTGAGATTGCTGTCGTAATGCTGGCGACCGGCCTCGACGAAGGTTTCGTACGTGCCCTGGACGATGCCCTGGCTGCCGATATAGATCCAGCTGCCGGCGGTCATCTGACCGTACATGGCCAGGCCCTTGGCATCCAACTCGTTGAAGTGTTCCCAACTGGCCCAGTGCGGCACCAGGTTGGAGTTGGCGATCAGCACGCGCGGGGCGTTGCTATGGGTCTTGAACACGCCGACCGGCTTGCCGGATTGCACCAGCAGGGTCTCGTCGTCGTTCAGGTGGGTAAGGCTCTCGACGATCTGGTCGTAGCACTCCCAGTTGCGCGCGGCACGGCCGATACCGCCGTACACCACCAGCTCTTTCGGGTTCTCGGCCACTTGCGGGTCGAGGTTGTTCATCAGCATGCGCAGCGGCGCTTCGGTCAGCCAGCTTTTGGCGGTGAGCTTGTTACCGCGGGCGGCGCGGATTTCAACGTCACGGTATTTTGTAGGCTTGGTCACAACTCAAACTCCTCGGCGATCGATGCGCGAACAGGGATGGTGCAAAGCAGGGTCTTACGCACACATCTTTACTTGTACATACAAGCATATGCAATCAAGCGGCCAACTTTCCGAGCGAGATGTTTGGTTATTTTTTGAAAGCGCGTGAGAGCCTTGGAAATTAAGGCTTCAAGGGATGATGAAATTTCTTACGAA
Source organism: Pseudomonas sp. ARP3 (assembly GCF_001029595.1). Classification (NCBI taxonomy): domain Bacteria; kingdom Pseudomonadati; phylum Pseudomonadota; class Gammaproteobacteria; order Pseudomonadales; family Pseudomonadaceae; genus Pseudomonas; species Pseudomonas sp. ARP3. The sequence goes on from NZ_LEKF01000002.1 coordinate 336,285, forward strand.
GACGTTTTATTGCGCGGGAGGTGAGGCACGACAGCGGGGTTTTGCGCCATGCTGGGGCGTTCGGTAACAAATTGGTGCGAGGCCTGGAAACAGATAGCAAGAACAGTGAGAAACAAATATGGGAGGGGCTTGCCCCCTCCCACATGTTTAACCGCGCGGGGTCAGTTCGATGATGCAGCAGCGACCCGTGACGGAAATATCCAGCAGGCCGCTGTTACCGTCCACTTGCAGGCAGTCGTGATGGCCCAACACCTGGTCCAGCACCTTCACTTCATCCGCAACACTGAACACCAGCACGGTTTGCGCAGTACTGAAGAAGTGCTGCACACCATCCACCCACTGCAACCGTGCATGGTAACGCTGGGGCGAGTAGATCAGGTTGAAGTCGCGGATCGGCCCGGTAATCAAGCGGCATGAAACCTGGCTGTCGCCCTTGAAGGCGAACGGTTGCAACGGTAACAACCCGCGCTGCTCCTCACCATCCACTGTCAGCACCATGCCTGCGCCTTTGATCACGGTGATCACACGCTGGTAACCGGCAAAGGTGGAAAACCCGCCCGACTCGCCGATATCGGCAATCGACAGGCGCCAGCCGAAGCCTTCCAAGCCCTCGCCAGCATCGCGGGCGATTTCTTCGGTGCTGCCGCCGCCGTTCTTCCACGGCATGCGCACGTATTCGGTGGCGCGCCAGACTTTTACTGCACTCATTTGCTGAAACGTCCTTCCAGGCTGTGACGGGAACCGGGGTGGATTAAGCGTGCGGCGGTCACCGGTTGGCGGCCTGACCAAGTGCGACGACGAATCAACAGGCACGGCTCGCTGGGTTCAATCTGCAGCAGCTGGCATTCAGAAGCGTCGGCAAGAATGGCTTCCACCACATGCTCGCCTTCGGTCAGCGGCGCTACCTGGTTGAGGTACGCGTAGGGGGTTTGCAGGGTGAAATCCTGTTGCAGGTATTGCGGTGCGACCAGGGCGTTGACGAAACGGTCTTCGATTTGCACGGGTATGTCGTTTTCGTAATGCACGATCAACGAATGAAACACCCGCCCGCCTTCGCGCATTTCCAGGGCGACGGCGCGCTCGGAACCGGCGGCCTCCTCGCCTAGGGTGATGACCTGACAGGTATGCCGGTGGCCACGGGAGGCGATTTCATCGGCGATGTTGTGCACTTCGAACAGCGCCGACTGGCTTTTCGGCTCGGCGACGAAGGTGCCGACGCCCTGCATGCGCACCAACAGACCTTCGGCGGTCAGCTCGCGCAGGGCGCGGTTGATGGTCATGCGGCTGAAGCCCAATTGGCTGACCAGCTCGCTCTCCGATGGCACGCGATAGTGAGGCGGCCAGTTACCGTTGAGGATTTGCTGGCTGATCATGTGTTTGACGCGGGCATACAAGGGCGCCGGACTTTCGTCCATGTGGGCAGCCAGCGAAGAGTTGGCGGGCGGAGTCGGCACGGGGGATCCTTGCAGTAGGAAAAGATGCATAGATTGCCGGAGTTTACCGAGCAGGCAAACGTCTGTATATGTATATACAAATAAACACACGACCGGGGTGCTCTAATCATGTCCGCTTTCTTCGCCGAACGCGCGCTGCTGCCTAGTGGATGGGCCAACAATGTACGTCTTGAGGTCAGCGCCGACGGCCTGCTGACCCATGTTGAGTCCAATGCCAGTGCAGACCATGCCGAACGGCTAAGAGGCCCGGTGTTGGCGGGTATGCCCAACCTGCATTCCCACGCGTTCCAACGCGCCATGGCGGGCCTGGCGGAAGTGGCCGGCAACCCGAACGACAGTTTCTGGACCTGGCGCGACCTGATGTACCGCATGGTCGGCAGGATCAACCCGGAGCAACTCCAGGTGATCGCACGTCAGCTGTATATCGAAATGCTCAAAGCGGGTTACACCTCAGTCGCCGAATTTCACTACGTGCATCACGACACCCAGGGCCAGCCCTATGCCGACCCCACGGAACTGTCGCGACAAATCAGCCAGGCGGCCGCCGCCAGCGGCATCGGCTTGACCTTGCTACCGGTGCTCTACAGCCATTCCGGGTTTGGCGGCCAGGCGCCGAATGACGGGCAGCGGCGCTTTATCAACAGCACGGAAAACTACCTGGATCTGCAAGCGCGACTGCAACCGATCCTGACGGCACAACCGGCGCAGCATTTGGGCTTGTGCTTGCACTCCTTGCGCGCCGTCACGCCACAACAGATCAATGAAGTTCTGGCCGCCAGCGACAAGGCATGCCCGGTGCATATCCACATCGCCGAGCAACAGAAGGAAGTCGACGACTGCCTGGCCTGGAGCGGCAAGCGCCCGCTGCAATGGCTGTATGACCATGTTGAAGTCGATGAGCGCTGGTGCCTGGTGCACGCCACTCACGCCAACGCGGATGAAGTTAAACGCATGGCCAAGAGCCGCGCGATTGCCGGCCTGTGCCTGACCACCGAAGCGAACCTGGGCGATGGGATTTTCCCGGCGGTGGATTTTCTTGCACAGGGCGGGCGCCTGGGGATTGGCTCCGACAGCCATGTGTCGTTGAGTGTGGTCGAAGAGCTGCGTTGGCTGGAATACGGCCAGCGTCTACGAGATCAGCGACGCAACCGCTTGTATCGCAGCGATCAGCCGATGGTTGGGCGCACTTTATTCGATGCGGCACTGGACGGTGGCGCCCAGGCGCTGGGACAGCCGATAGGCCGGTTGGAAGTGGGTAAACGCGCGGACTGGATCGTGCTGGACGGCAATGATCCGTACCTGGCAACCGCCACAGAGGATGGCATTCTCAATCGCTGGTTATTTGCCGGCGGTGATCGCCAGGTGCGCGATGTGCTGGTCAACGGCCAGTGGGTGGTGCGCGATGGGCGGCATGCTGGGGAGGAAGATAGCCGCCGTGCATTCACGCAAGTCCTGAAGGATTTGTTGGGCTAACCGGTAGCCCATAACCAATGTGGGAGAGGGCTTACCCCCTCCCACATTTTGTAGCGATCCAGGGTTACTGCGAACTCTTGGCCATCTGCTTGTCCGGCGTACGCCAGATCAATCGGGTGGTGTCGTACCCTTGCTGACGCGCCCTGCTCAGCAGGTCTTCGCGAGTGTCGGCATTCACCGTCGGCGTGCGCGAGAGAATCCACATATAGCGACGGCTTGGGCTGCCGACGATGGCGGTCTTGTAGTCATCGCTGACGTACAACACCCAGTAATCGCCCTTGGCGACGCCCGGTAACAGCGCGGTGAACCAGTTATTGAATTCGACCCAAAGCTTATCGGTCTTGCCCGGCACTTGCGGCGTGGCCGTGCCTCGGGCTTCTTCCCACTTCCACTCGTTGGTTAGGCAACGGTTGAACACCGACATGTCGCCATCAGGCAGCAAGGTGTAGCGGGCTTCGGATTGTGCGCAGTTGCGCTGGAAGTACATCGGCAAGCGAGCCAGCTCATACCAGGTGCCCTGGTAGCGATGCAGATTGACGTTGCTCGCGGTCTTGGGTTGCAGATCATCGCCAGAATGACTGGCGCAGCCCGCCAAAAACAGGCTGGCACAAAGAAACAAAACAAAACGCATCATTCTTCTTCTCCCGTAGGCTCTCGCCCCGGTTTACTTCAGGCCTTGCCCGGAAAACATCAGAACCTTGTCACCGGCATATTGAACGCTGATAAAGCTGTTTTTATCGCCCCAGGTGCAGCTGGACATGCCCAGTGCGCCGGAACAATCCGTTGGCTTACCCAATAGCGACTCCACCTCGGCCTTTGGCATCCCGGCCGACAGCTTTGCGTAGTTCTCTTGGTTGACCTTGCTGCAAGCGGCCAACACAACACAAAAAGTCAGCAGGGCGAGACGGCGTAACGACATGGGGAAACTCCTGGAGGGGCGAAGCGGCTTGGGTATCTGCCAGAAGCTTAGAAGGGAAAAGAGGTGTCTGGTTCCCGACGGACGAAAACAAAAAAAGCCCCGAAAACGCTGAAACGTTTCGGGGCTTCTTTAAGGGTGAACCGGCTCACAACCACACCGGTTACCGGTCGCAGCAGGTCACTGCTTGTGGTAGGCCGTTACGCGCTCAACCTCTTCCTTCGAACCCAGGAACACCGCCACACGCTGGTGCAGGCCCTCGGGTTGGATGTCGAGAATGCGCTGGTGGCCGTCGGTAGACGCACCGCCCGCCTGCTCGACCAGGAACGACATCGGGTTGGCTTCGTACATCAGGCGCAGTTTGCCCGGCTTGGACGGCTCGCGGCTGTCGCGTGGGTACATGAACAGACCGCCACGGGTGAGGATACGGTGCACGTCGGCCACCATCGCCGCGACCCAGCGCATGTTGAAGTTCTTCTTCAACGGGCCTTCTTCGCCTTCCATCAACTCGCTGACGTAGCGCTGTACCGGGGCTTCCCAGTGGCGCTGGTTGGACATGTTGATCGCAAATTCCTGGGTGGACGCAGGGATCGAGATGTCCTCGTGGGTCAACACGAAGCTGCCCATTTCGCGGTCCAGGGTGAAGCCTTTGACGCCATCGCCCAGGGTCAGTACCAGCATGGTCTGTGGGCCGTAGATCGCGTAACCGGCGGCGACCTGCTCGGTGCCTGGCTGCAGGAAGGCCTTTTCGTTCAGCGCTTCGTTCTGGCTCAGGTATTCGTTCGGGCAACGCAGCACCGAGAAGATGGTGCCAACCGGCGCGTTGATGTCGATGTTGGACGAGCCGTCCAGAGGGTCGAACACCAGCAGGTAGGCGCCTTTCGGGTATTTGCCGGGAATCTGGTAGGCATTGTCCATTTCTTCGGACGCCATGCCGGCCAGGTGACCGCCCCATTCGTTGGCTTCAAGCAGAATCTCGTTGGACAGCACGTCGAGTTTCTTCTGCACTTCGCCCTGCACGTTTTCAGTGCCCATGCTGCCCAGGACACCGCCCAGAGCGCCTTTGGACACGGCGTGGCTGATTTCCTTGCAAGCACGCGCCACCACTTCGATAAGGAAGCGCAGATCGGCAGGCGTGTTGTTGCTGCGGGTCTGCTCGATCAAATAGCGACTCAAGGTAACGCGGGACATGGAAGGCTCCGATGAATGGGGGGGCTTAAAAACCCGCGCAGTTTAGCGCGAGTCGGGGCTAATTTCCTCTCATCAGAGGATTTAACCCCAATAGAGTTCACGGCTGGCCCTGCGGTTTGCGCAACAAACTGTAGGCCATGGCCCCCAGCGCCGCCACGCCCAGCAGCAGCACGGCCCACAAACCGAGTTTCTTCCAGTCGCGCCCCTCCTCTGGCGCCACGGTGACGGCAGGCGCCTTGACCACTGCCGCCCCCACCACCTTGGCTTGCCCCAGGGACTTGAGACGCTCGGCGCTGTAGTCAGGAATCAGCGTGGACAACGGCAAGTTCGCCGCCTTCACCGTGGCATTGCCCAACGCCAGGGTGAACGGCGGTTCGCCCCGCGCCAGGAACACCACTTGCGTGGCGCGCACCGCAAAGCGCAAGGCCGGCGCTTCGGCGCCCAGGCCGCCGCCGCGTTCGTCGACCTGCAAGCGGATCTGGTTCAGCACCTGGCCCGGCAATGCCAACTCATCCTGCACAACATCCTGGCCGTTCTGGGTCAGGCGGTACAGCAGGCCCGAACTCAGTGGTTGCCAGGTCTGCTTGTTGTCACGGCGCCCCGACACACTCACCGGCGCCAGGGTGTTGGGCTGCGACAATTCGATGCGCACACGCTCGGCACTCAGGCCCGTGGGCAGTTGCCAGCTGTATTCACCGGCCCCCAGCCGCGTGCCCGCCAGCGGCGGCGACCACACCAACGGCTGCGGCAGGCTGCTGCGGGTGGCGCTCACCAGCTTGGCCGAAGTCAGCAGTGGCGCGGCCTGGCCCTGCCACAGCAGGCGCAGGTAACGCGCCGATTGCCCGGGCAGGCTGATGTCATGCTGCTCTACCCGCTCGTCGGCGAACGACAATCGCGCCACTTGCCCATCGCCCCAGGATTCCCAGTGCTGCAAATCATCGCTGGCTTCGATAGTGAAGCGCTGGAAGCCTTCCTGCTCACGGCTCCAGTCGAGGTTCAACTGCTGCAACGGCGCCTTGATCGCACTGGCATCCAGCACCCAGCCACGCAACACCTGCGTACCGGGCTTGGCGACCGAGGACGGTTTGATTTCCACCAGGGTGCCTTCGGTGGTGGTTTTCATCACCACGCCGGGCAAGGTTTCGCGGGTGTCGGCCGCGTACAGCGGGAACCACTTCACGTCGGTAACCGAGCGGCTTTCCGTGCTTGAGGCGGCCTGGCGCGACAACGCATACGCCTGGAGCTCACCAGCGGCGTTGAACACGCGCACGTCGCTAAGATCGGCCTGGCGCGCGTTCAGTTGCACGGCCAAGGGCAATTCCAGGCGATACCAGGGGCCGTTGCCGCTGACTGCCAGCGGCACCTGCGTAGTGAAATCAGCCGGGCCCTCCTGGGCCCCCACACACAGCGCCACACACACGCCGGCCAAGGCCACACTCAACTTACCGATCAAGAGCTTGCTCCTTCCGTTTCCAACACAGGTTCGGCACGCTTGGGCGGCAGCGGCGCGAAATAACCCACCACCAGCAACAACCCGCCCACACCGATAAACGACACGATCCGCGCCAGGCCGCCACGGTTGCTCAATTCGACAAAGAACAGCTTGGCGACCACCACTGCAATCAGCGCCGCACCGATCAGCCACACGTCACGACGGTGACGCAGATGGCCGCCGATCATCAGGCCGAGGGCGATCAGCGTCCACACGATCGACAGGCTGGCCTGCACCAGCATTGACGCCAGCAGCGCATCCAGATGAAACGGCACGCCGCCCCAATGGTGCGCAGTACGCATCACCAGCGCGGTGAAGAACGCAAACAGCGACAGCCCCGCCACACCCTGTGCGATCAACTGCGCCCGCGGCCCACGCTGGGGCGCCACACTACGCGACAACAGGTACACACCCAACAAGGCGAACAGCAGGCCCAAGTCCAACGGATTGAGCAAGGGTACGTAAGGCAGCGGCTCGGCCGTGCCGTCGCTGAACGTGTTGGCCAGCCAGAACCAACCGAGCATCAGCACCGCCAACGGCAGCGCGGCCAGCACACGATATTCCCGTGAATACGCCGCCACCGGCCACGGCCATTGACGCGGCGTGGCGGCCAGCACCAGGTACAGGCTCGGCAGAATCGCCCAACCCAGCCAACGCCAGGCGTTGTATTCGCTGGATAGGCTCAACAGGCCGTAACGCAGCTCCAGGGCCAGCACGCCGATCAGCATCCAGCAGCCCAGCACATGGGCGACGCTCAGCACCTTGCCCGGCACCACTGGCGCCAACTGCCGCAGCGAGAGGAAATGCACGGCAAACACCGCCAGCCAAGCCAGCCAGCCGTAATGCGCCGCTGGGTGGTAATAGGTGTGGGCGGACACCAGCAACACCATACCCGCCGCCGGCATCAGCAAGGTGCACAGCATGCCCAGGGAAGCCCAGCGCAGGCGCGTTGCACAGACACTCCAGATCGCCACGCTGAGCGCCGCGATTCCCAGCCAGAATGCGCCCTGCAGTTCGCCGGGAATAAACCGCAGCACTTCGCCGCTCGCCGCCAGGGTCCACCAGGCCGCGCCCCACACCAGCAACAGGTCGGACAGACGTTGCAGCTTCAGGGCAGCAAACAAGGGCGCATGGGGTTGACGTTGCAGGCGCCAAGCGCCGACCAGCGCGGCCAGGCCCAGCACCATCGGGGTCCAGAAGCCGCTGTGGGCCAAGGGCCGCAGATCTTCACCGGACAACGGCCCGAGCAGCGCCGGCACCGACAGCAGGAACGAACCGCCGCCGATCAGTTGCAGCAACAACCCAAATACAAAACTCACGCGTTGTTGCAGGTATAGGCTCAGCCAGATGATCAACAGGCCACTGACCGCCCACACGCCGCTGGCGCTGGCCCAAGGCAGCACAAACAGCACCGCGAGGTTGATCAATACCAGGCCGGCGAGCAGCACCACCGACAACCCACGCAACAACCGCACATCGCCGCGCACCGTATCGTCACGTACCGCCAGCAACATGCCGCCGATCAAGGCCAGGCCGATCAATGATGCGGTCAGCAAACCGCTCCAACCGGCGTCGAACACCGCAGCGCCTTCACCGCTTCGCAGGCGCAGCAGGAACAGTGCGCCGCCCAACAATTGCACGGCGAACGCAGTAAACAGGAAAGTCCGCGAGCCAATGCGCAGGCCGACAAACAGGGTCGCCAGGCCGGCGATGGCCCAGCTGATCGCGGTGCCTTGGGTCAGCAACAACAACGGTGCTAGCAGGTATAGACAGCTCAAACCGAGGCTCGCCAGTAGCGGCAGGCCCATGCGCTCCCATTCGGCGGCCTGCTCGGCCGAGGCTTTGCGCAATTGGTCGAAGCTGAACAGCAACGCCACGCCCAGCAGCAGTGCGCCCAGTGGCGCGCCTTGCAGCAAGGTACGCTCGCCCAACTGCAATTCGCTGAGGAACGCCAGCGCCGAACCCAATTGCAGCAACAGGCCGAATGCTCGCGCCAATCGCCGCTGCTGGCGCAAGCCCAGCCAGAAGATCCCGGCGCCTTCCACGGCCCAGGCGGCAGCGGTCCAGCGTGCGTCCAGCCCCAGCGGAATAGCCAGGCTGGCGAAAATCACACCGAGGGCCAGACAGGTTTCCGCCAGCAGCAAGGCGCGCCCGCCGCTGAGCACCCGGGCCAAGCCCATATAGATGATGCCCAGGCCCAACGCGCTGAACGCCGCCGCGAATTCCAAGTGCTGCACTAACGCGAATTGCAAGCCAAAGCCCACCAGCGGCGGGCCGAACAGCATGCTGCCATCGACGTAATCACCTTTGGCCGCCGACCAGCGCAACAGTGCGCCACGGCTATCGTCTTGCGGCGCGTCGCGCATCTGCAGCAATTTGCGGCGCGCAAACAACAGGCCGATGGCCAGGTACATCAGGAAGAACAACACCAGAAACGGCTCGGTACTCCACAGCAATTCCGGGGTGTAGGAACGCAAGCCCCAGGCAAAGCCAATGCCGAAGGTGCCAACAAAACCGATCAGGTTGAGCAAGCGCCAGGCCTTGAACCAGGCGATGGCGAGGATGCCAGTGTTGAGCAAGGCAAAGTAACTGAACAGCGCCACATGGTTGCCCGAGCCGGTAGAGGTCAGAATCGGCGCGGCAAAACCGCCGAGCGCCGCCGCGCAGGCCAGCCCCAGCGCGTCCTGGGTAATCGCCAGGATCGCCGAGAACACCGTCACCGCCACCAACAGACCCAGCGCCGCACTCGGATCGATCAGCGGATGCAGGCGCATCGCGGCGAACACCGTGAGGTACAGCACCGCAATCCCGGTGCCTTGCAGCATCAGCCCATAGTTGCTGTTGCGCAGTCGCAACCACCAGCCCAAACCCAGCAGGCCGATGGCCGCCGCCGCCACACCGGCGTAACGCACTTCGATCGGCACCACCATGCCTTCGGTGGCATAGCGCAGCAGGAATGCTAGGCCGAGAAACAACAGCACCACCCCGACGCGCAGCACGGTATTGCCTCCAAACAGCCAATTCCGCGCGCCGCCGAGGGCGCGCTCGATCAGGGTGGGGCCACGGGGTACGACCGGTTCTTTGGGGAGCGGTGCAGGCGCAGGTGTTGGAGCCGGTGCCCACACGTCGGCGGGCAACGGTTGGCTGGCTTGCTTGGTAACGGCCACCGGGGCCAGTTCAGGCGGTAATTCCCAAACCAGTTCGACTGCCTTGGGTGGCGGTGCGGCTTGGGGAGCTTCGGCCACAGGCGTTTCGACAAATACCGGCGGCGCAGGTGTGGGATCAGGTTGTCGCGCGGGTCTTTCCAACTGCGCCAGACGCTGCTCGACGGCGCTCAGGGCTTTTTGCGCGGCCTCCAGCTGACGAGCCTGTTGGTCCGCTTGGGACGACAGCATCGACAGGCGGATCGCCTGGCCAATGCCCAACCCCAACAGCGCACCGATGCCCGCATCATAGAACGACTCATCGAGCGTCCAGCCGAGCACCAGCCCTATCAGCATGAAAATCCATTGCATGAACGATATTCCCTAAGCAAACCGGCGCTCAGTATATCGACGCGCAACCAATGTGGCAGGGGGCTTACCCCCAATAGCGGTGTACCAGTCCACATATCTGCAAACTGACACCCTGCCATCGGGGATAAGCCCCCTCCCACACTTTCAAACTGCGCTGTTTAGTCGAGCGCTTTCCAGATCTCGGTGGCGTATTCGCGGATGGTCCGGTCCGACGAGAACCACCCCATTCGTGCGGTATTGAGCACCGCCGAACGCCACCACGCCTTGGAATCGTGCCAATGCGCTTCGACCCGGGCCTGGGCGTCCCAATAAGAATCGAAGTCGGCGCACACCAGGAAGCGGTCGTAATCGATCAGCCCGTCGATCAAGCCCACATAACGGCCCGGATCGTCAGGCGAGAACACCCCGCCCCGGATCGCTTGCAGCACATCGTTGAGGCGATGGGACGCGGCGATGTCCGGCCCGGCGTGGAATTCACCGGCGTGTTTGCGCGCTTCCACCTGCTGAGCGCTGAGGCCGAAGATAAACATGTGGTCGGCGCCCACGCGCTCGTGCATTTCCACGTTGGCGCCGTCCATGGTGCCGATGGTCAACGCGCCGTTGAGACCGAACTTCATGTTGCTGGTGCCCGAGGCTTCGAAGCCTGCCGTGGAGATCTGCTCCGACAAATCCGCCGCCGGGATGATGCTCTCGGCCAGGCTGACGTTGTAGTTGGGCAAAAACACCACTTTGAGCAGGCCGCGCACGGTCGGGTCGTTGTTGACGGTGCGGGCGATGTCGTTGGTCAACTTGATGATCAACTTGGCCTGGTGATAACTCGCCGCAGCCTTGCCGGCGAAGATCTTCACGCGCGGCACCCAGTCGGTTTCCGGCTCGGCACGGATCGCCTGGTACAGCGCCACGGTGTGCAGCAGGTTAAGCAACTGGCGTTTGTATTCGTGGATGCGCTTGACCTGCACGTCGAACATCGCCGCCGGGTTTACCGAAATGCCCAGGCGCTCGTGGATGATCTCGGCCAGGGCACGCTTGCTGTGCAGACGCTGCTCGGCGAAGGATTTGCGGAACGCCTGTTTCTCGGCGAAGGTTTCCAGCTCGCCCAGGCGCGTCTCCATGTTGTCGAGGATGTCAGGACCCAAAGCGTCCACCAGCATCTGGGTGAGCTGGGGGTTGGCCTGATACAGCCAGCGGCGGAAGGTGATGCCGTTGGTTTTATTGTTGATACGTTCCGGGTACAGCTTGTGCAGTTCGGAGAACACCGTGCTGCGCATCAGTTGGGTGTGCAGGCCGGACACGCCGTTGACGCTATGGGACCCGAGGAACGCCAGGTTGCCCATGCGCACGCGGCGGCCGTTGTCTTCTTCGATCAGCGACACGGCGCGCAACACGTCGAAATCGTGGATGCCCTTGGCGCGCAGCGAGTCGATATGCTGGGCGTTGATCAGGTAGATGATCTGCATATGCCGGGGCAGCATGCGTTCCATCAAGCCTACAGGCCAGGTTTCCAGGGCCTCGGGCAGCAACGTGTGGTTGGTGTAGGACAGGGTTTCGACGGTCACGTCCCACGCGGCTTCCCACGGAATATCGTGCAGGTCGACCAATTGACGCATCAACTCCGCCACGGCGATGGACGGGTGGGTGTCGTTGAGCTGGATGGCGGCGTGTTCGCCCAGACTCAAGACCGAACCGTGCATGTTCTTGTGGCGACGCAGCAGGTCTTGCAGCGAGGCCGAAACAAAGAAGTACTCCTGACGCAGGCGCAGCTCCTGCCCCGCTTCCGTGCTGTCGGCCGGGTACAGCACGCGGGAGATGCTCTCGGCACGGGCCACTTCGGCCACCGCACCCAAGTGGTCACCGGCGTTGAAACGCTCCAGGTGCAAGTCTTCCACCGCGCGGGCACGCCACAGGCGCAGGGTGTTGACGCTGGCGCCGCGCCAGCCGACCACCGGCGTGTCATACGCCACGGCGCGTACGGTTTCGTTGGGCGACCAGACCTGGATCATCTTGCCGGAGGCATCCGCCAATGTTTCGACGCTACCGCCAAAACCGATCGGGTAAATCACTTCGGCCCGTTCGAATTCCCAGGGGTTGCCGAAATCCAGCCAGCGTTCGGTCTGCTCTTGCTGCCAGCCGTCGACAACGGCCTGGCGGAACAGGCCATGTTCATAGCGGATGCCGTAACCGTGGCCGGCAATGCCCAAGGTCGACATGCTTTCCATAAAACACGCCGCCAGACGGCCCAGGCCCCCGTTGCCGAGGGCCGCGTCGGGCTCCAGCAGGCGAATTCGCTCCAGGTCGACGCCCAGCTCGGCCAGCGCATCGCGGGCGATTTCCAGCACGCCCAGGTTGCTCAGGCTGTCGTAGAGCAGGCGGCCGATAAGGAATTCAAGGGAGAGGTAGTACACCCGCTTCTGGCCTTTACGGTAGATGCGTCGGGTGTGATCCATCCAGTGGTCGACCATTTGGTCGCGGGCGGCCAGAGCAATGGCTTCGAACCAGTCGTGGTCGAAGGCATGATCGGGGTCCTTGCCCACCGCATAGGTGAGTTTGGTCAAGACAGCATCGCGAAACGCGGCTACCTCTGCTTCTCGTGCAAGCGGTTCCTGAGACATCGGTGTGACCTCGGGCGAGATTGAAGGAGTTGCTAGAGCCTAGTCGGTCTGACAGACGGCAGAGGCTCTGGTTCGGCAGTTTTTTAACTCATTCACCGTTACCGGAATTAGATGCAGGGGCCGTGCCCGATCCTGCGCCGCGCCGCCTTTTAGCCGAAAACCGCAAAATATTGTTCAAAAAAGCACCAATCCCGGTATGATCGCGCGCCCTGATACCGCCCCACCCTGGAACCCTGATGAAGCCTCAACTGATCGCCGCCGCGGAACTCGACCGTCTCGAAACCTGGCAGAAATACTCCAGCCATATGTGCGGCGGCTGCGTGTCCAGCTGCTGCACGCTGCCGGTTGAGGTGAAGATCAAGGACCTGATCCGCATTGGTATCGTCGATGAGTTCGAACGCGGCGACCCGCCGAAGAACATCGCCAAGCGGTTGCAGAAGGAAGGCATCGTCGAGCGCTACAACAACAAGTCCGAGATTTTTACCCTGCAGCGCATGAGCAATAACGACTGCCTGTACCTGGATCGTAAAACCCGCTTCTGCACTATTTATGACAAACGCCCGGACACTTGCCGCAACCACCCGAAGATCGGGCCGCGGCCGGGGTATTGCGCGTATAAGCCCAAGGAAGTGGTGCGCGAGACTAACTTCAAGACCCTCGATAAGTTCTGATCGGGGTTTTGTGGGGGGCTTGAGGGCCCTATCGGGGGCAAGCCCCCTCCCACCTTTGAATGTGTTCACAGATCAAAATGTGGGAGGGGGCTTGCCCCCGATGAGGCCAGAACAGCCACCCCAAAATCTGCAGGCATAAAAAAACGCCCCCGGCCTTTCGACCGGGGGCGTTTTTCATTCAGCCTGAGTTAACTCAGTTCTTGGCTTTCTTGGCAGCGCGGGTACGCTCGCCTTCGTCCAGGATCTTCTTACGCAGGCGGATCGACTTCGGCGTGACTTCGCACAGTTCGTCGTCCTGGATGAATTCCAGGGCCTGTTCCAGGGTGAAGCGAACAGGTGGAACCAGGGCGATGGTTTCGTCTTTACCCGAAGCACGCATGTTGTCGAGCTTCTTACCTTTGGTTGGGTTGACGCCCATGTCGTTGTCACGGCTGTTCAGACCAACGATCTGACCGTTGTAGATCTCTTGACCGTGTTCAACGAACAGCTTGCCGCGTGCCTGGAGGGTTTCCAGGGAGTAGGTCAGCGCCTTGCCGGTTTCAACCGAAACCAGAACACCGTTCTGACGGCCGGACATGTCGCCGGACTTCATGGTGTCGTAGCGATCGAAGATCGAGGTCAGGATGCCAGCACCGTTGGTCAGGGTCAGGAACTGGTTACGGAAACCGATCAGACCGCGAGCAGGGATGTTGTACTCCAGACGAACACGGCCTTTGCCATCCGGCACCATGTTGGTCAGGTCGCCCTTACGCAGGCCCATCTCTTCCATGACCTTGCCCTGGGATTCTTCAGGGGTGTCGATGGTGACGTTTTCGAACGGTTCCTGCTTCACGCCGTCAACTTGACGGATGATCACTTCCGGACGACCAACACCCATTTCGAAGCCTTCGCGACGCATGGTTTCGATCAGTACCGAGAGGTGCAGCTCACCACGGCCGGAGACCTTGAACTTGTCGGCCGAGTCGCCTTCTTCAACGCGCAGTGCAACGTTGTACAGCAGCTCTTTGTCCAGACGCTCCTTGATGTTACGGGAGGTCACGAACTTGCCTTCTTTACCGCAGAACGGCGAGTCGTTTACCTGGAAGGTCATGGAAACGGTTGGCTCGTCGACGGTCAACGGCTTCATCGCTTCTACGGTGTCCGGGTGGCACAGGGTGTCGGAGATGAACAGCGAGTCCATACCGCTGATGCACACGATGTCGCCGGCTGCAGCTTCTTCGACGTCGATGCGGTGCAGGCCGTGGTGACCCATCAGCTTCAGGATACGACCGTTGCGCTTCTTGCCGTCGGCGCCGATAGCCACAACCGGGGTATTCGGCTTGACGCGACCACGAGCGATACGGCCAACGCCGATAACACCCAGGAAGCTGTTGTAGTCCAGTGCGGAGATCTGCATCTGGAACGCGCCGTCACGGTCAACAGCCGGTGCTGGTACGTTGTCGACGATCGACTGGTACAGCGGGGTCATGTCTTCGGCCATGTCGTTGTGGTCCAGACCGGCAATGCCGTTCAGGGCCGAGGCGTAGACGACTTTGAAGTCCAGCTGTTCTTCGGTGGCACCCAGGTTGTCGAACAGGTCGAAGATCTGGTCCAGAACCCAGTCCGGACGCGCGCCTGGACGGTCAACCTTGTTGATGCACACGATCGGACGCAGGCCGGCTTCGAACGCCTTCTTGGTCACGAAACGGGTTTGCGGCATAGGGCCGTCTTGAGCGTCAACCAGCAGCAGCACGGAGTCGACCATCGACATTACGCGTTCTACTTCGCCGCCGAAGTCGGCGTGGCCCGGGGTGTCCACGATGTTGATGTGGTAGCCGTTCCAGTTGATGGCGGTGTTTTTCGCCAGGATGGTAATACCGCGCTCTTTTTCCTGGTCGTTGGAGTCCATCACGCGCTCGTCGTTGAGCTCGTTGCGCTCCAGGGTGCCGGATTGACGCAGGAGTTTGTCTACCAGGGTGGTCTTACCATGGTCAACGTGAGCAATGATGGCGATGTTACGTAGATTTTCGATCACTTGTGTATCTCGATCAGAGGATTCGGTGTGCTGTCAGGTCGTGGCAGCGATTAACAGTAGAGTCAGGCCTTGCCGTTACAGCTTGACGGCAGAGTCGGGGGGCCGGTGACGCAGGCCACAGGCAAACAGCCCCGGGCTCTTAGCTCGGTCGATAAACGCGCACATTGGCATGCCCCTCACTGAGCAAATGGTGAGCATGCAGGCGACTCATGACGCCTTTGTCGCAATACAACAGGTACTGACGGCTGTTATCCAGTTCCTTGAAACGCGCGTTCAATGCATAGAACGGCAGCGTTTGTACGTCGATGCCAGGAATCTCCAGCGGCTCGTCCTCGGCGGCATCCGGGTGACGGATGTCGATGACGATCTGGCCGGCCAGGGCTTCGCTGACTTCTTCGATCTGCACATCCTGGCCCAACTCGTCGATCACGCGATCGATCGGGACCAGTTTGGCGTTCTCGAGCGCACGCTCCAGAATCGCCATGTCGAATTCTTTCTCTTCATGCTCCACGCGGTGACGCTTGGCGTGGGTCTTGGGGTTCACCGAAATGACCCCGCAGTACTCCGGCATATGTTTGGCAAAGTCGGCGGTGCCGATTTGCTCTGCCAGGTCGATGATGTCCTGCTTGTGACTGGCGATCAGCGGACGCAACACCAGCTTCTCGGTGACGCAGTCGATGATCGACAGGTTGGGCAGAGTCTGGCTGGACACCTGGGAAATCGCTTCACCGGTCACCAGCGCGTCGATCTGCAATTGATCGGCAATTCGGGACGCAGCGCGCAACATCATACGCTTCAATACTACGCCCATATGACTGTTATCGACTTTGCCGAGAATTTCTCCCAGCACTTCCTCGAACGGCACGCTCACAAATAGCACACGCTGGGAGCTGCCGTATTTCTTCCAGATATAGTGCGCGACTTCCATCACGCCCAATTCATGTGCACGCCCGCCCAGGTTGAAGAAGCAGAAGTGGCTCATCAGGCCGCGGCGCATGATCTGGTAGGCCGCCACCGTGGAATCGAAACCGCCGGACATCAATACCAGGGTCTGTTCCAGGGCGCCCAGCGGGTAACCGCCGATGCTGTTGTGCTGGCTGTGGATCACAAACAACCGTTGGTCGCGAATTTCCATGCGCACTTCAATTTGCGGCGCTTTCAGGGAGATTCCGGCGGCGCCGCACTCGCGACGCAGCTTGCTGCCGACGTATTTCTCGACGTCCATCGAGCTGAACGGATGCTTGCCGGCACGCTTGCAGCGCACAGAAAAAATCTTGCCTTCCAGCGAGCTGCCGTAGTGCCGTTTGCACTTCTCGGTGATGTCGTCGAAGTCGCCGAGCGGGTATTCGTCCACCTGCAGAAAATGCGCGATGCCCGGCATGCAGCTCAGGCGTTCGGTCATATCCTTCAAGGCTTTGGGGTCGGTAACACGGGTTTCCAGTTCGAGGTTGTCCCACACGCCGTTCACCACCACAGCCGGGTCCAGATCGCGGAGCACGGCACGGATGTTCTTGGCCAACTGACGGATGAAACGCGTCCGTACCGGTCGGCTTTTGATGGTGATCTCGGGGAAGACTTTAACGATTAATTTCATGGAAACAGCGCGCGCAGGGCCTGCCGAAAAAGGGGGGCGCGGATTATAGCGGAAATCGCTCAAGGTTTAACCAGTTAATATGCACTTCAACCGCCACGCACTAAAGCAGTGCGTTTAACGCGAGCCGCGCCACATTGCGGTGCGCTGTTTTTGCAGTTTTGTCACAATGCACCTTTATAGGGGCGTTTTTGGAACAGAAAACCCATGTTGGCGCACTGGCATGCAATTTGCTCTCTTGTGAGGCAGGTTGCCATGGCGGAGTATCCGCGCCGGCATCACCCACATTCTAAGGGCTAACTCCACTACCCCAGCCCGAAGCCACCCGGAGGACACTATGTCGAAGTCGGTTCAACTCATCAAAGATCATGACGTTAAATGGATTGATCTGCGCTTCACGGACACCAAAGGCACTCAGCACCACGTGACCATGCCGGCTCGCGACGCGCTGGATGAAGCTTTCTTCGAAGAAGGCAAAATGTTCGACGGTTCCTCCATTGCTGGCTGGAAAGGCATCGAAGCCTCCGACATGATCCTGATGCCGGACGACAGCACTGCCGTGCTGGACCCATTCACCGAAGAGCCGACCCTGATCCTGGTATGCGACGTAATCGAGCCTTCGACCATGCAAGGCTACGACCGCGACCCACGTGCGATCGCCAAGCGTGCCGAGGAATACCTCAAGTCCACCGGTATCGGTGACACCGTATTCGTAGGCCCGGAGCCAGAGTTCTTCATCTTCGACGAAGTGAAGTTCAAATCCGACATCTCCGGCTCCATGTTCAAAATCTACTCCGAACAAGGTTCGTGGATGTCCGACCAGGACGTGGAAGGCGGCAACCATGGCCACCGTCCAGGTATCAAAGGTGGCTACTTCCCAGTTCCGCCATTCGACCACGACCACGAAATCCGTACCGCCATGTGCAACGCCATGGAAGACATGGGCCTGGTCATCGAAGTGCACCACCACGAAGTGGCCACTGCCGGCCAGAACGAAATCGGTGTGAAGTTCAACACCCTGGTGGCCAAGGCTGACGAAGTTCAGACCCTGAAATACTGCGTGCACAACACTGCCGTAGCTTACGGCCGTACCGCTACCTTCATGCCTAAGCCTCTGTACGGCGATAACGGTTCGGGTATGCACGTTCACCTGTCCATCGCCAAAGATGGCAAGAACACCTTCGCTGGCGAAGGTTATGCCGGCCTGTCCGACACCGCCCTGTACTTCATCGGCGGCATCATCAAGCACGGTAAGGCCCTGAACGGCTTCACCAACCCATCGACCAACTCCTACAAGCGTCTGGTGCCAGGTTTCGAAGCACCTGTAATGCTGGCCTACTCGGCTCGCAACCGTTCGGCTTCGATCCGTATTCCTTACGTGTCCAGCCCTCGCGCTCGCCGTATCGAAGCTCGCTTCCCGGATCCGGCAGCCAACCCATACCTGGGCTTTGCCGCCCTGCTGATGGCTGGCCTGGACGGCATCCAGAACAAGATCCACCCTGGCGACGCCGCCGACAAAAACTTGTACGACCTGCCGCCTGAAGAGGCCAAAGAGATCCCACAAGTGTGCGGCAGCCTGAAAGAAGCCCTGGAAGAGCTGGACAAGGGCCGTGCGTTCCTCACCAAAGGCGGCGTGTTCAGCGACGACTTTATCGATGCCTACATCGCCCTGAAAAGCGAAGAAGAAATCAAAGTACGCACCTTCGTACACCCACTGGAATACGAGCTGTACTACAGCTGCTGATCCGGTTGCGCTGCTTGACGTAGCGCGATGAAAAAGGCCTCCTTCGGGAGGTCTTTTTTTTGCCCGGACATTACATAGCTCCGTATCTGCAAACCCAATCAAAAAAGGTGGGAGGGAGCTTGCTCCCGGTAGCGGTGGATCAGCTGATACAGGTGCTGACTGACACTCTGCCATCGGTGTAGCCCCCTCCCACAAGGAGATCAGCCTTGAAACGTCGACTTGTATTCGCTTTGTTATTGGCCAGCGCCAGCGCCAGCGCTGCGCCGCCCAGCCTCGAACCTTTACTCAACAGCATCACCGAACGCCTGGCCATCGCCGACCAGGTTGCGCTGAGCAAATGGGACAGCAAAAAGCCGGTAGAAGATAAACAGCGCGAACAGGAAGTGCTCGCCAGCGTCGCCGCCCAGGCGCCCAACTACAAACTCGACCCCGCCGTTGCCGAGCAGTTTTTCGCCGCGCAGATCGAGGCCAACAAACTCGTGCAATACACGCGCTTGTCCGACTGGCAGTTCATGGGCAAGGCCCCGGATCTGCCACGCCCGGACTTGGTGGGTAAAATCCGCCCGCAGCTGGATCAGCTGCAAAAACGCCTCTTGCAGCAATTAGCCGACTTCGCCCCACAGCGTAACAACCCGCAATGCCCTCAATGGGTGGCCAGGGCGATTCACGAGCCACTGCACGAGCCCTTGATGCAGATAGCAAGAGCCCGCGCCACTGGCGAGCTATGCCTCCAGGCGCCTGCCAGCAAATAAATACGTGGACTACCTCATCCTAGGCAGTTTCCGGCATCTTCCGATTGGGGGCTCACCCTAGCCTGGCGGGTCATTGACCACACAGGATGGCCCCATGAAATCCTTCAACGGCTTGATCGCTGCAGCCGCGTGCTTGTCCGCGCTCGGCTGCACCACCCCACAACCGAATACGGCCCCCATCAAAACCGAGTTACTGCTGCAAAGCAACGAGTCATGGGACGGCACGCCTTACAAGGCTTACCCTTCGGGCGCTCCACAGTTGACCCTGATACGCCTCAATATCCCGGCCAATACCCAATTGCCGTGGCACACCCATCCCATACCCAACGCGGCGTATATCCTTTCCGGCGAATTGCAGGTCGAAGCCCGTGAGAGCGGTGCCACCCGCACATTGCGCCAAGGCGATACGCTGGCCGAAATGGTGGGCATCGAGCATCGCGGCAGTACGGGCGACACGCCGGTCGAACTGCTGGTGTTCTATGCCGGTAGCCCCGGTATACCGCTTTCGTAAACCCACTGACCGCCTTATGCATCGCAGGATCGTTTGCCCCAAACGATCCTGCCTTCACGCTTGCTGAACAAACGTCATCAATTCGCACTATATTGGTGCGACAAGTTGCACCCTACCCAATCCGAAAACCCATTTTGGTTCGAAACTTCACGATAAAGCTGGCAGAACGCCACAGTTTCGCGCCAAAAACCCTTATTTCAGGGCCTGCGCGCTTCTTTTCGGAGCCTTGGTTTGGTTTTTGCATTTTCTTGGTATCAGCGTGTGCCTCAAGCCCGCGCCTTGCTCCAAAAGAGGTCCTGATGACCATCAGCGATGCACTGCACCGTTTGCTACTCGACAACCTGACCACCGCGACCATCCTGCTCAATGACGATTTACGTCTTGAGTACATGAACCCGGCGGCGGAAATGCTCCTGGCCATCAGCGGCCAGCGCAGCCATGGGCAGTTCATCAGCGAATTGTTCACCGAGTCGGCCGAGGCCTTGAGTTCGTTGCGCCAGGCAGTTGAACAGGCGCATCCCTTCACCAAGCGCGAAGCAATGCTCACCGCCCTTACCGGCCAGACCCTCACCGTCGACTACGCCGTAACCCCGATCCTGAGCAACGGCGCCACCCTGCTGCTGCTTGAAGTACACCCCCGCGATCGATTGCTGCGCATTACCAAAGAGGAAGCGCAGCTGTCCAAGCAAGAGACCAGCAAGATGCTGGTGCGCGGCCTGGCCCATGAGATCAAGAACCCACTCGGCGGAATCCGTGGCGCGGCGCAGTTACTGGCCCGCGAGCTGCCGGACGAGAACCTCAAGGACTACACCAACGTCATCATCGAAGAAGCCGACCGCCTGCGTAATCTGGTGGATCGCATGCTCGGCTCCAACAAGTTGCCGTCGCTGGCGCTGACCAACGTGCACGAAGTGCTGGAGCGCGTCTGCCAACTGGTCGAAGCCGAAAGCCAGGGCTGCATCACCTTGGTGCGCGACTACGACCCAAGCATCCCCGACGTGTTGATCGACCGCGAGCAGATGATCCAGGCAGTGCTCAATATTGTGCGCAACGCCATGCAGGCCATCAGCAGTCAGAACGAACTGCGCCTGGGCCGCATCTGCCTGCGTACCCGCGCCCTGCGTCAGTTCACTATTGGCCACGTGCGCCATCGCCTGGTGACCAAGGTCGAGATCATCGACAACGGCCCGGGCATTCCTGCGGAACTGCAGGAAACCATTTTCTTTCCCATGGTCAGCGGCCGCCCGGACGGTACCGGGCTGGGCCTGTCCATCACCCAGAACATCATCAGCCAGCACCAGGGCCTGATCGAATGTGAGAGCCATCCCGGCCACACCACGTTCTCGATCTTTCTGCCACTGGAACAAGGAGCCCCATCGACATGAGCCGTAGTGAAACTGTGTGGATCGTCGATGACGACCGTTCTATCCGCTGGGTCCTGGAGAAAGCCTTGCAACAGGAAGGCATGACCACCCAGAGCTTCGACAGCGCCGACGGCGTGATGAGCCGCCTGGCGCGCCAGCAGCCCGACGTGATCATCTCCGATATCCGCATGCCCGGCGCCAGCGGCCTGGACCTGCTGGCGCGGATTCGCGAGCAGCATCCGCGCCTGCCAGTGATCATCATGACCGCCCACTCCGACCTGGACAGCGCCGTGGCGTCTTATCAGGGCGGCGCGTTTGAATACCTGCCCAAGCCTTTCGATGTGGACGAGGCCGTGGCTCTGGTCAAACGCGCCAACCAGCACGCCCAGGAACAGCAGAACCAGGAAGCGCCGCCGACACTGACGCGCACCCCGGAAATCATCGGCGAAGCGCCGGCGATGCAGGAAGTGTTTCGCGCTATCGGGCGCTTGAGTCATTCCAACATCACCGTGTTGATCAACGGCGAATCGGGTACCGGTAAAGAGCTGGTGGCTCACGCCCTGCATCGTCACAGCCCACGGGCGGCCTCGCCGTTTATCGCCTTGAACATGGCGGCAATCCCCAAGGATTTGATGGAGTCGGAACTGTTCGGCCACGAAAAAGGCGCCTTCACCGGCGCGGCCAACCTGCGTCGCGGTCGCTTCGAACAGGCCGACGGCGGCACCCTGTTCCTCGACGAGATCGGCGACATGCCGGCCGACACCCAGACCCGCTTACTGCGCGTGCTGGCCGATGGCGAGTTCTACCGTGTTGGCGGGCACACCCCGGTGAAGGTCGACGTGCGAATCATCGCCGCCACCCACCAGAACCTGGAAACCCTGGTACACGCGGGCAAATTCCGTGAGGACTTGTTCCACCGCCTCAATGTGATCCGCATCCATATCCCACGCATGTCGGATCGTCGCGAAGACATCCCGACCCTCGCCCGTCACTTCCTCAGCCGCGCCGCCCAGGAACTGGCCGTCGAGCCGAAGCTGCTCAAGAGCGAGACCGAGGAATACCTGAAAAACCTGCCATGGCCCGGCAACGTGCGCCAATTGGAGAACACCTGCCGTTGGATCACGGTGATGGCGTCCGGGCGCGAAGTGCACATCAGCGACTTGCCCCCGGAGCTGCTGAGCCTGCCGCAGGACTCCGCGCCGGTGACCAACTGGGAACAGGCCCTGCGCCAATGGGCCGACCAGGCCCTGGCACGCGGCCAGTCGAACCTGCTGGACAGCGCCGTGCCGGCCTTCGAACGGATCATGATCGAAACCGCCCTCAAGCACACCGCCGGTCGCCGCCGCGATGCCGCTGTATTGCTGGGTTGGGGGCGCAATACCTTGACGCGCAAGATCAAGGAACTGGGCATGAAGGTGGATGGTGGGGACGATGACGAGGGCGACGACGCCTGATCTCCAATCTACCGAGGTCTAATGTGGAGGGGGCTTGCCCCCGATAGCAGTAGGTCAGTCACAACCTCTGTGCCTGATACACCGCCATCGGGGGCAAGCCCCCTGCCACATTTTGACCGTCACAGAGCTTCAGGGTCGTGCACCGATTCAATGCACCATGAACCGGCATCGGGCACCGACACGAGCGCCTGAACACCACCGCCGCTAAACACCGCTGCTGAGCTTAAACCGCCAAAGCCCCGAATTCCGGGGCTTTGCGCTTTTCGGCATGATTTTTTGGGGAAAATTGCAAACTCTGGCACGCGCCCTGCAATAACCCTGGTACTACCCAGTTTCGGGGACCTTGGTACAGGCAGGCCGAGAATCCCCTCTTTAACGCCGAAGCCTTTACGGCTTCACCCCGTTTTGGGAGCCCTGGTACAGGCAGGCCGGGAACTCCCTCTTTTATTGCCCTTGGAGATGGATCTCCAGCCGCCAGCGGCCGTCGGCCTCAGCGCCTTTCCACTCTCCGCGCAACGGCCGCGCCGCCACCAGGTTCAGCAGCAAGCCACCATCGGTCTTGCGAATGCGCCAGTTCACGTCCTTATCGTTGACCTTGAGCTGCCCACTGGCAGCCTTGCCCTGGGCGTCGAACAACAGCGCCACGGTGCCGTCGATATGTTCGCCGTGCAGTTGGGGTTCACTGTTGAACCACACCACCACGCCGTCCGGCGCCGTTTCGACCTGCTGCAACTCAACCGGGTCGGGAATGGTCAGGCGGCCGATCATCAGGCCCACCATCAAGCCGACAATCGCCAATGACCCCATAACCCTCGGCAATAGCTTCGGCCTTGGATCCTCTTCGGGGGTAGAATGCAGCGCATCTTTGCCTTCGGAGCCGTGCATGTTTCACGTCATCCTTTTTCAACCAGAAATTCCGCCGAATACCGGCAACGTTATCAGGCTGTGCGCCAACAGTGGCTGCCACCTGCATTTGATCGAGCCCCTGGGCTTTGACATGGACGACAAGCGTCTGCGTCGCGCGGGACTGGACTACCACGAGTACGCCACCCTCAAGCGCCATGCCGATTTGGCCAGTTGCCTGGAAAGCCTCGGCCATCCACGGCTGTTCGCGTTTACCACCAAAGGCTCGCGCCCATTTCATGATGCCAGTTTTGCCGAAGGCGACGCGTTTCTGTTCGGTCCGGAAAGCCGTGGCTTGCCCGCCGACGTGCTCGACGCCCTGCCCGACGGCCATCGCCTGCGCCTGCCGATGCGCGAGGGCTGCCGCAGCCTGAACCTGTCCAATACCGTGGCCGTGGCGGTCTATGAAGGCTGGCGCCAACTCGGTTTCAAGTAATACACAAAACAAATGTGGGAGGGGGCTTGCCCCCCGATGGCGAAGTGTCAGTCAACTTATGTGTGACTGATCCACCGCAATCGGGGGCAAGCCCCCTCCCACATTGGGTGCTGCGTCGGTTACAGATTACTGAACCGTCGGCGCGCCTTCCTGCTGCATGCGCTGCAGCTCTTGCGCGTACAGGGCATCGAAGTTCACCGGCGCCAGCATCAATGCGGGGAACGAACCACGGGTCACCAGGCTGTCCAGGGTCTCGCGAGCGTACGGGAACAGGATGTTCGGGCAGAACGCACCCAACGTGTGGCTCATGGAAGCTTCGTCCAGGCCTTGGATCAGGAAGATACCGGCCTGTTGCACTTCAGCGATAAAAGCCACTTCTTCGCCGTTCTTGACGGTAACCGACAGGGTCAGCACCACTTCGTGGAAGTCGCCTTCCAGGGCTTTCTGACGGGTGTTCAGGTCCAGGGCAACGCTTGGTGTCCACTCCTGACGGAAGATGGCCGGGCTTTTCGGCGCTTCGAAGGACAGGTCACGCACATAGATCCGTTGCAGCGAGAATTGCGGGCCTTGGGCTTCTGCTGCTTCGGTGTTCTGTTGATCAGTCATCGCAGATCCTTCTCTATCTTGGGGTCTTTAAGGGTTTGGGAGTCAGGCGGCCAGCAGCGCATCGAGTTTACCGGCGCGCTCCAAAGCAAACAGGTCATCGCAACCACCGACATGCTGGGTGCCGATCCAGATCTGCGGCACGGACGTACGCCCCGCTTTCTGGGCCATTTCGGCACGCACCTGGGGCTTGCCGTCGACCTTGATCTCTTCGAACGCAACGCCCTTCTTCTCAAGCAGGGCCTTGGCCCGCATGCAGTACGGGCACCAGTCGCTGGAATATACGACGACCTGGCTCATATCACTTCACCAGCGGCAGGTTATCGGCGCGCCAGCTGCTGATGCCACCGGAGAGCTTGGCGGCGGTGAAGCCGCTCTTGAGCATCTCGCGGGCATGGGTACCGGCGTGCTGGCCCTGGGCGTCGACCAGGATGATGGTCTTGGCCTTGTGCTTTTCCAGCTCGGCCAGGCGGGCGATCAGCTTGTCCTGGGGGATGTTCAATGCGCCGACGATATGGCCGGTGGCGAAATCCTTGGCCGGGCGGATATCCACCACAACGGCCTCATCCTTGTTAACCAGTGCGGTCAGTTCCGACGTGCTCAGGCTGCGGCCACCACGGCTCATTTCATGAGCGATCAGCAGCGCCAGCAGAATGACAAAGGCACCCACGAGCAGATAATGGGCAGTGGCAAATGCAATCAGGTGATCAACCATCAAGGAGGTTCCAGGGCGTTAAAATGGCGGTAAGTATACACAGCCGCCAGGGGGGGCCAACCCCCGTAAAGCGGTGACGTGCTCGGAACTTCGCTTTAAACTGCCACTCCCTTTTCAATTGCCTTCCTTTATTAACGCCGCGAGAGGATCTATGACTACCACGCCTAAACCTTTGGTCCTGATAATTCTCGATGGCTTCGGACACAGTGAAAGCCACCACGACAACGCCGTATACGCGGCTAACAAGCCCGTCCTCGACCGCCTCACGGCCACCGTACCCAACGGCCTGATTTCCGGTTCGGGCATGGACGTGGGCCTGCCGGACGGCCAGATGGGCAACTCGGAAGTCGGCCACATGAATCTCGGCGCCGGACGAGTGGTCTATCAGGACTTCACTCGCGTGACCAAAGCGATCCGCGATGGCGAGTTCTTCGAGAACCCGACCATCTGCGCGGCGGTGGATAAAGCAGTCGCGGCCGGCAAGGCCGTGCACTTCATGGGCCTGCTGTCCGACGGCGGCGTTCACAGCCATCAGGACCATTTGGTGGCCATGGCCGAACTGGCCTTTAAGCGCGGCGCCGAAAAGATTTACCTGCACGCCTTCCTCGACGGTCGCGACACACCGCCTAAAAGCGCGCAATCGTCTATCGAACTGCTGGATGCCACCTTTACCGCGCTGGGCAAGGGCCGCATCGCCAGCCTGATCGGCCGTTACTTCGCCATGGACCGCGACAATCGCTGGGACCGCGTCTCCCAAGCCTACAACCTGATCGTCGACGGCCAGGCCGAGTTCAACGCCGCCACCGCCCAGGAAGGTCTCGAAGCCGCCTACGCCCGCGGCGAGAGCGATGAGTTCGTCAAGGCCACCACCATCGGCGAGCCGGTCAAAGTCGAAGACGGCGATGCCGTGGTGTTCATGAACTTCCGTGCCGACCGTGCCCGCGAGCTGAGCCGCGTATTCGTTGAAGACGACTTCAAGGAATTCGAACGGGCCCGCCAGCCGAAAGTGCAATACGTCGGCCTGACCCAATACGCCGCCAGCATTCCCGCCCCCGCAGCTTTCGCGCCGGGCAGCCTGGACAACGTGCTTGGCGACTACCTGGCGAAAAACGGCAAGACCCAACTGCGTATCGCTGAAACCGAGAAATACGCTCACGTGACCTTCTTCTTCTCCGGCGGTCGTGAAGAACCGTTCCCAGGCGAAGAGCGCATCCTGATTCCATCGCCGAAAGTCGCCACCTACGATCTGCAGCCGGAAATGAGCGCACCGGAAGTCACCGACAAAATCGTCGACGCCATCGACCACCAGCGTTACGACGTGATCGTGGTCAACTACGCCAACGGGGACATGGTCGGCCATAGCGGCAACCTGGAAGCCGCAACCAAGGCGGTGGAATGCCTGGATACCTGCGTCGGCCGCATCGTTGACGCCCTGGAAAAAGTCGGCGGCGAAGCGCTGATCACGGCGGACCACGGCAACTGCGAGCAGATGTCCGACGAATCCACCGGCCAGGCTCACACCGCCCACACCACCGAGCCCGTGCCGTTCATCTACGTCGGCAAGCGCGATTTCAAAGTGCGTAAAGGCGGCGTGCTGGCGGATGTGGCACCGACCATGCTGATGCTGATGGGGTTGGAGAAGCCCAAAGAGATGACTGGCACCTCAATCCTGGTCTGATCCAAACAAACAGTGTGAGAGGGCTTTCCCCCTCCCACACTGGCTTTTAAGTGTTTGGCAGATATCTTTTTGCCATACCACCGCCACTCGGCGCTTATCTTGTCCGCTTGCCCGAATTGGGCGTTTTTTTTGCAGCGCTTGGCGGGCATACTAGGCCGTCCCTTTCCCCTGGTGTCGCCCGCCTCTATGCTTCGCGCCTTGATTACCCTTGTTCTTGTCTGCCTGCTCCAACCGGCGTTTGCCGACGAGCGCGCACAAACCCAACAACAGTTGGACGCTACGCGTCAGGACATTGCCGAGCTGAAGAAGCTGCTTGGCAAACTCCAGGAAGAAAAATCCGGAGTGCAAAAGGACCTGCGCGGTACAGAAACCGAAATGGGCAAGCTGGAGAAGCAAGTCCAGGAGTTGCAAAAAGAACTAAAGAAGAGCGAGTCGGAACTGGAGCGACTCGACGCTGAGAAAAAAAAACTCCAGAGCGCACGCGTTGAACAGCAACGCCTGATCGCGATCCAGGCCCGCGCCGCTTACCAGAGCGGCCGCCAGGAGTACCTCAAGCTGCTGCTCAACCAGCAAAACCCGGAAAAATTCGCGCGCACCCTTACCTATTACGATTACCTGAGCAAGGCCCGTCTGGAGCAATTGAAAAGCTTCAACGAGACCCTGCGCCAGTTGGTGAACGTGGAGCAGGAAATCGCCAACCAGCAGTCTCAGCTGGAGGACCAGAAAAGCAGCCTCAATGCCCAGCGCGACGAACTGGACAAGGTTCGCAAGGAACGCCAACTGGCGCTGGCCAAGCTCAACGACGACGTAAAAGCCCGCGATGCCAAGTTGCAGGCCCGCGAGCAGGACCAGGCCGACCTGGCCAAAGTACTAAAGACCATCGAAGAGACCCTGGCCCGCCAGGCGCGCGAGGCCGAAGAAGCGCGGCAAAAAGCCCTGATCGCCCAGCAGGAAGCGGAAAAAAAGCGTCAGCGCGAAGCTGAACTGGCGGCCACCACCGACGCTCCGGCACCGCGCAAACCGGCACATACAGCGCCGGGGCCACTGGTTTCCAGCGCCGGCGAGTCCTTCGGCGGCCCCTTTGCTTCGGCGCGAGGCAAACTTCCATGGCCAGTTGATGGTCGACTATTGGCACGCTTTGGGGAAACCCGTGGCGATGACACCCGCGCCAAATGGGACGGGGTGATGATCAGCGCCGCCGCCGGCAGCCCGGTCCACGCCGTACACGGCGGGCGCGTGGTGTTTGCCGATTGGTTGCGCGGCGCCGGTTTGTTGGTGATTCTCGACCACGGCAATGGCTATTTGAGCCTTTACGGCCACAATCAGACATTACTCAAGTCGGCAGGTGATGTTGTAAAAGCCGGTGAGTCCATCTCCACTGTCGGTAACAGTGGCGGCCAGGACACCCCGGCGCTGTACTTCGCTATTCGTCAGCAGGGTCGCCCGAGCGATCCCGCACAATGGTGCAGAACCCAAGGATAAGGGTCGCATCTACATTAGGAGTTCGTTCGACATGCTGCATTTGTCCCGCCTCACTTCGCTGGCCCTGACGATCGCTCTGGTGATCGGCGCGCCTCTGGCTTTGGCCGACCAGGCCGCTCCGGCTGCACCCGCCGCCACGGCCGCGACCACCAAGGCGCCGTTGCCGCTGGATGAGCTGCGCACGTTCGCCGAGGTCATGGACCGGATCAAGGCAGCCTACGTTGAACCCGTGGACGACAAGACCCTGCTGGAAAATGCCATCAAGGGCATGCTCAGCAACCTCGACCCACACTCCGCCTACCTGGGCCCGGAAGATTTCGCCGAGCTGCAGGAGAGCACCAGCGGTGAATTCGGTGGCCTGGGCATTGAGGTCGGCTCCGAAGACGGCAATATCAAAGTGGTCTCGCCGATCGACGACACCCCTGCTTCCAAGGCCGGCATCCAGGCCGGCGACTTTATCGTCAAGATCAACGGTCAGCCGACCCGCGGCCAGAGCATGACCGAAGCCGTCGACAAGATGCGCGGCAAGATCGGCCAGAAAATCACCCTGACCCTGGTGCGCGACGGCGGTAACCCGTTCGACGTGACGCTGACCCGCGCGACCATCACGGTCAAGAGCGTGAAGAGCCAGTTGCTGGAGTCGGGCTACGGCTACATCCGCATCACCCAGTTCCAAGTCAAGACCGGCGACGAAGTAGCCAAGGCCCTGGCCAAGCTGCGCAAGGACAACGGCAAGAAACTCAACGGCATTGTGCTCGACCTGCGCAATAACCCCGGCGGCGTCTTACAGTCGGCGGTGGAAGTGGTGGACCACTTCATCACCAAAGGGTTGATCGTGTACACCAAGGGCCGTATCGCCAACTCCGAGCTGCGCTTCTCGGCCACCGGTAACGACCTCAGCGAGAACGTGCCATTGGCCGTGCTGATCAACGGCGGCAGTGCCTCGGCCTCGGAGATCGTCGCCGGCGCTCTGCAAGACCAGAAACGCGGCGTGCTGATGGGCACCACCAGCTTCGGCAAAGGCTCGGTACAGACCGTGCTGCCGCTGAACAATGAGCGCGCCCTGAAGATCACCACCGCGCTGTACTACACGCCGAACGGCCGTTCGATCCAGGCCCAGGGCATCGTGCCGGACATCGAAGTGCGCAAAGCCAAGATCACCAACGAGATCGACAGCGAGTATTACAAAGAGGCCGACCTGCAAGGTCACCTGGGCAATGGCAACGGCGGCGCCGATCAGCCGACCGGCAGCGGCGCCAAAGCCAAGCCGATGCCCCAGGACGATGATTACCAACTGGCCCAGGCGCTGAGCCTGCTCAAGGGCTTGAGCATCACGCGCAGCCGTTGATATGCGTTTTGCCCTGATCATCGCCGTGCTGTGCAGCCTGGCAGGCGTCGCCCATGCGACGCCTGCCAGCCAGACACACAAAGCCTACCTGACCCTCATCATCGACGACCTCGGGCAGAACCTGCCCAGGGATCGTCGCGTGCTGGCCCTGCCCGGCCCCGTGACCACCGCGATCATGCCCGACACGCCCCACGCCGCCGAATTCGCCCGCGAAGCGCACAAGGCCGGCAAGATCGTGATCCTGCACATGCCCATGGACCCGGCCACGGGCCCGTTCGCCTGGCACCCGGAGCTACCGATCGAAGAACTCGGCAAACGCTTGGAGGCTGCGTTCGACGCTGTGCCGTTTACCGCTGGCATCAATAACCACATGGGCAGCCGCATGACCGCCCAACCGCAGGCCATGGCCTGGTTGATGGGTGAATTGCAACGGCGCCACAAGTTCTTCGTCGACAGTCGCACCAGCGCACAAACCGTGGCCGCCGCCGAAGCACAGAAAATCGGCCTGGCCAGTGTCTCGCGGGATGTGTTTCTCGACGACGAACGCACCGAAGCGGCCATCACCACGCAGTTGCAAACCGCGATCAAGCTCGCCCACAAACAGGGCTCGGCGGTGATGATCGGCCACCCTTATCCACAAACCCTGGCGGTGCTGGAACGTGAGCTGCCCAAGCTCAAGGCTCAGGGCGTCGAGTGGATCGATATCAAGTCGATGATCAGCGTGCGTAGCAACCGTGCGATGGCAGGCCACGGTCGAGACGGCACTTACCGGCCGGCCCCTAGATAACTACAGCTCGTCGCGCTTCCCGGTCCTGAATAGTGAACCCTCCGTTCACTCTTCAAGGGCATTTCATGAACACCATCAGCGTGGTTATTTCGGGGCTGCTGCTCGGTAGCCTCAGCGGCTTGCTGTATGCCGCACCCAAGGATTTCGGCGAAGGCCTGGTCAACCACCACTCAGCCCGTTTGCTGAGCAATGCACAGCATCAGCACGATCATTGGAGCGGCGTGGGTCGCATCAGAAACGAAAACCAAACCCTCTGCACCGCCAGCCTACTGGACACTCGCAGCGCCGAAGGCATATCCGGACCGGCCTATGTGCTGACCAGCAGCCACTGCCTGCATCGCCTCAACGGCGCCGTGCAGCGGGATCTGCCGATCAAGGGCAATATCAGCTTCAATTACTTTGACGACACCCTCGAAACCATCAAGACCTTTCCCCTCAAAACCTTGAAATGGGGCAGCAGCCAAGGTGTGGACTTGGCGATCATTGAGTTGCAGGCGTCACTGGCCGATTTAATTAAAGCCGGCATCACCCCGCTGAAGCTGGCCAGCCAAGTCCCGGCTACGGGGGATGACATTCTCGCCTTGGCTGCGCCGGAATGGGACACCTTGCATCTATCCGCTTGCAGTCAACAGGTCTCACAGGAATTGGTGGAGCAACCGTTCGTATGGCGCGTCACCATGAAGAACCAATGCAAGAACATCGGCCTCGGCGGTTTCGGCGGGCCCTTGCTCGATCGCGCCACCAATACCCTGTTCGGCGTCCTTAGCACCAGCACCGCCGGCCAGCCCGAGGAGCGCAAATGCCAACGCGACGCCCCCTGTGAAATCCAGAATGGCATGCCCCTCTGGCACCCGGATACCAACTACGGCAGCCCGGTGACCTTTCTGAATGCGTGTTTCGTCGATGGCATGCTCAAGGCCGACGACGAACACTGCGAGCTATACCCGACCACGTCCATTACGTTCAGGAACCCTGAGCCTATCCAGCAATACTTCCTGAAAAAAACCGGCAGCCGACAGCAGAACATCGTGCCGCGGTGGAACCTGGCGTTCACCGTCAACACACCGTTCTATCGATACAAAACCACTCGCCGCGCGATTGATTGCGAAAATCCGGTGTCCTACAGCGCGCCCATCAGCGCGGCAGACGCCTTAGTGAAGGATCCCATCGGACCGCAAACCGGCATGCACATGTTGTGTATCGTCGGTGTGAGTTCCGCCGATCAGCGGACCACCCATGGCATGATGAGAAACGCCCTGACCCTGGCGGTAGAACTAGCCGAACCTGGACCGGCACGCACACCCAACCTGACAATTAGCTTGGATAAACAAGGTTCGGCGGCCTACACGGTTATCTGGAACCTGGCCCCTCCCTTTATGAGTCGCTACACCTACAAATATGGTCCGGCCGCCACCACCGATTGCCTGCGGCCTGTTGATTACTACAACATCCCTGAACCCGTTCCGGCTGAAGACGATGACATCATCGATCTGTTCTACGCCCCCAATGACGCTGCCGATGGTTCTCAGGAAAAGTACGCTCAGCTCATCAATGCCTGGAGCACGCCGTACAAGATCTGCACCTATGCGTTTGACCAGGCGGATCAGCCGTCGACCCTGCGCGTGGACCTGCTCAAGCCGCGCTAATCACCCAACCACAAAACGGGTAAGGCAATCTCCAAGTGGAACAACAAAGGCCAACACCGCAGGCAGGTGTAGCTAGAGGTAACGCCCCATGATCTCGCTGACCACGCCGTCTTTGCGCAACTGATCCAGTGCAGCTTGCAGCTTGGCGACGACGTCATCGGGCACGTTTTTATTCAAGGCCAGGTACAGCTGAGCACTGTTGAAACGCAGCACTGTCTTGAGCCCTGTCACCCCCACCTGACGCGCCAGGTAGCGCCCGGCCGGATCACCGGTGGCCCACAGGTCGATCTGGCCCTCCAGCAGTTTTTGCGCATTGTCTTGATCCCGTAGCACCACTACGGGGTTGAGACCTTGCTTCTCCAGGGTCTCGGCAATGGCATCGCCTTTGTAGGCACCGATCTTGTAGCGCCGGGCCTGCCCCAGTTCATCGAGCTGAATCTTGCTGTCTGCCTTTGCCAGTAGCACCCAATCATCGGGGCCGATGGGGCCGACCCATTTGAACAGCGCTTCGCGGTCCGGCAGACGCGCCATCACGAACACACCGTAACCAGGATTTTCCAGGGCGAGTTTATAGATCCGCTCCCAAGGAAAACGCAGGGTGAGGTTGTAGGAAATGCCCGCGCGCTTGAAGGTCTCGCGCACGATGTCCACGGCGATGCCTTCGATGTTCTCGTCCTTGGCGAAGTTCTTGCCGTTTTTCGCCATGTTGTAAGGCGGGAAATTTTCCGTGAGCAGCACCAGGGAGGTGCCAGGCGCCTCTTCGGCGTAGGCCGAACCGGCCAACAGGGCGCAAGTACTGGCGAGGGTGAGCAGCAGGTGTTTGAACATGAAGGTTACCGAAATCCATGGCAAGCGCAGAGAGTGCCGCGCGCCTGCCATGGTGTCCAGCAACGTTTAGCGGACGACGATACCGCGTGCCGCCATGTAGGCTTTGGCCTCAGGGACAGTGTATTCGCCGAAGTGGAAAATACTCGCCGCAAGCACCGCGCTGGCGTGGCCTTCGATGACGCCATCGGCCAGGTGTTGCAGGTTGCCGACACCGCCGGAGGCGATCACCGGAATGCCCAGCGCGTCACTGATGGCACGGGTCACGCCCAGGTCGAAGCCGTTTTTCATGCCGTCCTGATCCATGCTGGTCAACAGGATTTCACCGGCGCCCAGGCCTTCCATTTTCATCGCCCACTCCACCGCGTCGAGCCCGGTGGGCTTGCGGCCGCCGTGGGTGAAGATCTCCCAGCGCGGGGTTTCGCCCGGGCCGGAAACTTTCTTGGCGTCGATGGCCACCACGATGCATTGCGAGCCGAAGTGCTGCGCGGCTTCGCCGACGAATTCCGGGTTGAACACCGCCGCGGTATTGATCGACACCTTGTCCGCGCCGGCATTGAGCAGGTTGCGGATGTCTTGCACGGTGCGCACGCCGCCGCCCACGGTCAGCGGGATAAACACCTGGCTGGCCATGCGTTCGACGGTGTGCAGGGTGGTGTCGCGGCCGTCGACGCTGGCGGTGATATCGAGAAAAGTAATCTCGTCGGCACCTTGCTCATCGTAGCGACGGGCGATTTCCACCGGGTCGCCGGCGTCACGGATGTTCTCGAACTTGACGCCCTTGACCACGCGACCGTTGTCGACGTCCAGGCAAGGGATGATGCGCTTGGCTAAAGCCATGGGCTTATCTCCAATAAGAGTTGCAAGCTTTGAGCTATAAGCTGCAAGTAGAAGCAGATCTGCTTTTACTTGCAGCTTGCAGCTTACGACTTGGAGCTGGCCGCGTAGCTATCACAAAAAGCCTGAGCTTCAGCCACGTCCAGCGTGCCCTCATAGATCGCACGGCCGGTGATCGCGCCGATGATGCCGGGGGCCTTGGCGTCCAGCAGCGACTTGATATCGCCCAGGTTGTGAATGCCGCCCGAAGCGATCACCGGGATGCGCGTGGCCGCAGCCAATGCGGCGGTGAACGGCACATTGCAGCCCTGCATCATGCCGTCTTTGGCGATGTCGGTGTAGACGATGGCGGACACGCCATCGGCTTCGAACTGCTTGGCCAGGTCGATCACCTGCACGGTGCTGATTTCCGCCCAGCCGTCGGTGGCGACGAAACCGTCCTTGGCATCCAGGCCCACGATCACTTTGCCGGGAAACGCACGGCAGGCTTCGGCAACGAAGGCCGGGTCTTTCACGGCCTTGGTGCCGATGATCACGTAGCTCACGCCGGCTTTGACGTAATGCTCGATGGTTTCCAGGGAGCGGATGCCGCCGCCGATCTGGATCGGCAGGTTCGGGTAGCGCTTGGCGATCGCGGTGACCACTTCACCATTGACCGGCTGGCCCTCGAAGGCGCCGTTCAGGTCCACCAGATGCAGACGACGGCAGCCCCCTTCCACCCATTTGGCAGCCATGCTGACCGGGTCATCGGAGAACACGGTGGAGTCTTCCATGCGGCCTTGACGCAGACGTACGCAGGCGCCGTCCTTGAGATCGATAGCGGGGATAATTAGCATGCTTTTCCTTCGTCAAAGAGCTGCAAGCTGCAAGCTATAAGCTGCAAGCAAGCACGCGTATCAATTCTTGCAGCCTGGGCTTGAAGCTTTCAGCTGCTCTTTTCAAGCGACCACAGGTCACTTTCGATGCTTTCGAACCTTTCTTTAAGGAGCGTCTGCGTATCGAAAATCGCCCTGTTGTAATAGTGCGGTGCCACTTCGTCAGTGAACAACTCAAGGATCTCGGCGACCTCGAACGAGCCCAACTTGAGCTCGAAGCGATCCTCCATGAAGCGCTTGATCTTGACGGTAGCCTCACTCTCCTGCTCGGGAGTGAGGGTCAAGATCGGCGGCTTCGGCTTCCTGGCCATTTACCAGCGTCCATCCCAGGCGGCGAAGTTCTGCAGCAATTGCAGGCCATGGGTATGGCTTTTCTCCGGGTGAAACTGCACGGCAAAACGCGAGCCTTCGGCCAGCGCCGCAGCGAAGTCGACGCCGTAGTGCCCGCCACCCACCACCTGACGCGGGTTACCCGCGGCAATGTAGTAGCTATGCACGAAGTAAAAGCGCGCCATGTCGGGGATGTCGTGCCACAGCGGATGGTCCACGGTCTGGCTGACTTGGTTCCAGCCCATGTGCGGGACCTTGAGATGGGCACCGTCTTCGTGCAGGTCTTTGCCGAAGAACTTCACCTGGCCAGGAAACAGACCGATGCAGTCGACGCCGTCGTTCTCTTCGCTGCGTTCGAGCAAGGCTTGCATGCCCACACAGATGCCTAGGAACGGCCGGTCCTGGCTGACTTCGCGCACCAGGCTGTCAAAGCCCAGGCGACGGATCTCGGCCATGCAATCGCGAATCGCACCGACGCCTGGGAACACCACCCGGTCGGCCTCGCGAATAACTTTGGCATCGCTGGTGATCAGCACCTTGCCGGCACCTACATGTTCGAGGGCCTTGGCCACCGAGTGCAGGTTACCCATGCCGTAATCGATAACCGCGACCGTCTGCATTACAGAACGCCCTTGGTCGATGGCATTTGCCCAGCCATGCGCTCGTCCAGCTCCACGGCCATGCGCAGGGCGCGGCCGAAGGCCTTGAACACGGTTTCGATCTGGTGGTGGGTGTTGGTGCCGCGCAGGTTGTCGATGTGCAGGCTGACCAGGGCGTGGTTGACGAAACCCTGGAAGAATTCCTGGAACAGGTCGACGTCGAAGCCACCTACGGTGGCGCGGGTGTAGGGCACGTGCATCTGCAGGCCCGGGCGGCCGGAGAAGTCGATGACCACGCGCGACAGCGCTTCGTCCAGCGGCACATAGGCATGGCCGTAGCGACGGATACCTTTCTTATCGCCGATGGCCTTGGCAAACGCCTGGCCGAGGGTGATGCCGACGTCTTCCACGGTGTGGTGGTCGTCGATGTGCAGGTCGCCCTTGCAGACGATATCCAGGTCGATCAGCCCGTGACGGGCGATCTGGTCCAGCATGTGCTCAAGAAAAGGTACACCGATATCAAATCGGGCCTTTCCGGTGCCATCCAGGTTGATCGAGGCTTTGATCTGGGTTTCCAGAGTGTCGCGCTCGACGGACGCCATACGTTCGGCCATCACCAGCTCCGCAAAATCATTGGGCGAAAAAGGCAGCCATTATAGGGGCGCGGGCGCTAAACAGAAACATCGAAGGGGATAAGACTGATGGAGTGTCTGTGTTAGACATGTGCAGACAAGCGGGCGCCCCAGAATGGGGCACTGAAGGGATATCTTTTGATGGGAATGTGGGAGCTGGCTGCCTGCGATGCAACTACCTGGGGCCATTCAACTGACCGCAGTGATGCCATCGCGGGCGAGCCCGGCTCCCACAGGAACCGAGCCCCCTCATA
Source organism: Pseudomonas sp. ARP3 (assembly GCF_001029595.1). NCBI lineage: Bacteria > Pseudomonadati > Pseudomonadota > Gammaproteobacteria > Pseudomonadales > Pseudomonadaceae > Pseudomonas > Pseudomonas sp. ARP3. Next base: position 372,986 of record NZ_LEKF01000002.1, read on the forward strand.
AAGGTGTCAGTGGAACAGTACTGCGGTCTTCTGCAGGGTCACCCACACACCCCACGCCAGCGGAATACCTACCACCAGCCACGCAGCGATAGCCAATGGCTTGCTACCGGCAGACGCCTTCCACTCCAGGGAAGTGCTGGCATCAGCACCTTTGTCATGGCCCAGCGCCTGTTCGGCGGCCAGTTCGGCGTCGGTCATGAAGTACTTGTCGGCCACAGGGCGCACCAGCAGGTTGCAGATAAAGCCCAGTACCAGCAGGCCGGCGAGAATGTACAAGGTGATGTCATAGGCCGCGGCGCGCTCGACGCCGATGCTCAGTTGATATTCACGCAGGTAGTTCACCAGCACCGGGCCGAGCACACCGGCCGCCGCCCAGGCGGTCAGCAGACGACCGTGGATCGCGCCGACCATTTGGGTGCCGAACAAGTCGGCCAGGTATGCCGGCACGGTGGCAAAACCACCGCCGTACATCGATAGGATGATGCAGAACGCCGCCACGAACAGCGATACGTTGCCCAGATGCCCCAGGTTCGGGATCAGCGCGTACAGGGCGAAACCCAGAGCGAAGAACACGAAGTAGGTGTTTTTACGGCCCAGGTAGTCGGAAAACGACGCCCAGAAGAACCGGCCACCAATGTTGAACAGGCTCAACAGACCGGTGAAGCCCGCAGCGATGGCCGCGATGGACGCCAGTTGCCCGGCATCCAGCTGACCGAAGGGCACATCCACGCCCAGCAGCTTGCCGCCGAACACTTCCTGCAGCAGCGGCGATGCCATGCCGAGGATGCCGATACCTGCCGAAACGTTCAGGCACAGCACCAGCCACACCAGACGAAATTGCGGGGTCTTCCACGCCACGTTCACGTGTACGTGACGGTGGGTGATCATCGCGTTGCTGGCTTTTTTCGCCGGCGCGGTCCAGCCCTCAGGCTTCCAACCGGTCGGCGGAACGCGGTAGGACAGCGCGCCACCGATCATGAACACGAAATAGATCGCAGCCATCACCAGGAAGCTTTGCCAAACGCCCACGCTGGTGGGCGAAGCGAAATGGCCCATCAATGCCGCAGCCAGCGGCGCACCGACCATCGCGCCGCCGCCGAAGCCCATGATCGCCATGCCGGTGGCCATGCCGCGCTTGTCCGGGAACCACTTGATCAAGGTCGAGACGGGCGAGATATACCCCAGGCCCAGGCCGATACCGCCGATGACGCCGGAACCGATCCACATCAACCAGATCTGGTGGGTATAAATCCCCAACGCCGAGATCAGCAGGCCGCCGCACCAGCACAGCGCCGATACCACACCAGCCTTGCGCGGTCCGGCGTGCTCAAGCCAGCCGCCCCAGATCGCTGCCGAGCAGCCCAGGAAGATAAAGAACAGGGTGTAGATCCAGCCCAGCATCGAGATAGGCCAGTCGCATTGAGACGAGAAGACTTGGGCGATGAAACTCATGTCCGGCGCGCAGGCAACCGGTGCGGTGATACCCAGCGCCTTAGACAGCGGCAGCCAGAACACCGAAAAACCGTAGGCCATGCCGATGCACAGGTGAATGGCCAGGGCGGCCGGCGGGACCAGCCAGCGGTTGAACCCGGGCTTGGCGATAATGCGCTCCTTGGACAGGAACGCAGGCTGTGCGGCTGTAGAAGCGGCCGCAGTGCGAGTGCTCATTAGTGTTTCCCCCAGTTATTGGTATGCGTCCGTCAGGCGCGCTTCCCCCATCGGCCTTGCACGCAAAGCGTGGCCGTTTTATTGAGTGAAACTCCATTTTGGCGCGACGATACGTCGCAGAAGGCAGACGAACGCGCAGAGATTAGCATCTAAAAGCGCGACAAAAACCAAAATGCCATCACCTTTTTAAGGAATTTCGGTTTGTTTGACGTCAAAAACCTGTTCTTGCGGCCATGGATACAATGTAACGATCGATGAACTGACGCAGGCCGTCGGGCGTTATACTCTTCGGCTAATTTTTGAAATCGACATACAAGGACTCGCCCATGAAAGCGTTCGGCAAAATCCTGGGTCTGGTACTTCTCGGGCTGTTGCTGATCATTGTGGCTCTCGGCTTTGCCCTGACCCACCTCTTCGATCCCAACGACTACAAAGAAGAGATTCGCCAGATTGCCCGCGACAAGGCCCACATCGAGCTGACGCTCAATGGCGACATCGGCTGGAGCCTGTTCCCCTGGCTTGGCCTGGAACTGCACGAAGCCAGCGTGGCGACCCTGACCAACCCGACCCAACCGTTCGCCGACCTGCAGATGCTTGGCCTGTCGGTGCGCGTGCTGCCGCTGCTGCGCCGCGAAGTACAGATGAGCGATGTGCGCGTCGAAGGCTTGAACCTGCGCCTGAACCGCGACAAGCAGGGCCACGGCAACTGGGAAGACATCGGCAAGAACGTCCCCGACCCCGCCGAGGCTACCGCCAGTGCGCCCACGCCAGCGCAGCCAACTGCTGAGGTCAAACCGGAAAAACCGGCCCAACCCATCCGCCTGGACATCGACAGCCTGACCATCAACAACGCCCGGGTCGAATACAACGACGAGCAGACCGGCAAGCAGTTCAGCGCCGAAAGCATCCAGTTGAGCGCCGGCGCCATTCATGAAGGCGCCAGCATCCCGGTCAAGCTCACCGCATTCTTCGGCAGCAACCAGCCAGTGATGCGCCTCAAGACCGAACTGACGGGCAACCTGCGCATCCAGCGCGCCCTCAAGCGCTACCAGTTCGAAGACATGCGTATCAGCGGCGAAGCCACCGGCGAACCGCTGCAAGGCAAGACCGTGACCTTCTCCACCCAAGGCCAACTGCTGGTGGATCAAGCGGCCAACATCGCCGAATGGACCAATTTGAAACTGTCGGCCAACCAGCTGCGCGCGCTGGGCGAATTGAAAGTCAACGATCTGGATAAGACTCCACAGCTCAGCGGCGCGTTGTCGATCGCTCAGTTTGACCTGGCCAAGTTCCTCGACAGCGTGGGCAACCCGCTGCCGCCGATGGCCGAAGGCAGCCTGAGCAAAGTCGAACTGGTCAGCCGCCTCAAGGGCACGCCCACCAGCCTGGCCTTGGAAGACCTGAACCTGAAACTCGACGGCAGCACCTTCACCGGTCGCGTCGCCGTGGACGACTTCGCCAAGCAGTCGCTGCGTGTCCAACTCAAGGGCGACACCTTCAACGCCGACAATTACCTGCCGGCCAAATCCGAATCCGCCAAAGGCGCCAGCGCCGAACGCCAGGCCGAAGTCCAGAACAGCGAAGCCGGCGCGATGGCCGCCGGCGGCACCACACCACTGCCGGAGGCTCCGACCAAAGGCGCCTGGAGCACCGACAAATTGCTGCCGCTGACGCGCCTGCGCACCCTCGACGTCAATGCCGACCTCGCCTTCGGCCAACTGACCCTGAGCAAGCTGCCGATCCAGAATGCAGTGCTCAAAGCATCCGGCATCGATGGCCAGCTCAAGCTCGAAACCTTGAGTGGCGGGCTCTATAACGGCTCCTTCCAGGCCAACGGCAATCTGGATGTACGCCAGGACATTCCGGTACTGGCGCTGCAAAGCCGCATCAAGCAAGTGCCTGTCGAACGCATCCTGCAAGCCCAGGGGCAAACGCCGCCGGTCAAAGGCCAGGTGACGCTCGACAGCAACCTCACCGGTCGCGGCAACAGCCAGAAAGCCCTGATCGACAGCCTCAACGGTACCGCCAGCTTTGTGATCAACAACGGCGTGCTGCTCAACGCCAACCTTGAACAGCAACTGTGCACCGGCATCGCCTTGCTCAATCGCAAGACCTTGAGCGGCGAGCAACGCGGCAAGGACACGCCTTTCCAGGAGCTCAAAGGCAACCTGACCTTCCGTAATGGCGTGGCCAACAATCCGGACCTGAAAGTGCGCATCCCGGGCCTGACGGTCAATGGCAACGGCGATGTTGACCTGCGGGTGCTGGGCATGGATTACCGCGTGGGCATCATTGTCGAAGGCGACCAGCGCGAAGTGCCGGACCCGGCCTGCGAGGTGGGTGCCAACTTCCAGGGCATCGAAGTACCGCTGCGCTGCCGTGGCCCGCTGGAGCTGGGCGCCAAGGCGTGTCGCCTGGACAAGGACGGCCTCGGTCAGGTCGCTATCAAGGCCGCCGGCAACCGTCTCAACGAGAAGCTCGAAGAGAAACTCGACAAGGTCAACCCGCAACTCAAAGACGCGCTCAAAGGCCTGTTCAAACGATGAGAGACGAGCAGTTTTCAACGGCGGTGCTGGATTGGTACGACCGCCACGGTCGCCATGACCTGCCTTGGCAACAGGGCATAACACCCTACCGGGTGTGGGTCTCGGAGATCATGTTGCAGCAGACCCAGGTGAGCACCGTGCTCAATTACTTCGACCGGTTCATGGCGTCCCTGCCAACGGTCGAAGCCCTGGCCGCCGCACCGGAAGACGAGGTGCTACACCTGTGGACCGGCCTGGGTTACTACACCCGCGCACGCAACCTGCAAAAAACCGCGAAAATCGTGGTCGCCGAGTACGGCGGCGAGTTTCCGCGGAGCGTGGAAAAACTCACCGAGCTACCCGGCATCGGCCTGTCCACTGCCGGAGCGATCGCCAGCCTGAGCATGGGCCTGCGTGCACCGATCCTCGACGGCAACGTCAAGCGCGTGCTGGCACGGTTTACCGCGCAAGAGGGCTACCCAGGCGAACCCAAGGTGGCCAAGCAACTGTGGGCCACCGCCGAACGCTTCACGCCCCATGATCGGGTCAACGCCTACACCCAGGCCATGATGGACATGGGCGCCACCCTCTGCACCCGCAGCAAACCCAGCTGCCTGTTGTGCCCGCTGGAAAAAAGCTGCGAAGCACACATGCTTGGCCTGGAGACGCGCTACCCGATCCCGAAACCGCGTAAGAGCATTCCGCAGAAGCGTACGTTGATGCCGATGCTGGCCAATGCCGAGGGCGCGATTCTGCTTTACCGTCGCCCGTCCACCGGCCTGTGGGGCGGCCTGTGGAGCCTGCCGGAACTGGACGAGCTGCAAGACCTTGAACACCTCGCCCATCAGCATGCCCTTGAGCTGGGCACGCAACAGGAACTGCCGGGGCTGATCCACACCTTCAGCCACTTCCAACTGGCCATCGAACCCTGGCTGGTCCAAGTGCAGGAATCCGCCCATCACGTGGCCGAGGCCGACTGGCTCTGGTATAACCTCGCCACCCCGCCGCGCCTGGGCCTCGCCGCCCCGGTGAAAAAACTGCTCAAACGCGCGGCCGATGTATTGAACGCAGGAGAGTCGTCATGACCCGCACCGTAATGTGCCGCAAGTACAAAGAACAATTGCCCGCCCTGGAACGCCCTCCGTATCCGGGCGCCAAGGGCCAGGACATCTACGAAAACGTCTCCGCCAAGGCCTGGGCCGATTGGCAGAAGCACCAGACCCTGCTGATCAACGAAAAACGCCTGAACATGATGAACGCCGAAGACCGCAAATACCTGCAAGGCGAAATGGACAAGTTCTTTTCCGGCGAGGATTACGCCAAGGCCGAAGGCTACGTACCACCTGCTCAATAACTGATCAAAAACCGGGGTCGGAACGTAAGCGACGGTAATAATTAAATATTTTTTGAAAACTTGCTTGACGACCCCCTGAAAAACCCGTTTAATGCGCCCCGTTGCCCAGATAGCTCAGTCGGTAGAGCAGGGGATTGAAAATCCCCGTGTCGGCGGTTCGATTCCGTCTCTGGGCACCACTCATTAGTTTCAGGTGGTGCACATATCATCTGAAACACATAAGAAACCCGCCTAGTGCGGGTTTTTTATTGCCTGGGATTTGACGCCCCCAGGCCTGTTCGAAGCAACGAACCGTTCCATTAGCCCCACTCCTTCGAGGCTTTCCCGCGAGACAAAAAACTCACCTCACTCCAGCAAAAACACCATCAGCGGATTGTCATTCAACCGCCCATTGAACGCCGGAGCCAGATGCTCCAACGGTGTTTGCTTCAACAGCGCGGTTTCCTTGCGCGCTACGATCACCCAGGCCGGACGCGGTAACGTGGCCAGGCGCTGTACTTGATCACGACCGACGAACAGCGGCTGTTCATCGTGATCCAGGTTCATCATGTAGCGCACCGCCCAGGTGTCCCGCCCCAGATTGACGAACACCAACGGCCCCGGCCGCGCGGCACGCAGCGCCTCGACCTGGCCGACAAAATGGCGTGTATCGAATTGCAGATCTTTAGCCGGCTCCACCACGCTCACCAGCAGCAACCATTGCCCCAGCAACGCAATCAGACTGAGCCACACCAGGCGCCGCGGCCGACGCCAGCTGATCAGCGCGGCCACTTGCATCACCAGCAGCGCGCCGATCAGCAACGGCAATGAGACGTCTGGCCAGTAGCCGTGCTTCTGCCATGTGTGTCGACACACAAACACCACAACCACACACAAGGTCGGCAGCGCCGCGACAAGCACCTCATAGCAGCGGCGCACGCCGATCAGCCAGCCTTGCGCCTGGAGCAGCCCGTAGGCGGCGACAGCGGCGAACATCGGTACCATCGGCAGGATGTAATACGCCCGCTTGAAGTGCGGCACCGACAACCCGAGCAGGATCATCAAACCACAGGCGCCCAATCGCACCACGAGCTGCATATCATCATTCGCCCAGCGCGCAGACCAGCGATGACGCAACGCAAACAACGTTGCCAGCGCCAGGGGCACCACGGGGAAGTAGCGGTACAAACTCAACTGGAAGTAGAAATAGAACGGCTCGCCGCTTTCATCCAGGCGCCCGCCCACCTGCATTCTAAATACCTCGGCGGCAAACCCATCGCCACCGCTCAAGCGTGCGAGCTCCATCAGCAACCACCAGCACGCCGCCAGCAGTATCAACCCGATAACCCCATGGACAAGCACCTGCCTGACCCGCTCGCCCGGCTTTCCCAACGCCCAATACACGCACACCACACCGCAGACCTCGATCAACCCCAGCGGCCCGCGTATCGCAAAGCCCAGCACGAATAGTGGGAAGACCGCCAGTTGCCTGAATCGTGAACCCAAGCGCTCCCCCGTGTGCAGCAGATAGAAACTACCTACACACAGCAACGCCACCATCTGATCCAGACATACCGAACGGGACTTTTCGAGCAATTGAGTGGTGAGCAATGTCAGCAGCACGCTGAGCAGCGCCCACTGGCGGCTTGACGGAGCCAGCAAGCGATAGATCAAGGCCACGACCCCAGCAGAAGCCAGCGCCGTGGGCATTACATTGGCCAAGTGATTGGGCGCGCCGAACAGACGGGCAAACAGGTAACTGAAGAAGGTCGCGGTGCCAGGATAGTCCGCGTAAGGCTGGCCGTACGTCGTAGGAAAAAGACTGGCGCCGTGGCGATACATTTCTTGCAGGAACAGCGCCCAGCGCCCGTCAAATCCCTGCGGCTGCTGGTCCCAGATGCCCAGCGTAAACAGCATCAGGGCGAACAAAAAAATGCCCAGGGACTCCAGGCGAAAGCGGTTGCGGTGGTCCATCGTTTGACCTGTCAGGTAGAAAGCGCCGACCTATGGTGCCGGTCGCCCTGCTGAATAGCGCCTGAACAACCCTCAATATTTCACCCTTCAGCGCCCGCCACGCCATACCAGTGCGGGCACCAGGCGCACGTAGATCAATTCGCCGACCAGCTCCACCAGGGTTTGCAGGATGACCGCCGTCGCGGCCAGCCCACGCACCTCCTCGGGCAATGCCAACGCCAGCGGCAGCACCACCAGCGAATTGCGCGTCGACGCGCTGAACGTCACCGCCCGCGCGGGCGCACTCGGCAACGCGAACAGCCGCGCGGCCAAGGCGCCCGTCAGCGGCGCCAGCAACAGGAAACCTACATAGGCCGGAATGACCGGCAGCAACAGGCTGAAATCGCGCACCACCGACGTGATCTGCGAACCGATCACCACAAACAGCACCAGCGCCATCGCCGGCACCGGCAGCCAGGCCCAAGCCGCGTTCCAAGCGCCGACGACTGCCGACCTGCGCGCCACAAACGTGGTCGCCACCGCCGCCACCATCGGCACCACAATCAGCAGCACAAATGCCTGCACAAACGGCTGCGCGTCAATCACTACGCCGGATTGCGACCCCAGCATCAGCCCCAAGTACAGCGGCAACAACAGCAACTGCAGCAACAGCAGCACCGGCGTCGCCGCGAGCATCAAGCGTGAATCGCCCTTGCCGATATGGGTAAACACCACCACGTAATCGATGCACGGCGTCAGCAACACCAGCAACGCCCCCACCAGCAGCGCCGGACGCTCCGCCAAGCCAAGGGTCAGCCCCCACACCAGCAAGGGCACCAGGATGAAATTAGCCAGCAGCAAGGCCGCCATAAAGCGCTTGTGGCTCAAGCCTTCGCGCAGGTCCAGAAACGGAATTTGCAGGAACATCGCGTACATCAGCACCGCGATGGCCGGTGTGATCCACACACCCAGGCCGTGCCCCCACGAAGGCGCAAGCAGGCCGAAGCCGACAGCCAGAAGGACGGTGATGAAGTAGATAGGGATCTGGTGATGTTCGAGGGTGTCGCGGGTCATGGAAACGCCCTGGTGGAACGCAAAAGCGCAAGCCTAAGCATCTACTGGCGTGATTACCAGGCGAGCGGCTGGAACGGCGAGAACATGTCAGCCAATTAATGGCGGATACCCTTGGGATTTGCGCCAACCTGCGCTTCAATACCCAACCCAGATCCTGACCCCAAGGACGTGAGCCCATGGCCTCGCCGAACAAGCAGCAAAAACGTGCCCATCGGGCCAAGGCCAAGGCCAAGCAGAACCGCACCCAGCGCGCGGTCGCGACTAAGCCGGATGCGTTCGCCGGCGATGACAGCCGTATCGATTTGGAGTCGGTGGATTTAACAGAGCTGTTCGTGGAGATGCGCGTTGCCGGCGAGATCAGTCAGCAAGCGCTGTGCGCCGCATTCCTGGCCCACCCGCTGCTTGCGCTGGTACTTGAGCAGGAAGGCGAAGAAGAGGCTACCGACTTTATCCTGGCGGCACTGATCGAATATCGGCAGTGGGCCACGGACAGCGACGATGAAGCCGCCGCATTGGCGTGGATCGAATCGCCGCAGTTTCAAGCGGACTACGTTGCCGCCTCCCAAGCCCTTACCAACTCGCAAGACTGACAAAAAATGGGAGGGGCTTGCCCCCTCCCACATTGGAATGGCGGTCAGTTAAGCACCGCCGCCCCTACTCTCTGAGCCTTGCGCCGGCTCGACACCATCAACCCCGCCGCCACTACCAGCAGGCTCAGGATGCCCGTCGCGATGATCTCCACGCGATGCGCTTCCTGGAACAGCATGATGGTCAACGTGCCCACGATGAACACCATCACCGCGTAGGTCAGGCCGGGGAACAGCCACATCTTGAAGACAATCTTCTCGCCCGCCGCTGTGCGTTTCTGACGCATGCGCAGTTGCGACACCGCGATCACCAGATACACCAGCAGTGCGATTGCACCGGAGCTGGCCAGCAGGAATTCGAACACTGCCGCCGGGGCCACGTAGTTGGCGAACACCGCCAGGAACGCTGCGCCAGTGGACAGCATCACCGCCCAGTAAGGCGTGCCGCTCTTGTTGGTGCGCTTGGACACAGCCGGGGCATCGCCGCGACGCCCGAGGGAAAACAGCATGCGCGACGCGGTGTACAGCGCCGAGTTCAAGCAGCTGGTCACGGCCACCAGGACCACCAGGTCGACGATCAGCTTGGCATTCGGAATGCCCATGCGTTCCAGCACGGTCTGGTAGGAACCTACCGCCGCCAGGGTCGGATCATTCCATGGCACCAGGGAGACGACGATGAAGATCGACAACAGGTAGAACAAGCCGATACGCCAGATCACCGAATTGGTGGCCTTGGTGATCTGCTGGCCTGGGTTCTTCGACTCGGCCGCAGCGATGGTGACGATTTCGGTGCCCATAAACGAGAACATGGTGGTCAGGATCGCAGCCAACACTGCGCCCATGCCGTTCGGCATAAAGCCTTGGGTGTCGAACAGGTGCGAAACGCCGCTGACCTGACTGGTCGGCAGGAAACCGAAAATCGCCGCCAGCCCGAGGATCACAAACCCAACGATGGCCACGACTTTGATCAGCGCGAACCAGAACTCGAACTCGCCGTAGTTCTTCACACTGAACAGGTTGGTGGCGGTCAGCAGCAGTGTGATCACCAGCGTGAACGCCCAGATCGCCACATCGGGGAACCAGGCATGCAGGATAGTGGCGGCCGCGTTGGCTTCCAATGGAATCACCAGCACCCAGAACCACCAGTACAGCCAGCCGATGGTAAAGCCGGCCCAGTGGCCAATCGCACGGTCGGCGTAAGTGGAGAACGAACCGGTATCCGGTGAAGCCACGGCCATTTCGGCCAGCATGCGCATCACCAGCACCACCAACGTACCCGCAGCGGCATAAGCCAGCAGCACCGCAGGGCCGGCAGCAGCGATCGCGTGGCCGGAGCCGACAAACAGGCCGGCGCCGATAACACCGGCAATCGACAGCATGGTGACGTGACGCGGTTTGAGCCCCTGTTCGAGGTCATTGGAGCTTTGCGTACTACTCATTGACACACCTTTGCGAGGAATTGCGAAAACGGTCCGCCCGACCTGGGATCCTCCTCGTGAAAAGAAACCAACAGGGCGTTCTTTATTTTTTACGCAAGATTTGCGCCAAAATGTTACAAAGCCGCGATTGACGCGGGCTGTAGGACTTTTCCACAGCGCACGCAAGTCATTGAGAACAATGGCATTCCGCTATAGCGTTACCGTCCGACTCACTATTCAGGCCGATACGCGCACCAAAAACACACACACAAAATAAGTAACGCCCCATAAAAGCGCCGATAGCGACCGTTTGCCCGTTTAACCCTTCCAACACCTGGCCAAAGCTGGCACCATCGCGCCCTTTTTGACGCGAAGCCTGCGGCTTTCCGGGTTCAAACGCTTGTTCGGTTGTTGACGGCGCGACACGTCGCTGTGCCGATGCGACACCCTGCCGCATGCCGCCCGCTTACCGCCCGCCGCGCTGTTGGCTGCCATCCGGACGCTATGCTAGCTTGGCGCCTCGCCAGGAAGGCGGCCCAACAGCAGGCACGCAGAACACAATGAGGACCCCCCATGGCCGAGGCCACGCCCGCGCTTGAAATCCGCAACCTGCATAAACGTTATGGTGAGCTGGAGGTACTCAAAGGTATCTCGCTGACCGCTCGCGACGGCGATGTGATCTCGATCCTGGGTTCCTCCGGTTCCGGCAAGTCGACTTTCCTGCGCTGCATCAACCTGCTGGAGAACCCTCATCAGGGCCAGATCCTGGTGGCGGGTGAAGAACTCAAACTCAAAGCCGCGAAGAACGGCGAGCTGATGGCCGCCGACGGCAAGCAGATCAACCGCCTGCGCAGCGAAATCGGTTTTGTGTTTCAAAACTTTAATCTGTGGCCGCACATGAGCATCCTCGACAACATCATCGAGGCGCCCCGCCGTGTGCTCGGCCAGAGCAAGGCCGAAGCCATCGAAGTGGCCGAAGCGCTGCTGGCCAAGGTCGGCATCGCCGATAAGCGCCACGCCTACCCGGCACAATTGTCCGGCGGCCAGCAACAACGCGCCGCCATCGCCCGCACCCTGGCGATGCAGCCCAAAGTCATCCTGTTCGACGAGCCCACTTCCGCCCTTGACCCGGAAATGGTTCAGGAAGTACTTAGTGTGATCCGCGCGCTGGCCGAAGAAGGTCGCACCATGCTGCTGGTCACCCACGAAATGGGCTTTGCCCGTCAGGTGTCCAGTGAGGTGGTGTTCCTTCACCAAGGCCTGATCGAGGAGCAAGGATCGCCACAGCAGGTATTTGAAAACCCGCTTTCGGCGCGCTGCAAACAATTCATGTCCAGCAACCGCTAACGGAGCAACATGCATGCAGAACTATAAAAAGTTCCTTTTGGCCGCCGCCGTCACGATGGCGTTCAGCGCCTCGGCCATGGCAGAAACCTTGATAATGGGGATTGAAGCGGCCTACCCGCCGTTCAATAACAAAGACGCCAGCGGTAACGTCGTTGGCTTCGACAAAGATATCGGCGACGCCCTGTGCGCCAAGATGAAAGTCGAGAAGTGCGAAGTGTATGTGTCCGACTGGGACGGCATCATCCCGGCCCTGAACGCCAAGAAATTCGACTTCCTGGTGTCCTCGCTGTCGATCACCGACGAACGCAAGCAAGCCGTCGACTTCACCGATCCGTACTACTCCAACAAGCTGCAGTTCATCGCGCCCAAGACCACCACAGACTTCAAGACCGACGCCGGCTACCTGAAGGGTAAGGTCATCGGCGCACAACGCGCGACGCTGGCCGGTACCTACCTGGAAGACAAGCTGCCAGATACCGAAGCCAAGCTCTACGACACCCAGGAAAACGCCTACCTTGACCTGACGTCCAACCGCCTCGACGGGATCCTCGCCGACAAGTACGTGCAGTACGAATGGCTCAAGAGCAAAGACGGTTCGGCCTTCGAGTTCAAGGGTGACCCGGTTGTCGAGAGCGACAAGATCGGTATCGCCGTACGCAAAGGCGACCCACTGCGCGAGCGCCTGAACAAAGCCCTGGCGGAGATCAAGGCTGACGGCACCTACAAGAAAATCAACGACAAGTACTTCCCGTTCAGCATCGAATGACCTGAACGCCTGCCCGGCGCGCTCCCCCGAGCGCGTCGGTCCTGAGCTTTACCTTGCGAAACGACTAAACCATGAATTTCGACCTTTACGGATTCGGCCCCGCGCTCGCCGCCGGCGCGCTGATGACCGTCAAACTGGCACTCACGGCCCTGTGCCTGGGGCTGGTGCTCGGCCTGGCCGGCGCCCTGGCCAAAACATCCCCGTACAAGCCGCTGCAATGGCTTGGCGGTGCTTACTCCACCGTGGTCCGTGGTATCCCGGAACTGCTGTGGGTACTGCTGATTTACTTCGGCACGGTCAACATGATGCGTGCCCTGGGTGAGTTTTTCGGTAACCCCGACCTGTCTCTCAGCGCCTTTGCCGCCGGGGTCATTGCCCTGGGCCTGTGCTTCGGCGCCTACGCCACGGAAGTATTCCGCGGCGCGATCCTCGCCATTCCCAAAGGCCACCGCGAAGCGGGCGTGGCATTGGGGCTTTCGAAGTTTCGGATCTTCACCCGCCTGATCATGCCGCAGATGTGGCGCATCGCCCTGCCGGGCCTGGGCAACCTGTTTATGATCCTGATGAAAGACACCGCCCTGGTGTCGGTGATCGGCCTGGAAGAAATCATGCGCCACGCGCAGATCGGCGTCACGGTGACCAAACAACCGTTCACCTTCTTTATGGTTGCGGCGTTCATGTACCTGGGGCTCACCGTCCTGGCGATGACCACCATGCACTTCCTGGAAAAACGCGCCGCCCGCGGCTTTGCGAGGAGCACCCAATGAGCGGCGACTACAGCTGGCTGGCGCATTTCGACCTGGGCCTGAACTGGGCCGTGATCATCAAGTGGCTGCCCAAACTGGCCCAGGGCGCCATCCTCACCCTGGAACTGGTGGCCATTGCGGTCATTGCCGGGCTGCTGCTGGCGATTCCTTTGGGCATCGCCCGCTCGTCGCGCCGCTGGTACGTGAGCGCCCTGCCCTACGCCTATATTTTCTTCTTCCGTGGCACGCCGCTGCTGGTGCAGCTGTTCCTGGTCTACTACGGCCTGGCGCAATTCGATGCGGTGCGTAACAGCTTTATGTGGCCATACCTGCGCGATCCGTTCTGGTGCGCCACCGCCACCATGACCCTGCACACCGCCGCCTATATCGCCGAGATCCTGCGCGGGGCGATCCAGGCCATCCCACCGGGCGAAATCGAAGCCGCCCGCGCCCTGGGCATGTCCAAGCCCAAGACGCTGTTCTATATCGTCCTGCCTCGCGCCTCGCGCATCGGCTTGCCGGCGTACAGCAACGAAGTGATCCTGATGCTCAAGGCCAGCGCCCTGGCGAGTACGGTGACCCTGCTGGAACTGACCGGCATGGCGCGAACCATCATTGCCCGAACCTATCTGCCGGTGGAGATCTTCTTCGCTGCCGGCCTGTTCTACCTGTTGATGGCCTACATCCTGGTGCGTGGCTTCAAACTGCTGGAACGCTGGCTGCGCGTCGATGCCTGCCAGGGACGTTAAGGCGCACTTCCAGGCACTGGATGCCTTTCTGATCGAGCACCAAGGGCTGTGGAAACCACGGCCCTTCACTCATCGCCAATTGGCCTGGGAATCACGACATCCAGAGCTGGCACACTGGTTGCGCCAGCGCTCGCTGGATGACGCTGAAACCAGCCACAACACCCCCTATGATCTCCCGGCGCCCGCGCCTTTTGCACAACTTGCCGCACAAGCGCGCCAGCTCAGTGCTGTGGATAAGTTGCCGACGCAGCCCCTGCCGCCCGCGCGCCATCGCTTGAATGTCGATGTGCCGGGCCGCAAGTGGCAGCAAATCGAAGCCTTCGGTGCAGCCCTGTCGTTTGCGCAAGCCCCCACGCACTGGCTGGATTGGTGTGCCGGCAAGGGCCACTTGGGCCGCCGGCTGCTGCAAACCGCGCAACAGCTGACCTGCCTCGAATACGACCCGGCACTGATCGCCGCAGGCCAGGCCCTGAGCGACCACCATGGCTTGGCCGCGGCCCATCGCCTGCAAGACGTCATGGCGGACCTCACCCTCTGCGCCGAACACACCCCCGTCGCCCTGCACGCCTGCGGTGACCTGCATGTGCGCCTGCTGCAACTGGCCAGTGCGCAAGGCTGCAAACAGCTGGCCCTGGCGCCCTGCTGCTACAACCGCATCAGCGCACCGGCGTACCAACCACTGTCCGAGGCAGGCCGCGCTTCAACGTTGCAGCTGTCAGTCGAAGACCTCGGCCTGCCGCTCAGCGAAACCGTCACTGCGGGCAAACGCGTACGCCAGCAGCGGGACACATCCATGGCCCGCCGTCTGGGCTTCGATCAACTGCAACGGCAGCTACGGGGTTGCGATGAGTACCTGCCCACCCCTTCACTGCCGACCGCGTGGCTGAGCGTACCGTTCGCCGACTACTGCCGAGCGTTGGCAAACCTGAAAGGTTTATCCACAGGCGAGCAGGATTGGGCCGCGCTGGAGGCCTATGGCTGGGCTCGCTTGGCCGAGGTGAGAAACCTGGAACTGGTGCGTGGTCTGTTTCGACGACCGCTGGAGATATGGCTGGTGCTGGATCGTGCGCTGTTTCTGACCGAACAAGGCTACCGCGTTGAACTGGGCAGCTTCTGCGACGCCGCACTGACGCCGCGCAACTTGATGGTGCTTGCCGAGCGCGATTAAGAGGCAAATTGACGCAGCGCAGCCTGTGGATAACTCTGTTGATGGTTTCTTTACAAAGCCTTTAATCATCTAGCTCGCAGGCCAAAACCCGAGCTGTTCATTTTTTGTTCACAAAATAAAATGCACGTAAAACAGGCAGTTAAGCCCAGATGAGAACCGCTCCACAAAAAGAGTGTTTCTTAATGGCGCATCCAACCGATTGTGCATAAGCCTCTGACGATTAGCCTCTAAACCGCGCTTTACGCGGTTCTTTTACGCGCAATCAATAGCCGGCAAAGCTCATTGATATCCGCACCTGCCTGGCTGGACGCCACGTTATCCAGCGGGTCGGTGGCAAACGCCAGGGCTTGGCTGATCAGCGCGTCGTCATGTACGACCGCCAACGCGTCAGCCTGGCGACGCAGCGTAAAGGCTTCCAGCATTTCCCGGTTAAACGCCGATTGGTCATCTACTTGATTGATCACGAAGTGGCAACGGGGCGGGCGCGCACGCTCAAGGTAGGGCGCCAGCAGTGCGTCCAACTGGTCCTGGGTGCCGAGGCAGGCGGCGTTAGGTTGAGCGATGACCAACACAATATCGGCCACGTTCAGGGCTTGATGCAGATAAACGTTGTTACCCGCGGGGGTATCGATGATCACCGTGTGAGCTTCGCTCAGCCCCATGACCGACAGGTGCTCGGCCAACCAAGTGGGCTCGCGCGTAAGCCAGCGTTGCAGGCCCTCCTTCTGGCGGCTGTCGGTGTCGCCGAATGGGATCACCTGAGAGCCGGCGAACCCCGCTTGCAAGGCGCCGGCCCACGGCGCATTGAGCAAACTGCTGCGCCCCACACCGGGGCGCTGATGATCGACGCCGAAGTGCTGGCGCAGCGCATTCTGCGGGTCCAGATCCACGGCCACCACCGCCTCACCCAAGCGTTGCAACCCGCTGCTCAATGCCGTGACCAGCGTGCTACGACCTACGCCGCCGTTGATCGAGACCACCGCCACCACAGTGGCACGCAGCGGCACGGGTTCGGCCTGTGCGGACGGTTGATTGCCGTGAGCCCCATGAGGACGAACGAGCGAGCCATCTTCACGGTTTACCCGGGTGCCATCATCAAATGGAATGCTGCCGAAAAAGTGCAACCGAGCGTTTTTGCCCTTTGGGTCACGGGAAACGCTGTTGCCGAACAGGGCAAATAGATCATCGGTGCGGCTCATGGCCGGGCTCCTTCGCAACGCCATCGGAAGACGTGGAAGGTCGGCCCATCAAGGCTTCCCATACGTGTTCATATTGGCGTGTTTATTGGCTGCATTCTGTGTCAGCCCCGATGAAGTGTCATTATTTTGATCAAAAATCCACCACCCTTTCAGACGAGCGGAAAACTGCCAATTTACTGACGAAAAATACCGTCATTTGATAGGCGGTGATTTCATCGTGCCATTGTTTTTTACCCGCCATCCCCGCACCATTGCGGCAACTTCCAGGCTGTACGTTTTGGATAAGCGCAGTGGCGATACGCTTTAAATTCCCTCGGTTCCTCTACGGCCTCGCCATCGCGGTGGTGCTGGGCGGCGGACTGCTGGGCGATTTACTCGCCGATTGGGATTTCAGCCAGATCAGCCGTAAAGCCGAAGCGCTCTACGGCCCCCTCGGCCCCGGTCGACAGCGCATTGATGCCTGGCAACAGCTACTGGCCACAGAAAAGCAGGTCAGCGAGAGCGAACAACTCAAAGTGGTTAACTTGTTCTTCAATCGTCAGCTGCATTACGAAGAAGATATCGACCTGTGGCACGAGGTGGATTATTGGGCGACGCCCATTCAATCCTTGTGGAAAGGCGCCGGCGACTGCGAAGACTACGCCATCGCCAAATACTTCAGCCTGCGTCATTTGGGCGTACCGGCCGAGAAGCTGCGCATAACCTACGTCAAGGCTCTGCGCCAGAATCGTGCACATATGGTGCTGACCTACTATTCAAGCCCCGAGGCCATGCCCTTGGTACTGGACAGCCTGATGGACCCGATTCTGCCGGCCAGCCAACGGCCGGACCTGCTGCCGGTTTACGCCTTCAACGGCGAAGGGCTGTGGCTGACCGGCGCGACGGGCAACAAAAAAGTCGGCGATACCAAGCGTCTGTCGCGTTGGCAGGATGTATTGAAGAAAATGACCGCTGAAGGGTTTCCGACCGGTTCGGATAATTAACAGGAGCTACGATGTCACTGTTCAAACAATTGCTGATCGCTATCTGCGTGTTCCTGGTGGTCGCATTCAGCGGTAGCTTCTTCGTCAGCCTGGAAAGCTCGCGTACCCAGTACGTCAACCAACTGCGCTCCCACGCTCAGGACGCGGCCACTGCGCTGGCGCTGTCGTTGACGCCGAACATCGATGACCCGGCGATGACCGAGCTGATGGTCAGTTCGATCTTCGACAGCGGCTACTACGCCAGCATCCGCGTGGTGGACCTGAGCAACAACCAAGTGCTGGTAGAGCGCGCCGCCGAGCCGGACGCCAGCAGCGTCCCGGCGTGGTTCGTGAAGATGATCGGCTTGGCGCCGGCCGGCGGCGATGCGATCGTCAGCCGTGGCTGGCAGCAGGCGGCGCGGGTCGAGGTGGTCAGCCATCCAATGTTTGCCTTGGCCAAGCTGTGGCAGAGCGCATTGGGCAGCCTGGGCTGGCTGCTGCTCTGCGGCGCCGTGAGCGCGGTACTGGGCGCCCTGTTGCTGCGGCGTCAATTGAAGCCGCTGGATTATATGGTCGAGCAGTCCCATGCCATCGCCCGCCGTGAATTCCTGAGCCTGCCCGATCTGCCCCGCACTCCTGAGCTGCGCCGGGTGGTGCAGGCGATGAATCAGATGGTGGAGAAGCTCAAGGCGCTGTTCCGTGAGCAGACCGAACGCAGCGAGAAACTGCGGGTGGAGTCCTACCAGGACAGCCTCACGGGCCTGGCCAACCGTCGTTATTTTGAAATGCAGCTGCAATCGCGCGTCAGCAACGTTGAAGAAGCCAGTTCGGGTTACCTGCTGATGTTGCGGGTCAACGACCTGAGCGGCCTCAACCAACGCCTGGGCGGGCAACGTACTGACCAACTGCTGCAGGCCGTCAGCCAGCAACTGGTGCGCACCTGCGCCAAGTACCCGGAAACCCAGAACCTGATCACCCGCAGCCGTGGCGGCGAATTCGCGGTGCTCGGCCCGGGGCTGGTGCGCGATGAAGCGTTGCAGCTGGCCCAGGCCCTGGAAGGCACCCTGCAAAGCCTTTACGAAACGGGAGCCACCGATATGCCGATCGTGGCTTACATCGGGCTGGCACCGTACAAACCGGGCGATGCCTCGGCAGACCTGCTAATGCTGGCCGACCAGGCACTGGCCCAGGCCGAAGCCGGTACAGGCCAGACTTGGGTGTGCCTGGAACACCAGACCCAAGGCACCGTCAGCGACGATCACCACAGCTGGCACACCTTGCTCGACGACGCCCTGACCCAAGGGCGCTTCCGGTTGTTTTTCCAGCCGGTGGTGAGCAGCAGCGACACCCAACAGGTCCTGCATTACAAAGTGTTGTCACGCTTGCTCGACCCGCAGGGCCAGACCATCGCGGCGGGCCACTTCCTGCCATGGCTGGAGCGCTTCGGTTGGACTGCACGCCTTGACCAATTGATGGTTGATCTGGTGATCAAGCACCTGGCCCAGCACAGCCCATCGGTGGCCTTGAACCTGTCGGCCGCTACCCTGAACGACCCGCAGGCACTGGAGCGCGTCTTCGAACGCCTGGCTCAAAACCCCGCCCTGGGGCCGCGCCTGACCCTGGAAATCGGTGAAGAACAAGTGCCCGAGCAGTCGCAGCTGGAGCGCCTGACCCGACGCTTGCGCAGCCTGGGCTTCAGCCTTGGCCTGCAGCGTTTCGGCGGGCGTTTCAGCATGATCGGCAACCTGGCGAACCTGGGCCTGGCGTACCTGAAAATCGACGGCAGCTACATCCGTGCCATCGACCAGGAAAGCCACAAGCGCTTTTTTATCGAAGCCATCCAGCGCGCCGCCCACAGCATCGATTTGCCGTTGATTGCCGAACGTGTGGAAACCGAGGGTGAGCTACAGGTGATTCGCGAGATGGGGATTGAAGGGGTACAAGGCCAACTGGTGGGTGAACCGGCGCCCTGGAAGTAGAACGTCCTCGCCTCCTTGACGGTCATGCCGTGAAGGAGGTGGGGCGGCTCAGATCAAGCCGGTTTCATCGTCATTGATCAACTCGCTCAACCCACCCAATGCTGCCCGGGCCTGGGTACGTTCGAGGAACTTGGCCTGCGCGGCGGGCGGCAAGTCCGTGATGCTCATGACGTTCTTGGTGATCAGGACCTGGATCAAGTCGTCCAGCACCCGAATCATCTCAAAGTCACTTTGCTTGAGCTGCTTGAGGCTGTTGTCGACCACATCGTCGGCAAACCACGCCTGTATCTCATGATGGTCGGCCGGTAGCGTCTCGGTGGCCTCGGCATAGGCCTGGGCCTCGACACGGATCAAAGCGTTGTTTTGATCGCGTTGCACGTAGAACATCAACGTTCTCCCAATAAAAAATCCCTGCAGGTGCCGCGCACGGCCTCTGCAGAGATTACACACATTTTCCCGACGCTGATGCCCACGCAGCGCCAATCCCGAAAGATTGGCGCTGCCGGGGAATCAGTCGTGGTGCTTGACGGTCAAGTCGCCACCGGCGATCAGGCTATTGATCGCGGAGCTGCCAGCACCCCAGTTGGCGCCATCGACCTTGATGGTGACATCTGCCGTGCCGCCACCCGACGCGGTGAACGACCCGGTGCTGCTGACGCTCAACGTCGAGTTGCCCGACGCGTCGGTCGACAGTTTCAGGTAGTTGGCCAGATTGGTGTCGTTATTGCCTTGCAGCAAATCGGACAGATCCAGCTTGTCGCCTTCGCCGTGCTTGAAGTCAGTAATGCGATCGAAACCGCCGTTGGTGTTGGTGTCGCCTTTGAGCCATACGAAGGTATCGGCACCCGCGCCGCCGGTCAGGATATCGTTACCCTTGCCGCCCACCAGGATGTCATTACCGGCACCGCCGGAGAGGCTGTCGTTGCCGCCCTGGCCGAACAAGATGTCGTTACCGGCGTTGCCGATCAGGGTGTCGCCGCCATCATTGGTGCCGTAGATGTTCGACGCGTTGGCCAGAGCACCGATGTCCTGCACGTGCTCAGTGATGTACTGGTGCAAAGTGCGGTCATCAATGTGGTCGACCGTAGTGGACAGCTTCTCGGCGGCGAACGCCTTGAGTGCGGCACTGCCTTCCTGACCTTTGTAGGTGATCAGGTCACCGAACACGATGTCATTGCCAGAGCCGCCGGTGATGCTATCGGCGCCCGCGTCGGCGGTATGGCCAGTGATCGCATCCGCCAGCTTCGCGGTGTCGATGGTGGCGACCACCTTGTCGGTGTCGAATTGCTTGAGCACAGCAGTGTCAATGCTCGAACCCAGGCCGATTGCCTCGACGGTGACCTTGCCGCTCACTGCGTTAACCAGATCGTTGTAGGCCGTCTTCGCGTTCGTCAATGCGGTGCTGGAGTTGTTATAGACCGCAGCCACATCAAAGCCGCCGTTGCTGTTGGCCACCACGGTGCCTTCATAGGTCCGATTGTTCCAACTATCGTAGGAATAGACCCTGCCATCCGCATCGACAACCATATGGGAGGAACCGTTGATGGTGGTGTAAACGGCCTTGCCCTGGCCCAAAACGTAATTCGAGCTGTTGACGATGCTATCGAAGTAAACGCTGGAGCCCGAGCCCCATACCTTGACCCCACCCAGGTAAGGACTGCCTTGCACGTCGGTGTACATATTCGGCGAGCCGTCGGTGATGAAGTACGTCAGGTTCGTCGCACCCTTGTTACTCGTGGCTTCGCTGCTCTTGAACCAGTTTGTGGCGGCGTTGAACGCATCCTGATAGTTGGTCATGTCGCTCGAATTAGAGCTCATCTGGTTCAACACCGCCTGCAAGGCCGCTTTGGCACCGTCCTTGTCAGCCAGGTTGACCGAGACCTGCGCCTGAACCTGGGTGTCGAAGTCCACCAACATGACTTTCACCACGCCGGAGTCCTTGGTGCTGGCATTGGCAATCAAGGTATCGAATACGCTGGCCAGTTGAGCCTTGATCGACTTCATTGCATCGGTACCGATACTGCCCGAAGTATCGACGAGGAAAGCAATATTGTAATTGCTGCCCTGGGTGACCACGCCGGCTTTGTCGCCCACCACCACGTTATTGGTCGAACCGCTCAAGTTGATGGTATCGACAAGACCGGTGCCTTCCGTCACCTGATAGGTCTGCGGCGCCACTGTGATGGTGCTGGTGGCCACGCTTGAACTCAGGCTGTTGCTACCTTCATTGTCAGTCACGGCGATATCGATGGTGCGATCACCAAGGGACGGGTATTTGCCGGTGTTGGTGTACTGGAACGACTCAAGCAGGGCTTTGTAGGTGGCCGCATCAGCCGCACCCGACAGGGTCAATACAATCTTGCCACTGACGTCCGTGCCGACGCTGGTCAGGGTGACGCCGTTGTAGGTCCCGCCCACATTTATCAGGCTTGAGCTCAACTGATCGCCCGCGCTGGCGTTTTTCAAGGTAATGGTCGCGCTTTGCATCTGGCTGCTGTCGACGTCGCCGATGGCCACGCTGCCGGTAATTGCCACACCGGCAGTGTCGCGCTCGGTGTACGCAGCGCTATAACCGGTGGCAACCGCGCCGTCTGCGGTGCTGAGGTCCAGGGTAGGCGCGTCGTTGACCGAGGTTACGGTGATGGTGCCGTTGGCCGCTGGCGAGGTCAGTACGTTGCTGCCGTCAGCGTTGCCGCTGTCGGTGGCGGTGTAGGTGAAGTTCGCGGTGCCATTGAAGTTCGCGTTCGGCTTGAAGTAAACCGTGGCTTCGCCGTTGACCGCGTTAATGGCGCCGGTCAACGCTTTGGTCATGGCCGCGTCGGTGTAGAAGGTGCCGTTGGTTGGCGTGCCGACCGTGAAGGACTTCACGTTCGCCAGGCCATCCACGTCGGTTGCGTTCAGCTTGACTGCGATACCAACCGTTGGATCTTCAGCACCGGTCGCGGTAGTCGCCGCTGCCACCGGCGCATCATTGACCGGAGTCACGGTGATGGTGCCGTTGGCCGCTGGCGAGGTCAGTACGTTGCTGCCGTCAGCGTTGCCGCTGTCGGTCGCGGTGTAGGTGAAGTTCGCCGTGCCGTTGAAGTTCGCGTTCGGCTTGAAGTAAACCGTGGCTTCGCCGTTGACCGCGTTAATGGCGCCGGTCACCGCTTTGGTCATGGCCGCGTCGGTGTAGAAGGTGCCATTGGTTGGCGTGCCGACAGTGAAGGATTTCACGTTCGCCAGGCCATCCACGTCGGTTGCGTTCAGCTTGACTGCGATACCAACCGTTGGATCTTCAGCACCGGTCGCGGTAGTCGCCGCAGCCACCGGCGCATCATTGACCGGAGTCACGGTGATGGTGCCGTTGGCCGCTGGCGAGGTCAGTACGTTGCTGCCGTCAGCGTTGCCGCTGTCGGTGGCGGTGTAGCTGAAGTTCGCGGTGCCATTGAAGTTCGCGTTCGGCTTGAAGTAAACCGTGGCTTCGCCGTTGACCGCGTTAATGGCGCCGGTCACTGGTTTGGTCATGGCCGCATCGGTGTAGAAGGTGCCGTTGGTTGGCGTGCCGACGTTGAACGACTTGACGTTGGCCAAACCATCGACATCGGTGGCGGACAGCTTGACCGCGATCCCGACACTTGGGTCTTCAGCACCGGTCGCAGTGGTGACGATCGCCACTGGCGCATCGTTGACCGCAGTGACCACAACGCTCACCTTGCCAATCGTGACCATTTCAATCTGCGTGCTCGACTCCATGGCTGTTGCCTTCACAGTCAGATCGAAATTGGCCGTCGCATCCTTGGCCGGAGTGACGGTCAAGGTAGCCAGGTTCCAATTGCTGACATCGTACTGGGTGGTCGCACCCGTCGAGGTATAGCTGTGGCCCGAGGCGCCGTCGGTAATGACAGCGCCTTCAGGCAGGCCGCTGATTTCTATCTTGTGCAATTCCGACTGGTCATTGTCGACAAACGTGGTCGTGATCGGGCTGATCTTGATCGCACTGTCTTCCAGGCCGTGGTTGTAAACGTAGCCGGTGTAATAGCCTTCTCCGTTGACCACGTGAGCATCGTCAAAGACCGCCCCGGCGGCTTTCAACGCGTCCAGGCTGGTATAGGTCTGCACGCCGCTGCTACCCAACGCCATCGACGGGCCGCTGTTGATCGAGACATTGACGTCGTAGTTGCCCGGGCCGGCCTGGTTGTAGTGATAGATGTCGAGGGTGTAATAACCCGACTCTGGCGGCGTAAAGGGGGCTGCGTTAATCCCGCTGCCCTGGCTCCAGGTCTCGGTCGACACCAACTTGCCGCCGACGGTAACCGCCAGGCTGTCATCGGCGCTGCCGGTGAAGCTGTAGCTCTTGCCGGCTTCCAGGTAAACCAGGCCGGAGACTTTGGTCGCGG
Organism: Pseudomonas sp. ARP3; assembly: GCF_001029595.1. NCBI lineage: Bacteria > Pseudomonadati > Pseudomonadota > Gammaproteobacteria > Pseudomonadales > Pseudomonadaceae > Pseudomonas > Pseudomonas sp. ARP3. The sequence continues at coordinate 396,839 of NZ_LEKF01000002.1, forward strand.
TGTGCTCCACCACATTACCATTGCTCACGTTGGCGGTCACACCGGTGGAGGCTGCGCTGCCAGGGGTTTGGGCGTTGATGACCCGGATCAAATCGCTGGACTGAACAACACCATTACCGTTCGTACCCAATGCACCAGGCAGGTTGCCGCCGGTCCAGGTTTGAATGGTCAAGCCGGTTGGTACGTCACCGAACGAGCCGACGGTCACGACAGGAACGTCCGTCACTGGGTGGATATCCACGGTGATGGTTTGAGTGTCGCTGTTGAGCTGGCCGTCGGTAGCCTGGAACTTCAGCTCGGTGTAATCATCATGCTTGTTACCGATGCCGGCGTTTTTGAAGCTGTCATCGCCCGACTCGTTGGCCGCTGGGCTGTAACGCACATTGTGATTGTCGAAGTCGGCCTGGCTGAAGGCCTTGCCCGGCGACGTATCGGTTTTCAGATCAGCTGCGTTGAGCTGGACCCAAACACCGTCGACTTTGTACTCGATGGCACCGTTGGGCAGGCTGGTGAAGACGACTTTCAGGTCCGTGGAATCCACATCATTGACCCCGAACGTCGACCACTTCAGCTCGACTGGGGTGTCTTCGTTGCTTTCTATCCGGCCATTGCTCGCAGTCGGCGCATCGTTGACCGCAGTCACAGTGATGATGCCGTTGGCGGGAGCCGACGTCAGCGGGTTGCTGCCATCAGCGTTGCCGCCGTCGGTCGCGGTGTAGGTGAAATTCGCGGTGCCGTTGAAGTTTTCGTTCGGCTTGAAGTAAACGGTGGCTTCGCCGTTCACCGCATCAATGGAACCGGTCACCGGTTTGGTCATCGCCGCGTCAGTGTAGAAGGTGCCATTGGTAGGCGTGCCAACGGTGAACGATTTCACGTCCGTTGGGCTGTCTACGTCGGTCGCGGACAGTTTGACCGCGATACCTACGCTTGGGTCTTCAGCACCGGTCGCCTTAGTGGATTCAGCCACCGGCGCATCGTTGACCGCAGTCACAGTGATGATGCCGTTGGCGGGAGCCGACGTCAGCGGGTTGCTGCCATCAGCGTTGCCGCCGTCGGTCGCGGTGTAGGTGAAGTTCGCGGTGCCGTTGAAGTTTTCGTTCGGCTTGAAGTAAACGGTCGCTTCGCCGTTGACCGCATCAATGGAACCGGTCACCGGTTTGGTCATCGCCGCGTCGGTGTAGAAGGTGCCATTGGTAGGCGTGCCAACGGTGAACGATTTCACGTCCGTCGGGCTGTCTACGTCGGTGGCGGACAGTTTGACCGCGATACCTACGCTTGGGTCTTCAGCACCGGTCGCCTTAGTGGGTTCAGCCACCGGCGCATCGTTGACCGCAGTCACAGTGATGATGCCGTTGGCGGGAGCCGACGTCAGCGGGTTGCTGCCATCAGCGTTGCCGCCGTCGGTCGCGGTGTAGGTGAAGTTCGCGGTGCCGTTGAAGTTCGCATTTGGCTTGAAGTACACCGTGGCTTCGCCATTGGTGGCATCAATAGCGCCCGTCACTGGCTTGGTCATGGTCGCGTCGGTATAGAACGTGCCGTTGGTCGACGTACCGACGGTGAACGATTTCACGTTCTCCACGCCATCGATATCAGTAGCCGAGAGTTTGACCTCAATGCCCTGGGCCTGATCTTCGGAACCGGTCGCGGTAGTGGCCATGGCTTCCGGTGCATCATTCACTGCAATCACATTGATCGGCAGAGTGATCGACTCGGATTTCGGATCAGCGGTGCCGTCCTGCGCAGTCGCAGTGACAATCAGGTTCACCAGACCGTTGGCGTTTTCCGCCGGGGTGAAGACCAGGGTGGCCTTATTCCAGTCGCTGATATCGACGCTTTGATTGCCAGCTGTCGCTGTGAAGGTGTGACCCGGCGTGCCATCGGTGATGGTCGCGTTGAGCGGGACGCCACTGATTTCCAGCTTGAGCGTCTCGGAGCCATCCTTGTCGGTGGCGTAAGCGTCGATGGTCGACAGCTTGATCGCATGGTCTTCCAGGCCTGTGTTCAGCACCTGGGTGACGTTGATGTTATCCAGCACGCCGCCGAACGAGTTGTTTGTCTCGCCAGCAGGGGCTTTGAATTCGAGCTTGGCATCGCCGTCAGCGGTGACCGGCACGACGAAGGTATAAGTCTTCATGCCAACGGTGGTGGTGTCCAGGGTGCCGACTTTGACGCCGCCCCAGAATACGTCGATCACCGAATTGTTCTCGGCACCCGCACGTGGCGAGTAGTCGACCGAGATGGTGTACGCCGTGCCGGCTTCCGCCTTGATGATGGTGTACAGGCTGGAGTCGTCGCCGGCGTTTTTCTCAAGCTCGATGACCTGGCTGTTGCCTGGGGTCGCTACGCCGTAGATGCTGCTTTGGCCGATTTCGACTTGGCCATCGGCATTCCCCGTGAGCCACGGAGTGCTCGGGGTGCCATTGACGACCGGGTTGTTAGCATTACCTACCGCGACGTCGCCCCACGAACCATTGAGATTGGCGCCGTCGAAATTGATCGAGGTCACCACGCCACCGCCAAGCAGGCCCAAGTGCGGGGCGTCGGTAACCGGCGCGATCGTGATGTCGGCTGTGGTTACGGCGCTCGATTTACCGCCGTTGTCGACCGCAGTAAAGGTCAGCTCGGTTTTGCCGCTCCAGTCGCCGGTCGGGGCGAAGTAAACCGCCGCCTTGCCGTCGGCACCCGCTGGCACCGAGTCGCCGATCTTGAGTTCAGTTTGCAGCGTGGCGTCGCTGTACAGCTTGCCGTTCTCCGGCAAGGTAGTAATGACAAAGCTGGAGATGGAACCGTCCACGTCCTTACCATCCAGCACGATCTTGGCCGTATGGTCTTCATCGGCGGTGGTGTTGTCGGCCGATGCAATCGGCGCGTCGTTGAACAGGTCGATAGTGACCTTGCCGGTGGCGCTGCCGGTTTGCGGCGGTTCGCGATCCAGGTTGCCGCCGCCGACGTCAGTCACGTCGATGGTGACGGTACGATCAGTGCCGACAGGATTATCGCCCGGGCTCTGGAAGGTGATGGCTTCAACCACCTTGACGAAGTCGGCGGCGCTGCTGCCGGTCGCCGAGTCGCTGGTGAGGGTGTAGATGATTTTCCCGTCAGCGGCGCTGCCGCTCTGGGTGATGGTGATGCCGGCAACGGCCAGAGCCTTGAGCACGTCGGTGTTGCTAAGCACATCACCCGAAGCCAGATGGTCGACGGTGACCACGACTTTGCTGAAGGTGGTGTTGTCGACGTCTTTGATGGTCAGGTTCTCGACCAGCGCGACCGCGTCTTTTTGCTCAGTGAACGTGGTGCTGTCGAACTTGACCACAGGCGGATCGTTCACCGGAACCACGTGTACCACGGAGGTCACGGGTGCCGAATCCAACTGACCGTCGTTAACGGTGATGGTCAGGGTACGATCGACCCGGGCCGGGTTCTCGCTTTCGCTGGCGAAGTGCACCGAACGCAGGACTTCCTGGTATTCCGCCTTGGTGGCTTCACCAGACAGGGTCAGGACGCCAGTGGCTTTGTCGTAGCTGACACCAATTTTGGTGTTGCTGACATCCGCGATCAGCACATCGTCTGCCAGGTGGTTGACGAGTGTGACTTTGGCGCTTTGCAGGGTGCTGTTGTCGACGTCGCTGACGGTCAAGGTCGTCGCCACGTAGCCGCCAGGCTTGCCTTCAATATAGGTGTCGCCGAATGCGTTGGTCGAAGCATTGCCCAGCACAGGAGCGTCATTAACCGCAGTCACCGTGATGGTGCCGTTGGCTGGGGTCGACGTCAGCGGGCTGCCGTTGTCAGTAATACCGCCGTCGGTGGCGGTGTAGGTGAAGTTTGCGGTGCCGTTGAAGTTTTCGTTCGGTTTGAAGTAAACGGTCGCTTCGCCGTCGACCGCATCAATGGAACCGGTCACCGGTTTGGTCATGGCCGCATCGGTGTAGAAGGTGCCGTTGGTAGGCGTGCCGACGGTGAAGGATTTCACGTCCGCCAGGCCATCCACGTCGGTCGCGCTCAGCTTGACCGCGATACCCTCGCTTGGGTCTTCAGCACCGCTCGCCTTAGTGTCCGCAGCCACCGGCGCGTCGTTAACCGCAGTCACAATGATGGTGCCGTTGGCTGGCGCAGAAGTCAGCGGGTTGCTGCCGTCAGCGTTGCCGCTGTCGGTGGCGGTGTAGGTGAAGTCCGCGGTGCCGTGGAAGTTTTCGTTCGGCTTGAAGTAAACCGTCGCTTCGCCGTCGACCGCATCAATGGAACCGGTCACCGGTTTGGTCATGGCCGCGTCGGTGTAGAAGGTGCCGTTGGTCGGCGTGCCGACGGTGAACGATTTCACGTTCTCCACGCCATCGATATCAGTAGCCGACAGTTTGACTTCAATGCCCTGGGCCGGATCTTCGGAACCGGTCGCATTAGTGGCTTCAGCCACCGGCGCATCGTTGACCGCAGTCACAGTGATGGTGCCGTTGGCTGGGGTCGACGTCAGCGGGCTGCCGTTGTCAGTAATACCGCCGTCGGTGGCGGTGTAGGTGAAGTTTGCGGTGCCGTGGAAGTTTTCGTTCGGTTTGAAGTAAACGGTGGCTTCGCCGCTGACCGCATCAATGGAACCGGTCACCGGTTTGGTCATGGCCGCATCGGTGTAGAAGGTGCCGTTGGTAGGCGTGCCGACGGTGAAGGATTTCACGTCCGCCAGGCCATCCACGTCGGTCGCGCTCAGCTTGACCGCGATACCCTCGCTTGGGTCTTCAGCACCGCTCGCCTTAGTGTCCGCAGCCACCGGTGCGTCGTTGACCGCAGTCACGGTGATGGTGCCGTTGGCAGGCGCAGAAGTCAGCGGATTGCTGCCGTCAGCGTTGCCGCTGTCGGTCGCGGTGTAGGTGAAGTCCGCAGTGCCGTTGAAGTTCGCATTTGGCTTGAAGTAAACGGTCGCTTCGCCGTTGACCGCATCAATGGAACCGGTCACCGGTTTGGTCATCGCCGCATCGGTGTAGAACGTGCCATTGGTTGGCGTGCCGACGGTGAACGATTTCACGTTCTCCACGCCATCGATATCAGTAGCCGACAGTTTGACTTCAATGCCCTGAGCCGGATCTTCCGAACCGGTCGGAGTGGTGGCGACAGCTTCTGGCGCGTCGTTGACCGCAGTCACGGTGATGGTGCCGTTGGCAGGCGCAGAAGTCAGCGGATTGCTGCCGTCAGCGTTGCCGCTGTCGGTCGCGGTGTAGGTGAAGTCCGCAGTGCCGTTGAAGTTCGCATTTGGCTTGAAGTAAACGGTCGCTTCGCCGTTGACCGCATCAATGGAACCGGTCACCGGTTTGGTCATAGCCAANCCGGTCACCGGTTTGGTCATCGCCGCATCGGTGTAGAACGTGCCATTGGTTGGCGTGCCGACGGTGAACGATTTCACGTTCTCCACGCCATCGATATCAGTAGCCGACAGTTTGACTTCAATGCCCTGAGCCGGATCTTCCGAACCGGTCGCAGTGGTGGCGACAGCTTCTGGCGCGTCGTTGACCGCAGTCACGGTGATGGTGCCGTTGGCTGGCGCAGAAGTCAGCGGGTTGCTGCCGTCAGCGTTGCCGCTGTCGGTCGCGGTGTAGGTGAAGTCCGCAGTGCCGTTGAAGTTCGCATTTGGCTTGAAGTAAACGGTCGCTTCGCCGTTGACCGCATCAATGGAACCGGTCACCGGTTTGGTCATCGCCGCATCGGTGTAGAACGTGCCATTGGTTGGCGTGCCGACGGTGAACGATTTCACGTTCTCCACGCCATCGATATCAGTAGCCGACAGTTTGACTTCAATACCCTGGGCCGGATCTTCCGAACCGGTCGCAGTGGTGGCGACAGCTTCTGGCGCATCGTTGACCGCAGTCACGGTGATGGTGCCGTTGGCTGGCGCAGAAGTCAGCGGGTTGCTGCCGTCAGCGTTGCCGCTGTCGGTCGCGGTGTAGGTGAAGTTTGCCGTGCCGTTGAAGTTTTCGTTTGGTTTGAAGTAAACGGTCGCTTCGCCGTTGACCGCATCAATGGAGCCGGTCACCGGTTTGGTCATCGCCGCATCGGTGTAGAACGTGCCATTGGTTGGCGTGCCGACGGTGAACGATTTCACGTTCTCCACGCCATCGATATCAGTAGCCGACAGTTTGACTTCAATGCCCTGAGCCGGATCTTCCGAACCGGTCGCAGTGGTGGCGACAGCTTCTGGCGCGTCGTTGACCGCAGTCACGGTGATGGTGCCGTTGGCAGGCGCAGAAGTCAGCGGATTGCTGCCGTCAGCGTTGCCGCTGTCGGTCGCGGTGTAGGTGAAGTCCGCGGTGCCGTGGAAGTTTTCGTTCGGTTTGAAGTAAACCGTCGCTTCGCCGCTGACCGCTTCAATGGAACCGGTCACCGGTTTGGTCATGGCCGCGTCGGTGTAGAAGGTGCCGTTGGTAGGCGTGCCGACGGTGAAGGATTTCACGTCCGCCAGGCCATCCACGTCGGTCGCGCTCAGCTTGACCGCGATACCCTCGCTTGGGTCTTCAGCACCGCTCGCCTTAGTGTCCGCAGCCACCGGCGCGTCGTTGACCGCAGTCACAATGATGGTGCCGTTGGCTGGCGCAGAAGTCAGCGGGTTGCTGCCGTCAGCGTTGCCGCTGTCGGTCGCGGTGTAGGTGAAGTCCGCAGTGCCGTTGAAGTTCGCATTTGGCTTGAAGTAAACGGTCGCTTCGCCGTTGACCGCATCAATGGAGCCGGTCACCGGTTTGGTCATCGCCGCGTCGGTGTAGAAGGTGCCGTTGGTAGGCGTGCCGACGGTGAACGATTTCACGTTCTCCACGCCATCGATATCAGTAGCCGACAGTTTGACTTCAATACCCTGGGCCGGATCTTCCGAACCGGTCGCAGTGGTGGCGATAGCTTCTGGCGCGTCGTTGACCGCAGTCACGGTGATGGTGCCGTTGGCAGGCGCAGAAGTCAGCGGGTTGCTGCCGTCAGCGTTGCCGCTGTCGGTCGCGGTGTAGGTGAAGTCCGCAGTGCCGTTGAAGTTCGCATTTGGCTTGAAGTAAACGGTCGCTTCGCCGTTGACCGCATCAATGGAGCCGGTCACCGGTTTGGTCATGGCCGCGTCGGTGTAGAAGGTGCCGTTGGTAGGCGTGCCGACGGTGAACGATTTCACGCTCTCCACGCCATCCACATCGGTCGCACTCAGTTTGACCGCAATGCCCTGGGCCGGATCTTCAGCCCCGCCAGCTTCAACAACCGCTGCCACCGGCGCGTCGTTGACCGGCGTAATCGTTACCGTCAGCGTGCTGCTCGAACCGGTATTAGTGGTGTAGCCGATCTGCGGCACTTCGCCGCTGTAATCCTTGACCGGGGTGAACGTATACGCGCCGTCGACGCCAATCGTGATACTGCCCACGCCTGCGATAACAGCCGTCTGGCCCGCCGCGAAGGTGGTGCCGCCCACGTTGAAGGTGGCGACGCTCAGCACGTTGTCGATGTCGCTGTCGTTGCTCAGCACATTGCCGGTGGCGACGTTATCTTCGACGATCGTGTTGGTATCGGCGACCAGAACGCTGGGATCATCCACGGCAACAACGGTGGAAGTGGCCGGTGCGGGATTGATCGCCAGGTTTTCGTAGTTGCCGCCGGTGGCACTGGTAATGGTGGCGCTGACCGTCAGGTCTTTACCATCCGCCAGGTTAGCCGGAGTGTCGACACTGACCGTACCGGTGGTTTTACCGGCTTCGATGGTGATGGTCTGGTCGTTGGACAGTTTGATCACAACGTCGGTCTGCGCCGCGTTGGTCACGGTGGCGGTGTAGACGATCTTGCCACCCTCATCCACCGATGCCGTCGCGGTGAGCGTAACGGTGGTGGTGTCGATGGTGTCGTTGATCTGAGTGACCGCCGGCGTCGGATCGGTGGTGATGATCAGGTTGCCGCCGCCGGACGTGCCGGCGATGGTGGCGGAGATCGACGAGGCGTCCAGGTAAGGGGTGTCATTACCGGCGAACGTGACGTTCAGCGCGCCCGAGGTCTGGCCGGCTGGGACCACAACAGAGAGGCCGTTGGACAAGGTGACGGTCAGGTCGCTGGTCGGGGCCTGCGTGATAAATACGGTGTAAACCACAACACCACCGGCTTCGGTGATGGTAGGCGTGGCGGTCAGGGTGATGGTGACGTTGCGCGGGTCGACGCCGTTGTTGTCCGCGCCGGTCAGGGCGTTTGCCACCGCATCCGCCGCATTCAGACCGTTGGTCGGATAACCGATGGTAGGGTCGACCACGCCGGCCGTCGCTTCAAGCACAACAAAGCTATGACCGCCGCCGACAGCGCCGTCAGCACCGGCTGCGGTCGGGCCCGCGGCGGTGGCTTCGAGGTCTTGGGTCGGGTCGGCGCCGGCAGCGATGGCCTGCTGCAATTCGGCGACGGACGGTGCTGCTTGAGCAGTGGCGGCGCTGAGGTCGGTGGTCGAGTCAGGTGCGTTGGCGCTCCACTGAGTGTCGCGGCCCAGATCGATCACGCGGCCGTCGGCCAGTTCCAGCGAAACGGCACCGGCCGGGCCCGTATCAATCTGCTCCCCTGCGAACAAGCGGTCGCCTTCTACCAGCAGACGACGAATCCCTTCTGGGGATACCGCGAACACTTGACCGACAATGCTTTTGACGACCGCAACGCTGCTCATAAAAGACTCTCCGTGTATTGCCGTTCAGGGGTATCCACCCAGGAGACCGGCCCTGTCAGTGGTGCCGATTCAATAAGCTGGAGTACTCAATTGCTTAAAAAAATAATGGCGTCAATATTTTGTTGCCGCGCCAGAAAAATTACTTTTCCGTCAAGGTATTGACCTATTGGACGTCATCCTAAACAATCCGCCCAGTAATGTCACATTGATATTTAAGCGGCTTCACGACTTTCTGTTTGCGCCCTGCGGCGCCCAGTAAAAACGGGTATTTCGAGTTGCCACTCCAGTGCAATATTTCAAGTTTGTTGCGGCTTTCAGGCAACCAATCCCCGGGGAAGAATCAGAATGCGTTTGCACTTATTCACCGCTGTGCCATTTGTTCTTGCGACTAGCTTCGTACAGGCTCAAACCCTTCAAGAAGCCATGCAAAAGGCTGTCGACGTTCACCCAGAAATCCAGGCTGCGGTCAACGCACGCATCGCCGCCGACTATCAGGTCAGAGCGGCCCAGGGCGGCTACCTGCCTAAAATCGACTTGCTGGGCGGTTATGGTCGCGAAAGCTCCGACAACACCTCGACCCGCGCCGCCAGCAATAGCCATGATTGGAAAACCCTTAACCGCGGCGAGTCGAGCATTCGTCTCCAGCAAAACTTGTTCCAAGGTTTCGGCACCGAGAATGAAGTCGGCCGCCAGCAGGCCACCGCCAACTCTCGCGGCTATGCCCTGCTCAATACCACCGAGCGCACTGCGCTGACGGTGGCTCAGGTTTATCTGGATGTCCTCACCCGTCGCGAGATGGTGCAGTTGGCAGAAGACAACCTGAAAAGCCACGAACGCATTTTTGACCAAATCAAATTGCGCACCAGCCGTGGCGTCGGAAGAATGGCGGACATGGACCAGGCCGAAGCCCGTCTGGCCCAAGCGCGCAACAACTTGCTGACCGAACAGACCAACCTCGATGACGCCAAAGCCAACTACATGAGCGCCGTCGGTCAAGAACCCGACGAGCTGGAGAAGCCCCAAGGCTTTGTCGCCTTGATGCCTGCCAGCCTGGAAGAAGCACGCCGGCAGATGGTTGAGAGCAGCCCGGTACTGCGCTCGGCCGAATCGGACATCGCTGCGGCTGAAAAGCAATACGAATCCGCCAAGTCGACGTTCTATCCGCGCTTCGATGCTGAGCTGCAGCGCTCGGCCAACAGCAATATCGGCGGCGAAGAAGGTCACGACAATGGCTACTCCGCCATGCTGCGCATGCAGTTCAACCTATACTCCGGCGGCAGCAACAAAGCAGACCTGCAGTCCAAGGCGTCCCAGGCATCCCAAGCGCTGGATATCCGCAACAACGCCCTGCGTGAGCTGAACCAGGAACTGAGCCTGGCGTGGAACGCCTACAACAACGCCACGGCGCAATTGCCGATCGCTCAGGAATACGTAGACCGCAGCACCCGCGTGCGCACGTCATACCAGCAGCAGTTCAGCCTGGGTGAGCGTACACTGCTCGACCTGCTCGACAGCGAGAACGAACTGTTCACGGCATCGCAACGCCTGGCACAGATCAAAAACCTGCAGCTGTATACGCAATACCGTATCAAGGCCGATATGGGCCAACTGCTCAAAAGCCAAGGCGTGGTTGCGCCGCTGGCATCAGTTGTGCAGAACGAAGTCAAAACGAAGGTGAACCTGCCAGGGATGAACTGATTCTTGACGGAGTTGGACCGCTCAACTGCATTAAGAGAGAGTCAGCTTGGATTCTGAAATAAGTGTGGCGCCGCTCAACCATGACCCGCGCAGTCAGCATGATGACCCCTTGCTGGACGGGTTGCTGACCCTCTGCTCCCTGCATTACAAGCCCGCTAGTCGGGCAATGCTGACCACTGGCCTGCCCTTGGCAGGCCAGCGCTTGAGCCCCGACCTGCTCGCCCGCGCAGCCGCGCGGGCGGGTTTGCAGGGTCGGCTCCTGCAGCGCAAGTTGGAGCAGATTCCGACCATCGCATTGCCGGCCTTATTGCTGTTGAAGGAAGGGCGCAGTGCGGTGCTCGTGGGGTGGGACGGTGATACCGCCCGCTTGCTGCTCAGCGAAAGTGAAGGCGGCGAGGTTCACGTCACGCGGGAAGTGCTGAGTCAAGATTACAGCGGCCGGGTGTTCTTCGCCCAACCGCAGCATAAATTTGACGTCACCAGCGGCACGCTTATCCCGCGCGCGCGCTCCTGGTTCAAAGACACCCTCAAACGCTCACGTTGGCTCTACGCCGATGCTATCGCTGCCAGCCTGGTGATCAACCTGATCGCCCTGGCCGCGCCGCTGTTTGTGATGAACGTGTACGACCGCGTGGTCCCCAACCAGGCCACTGCCACCCTGTGGGTGCTGGCGGTCGGCATTTGCGGTGCCTACCTGTTCGACCTGCTGCTCAAGAGCATGCGCAGCCTGTGCCTGGACCTTGCGGGCAAGAAAACCGACCTGATCATTTCCGCAACGCTGTTCGAGCGCATCGTGGGCATGTCGATGAAAATGCGCCCGGCACGCGTCGGCAGTTATGCGCAAAACATCCACGAATTTCAGGGGATGCGCGACTTTTTAACCTCGCTGACACTGGCCAGCCTGATCGATCTGCCTTTTACATTGATAATCCTCGGCGTGATCGCGCTGCTGGGCGGCCACTTGGTGTGGATTCCAATCGTCGCGTTCCCGCTGGCCTTGGGGATTGGTCACTTCCTGCAAAAGCCGCTGACTGCGACACTTGAGCGCACCATGGCGCTGGGCGCCGAGCGCCAGTCCAGCCTGATCGAAACCCTCGCCGGGCTGGATGCGGTGAAGGTCAATAACGCCGAGAGCGAGCGTCAATACCAGTGGGAACAAACCATCGGCACCCTCAGCCGCCTGGAACTGCGGGTGAAAGTTCTGTCCGGCCTGGCGATGAACATCACGCTGCTGATCCAGCAAGTGGCGGGCGTGGCGATGATCATCTTCGGCGTGTATCAGATCATTGATGGCACCCTGAGCATGGGCGGCCTGGTGGCGTGCTACATGCTCAGCGGCCGCGCACTGGGCCCGCTGGCGCAACTGTCGGGCCTGCTGACGCGCTACCAGCAAGCCAAGGTGACGATGGTCTCCGTCGACCAAATGATGGAGCTGCCGCAAGAACGCAACTTCGAAGAGCGCCCCCTCAGCCGCAAATCGCTGCAAGGTGCGATGACCTTCCGCGAGGTCGACTTCACCTACCCGAACCAACAGAACCTGGCGCTACGCGGCATCAACCTGAACGTTCGCCCCGGCGAAAAAATCGGCATTATCGGCCGTAGCGGCTCGGGCAAAAGCTCGCTGGCCAAACTACTGGTGGGCCTCTATCAGCCAGACTCGGGTTCGCTGCTGGTGGATGGCGTGGACATTCGCCAGATCGACGTCAGCGAGCTGCGCCACAACATCGGTTACGTGGCCCAAGACATCCAGTTGCTGGCCGGCACCTTGCGCGACAACCTGGTGTCCGGTGCGCGCTACGTGGACGACGAGATGGTGCTGCAAGCGGCAGAGCTGGCCGGCGTGCATGAATTCGCCAGGCTCCACCCGCAGGGGTACGAACTGCAAGTGGGCGAGCGCGGGCAAAACCTCTCCGGCGGTCAGCGCCAGAACGTGGCCCTGGCCCGCGCCCTACTGCTGAACCCACCTATTCTGCTGCTGGACGAACCCACCAGCGCCATGGACAACACCGGCGAAGAGCGCCTTAAGCAGCGCTTGCAGTCGGTGATCGAAAACAAGACGGTGATTCTCGTCACCCACCGTGCTTCGCTGCTGAGCCTGGTCGACCGCCTGCTGGTGATCGACCGTGGCCAGATACTCGCAGACGGCCCTAAAGCGGCCGTGATGGAAGCGCTGAAAAAGGGGCAGATCAGTGTCGCTTAACTCCGGTCTACGCCGCTTAAAGAAGATGGTCTTCGGTTATTTCAAAGGCACCGACTCACTCGACAACCAGCCACTGCCCGAAGTGGAAAAAGCCCTGGTCGACGACGCGCCACGCATCGTACGTCTGACCATCTGGGGCGTGATCGGCTTCTTCGTGTTCCTGCTGCTGTGGGCGCACTTCGCGATCATCGACGAAGTGACCAAGGGCGAAGGCAAAGCGATCCCCTCCTCGCGCATCCAGAAGATCCAGAACCTGGAGGGCGGCATCGTCGCGCAGATTTATGCGCATGAGGGCCAGATCGTCGACGCCGGGGCACCGCTGGTGCGCCTGGACGACACGCGATTTGCCTCCAACGTCGGCGAAACCGAAGCCGACCGCGTGGCCATGGAACTGCGCGTGGAGCGTCTGAGCGCGGAAGTCGACAACCGCCCGCTGAACATCTCCGACAACGCACGCAAGACTGCGCCAAACCAAGCTTCGAACGAAGAGTCGCTGTATCAGAGCCGCCGCCAACAACTGGCAGATGAGATTGGCGGGCTGCAACAACAGCTGCTGCAACGTCAGCAGGAACTGCGTGAATTCAGCTCCAAACAGGATCAATACCGTAATAGCCTGGGCCTGCTGCGCCAGGAGATCGGCATGTCCGAACCACTGGTGAAGCAAGGCGCGATATCGCCGGTAGAAGTGCTGCGCCTCAAGCGCTCCGAAGTCGAAACCCGAGGCATGCTCGACGGCACCACGCTGGCCATCCCGCGCGCCCAAGCCGCGATCAACGAAGTGCAGCGCAAAATCGACGAAACCCGGGGTAAATTCCGCAGCGAAGCCCTGGCCCAGTTGAACGAAGCCCGCACCAACCTGAGCAAGGCCCAAGCCACATCTAAAGGCCTGGAAGACCGCGTCAGCCGCACCATGGTCACCTCCCCGGTGCGCGGCATCGTCAAGCAGATGCTGGTCAACACCGTCGGCGGCGTGATCCAACCCGGCAGTGACATCGCCGAAGTGGTACCGCTGGACGACACGCTGCTGGTGGAAGCCAAGATCCGCCCGCAAGACATTGCCTTCCTGCACCCCGGCCAGGAAGCCATGATCAAATTCACCGCCTACGACTACACCATCTACGGCGGCCTCAAAGGCAAGCTCGAACAAATCGGCGCCGACACCGTGATGGACGAAGAAAAGAAGAACACCTTCTACGTCATCAAACTGCGCACCGAACGCAGCCACCTGGGCACCGACGAAAAACCCCTGCTGATCATCCCCGGCATGGTGGCGTCGGTAGACATCATCACCGGCAAGAAAAGCATCTTGAGCTACCTGCTCAAACCCATCATCAAATCCCGGGCAGAGGCACTGCACGAGCGTTGATTTTTTGCTGAAGGGGCGGAGAAAAGCAGGGCAATGTGAGAAAACTTGAGTTTTCGCAAAAATAGTCAGATTTCAGGGGTTTACAGAACCTTGCCAATCGCTATAATCGTCGCCCTAACACGCCGGTATAGCTCAGTTGGTAGAGCAACTGACTTGTAATCAGTAGGTCCCGGGTTCGACTCCTGGTGCCGGCACCATATCTCAAAGCCCCGCAATGCGGGGCTTTGTGGTTTCTGGGGTTTGGGAAACGGCGGAAATCCTATGTCTCGTTTTCGTCAAAACGTCCACAAAACGTCCACACTCATTTTTTGAATCGGTTTTTTATACGCTGCCACCGAGACAGTGGCAGAAAGCGCACCTAACCGCGGAGAAGAAAGGGGTCTGACCCCGCTTTTACTGTGCTAAAGCTTCTATCAAAAAAAATTCACGCAATCGTAAGCCTCTAGGCGATGTCCATTTTTCAGCCGAAGCCTCTATCAAGAAGCAAAGTTTCATTCACCTGAAAAACAACCGCGTAATCGGCCATAGCTCATCAACCATATAAACCCAATCAATCTTCTCAACATCCCCAAACCCCGACCGTATTCTCCGGCATGCGACCCGACAGTGAGAAGAAAGGGGGCTGACCCCGTTTTTACCGACACCGTTTTTACTTGACGTCGCAGCAACAGCCCAAGTTAGTGAGGTGCTTGGGTTTATCGCAGCAAATCCTCTGGGCACTCTGGCGCTTGATCGCTACCACGGGCGCTCTGATTTATGATGCATTAGTTAGAAAAACAAAACTCCCATAGCAACCCCATAAAAAAGTCCGCCTACATGGCAGACTTTTTCTTAATACAAAATCTTATAAAAAACAATAAACCAAGTGGAAAAGCCAGCGCAAAATAAAAGCCATATAAAAGCGCATACCCACCATTTGCAGCACCGGTCCTTAACGGGCCCGACCTCCAAAAATCTTTAGATGTATAACGAAATACCAAGTCTTCGACTAGACGCTTGGCAAACGGAAACAAGAACGCATTAATGCCATAAATCAAAAAAAATACTGCTGCATCAGCATCTGATTTAAATACGAATGCGCAAATCGTAAAAATTACCAGCCCAATAATTAGATTTTTCAAATAGTAGCTTTTTTCCATGCCCAACACCCTTCCCATGCATTTATACCAAGAGTTGATATCTCATATGAATAAGCGACTTTTTTCAAACCCCCTCATCATCATACAGCTGACTAGAACTTTTGCTAACATGACTAAAAGTGCGAAAAATGCGACACATCTAAATTCCAAATACTCAAAAACAAATAGTTAAAGATAGGATAGCGATTCTAGCCCCCCGACATGTTCACGAACAGCGACCGAAAATTTCCCACGCCTTTGCTCACGCTGATCTGAGCCTGCTGGCGTTCCTCGTCCGCCTCCGACTCAATAGGAACGCGGCGCATCAGTCGGTACTTCATCCTCCGCCCGCTTTAACTGGCGCACTAAGTGTATGGCGAACACACCGATGAATGTGTTGAACAGAAGATAAGGGGACCATCATTTCAATTGTTCGTAGGCTCGGGATATGACTTCCCATGTTCTCGCATCGGCAGCAATCAGATGCTCTGACCGCCAAACGTATGCAAAGCACTTTGCCCAGCCCCAACCCTTTTCGGTATAACCAACATCCCCAAGCGTCCCGAACGGATTCCCATGAACGCTCTAAAACTCGTCGCTCTTTTGGTGATTTTCCCGCTGCTGTTGGCCGCCCTGGGTAACTGGGAGCGTCAGCGCGCGGAGGAGATGAGCAATGCGATGATCGATTACCACAGCAATGTGAGCATTGCGAAACAGCAACTGCGGGCGCTGGCGGCGAGGAACCCTATGGCCAGTGTCGATCTGCCGAATGAGAAGATCAGCGTGCAGTTGGCGCTCTCGCGCCTGGAAAAGATCGAAGCGGAGTTACCCACGGCTCATCAGGTGAATCGGGCGATGCGCGGGTTGGCGCCGTGGGTGGTGGGGTTCGGTTTGCTGGCGGCGGTGATCGGCCTGGCGGCGTTGGCCGGGACGCACTGGGCGGGACGGCGGGCGTTGCAATCGCGAGAAACATTACTGCGCGTGTTCACCCAAGGCAGTCGGTTGTTGCCTTATGGGCTGGTGAGCCATGTGGTGGCGATGGCGGCGGCAGTGGCGCTAGCCTTGTGCTTCGAAGGCTTGGGGATGTGGCATGTAGGCCGGTTGGGCAGTGGTGAAGTCAAGCTGATGGCGGTGCTGGGGGTGGTTGCGGCGTTCTGCCTGTATTCCATCTGGCTGCTGCTGCGGCAATTGCGCCACATGCTGGTGATGTTCACGCCGGCGCCCATGGAGATTTTCGCGCGGGAAGTTGCGCCCGTACAGGCTCCAGGTTTATGGCGCCTGGTGAGTGAATTGGCGGGGCGGCTCGGTGCTTTGCCGCCCGACCATATCGTGGTGAGCTTGGCCCAAGGCTTTTACGTCACGTCCAGCGACGCCACATTGCTGCCGGCGCACACCTCGCTGCATGGGCGGACGTTGCACGTGCCGTTGCCGTATCTGGGGCTGCTGAATCCGGCGGAAATCAATGCCGTGATTGGCCATGAGCTGGCGCACTTTGTCGGGCAGGACACAGAGTACAGCCTGCGTTTTCTGCCGATCTACGATGGGGTCAATCGCAGCCTGGAGGCGCTGCAAGAGACATTGCTGGCCAGCGATCTGATCCAAGGGTGGCTGATGCGTCCGTCGTTTCTGTTCGGGGTGTTTTTCATACAGCGCTTCGACCACGCGGTGAACCACTGGAGTCGCGAGCGCGAACTGCTGGCCGATGCCGCCGGCGCGCGGTTGGCCGGTAATGGGGCGGCAGCCTCGGCCTTGCTGCGCGTTTCGGTGTTGCAACCGCACCTCGAGGACGCGTTGATCACGCTGTGCGAGACGGCGTCGACCGCAGACCTGACCCAGGGTGTGCTGATTGCATTACGCGAACAAGCCTTGCAACTGCCGCCTGACGCACTGGACATTCACCAACCACACCCGACCGACTCCCACCCTTCCAACGGCGAACGCCTGCAAGCCCTGAACGTGTCGCTGGATGAGACCACGCGCAACGCTACCCGCGCGGTGGATGTCGAGGCGGCGCAGGCGCAGTTGGCGGTTTTTTTCAGTTCGGTGTCAGCGCTTAGCGAACAGCTGTCCGACGACTTGATCCAGGCCGTGGTCGCCGAAGACGAGGCACAAACCGAAATGCTGGAAACACTGGCCGCTTCCGCTCAGGGCGAACACGCCTTACACGAGGGTGGCCAGCGGCGCGCCCTGATCACGACGGTACTGGCGGTGCCGTTTGTGGTACTCGGGCTGCTGATTATGAGTCTGCCTTGGCTTGATCCATCGCGCGTGAAAGGCACGCCGCTGTCGACCTTCGGTGCCGGCGCGGCCATCGCCAGCATCGCGCTGATCTTTGTGTGGCTGGGCGTGCGCCGTTACAAACGCGCGCCGCAGATCGCGCTGCGGCTCACGCCGGAGCATTTTGTGTTTGCCAACCTGGCGCAACCGCTGCCGATCGAGCATATCGCCAATGTGTCGCTGCAACCGATCCAAGGCATCTGGCTCACGCTTGAACTGACGGACGAAGCACCGCTGCCCGAACTGCGCAAAACGGCGTTCGGCGTGCCGGGGGTGCGACTCAATAAGAAGAAGCGCCTGGTGGTGTTGCAGATGGCGCAGTTGTGCATCGATAACCGAAAGATCGCGCCTTATGAAGGGCTGTCGCTGATAACCGATTACGTGAACGCGTCGCTGGCGCGCAGCATCTTGCAAAGCCGTCAGGACTGATCGGCGCTTATAAAAAAACCCCGAACCAGTCGGGGTTTTTTATCGCCTGACATCAGGCGCAACGTGCGGTCAATCAGAACACGTTGATTGGGTAGTCAGCGAACAGACGCAGTTCGTTACCGCCCACGTTGTAGTTGCTGGCGTTGTTGGAAACGCGCAACCAGGACGCACGAGCGCGCAGGCTCAGGTCTTTGGCCGGGCCGCTCTGAACGACGTACTTGAACTGGTTGAAGATTTCACGCTCGGTGCCATCGCCACGGTTGGAGCCGTCATCGATGTTGGTGCCGCGCACGTAGGCCACGTTGTAGGTCAGGCCAGGCACGCCGAAGGTGCTGAAGTCCAGGCCGTAACCGACCTGCCAGGAGCGCTCGTCTTTACCGTTGAAGTCGGACCAGTAGGAGTTGGCCAGCAGGATGGTGTTGCCGCCGTCACCGAAGCCGGTGTCCGGAGTGTTATCGCGGTAGCCGCCATACAGGTAGCCGGTATCGCCAGTGCTGCGCTGATGGGCCACGGTGAAACTGTGTGGGCCGACAGCCCAGGTAGCGCCCAGGCTCCAGATTTTGTTATCACGGGCATCGGCATCGCCGCGCTGTTCGGCGAAGCTCTTGTCCAACTTGGTTTTGTAGCCGTTGAAGTCAAAGGTCAGCGACTGCTTTTCTGGCAAGGCCAGCACGTAGTTGACGTTGACGTATTGCTTTTTCAGCACGTCTTCCATATCGGACGCGTACAGAGCGGCGGACAGGCTTTCGGTGAATTTATAGCTACCACCGAGGTAATTGATGCTCTTGAGGTTACCGCTGTCGGTACCTTCAGCACTCTTACGCGCTTCCTTGGTGAAGTGACCGGCGTCCAGTTGCAGGCCTTCGATCTCTTTGGAAACGATCGAGGTGCCGGTATAGGTTTCGGACAACAGGCGGGAGTTGTCGTAGGCCAGAACCGGGACGTTAGGGAACTGATCACCGTACTTGAGCACGGTGTTGGACACCCGGAACTTCACGGCAGCGCCGCCTTTGGCCAGGTCGTCTGCGGCCGAGCCGCTATCGCCTTGCTTAAAGAAGTCGATGCCGCCAGCGCCGCTGCGGCCTTTACCGCCGTCCAAGCGAATAGCGTACTGACCGATCACGTCCACACCCACACCGACGGTGCCCTGGGTGAAGCCGGACTCGAATTTACCGATGAAACCCTGGCCCCACTCGGCTTTGTCTTGCTTGCCGTTTTTGTAGTCACGGCTGATATAAGCGTTACGTGCGGCGATATTCAGGTGGCTGTCTTCGACAAAACCCTTGGATTGGTCTTGGTCATTAGC
Source organism: Pseudomonas sp. ARP3 (assembly GCF_001029595.1). NCBI lineage: Bacteria > Pseudomonadati > Pseudomonadota > Gammaproteobacteria > Pseudomonadales > Pseudomonadaceae > Pseudomonas > Pseudomonas sp. ARP3. Next base: position 415,874 of record NZ_LEKF01000002.1, read on the forward strand.
CATTGCTGTCGATGCGCTCAAAATCCCCAGAGCGATCAGACTCATCCGTTGCTTCAACATATTCTTGTATTCCTTATTACGGGTTGAGTACGCGCTGTGATACCAGGCTCCATGTCGCTTTCTGATATCGACTTTTTCCAGAAAAAAGAAAGCCCGCGGACGACTGAACATGCCGCGGGCCTTTTTTTATTGGAAGAGTCATGGCGGTTAGCCACAGGCGTTGGGCGCAATCCTAGTCGCGCGTTGAACTATGTGTCAATTTCGCGAATCATCTGTATTTAGGCGAAATAATTCTAAGAGCCTGTCGCTGGCATATCTGAAAACGACAAAAAAACGCTTTCCAATCGTCTGTAAACACATCCAGTAACATATCTCATGGTGGATACGTTTAGTAATGGATAACGCACGCAAATGCGAAGCATTACCATTAGCGCGCTGTTTTTCCAAAACCTTCTGGATGCATTTCTCCATGCCCGCCCCTCGCCTGACGCCCATCACCCTTGGGCTTTCTGTACTGTTGTCTGCCGGTTTCGCCTGCGCCACCACCACTTTACCCGCCACATCGATCAGCGCCGACGCCGACGAAGACGACCCGCGCGTCAAAGCCACCAATACTGCCACCCGCACGGCAACGCCAGTGCGTTACGTACCCCAGGCCATCGACTCGGTAAAGACGGAAAATCTGCGCGCCTATGGCACCAATGACCTCGGCCAAGCGCTCAGCGGTATTCCCAACGTCAGCAGTGGCGCCGACACACGCTTCGACAGCTTGCGTATCCGTGGCTTCGACGCGAGTAACGATTTCTACCTGGACGGCATTCGCGACGACAGCCAATACGTGCGCGACCTGCACAACATCGAACGCATCGAAGTGCTTAAAGGGCCGGCGGCAGTGCTCTACGGACGTGGCGGCCAGGGCGGTATCGTCAACCGCGTAAGCAAATTGCCTTCGGCTGGGCGCGCCTCAACCCTCGAAGTCCAGGGTGGCAGCAATGATTGGCGTAGTGTGTACGCCGACCTGAGCACCGACCCCAGCGATAACATCAGCCTGCGCCTGAACATGGGCAACCAGGACAACAACAGTTTCCGCGACGACGTGAGCGGCAGTCGTCAGTTGTTTGCGCCGTCCATGAGTTGGCAACTGACCCCGGACCTCAACTGGCTGGTGCAGTACGAATACAGTCGTTACAACCGCACCCCGGACCGCGGCGTTCCCGGTGTCAACGGCCGCCCTGCCGACGTAAGCCGCAGCACTACCTACTTTGATAACCGCGACTACATCGACGATAAAACCCAGTCGTTACGGTCCAAACTCGCCTATGAACTCAATGACAATTGGCAACTGCGCCACACCCTGGGCGTGTTCAAACTCGACAGCGATTTCGACAACACCTACCAGACCGGCTACACCGCTGCGACCAACCGCGTGACGCGCCAACGCTGGCAGCAGGATCTGACCACTCGCAATGTGTTCAATAACCTGGAAATGGAGGGCGGTTTCAGCACGTACGGCCTGGAACACCGTGTGCTCACGGGCCTTGAGCTGGGCAGCCAGCATCGCGATCCGAAGCTGTACACCGCCACCGCCGTGAACCGTGGGGGCCAGGCCGTGCCAGATCTGGACCTCAACCAGCCTGATCGCCACCTGAGCCACACCGGGCGCATGAGCGCGTCGAGCAATAACCACACCGAGGTGGATAGCCGTGCGTTGTATGTGCAAGACCAACTGCGCCTGAACGATCAATGGCAAGTGCTCGCTGGTTTGCGCTATGACCGTTTCGAGGTGGACACCACCAACAAGCTGCTGAATACCCAACAAGCGGTGAAGAATCACAGTACCAGCCCACGTTTTGGCCTGGTGTGGACGCCACTGGAAAACCACTCGTTCTACGCCTCGTGGAGCAAGACCTTTTCTCCTGCGGGTGGCGGTTTGATCGGCATCACCCCAAACGCATCCGGCGGCGTCAACGATCTGAGCCCCGAACTGACCAAACAAAAAGAAATCGGCGTGAAAAGCGATTGGCTCGACGATCGCTTGAGCACCACCCTGGCCGTATACGAACTGGAACTCTACAACCGCCGTACCAGCGATCCGCTCGACCGCTCCATCACCTTGCTCAGCGGCCTGCAGCGCTCACGAGGCGTGGAGTTGAAAGCCACCGGCAAGATCGGCGGCAACTGGTATGTTCGCGGCGGTGTAGGCCTGCAGGATGCGAAGGTGGAGAAGGACAACAACGGCTTTGAAGGCAAGCGCGTCAGTGACGTGGCCAAACGTAACGCCAGCCTGTTCCTGACCTGGAAACCGGAAATGGGCTGGTACGCAGAAACCGGCCTGACGCTGGTCGGCGACCGCTATGCCGACAGCCTCAACACCGTGGTCCTGCCAGGCTATGGCCGCTGGGACGCCTTGGCCGGCTTTCGTCAAAAGACGTGGGATGTGACGGCGGCGCTGAACAACATCGCCGACAAAACCTACTACGCGTCGGCCACCAGCGTTGCGCAGATCCAGCCGGGAGATCCGCGCAGCCTGGTGGTGACGGGCACTTATAGCTTCTAGAGACTGGAAGCCTGTATGGGGGTGAGCGTGCTGTGCATCAGCTCGCACAGCGCGTGCACTTCATCCTCACTGAACAACCCCTGCGGGTAGCGTTCACTCAAGACACTGCGCAGGTCGGGTTGCCTGACCTGCCGCGCGCTGTTTTCCTTCAACCAGAGCGCCAGGGCATGGATGGCGTCACTGTCGACCCGTGAAGGATGAAGCGGGCGCGCGCGCATGGGGTTGATTTCGACGTTCATTTCAGCGCTCTCTCCGACTGCGTGAGCGGCTAACTTACTCAAGGTTTATGACAGAACTGCGCAGTCATCACCTTGGGCCACTGCTATGGCAAAACCGATACAAGAGCTATGCCAATGCGCCAGGTTCAGGGGCCTGCGCGCGCAAAAAAGCCCGCGGGCTAGTAGGGCCGCGGGCTTGCCTTGGACGCTGGAGGCGCGTAGCGCCAGGTCGTCGTTGAAGCGCTGTTACAACCGCACTCAGTTTTTGTGCGGCGCAGGCTGCTGTTGAGTCAGGCAGTGAATATTGCCGCCACCCAGTAACAATTCACGACCCGGCACCATCACCACTTCATGCTGCGGGAACAGGTCCTGCAGGATGCGCTTGGCTTCATGGTCGAGCGGATCGTCGAAGCTAGGCGCGATAATGCCGCCGTTGACGATCAGGAAGTTGACGTAGGAACCCGCCAACCGCACGGTCGGATTACGTTCCTGGGAGCCATCCACCGGGTCGACTCCGGCACATTCTTCTTCGGTAGCAAACAAGGGCCCCGGAATCGGCATTTTGTGCACTGTAAACGAGCGGCCCTGGGCATCGGTGCTGCGTTGCAGGACGTCCATGGCGGCATGGCAGCGCGCGTAGTTCGGGTCTTGCGGGTCATCGGTCCAGGCCAGCAACACTTCGCCCGGGCGCACGTAGCAGCAGAAGTTATCCACATGGCCATCGGTTTCATCGTTGAACAGGCCGTCCGGCAACCAGATGATTTTATCCACCGCCAGATTGGCACTCAGCACCGCTTCGATCTCGGCGCGGTCGAGGTGCGGGTTACGATTGCGGTTGAGCAGGCATTCTTCGGTGGTGATCAGGGTGCCTTCGCCATCAACGTGGATCGAACCACCCTCCAGCACAAAACCTTCGGTGCGGTAACGGGGGGCGCGCTCGATCTCAAGGATTTTGCCGCCCACCTGTGTGTCACGGTTCCACGGCGCGTAGAGGCCGCCGTCGAAACCGCCCCAAGCGTTGAAATCCCAATTGACGCCGCGCACTTCGCCGCTGTTGTTGATCACGAAGGTCGGGCCGGTGTCCCGTACCCAAGCGTCATCGCTGGACATTTCCACCACGCGAATATTCGGTACATCCAAACGCGCCCGCGCGTTTTCGTATTGGCCGGCGGACACACACACCGTCACCGGCTCGAACCGCGCAATAGCCTTGGCCACGGCCACATGGGCCGCCTGCGCCGGCTTGCCACCCAGGCGCCAGTTGTCCGGGCGCTCAGGCCAGATCATCCAGGTCTGGGTCTGTGGCGCCCATTCGGCGGGCATATGGAAGCCATCGGCGCGGGGAGTGCTGTGCAAAGTGGTCATGGCGTTCGGTGCTCCGAAGGGGTGATGGCCGACTTTATAACGGATAAAAATCGGCTTTAAAAGCAGTTAAGAGGCTTCAGCCTGAAGCATCCGGCCTAATTATCGATAAGAATCGACTATTTATAACTGTTCATCGAGCACCTTCGACAGCATGTCGACGAAGAAATCCACGCTGCTGCGGGAAGTGACCATCGGTGGTTTGATCTTGAGGATGTTCAGATAATCGCCGGTAGGCTGCATGAAAATGCCCAACTCCCGTAAGCGGTCGCACAGTATTTTGGTTTCCTCGGTGGCAGGCTCCAGGGTGTGCCGGTCGCGAACCAGTTCCAGGCCAAGGTAGAAACCGGACCCATGCACCGCGCCAACCAACGGGTGACGCTCGATCAGGGCTTCCAGGCGAGCTTTGAAATGTCCACCGACTACTTGGGCGTTTTCCCACAGCTTTTCTTCCTCCATCACATCCAGCACTGCCATGCCGATCCGGCAACTGACCGGGCTGCCGCCAGAAGACGAGAAGAAGTAGCCTTCAGCCTCCAGCGCTTCGGCGATTTCGCGGCGAGTGATCACGGCCCCCAGTGGCTGGCCGTTGCCCATGCCTTTGGCCATGGTGATGATGTCGGGCACCACGCCCTGCTCCTCGAAGCCCCAGAAGAAGCGCCCCATGCGCCCATAACCGACTTGCACTTCATCGGCGATACACACGCCGCCCTGAGCGCGCACCAGGCCATACACCTGTTGCAGATAGCCCGGCGGCAGGGAGATGCCACCGGCGTTGCCATATACCGGTTCGCAGATAAAGCCTGCCAGTTGGCGTTTGCTGGCAGCAATTTTCGCCAGGTTGTGTTCCACACTGCGTACATAGTCTGGGGCACTGTCCTGCCCGCGGAACTCACCGCGATAGGTGTTGGGCGCCGTCACTGGATGCACCCAGTCCGGACGACTGCTCAAAGCCTGGGGGTTATCGGCAATCGACGTGGACACGGCGTCCGCCGCCACCGACCAGCCGTGGTACGCCTCCAGTACGCTGAGCATGTCGCGCCCGCCGCTGTAGGCCCAGGCCAGGCGAATGGCCAGGTCGTTTGCTTCGGTGCCGCTGTTGACCAGAAACACGCGGTCCATGCCCGCCGGCGCCAAGGCCAACAGGCGTTCGGAAAACTCCGTGACGGCGGCGTAGTGAAAGCGTGAGTTGGTGTTGAGCAGCGACCATTGCCGCGCCGCCACCGCAGCCATGCGCGGATGCCCATGGCCGAGCACCGCCACGTTGTTGAGCATGTCCAGGTAGGAACGCCCCTGCATGTCGATCAGGTGGTTGCGCCAGCCCCGCTCGATACGCGGCGGATCGGTGTAATAGTGCTTTTGCGAGCGCGCAAAACTGGCGTCGCGGCGAGCCAGCAGGGCGTGAGCGTCCAGTTCAGGCTCGGCGTCGCAAGCCAGCCCCAGCACAGCAGCAGGCGAAGGGCATAGGATTTGCCAGGCCGATGCGCGCGAAGGCGTGCAAAACAGCGGCGGTTCGAGATCGGCGCGGCACAGTTGTACGGTCAGCGGCGCTTGAACCTCGCCAAACACTTGCCCTTTGACCAGCAGCGCACCCGGTTTGAGGGAGGGTTTGACCCCCATCAAGCGAACGCTCGACTCGACGCCCTGCAGGCTCACAACGCCATCGGCGTCCTGGTGCAATGTACCGGCGAAAGGCGCTTCCAGCACCGTGCCGTGGGGCACATGCAGCTCGACGTGCAGAGGAAACGTCTCCGGCTCGGCGGCACTGTCAGGGACGGTGCGCGACAGCCGATATTGCCCGTAGCGGCTGGCCGCCAACCCGTGAACTGCTGCTGCTTCGTCCAGCAGCCTGCGATCGACACCGGGTGTCTCCCAGTTGCCAGCCTCGAAATGCGGGCTGAGCACCCCGAGGTCGATCAACGCAAATTCGCGACCGACCAGCTCTGGTAACAGTGGGGCAAAATCCTGGCTGGCGATGGGCGTCGGCGTTTCGCCAACGCTGCTCAAAATCGCCGCTTCCATCAGTTCGAACGGTACCGAAGTCGCCACATGGAAAATTTCCCACTCATGCTCGGCATTTTTCAGCAGGTAGCTGTTATGCGGGTCCAGGCGTTGCTGCTGCTCACTGCTCAGCACCAGCACCGCAGCCCGCGCAACGATCAGCGGCCACAGCGCCTGTAACTCTTCGCGTTGCAAAGGGGTCACGGCATGGCAGGCCTGGATCGCCGGCAAAATCGCAAAGGGGTCGCCTTCGGCATGGTGCAGCAGGGCCGCGCAAGTCACCGACAGATCAGCGATGCGCCAGGTGTGAACCAGATCGCCGAAGTCGATCACCCCCTGGATGTGCCAATGACGCTGGGCATCGCGCTGCCACAGCACGTTGTCATCGGTGATGTCCATGTGAACAGCTTGCCACGGCAGGCGCTCGGCCAAGGGGCGAATCCGGGCTTGAACCTGCGCGGCCACGCGCTCCAACGTGTCACGGTGCGGGAGGCGTTCCAGGCTGGCCAGCAGGTGGGTGATCAGTTCCTGAGCATGGCGCGGGTCCCACTGCAGCGTGCGCTCAAGGCCCCCATGCTCGAACGGCGCGAGCGCCAGGCTCATGCGGCCGCACAGGTCACCGAACCCGGCTATCACCTCGCGGCCCAAGTGCGGCATGTGGGTCAACGGCTGGCCGTCGAGATAGTCCAGCAGCCGCAAATGCAGGGTTTGCCCGCCGATCGTCAGGGTGAGCAATTCATCGCCGGCCAGGGTCTTGATGACCTTGGGCACACGCACCTCGGCGTGCGCCTGCAGGTGACCCAGCGCCGCGTGCTGAGCCTGCAACTCCAGCGCCGCGTAGTCACCCCGGCAGATTTTCAGAACAAACTGTCCCTGGGGGGTGTCGACTCTATAATTGAGGTCTTGCTGGCTGCCCAGTGATTGCAAAGTGCCAGCAAGGCCATAGTGCTGCGCCAAGAGTTGAGTGGCCTGATCGAGGCCTACTTGCGGGCAAGGTAGACTGGCGCGATGGATCAACGTGGCGAGCAGCATGGTCAGAGCCTCTGATTTTTAGGCGTGTATATCGCCATTGTTTTGGGGGGTTAAGCAACCCCCTGCTTATAACCGTGCTTGCGCCGGCCCGCTGCGCAACTCAAGCTATGCTTCATCCGCTTAATGTCCGTCTAAGGAAAAGGCCCTCCGACATGCGCATTTTCATCACCGGTGGCGCCGGATTTATCGGCTCAGCACTGATCCGCCATCTGATTCAACACACCGAGCACGAAGTGCTCAACCTCGACAAACTCACCTATGCCGGCAACCTGGAGTCGCTGACCAGCATCGCCTCCAACAGTCGCTATGAGTTTGTCCAGGCCGATATCATCGACCAGGCCACCGTCAGCGCCGTGCTGGCACGCTTCGAGCCCCATGCGATCATGCACCTGGCCGCCGAGTCCCATGTCGACCGTTCGATTGACGGTCCGTCGGATTTTATCCAGACCAATATCGTCGGCACCTACAGCCTGCTCGAAGCCGCCCGTGCCTACTGGCATACGCTGACCGAGCCGGCCAAAAGCGCCTTTCGCTTTCATCACATTTCTACCGATGAAGTGTATGGCGACCTGCACGGCGTGGACGACCTGTTCACCGAAACCACGCCCTACGCTCCCAGCTCGCCCTACTCAGCCAGCAAGGCCGCATCCGACCACTTGGTGCGCGCCTGGCACCGTACCTACGGCCTGCCTGTGCTGCTGACCAACTGTTCGAACAACTACGGCCCGTTCCATTTCCCCGAAAAGCTGATTCCGCTGGTGATCCTCAACGCCCTCGCGGGCAAGCCATTACCGGTCTACGGCGATGGTCTACAGGTACGCGACTGGCTGTTCGTCGAAGACCACGCCCGCGCTCTATTGAAAGTGGTCACCGAAGGTGTGGTCGGCGAGACCTACAACATCGGCGGCCATAACGAACAAAAGAACATCGACGTGGTGCGCGGTATCTGCTCCCTGCTGGAAGAACTGGCGCCGCAACGGCCCGCAGGCGTCGCGCAATTCACCGACCTGATCACTTTCGTCAAGGATCGGCCAGGTCACGACCAACGCTACGCGATCGACGCCAGCAAGATCGAACGCGAACTGGGCTGGGTTCCGGAAGAAACCTTCGAAACCGGTCTGCGCAAAACCGTGCAGTGGTACCTCGATAACCTGGAATGGTGCCGCAGGGTCCAGGACGGCAGTTATCAGGGCGAACGATTGGGCAACACCGACATGAAGGATCTGATTGCATGATGAAGGGAATCGTATTGGCCGGTGGCTCCGGCACGCGCTTGCACCCCATTACCCTGGGTGTGTCCAAACAGCTGTTACCGGTGTACGACAAGCCGATGATCTACTATCCGATCTCAGTGCTGATGCTGGCGGGGATCAAGGACATCTTGGTGATTTCAACCCCGGTGGACTTGCCGCAATACCGCAACCTGCTTGGCGACGGCAGCCAGTTCGGCGTGCGGTTCAGTTACGCCGAACAGCCTTCTCCGGATGGCCTGGCGCAGGCGTTTATCATCGGCGAAGAGTTTATCGGTGACGACCCGGTCTGCTTGATCCTGGGCGACAACATTTTCCATGGCCAGCACTTCGGCGATCAATTGCGCACAGCCGCCAATCGCCCGTCCGGCGCCACTGTATTCGGTTATTGGGTCAAAGACCCGGAGCGCTTCGGCGTGATCGACTTTGACGACGAAGGCCGCGCCCTATCAATCGAAGAAAAACCCGCCAAACCGAAGTCCAGCTACGCCGTGACCGGCCTGTATTTCTACGACAACGATGTGATCAAGATCGCCAAGGCGGTCAAGCCTTCGCCTCGCGGTGAACTGGAGATCACTGACGTCAACAACGCGTACCTGCAGCGTGGCGATCTGCATGTGGAGCGCTTTGGGCGTGGCTTTGCCTGGCTCGACACGGGCACCCACGACAGCTTGCTCGAAGCCTCGACGTACGTGCAGACCATCGAACATCGCCAAGGTCTGAAAGTCGCTTGTCTTGAAGAAATCGCCTACGAGAATGAGTGGATCGACCGCAACCACCTGCTGCAGCGCGCCCAATATTTTGGCAAGACCGGCTATGGTCAATACCTGTACTCGCTGGCGGGAGATAGCCAGTGAACGTGGTTGAAACCTCACTTCCCGGTGTTGTAATCCTCGAACCCAAAGTCTATGGCGACGACCGAGGTTTTTTCTACGAAAGTTTCAACGCCAGCACGTTCAAGCAGGCCACGGGCCTCGAACGCAACTTCGTACAAGACAACCATTCGCGCTCGCAAAAGGGCGTGCTGCGGGGCTTGCACTATCAGTTGACACACACACAGGGAAAACTCGTGCGTGTCACCGCAGGTGAGGTGCTCGACGTGGCTGTGGACATTCGCCGCAGTTCTCCGAACTTCGGTCAATGGGTGGGGGTCCGTCTGTCGGCTCAGAACCACCGCCAGCTGTGGGTACCCGAAGGTTTTGCTCATGGGTTTGTGGTGTTGAGTGAATACGCAGAGTTTCTCTACAAGACCACTGATTACTACCAGCCCAGTGCTGAGCGCTGCATCGCATGGAACGACCCAACGCTGGCAATTGATTGGCAACTGACCGAGACGCCGCAACTTTCCGTCAAGGACCAGGCCGGCAAACGCTTGGTGGAAGCGGACCTGTTCCCATGAAAATCCTCATCACCGGCCAACACGGCCAAGTCTCCCAGGCTCTGCAACAGCGTCTGCCCCCGCTCGGCGAACTGATCGTGCTGGGTCGCGAGCAACTGGACCTGACCAACGTCGACCGTATCCGCCAGCAGGTCCGTGCCCACCGCCCCGACCTGATCATCAACGCCGCCGCCCACACGGCGGTCGACCAGGCCGAAAGCGAGCCGGAGGTGGCCTTCGCCATCAATGCCATCGCCCCCGGCATTCTGGCTGAGGAGGCCAAGGCCCTGGGCGCGCCGCTGATCCACTACTCCACCGACTACGTGTTCGACGGCAGCAAACCGGCGCCGTACACCGAGACCGATACGCCGAACCCGTTGGGGGTGTATGGCCAAAGCAAGCTCGCCGGCGAGCAGGCGATTGCGGCAGTGGGAGGCGAGCATCTGATTCTGCGCACCAGTTGGGTGTATTCCAACCACGGCAAGAACTTCCTGCTGACCATGCAGCGCCTGCTGCAGGAAAAGCCGCAGATGCGTATCGTCGCCGACCAGATCGGTGCGCCGACCTGGGCCGGCACCATCGCCGACAGCACTCGCGCCCTGATCGAACATTGGCAGGCTGGGGCCGCCGGCGCGTGGGGGGTGTATCACCTGACGGCCCAAGGCGAAACGTCGTGGTTCGGCTTTGCAGAAGCAATCGGCGAGCACCTGCGAACCACCGGCAAAGCCTGCTCGGAGTTGGAGCCTATCCCTTCCAGTGCTTATCCGACACCCGCCAAACGCCCGCTGAACTCGCGTCTGGACTGCAGCCGCTTGCAGCACCAGTGGCATGTCGCCCAACCGCATTGGCTGGACGCACTGCGCGAGTGTCTTGCACAGCCGCACTAGGCATAATGCGCCTGTACCCCCAGGCGCACGACTCCTATGACTCCACCCCTTCCGCGACGACCCCGCTGGCGCAGCCTCGCATTGCTGGCGTTGTGCCTGGCACCGCTGCTGTGGCCGCTGGAGCACCTGGCCGAGCGCTACTATCGCAGTGAGCTGGCCGGGCAAAACCGCCAGACCCTCGACCTGTACGTCGCCAACCTGTTGGGCACCCTGCACCGCTACGAAGTACTGCCGCAGATCCTCGGTGATCTGCCCGCCCTGCGCACCGCGCTGGCGGCGCCCGAGGTCAGTACTCACCTGGCCAACGCTAACCTGCTGCTCAAAGACGTGGCGGCCCAGGCCGGCGTGGAAGTGATGTATCTGATGGATACCACCGGTAAGACCCTCGCCGCGTCGAACTGGGATAAACAGGACAGCTTCGTCGGACGTAACTTTTCATTCCGCCCCTACTTCAGTGAAGCCATGGCCGGGCGCTTGGGTCGATTCTTCGGCCTGGGCACCACCTCCGCCAAGCGCGGGTACTTCTTCGCCGCGGCGGTGCGCGACGGTGAAAAAGTCATCGGCGTGCTGGTGGTCAAGGTCGACCTGGATCACACCGAAAGCCTGTGGGGTAACACCCCGGAACAACTGCTGGTCACCGACCACAACGGCGTGGTGATCCTGACGTCACGCCCGCAATGGCGATTCCGCGCCACGCGCCCGCTCACCCCCGAAGAGCGCCAGGCCATCATCGCAATCCAGCCCTACCCGACCCGCGATCCACAGCCGCTGAACCTGAGCAGCACCGCCTGGTTGCGCCAGTCCACGGCCATCGCCGAAACCGGCTGGAACGTGGAAATCCTCGCGCCGAAATCCTTGATCAGCCGCCCGGTGCGCACCGTGGTGGCCGTGGGCGGCGCGGCGCTGCTGGTGTTGATGCTGTTGCTCGGTCTGTTGATGCAGCGCCGCCGCCACTATCTGGAGCGCATCGCCTTTGAAGCCAAAGCTCGCCGCGAACTGGAAATGCGTGTGGCCGAACGGACCAGCGACCTGGAAGGCCTTAACCGACGCCTGAAACAAGAAGTGCTGGAGCGCGAACACGCCCAGCAGGAACTGGTACGCGCTCAGGATGACCTGGTACAGGCCGGCAAGCTGTCGGCGCTGGGGACCATGTCGGCGAGCATCAGCCACGAACTCAATCAGCCCTTGGCTGCGATCCGCAGCTACGCCGAAAACGCCGAAATCCTGCTCGATCACCAGCGCACCGACGACGCGCGCGGCAACCTCAAGCTGATCAGCGAATTGACCGGGCGCATGGCCTCGATCATCGCCCACCTGCGCGCCTTTGCCCGCCGTGACCGCCACGCCCCCGAGAGCGTGGCGCTGCAACCGGCGCTCGATGACGCCCTGGCGCTGCTGGCCAAGCGCCGCCGCTCGATGGAAGTGGAATTGATCCGCGATCTGCCGGAAGCCACGCTGTGGGTGCAGGCCGGCGAAACCCGCCTGCGCCAGGTGCTGGGCAACCTGCTGGCCAACGCCCTGGACGCGCTGACCGAAAAAGGTCCGCCGCGCAAACTCTGGCTGAGTGCCGAAACCACCGAGCACGGCGTCAACCTCTACATTCGCGACAACGGCCCGGGTTTCTGCATGGAAGCGCTGGGCCGCGCCAGTGAGCCGTTCTATACCACCAAGACGCGTACCCAGGGCCTGGGGTTGGGCCTGGCCATCTGTGAAACCCTGATGCGCGCCTTTGGCGGCGAACTGCTGTTTGCCAACCACAAGGAAGGCGGCGCGCTGTTAACTTTGAAATTGCGTGCCGGTTCGCCGGGCGTCAGTCTGCAACCGTCCGAGGACCGCAGTGTATGAGTATCGATAACCAGATTCAGGTGGTGCTGATCGACGACGACCCGCACTTGCGTCAGGCCCTGTGCCAGACCCTGGACCTGGCCGGGCTGAAGGTCCTGCCTTTGGCCGAAGCCACCGGCCTCACCGCTCAGCTGTCGCGGGACTGGCCGGGTGTGGTGGTCAGCGATATCCGCATGCCCGGCATGGACGGCCTGGAACTGCTGACCGAGCTGCACGGCCAGGACCCGGATCTACCGGTGTTGCTGATCACCGGCCACGGTGATGTACCGCTGGCTGTGCAAGCCATGCGCGCCGGGGCCTATGACTTTCTCGAAAAGCCTTTCGCCAGCGACGCTTTGCTCGATAGCGTGCGCCGCGCCCTGGCTCTGCGTCGATTGGTGCTCGACAACCGCAGCCTGCGCCTGGCCCTTAGTGACCGCCAGCAACTGAGCACGCGCCTAGTGGGGCATTCGCCGCAGATGCTGCGCCTGCGCGAGCAGATCGGCGCCCTGGCGGCGACCAAGGCCGACGTGCTGATCCTCGGCGAAACCGGCGCCGGTAAAGAAGTGGTGGCGCGCGCGTTGCACGATCTGTCGAGCCGACGCAGCGGGCCGTTCGTGGCGATCAACGCCGGGGCCCTGGCCGAGTCGGTGGTCGAAAGCGAACTGTTCGGCCATGAACCCGGCGCATTTACCGGTGCGCAGAAGCGCCGCATCGGTAAGTTCGAGTTTGCCAATGGCGGTACGTTGTTTCTGGATGAAATCGAAAGCATGAGCCTGGACGTGCAGGTCAAGCTCCTGCGGCTGTTGCAGGAGCGCGTGGTCGAGCGCCTGGGCGGCAACCAGTTGATCCCACTGGACATCCGCATCATCGCCGCAACCAAGGAAGACCTGCGCCAGGCCGCCGACCAGGGCCGCTTCCGCGCCGACCTGTATTACCGTCTCAACGTGGCGCCGCTGCGCATCCCGCCGTTGCGCGAACGGGGCGAGGATGCGCTGATGTTGTTCCAGCACTTTGCCGACGAAGCCAGCAGTCGCCATGGCCTGCCGCTACACGAACTGCAACCGGGCCAGCGCGCATTGCTGTTGCGCCACAGCTGGCCGGGTAATGTGCGGGAACTGCAGAATGCCGCCGAGCGCTTTGCACTGGGCCTGGAGCTGGCCCTGGACAGCTCGGCGGACAACCCCACCGGCAGCGTGCTGACATCCACGCCGGGCGGCTTGAGCGAACAGGTCGAACAGTTCGAAAAAAGCCTGATCGCCGCCGAACTCGCCCGCCCCCACAGTTCTCTGCGCAGCCTCGCCGAAGCCCTCGGCGTACCGCGCAAGACCTTGCACGACAAACTGCGCAAGCACGGGCTGAACTTCGCCGACAGCGCCCAGCACAGTGCCGACGACGAATGACCCTTCCTACCCGCCAAGAGGCCACCATGAGCCGCGACAGCCGTTACCTGGAATCCATCCTTCACCATGACATTCCCCTGACCCGGGAAATGGGGCTCAAGGTGCTCGACTGGCAAGATCGCCAGTTGCAGCTGCACCTGCCCTTACAAGCCAATATCAACCACAAGAGCACTATGTTCGGCGGCAGCCTCTACTGCGGCGCGGTGCTGGCGGGCTGGGGTTGGTTGCACCTGCAGTTGCGCGAGGAAGGTATCGAGGACGGGCATATCGTGATTCAGGAGGGGCAGATCAGTTATCCGTTGCCGGTGACACAGGACGCCACGGTGATTTGCCAGGCGCCGGAGGAAAAGGTGTGGAAGCGTTTTTTAGCCACCTACAAGCGCTATGGGCGGGCGCGGTTGACGTTGGACACCTGGATCGTGAATGAGGGCAGTGACGAAAGAGCGGTCGCCTTCTCTGGCCAATACGTTCTGCACCGCTAGAACCCCCTATACAAAACAACTGTGGGAAGGGGCTAGCTCCCACAGTCAGCTCGCTTGAGGTCTTAAGAACGCGCCAAGCTCAACAAACGTTCACGCCAGGCCGCCTTGGCCGGCAGCGCCAAAAAGAACGGATTGAGCAGTGATTCCCGCGCTGGATAACTGAACGGTGCACCGCTCAATTCCAGCACTTCGCCACCGGCACCTTCCAGCACGCCTTGGGCGGCCGCGGTGTCCCACTGTGAGGTCGGAGCCAGGCGCGGGTAGCAATCGGCGCTGCCTTCGGCCAGCAGGCAAAACTTCAACGAACTGCCGATATTCGCCAGCTCCAGTTTGCCCAGCCCTTCGCTCAGCCCCTCCAGCAATCGCTCTTGCTCAGGGCTGCTGTGTCGACGACTGGCCACCACCGTAAAGCACTCGCCCTCCGCCGGCGCTTGGCGCACTTGAATCTGCCGTGGGGCTTCATTGACATCCGAACGCCACGCCCCCAGGCCCGCGCCACCGAAGTAGCAACGGCCAGTGGTGGGCATCGAGACCACGCCAAACACTACGCGGCCCTGTTCGATCAGCGCGATATTGACGGTGAACTCTTCGCTGCCGGCGATGAATTCCTTGGTGCCGTCCAGCGGGTCCACCAGCCACCAGCGCTGCCAGCCGGCACGCACGCTTTGGTCGATATCGGCATCTTCTTCGGAGAGCACCGGGATGCTGGGGTCCAGGGCCGTCAGGCCGGCGAGGATCAGGTGGTGCGCCGCCAGGTCCGCCGCCGTCACCGGCGAGTCATCAGCCTTGGAGGTCACGGCCACATCCGCGCGCCAGTACGGCAGGATCGCTTCACCCGCCTGGCGGGCCAGTTCAATGACAGGGGCGATAAACGGGTGACCCAGAAACAGTTCGCTCATGCGTTGAAGGCTCCACGCTGGGTCAACAGATCGCGCACAAGGTACAACGCGGCAAGGGCGCGACCTTCGCTGAATTGCTCGTTCTGCGCCAGGCTCGACAGCTCGCGCAGGTTGACCTTGTCCACCCGCATCGGCTCGGGCTCATCGCCTTCTAGACGTTCTTCGTACAGATCGGTAGCCAGCACCACTTGGATTTTCTGGCTCATATAGCCAGGCGACAGCGACAACTCGGTAATGTGCTCCAACTGCCGGGCACCGTAGCCTGCCTCTTCCTTGAGTTCCCGATCCGCGGCCGCCAGCACATCTTCACCGGGCTCGATCAAGCCTTTGGGCAGCGACACTTCATATTCGTCCGTGCCGCCACAGTATTCTTCCACCAGCAACGCATGGTCCTCATCGATCATCGCCACGATCATCACCGCACCATAACCGTTCCCCCGGCCCACCAGGCGCTCGTAGGTCCGTTCAACGCCATTAGCGAAGCGCAGCTGCACTTCCTCCACGCGGAACAAACGGCTACTGGCGACTATTTCGCGGGCGAGGACGGTGGGTTTCTGGCGCATAAGCGGCTCCTTGGCGTGATCGGGTTACTATACCGTGGCTTTTCCGATTGTCTGTGTCGGATATCTTTACTTAGATGAGAACGCCCATGCCCTCTTTGCCCTGGCACGCCATCGACACCGTCCTGCTGGACATGGACGGCACCCTGCTGGACCTGCATTACGACAACCATTTCTGGATGGAACACCTGCCTCAGCGTTACGCCGAGCTGCATGGCGTCAGCCGCGCCATGGCCGAGATGGAATTGCAGCCCCTGTTCGAGCGTAACGCTGGACAGTTGCAATGGTATTGCCTGGACTTCTGGAGCGCAGAACTCAACCTCCCGGTGCGCGAACTCAAGCTGGAGACCGCGCACCTGATCGCCCTGCGCCCGGATGCGGACACGTTTTTGCAGGCCATCAAACAGGCCGGCAAGCGGGTGATCCTGATCACCAATGCTCACCGCGATTCGCTGTCGTTGAAGTTGGAACGCATTGAGCTGGCGCCCTATTTCGAACGGTTGATCAGTTCCCACGACTACGGTTTCGCCAAGGAAAACCCGCAATTCTGGGACGCTTTGCAAGCGGATATAGAGTTCGACCCGGCCCGCAGTCTGTTTATCGACGATACCCTGCCGATCCTACGCAGCGCCGGGGCGTTTGGCGTAAGGCATTTGCTGGCGGTAAAAGAACCGGATAGCAAGAAGGGGCCGAAAGACACTGGCGAGTTTGCAGCGGTCGGTGACTACCGCGATCTTATAGTCGGTCTCTGAGGTGAGAGGGGGGGATGAGCCCCCACCCACTTTTCTTCCGTGTATTACTCAGGAATACGCAGCGTCTGCCCTGGGTAGATTTTGTCCGGATGCGACAACAGCGGCTTGTTGGCTTCGAAGATCTTGTTGTACTGGTTGGCGTTGCCATACACCGCCAGAGAAATCGCACTTAGAGTGTCGCCCTTTTTCACCACGACGAAACGTGCGGCAGCCACCACCGGGCCGGATACTGTGATCTGGTCGTCCACGCTCGCAACACCTTGAATATTGCCCAGCGCCAGCAGAATTTTCTCTTTCTCTTCCTGGCTGGCGACTTCACCGGTGACGGTCACCTTGTCACCCTCCACCTTGGTCTGCACGTTCGGATTACCCAGACCCACTTTGGCCACGTGTTCCTTCAACTGCTCACTGGCATTGGCATTACCCGGCGTCAACAGGTCGATCAACTTCTCGCCGGCTTCCTTAACAAAGCTTAAAAGACTCATGGTGCGCTCTCCTTGGGATATGAATTCCAGATGCCCAAGACTAGACCAGTCCTGCAGACTTGGGTTCCAGACCGACCAAAGACCCAAACGCGCTAGAATCCCCACGCCATTGGAATAAGCCCTGGAGCGAAGATGGACATCAAACAGCTGAAATTCCTCATCGCCCTCGACGAGACCCGTCACTTCGGCCAGGCCGCAGCCCGTTGCCATATCACCCAACCCACGTTATCGATGCGCCTGCGCAGCCTGGAAGAAGAGCTGGACTTGCCGCTGGTCAACCGTGGCCAGCGCTTCGAAGGCTTTACCGCGCCAGGCGAACGGGTACTGGCGTGGGCGCGGACGGTGCTGGCGGCCTACGACGGTTTGCAGGCCGAAGCGGCGGCGTGTCGCGGCAACCTGGTGGGCACGTTGCGCCTGGGGGTGGTGCCGTTGTCGAGCTTCGATCCCTTGGCACTGATGCAGCAGTTGCATAAAGAGCATCCGAACCTGCGCTTCGAGCTGTCGGCACTCAGTTCCGAGCAGATCCTCGAACAACTGGCCAGCAATCGCCTGGACCTGGGCGTGTCGTATTTGGAGCGTCTCGACACGGAACGCTTCGACTCCCTGGCCCTGGGCGAAACCCGCATGGGGCTGCTATATGACCAGCGTTTCTTCAGCTTCGGCGACACACCGTTGAGCTGGGAAGCGCTGATCGAACTGCCGCTGGGCATGCTCACCAGCGGCATGCACTTCCGCCAATCCATCGACCACAACTTCCACAGTCGTGGCCTGCACCCACAACCGCTGCTGCAGACCGATGCCGTTCATCAGTTATTGCAGGCGGTGCACGGCGGTTTATGTTGTGCGGTCATGCCGCTGGAGGGCGGGCTGGAAGCGCTCACCGAGCACCTGCGCCTGCAACCGATCGAAAACGCCCACACCCTCGCGCGGCTGGGGCTGATCATGCGTCGCAGTGCACCGCGTTCGGCATTGGCCGAGGCGTGTTTTGCGCTGTATCAGAAATCGCAAATAGAGTCTTGATCGACGTCATCTATCGGCGCATCAGTACAGGCAATTAGACGCGACGCTTTGTCGCGCCTAGTCTAAACACTGATCAATCCGCCGGTGGTACGCCCCATGAACGCCCAGCGCCCAGCCTGCGCGGCGCCTGCTGCACAAACGCCCGCGTCGGCCGCCAGCCAGAGCTACCAGTATTGCACCCTCGGACACTCAGACTTCGCCAGCACCGCGCTGGCCGAAGAAGTGGCTTTGGCGATCGCCTATAACGACATCAGCCAAGCGGTGATGCTGGTGACGCCTACGGATCTGGAAGACTTTATCGTCGGCTTCAGCCTGGGCAGCGGCATCATCGCCGACATCAGCGATATCTATGACCTGAAGCTTAGCGGCTCGGGCTCTGCGCAATACGCCCAGGTACAGATCTCCAGCCGCGCTTTTTGGAACCTCAAACAGCAGCGTCGTCAGTTAGCGGGCACCAGCGGCTGTGGGTTATGCGGCGTAGAAGCCGTGGAACAGGCCCTGCCGGATCTGCAAGTGCTGGCCGGCGCGCCCCTGCCGCCTGCTGAGTGGCTCGACGGCCTGCGCCAACGCATCAGCGCGTTCCAGCCTCTCGGCCAGCACAGCGGTGCGGTGCACGCGGCGGTGTTTATGAATAATCAGGGCGAATTGTTGCTCGGCCGTGAAGACATTGGCCGGCACAACGCGCTGGATAAGTTGATCGGTGCATTGGTCCGTCAACAAATTCCAACCGACGGCGGCGTGGCGATTGTCACCAGCCGTTGCAGCCTCGAATTGATCCAGAAAGTCCTGCGCGCGGGCATCCAGACCCTGGTCAGCCTGTCGTCGCCCACCGGCCTGGCCTTGCAATGGGCCCGTCGGCACAACCTCAATCTCATCCACCTGCCGCAGAAAAGTGCGCCGCGGGTCTACAGCCCTGCGATGGAGAACCAGCCGTGAGCAATCATCATCAAGCCGACCAAACCCCCACACCGCGCTATAAGCCCTACAAAGGCCCGGCTGGCGGCTGGGGTGCGCTGATCAGTGTGGCGCAGGCGTGGTTGACCAGCGATAACGCGCTGAAAAACCTGCGCATGATGCTCAAGACCAACCAGAATGGCGGCTTCGACTGCCCAGGCTGTGCTTGGGGCGACTCGCCGGAAAGCGGCATGGTCAAGTTCTGCGAAAACGGCGCCAAGGCCGTGAACTGGGAAGCCACCAAGCGCCGGGTGGATGCGGCGTTTTTCGCCAAGCACAGCGTGACGTCGCTGCTGGAGCAAAGTGACTATTGGCTGGAATACCAAGGCCGCCTGACCGAGCCGATGCGCTACGACGCCGCAACCGACCGTTACAAATCCATCAGTTGGGAAGCGGCCTTCGACCTGATCGGCCAGCACCTCAATGCCCTGCCCAGCCCGGACATGGCCGAGTTCTATACCTCCGGCCGCGCCAGCAATGAAGCCGCGTTCCTGTACCAACTGTTTGTACGCGCCTATGGCACCAACAACTTCCCGGACTGTTCGAACATGTGCCACGAAGCCAGCGGCGTGGCCCTGGCGCAAAGCGTGGGGGTCGGCAAAGGCACCGTGACCTTTGATGACTTCGAACACGCCGACGCGATTTTTGTGTGGGGCCAGAACCCCGGCACCAACCATCCACGCATGCTCGAACCCCTGCGCGAAGCGGTCAAACGTGGCGCCCAGGTGGTCTGCATCAACCCGCTCAAGGAGCGCGGCCTGGAACGCTTCCAGCACCCGCAGCACCCGCTGGAGATGCTCACCAACGGCGACAAACCGACCAACACCGCATACTTCCGCCCGGCGCTGGGCGGCGATATGGCGATCCTGCGCGGCATGGCCAAATTCCTGTTGCTGTGGGAACGCCAGGCGCAGGCCGAAGGCACCGAAACGGTGTTCGACCATGACTTCCTCAACGAACACACCGCCAATGTGCTGGAGTACCTGGGCCAGATCGACGATACCTCTTGGGAAGAGATCGTCGAGCAGTCAGGCCTGAGTCTGGTTGAAATCGAGCAAGCGGCGCGTATGTACGCCAAAGGCAAGAACGTGATCATGTGCTGGGCGATGGGTATCACCCAGCACCGCCACTCGGTGCCGACCATCCAGGAAATCGCCAACCTGATGTTGCTGCGCGGCAATATCGGCCGCCCGGGCGCCGGGCTGTGCCCGGTACGCGGCCACAGCAACGTGCAGGGCGACCGCACCATGGGTATTAACGAGCGCCCGCCGGTTGCGTTTCTTGATTCGTTGGAGCGCCGCTTCCAGTTTCAGGTGCCGCGCACCAATGGCCACAACGTGGTCGAAGCGATCCACGCCATGCTCGAAGGACGCTCCAAAGTATTTATCGGCCTGGGTGGCAACTTCGCCCAAGCCACACCGGACAGCACCCGCACCTTCGAAGCACTGCGCAACTGCGACCTGACCGTGCAGATCAGCACCAAGCTCAACCGCAGCCATCTGATGCACGGCAAAGAGGCGCTGATCCTGCCGTGCCTGGGCCGTACCGACATCGATATCCAGGCCGAAGGGCCGCAGGCGGTGACGGTGGAGGACTCGTTCAGCATGGTCCACGGCTCCAATGGTCAATTGCAGCCGCTGTCGAGCCTGATGAAGTCCGAGCCGGCGATTCTGGCCGGCATTGCCGCCGCGACCCTGGGCAGCCAGCCGGTGGACTGGAACTGGCTGGTGGCCGACTACGGGCGCATCCGCGATCTAATTGCCGACACCATTCCAGGCTTTAAGGATTTCAACGAAAAAATCAAAAACCCGGGCGGCTTCTACCTCGGCAATGCGGCCGGTGCGCGCAAATGGAACACGCCGTCGACACGCGCCAACTTCCGCCCGAACGTGCTACCCAAGGACTTGATCCACGAGCGCACCCACGCCACTGGCCGGGTGCCGGACCTGATCATGCAGTCGATGCGCTCTCACGATCAGTACAACACCACGATCTATGGCCTGGACGACCGCTACCGTGGAGTCAAAGGTCAGCGTGACGTGCTGTTCGTCAATGAAGCCGACATCATCCGTCTGGGCTTCAAGCCGGGGCAGAAGGCTGACATCGTGTCGCTGTGGGAAGACGGCCGTGAGCGTCGTGTGAAGGGCTTCACCCTGCTGGCATTTGATATTCCAGCCGGGCAAGCAGCCGCTTATTACCCGGAAGTAAACCCACTGGTGCCGCTCGAAAGCACAGGCGATGGCAGCCATACGCCAACGTCGAAATTTATAGCGATTCGTCTGGAAGCGGCGAGCGAGAGCGGTTTGATCATGTCGCGTTCGGCCTGATCGATCATTTCGGACACAAA
Organism: Pseudomonas sp. ARP3; assembly: GCF_001029595.1. Lineage (NCBI taxonomy): Bacteria > Pseudomonadati > Pseudomonadota > Gammaproteobacteria > Pseudomonadales > Pseudomonadaceae > Pseudomonas > Pseudomonas sp. ARP3. Next base: position 437,285 of record NZ_LEKF01000002.1, read on the forward strand.
AAAAGGCCGCTTTTGCATAAAAGCGGCCGTTCCGAAGTAGCTAAAGACTCGTAAAAAACACTTAAGTTCCCTATTCAAAACAGTAACTTAGAGAATTGTGTACAACTCGTGTTACTGGTCGGATTTCTATTGTCACAATGTCAATACAGCCTCAGGATCGCGCCGTCATCCCCTTGAGGTTTCCCGAATGAAGTTCTCCTCGATTCTCTTGTTGTCCCTTGGCCTGGTCAGTGGCGCAGCCATGGCCGGTGGCACCACCGAAGCCGGTGTGGGCGGCGCATTGGGCGGGGTTCTAGGTTCTGTGGTCGGCCAGCAGTTGGGCGGCAACACCGGTTCGACGATCGGCGCAGCCCTCGGTGGCGCGGGCGGTAGCGCGGTCGGCGCCGACAAGCGTAGCCGTGGCGAAGCAGCCATCGGCGGCGCATTGGGCGCAGCGGGCGGCAACGTTGTAGGCCGCAGTGTCGGCGGCAGCACGGGCGCACTGATCGGCTCAGCAGCAGGCGGTGGCGCCGGCGGTGCCTTGGGCAATTACATGGGCAATAAGAGCGATGATGATGACCGTGGCTATCGTGGTCGAGACGACCGTCGCTACTACCGTGACGATCACCCAGGCCGTGGCCATGCTTACGGGCATCGCAAGAACAAGCATCACTACCGCCACCGTTGATTTCTTAAAACACAGCAAAATCCAATGTGGCAGGAGGCTGCCCCCTCCCACATTGGGTTTCTGCGGTCACACCACCAACCTCTGCAGCGCCTCGCGCAACATCCCCGGAATCGTCACCGGCTGGTTCGTCCTCCGATCCACAAACACATGCACAAAACGCCCCGCCGCACAGGCCTCCTCCTCGCCTGCTTTAAACACCGCCAACTCGTACTGCACTGAGCTATTGCCCAGCTTGCCTACGCGCAGGCCGATCTCAATGCACTCAGGGAAAGCGATCGACGCAAAGTAATCGCACGACGAACTGACCACAAACCCAACCACTTCGCCGTCATGAATATCCAGCCCGCCCTGGTCGATCAGGTAGGTATTCACCGCCGTGTCGAAGAAGCTGTAATAGGTGACGTTGTTAACATGGCCATACACATCGTTGTCGTGCCAGCGCGTAATGATCGGCTGGAAGTGACGGTAATCAGCACGTTGCGGCATTGAGTCAGGCATCGGCACCTCTCTTCGAATGGGCGTTACAGTTCGTTCAAATGGGCCTGGGCCCAGGCGCGAACCTCGGCATAGGGATAGTCTTCCAACGCGGCAAAACCGGGAATAGTTCGTGCTTTCAACTTGGTGAACAACGGCACGCTGATACCGCCCAGAAAGCGCGTCAGTCGCTCGGCGCCGGGTAGGTGACCGGTGTGCTCATGATGCCTGTGGATAAAATCACCGCACAGCCCCATAAAGTTTTTATCCACAAGCGCCGGCAAACTCGGCGGCGGCGGCAGGTGCGCCACCTGGCCATGGCAGACCGAACAATGCCCGCAACGTTGAGGCGCGTTTTCATCGCCGAAATAGCGCGCCAGTCGCTGCCCCAGGCAGTGCTCGGTGGCGAACAGCTCCAGCATGGCGTGAATTCGCGCCACCTGCGCAATCTCGTGCTGCTTGAAGCCTGTGTATAACTCCTGGCTCAGCGCCTGTGGATCAAAGTCGGTATTCAGCAGGCTGTAGACTTCGGTCATCTGCTTGCTTTCCAGCTCGATCAGACCCTGCTCCTGAAAATAATCCAGGGCCTTCACCACACGACTGCGCACGGCATTGTGCTGCTGGTGGAGCGCATCGAAATCTACCGTCGCCCAGGTTTTTGCCCGCTTGCACACCTGGATGATCGCCGCGACAAACTGCTGCCGTTCACCGGAAAACCGCGCCAACAATGCCTCGGGCTCGACCAGGTACTTAAAGCGGTATTCGGCGTAGAACGCATAGCGGGGCGCGATTACGCCCCTGAGTTCCAGTTGCACAAGCAGCGTCTTGAGTGGCAGTTCGCGGATATTGCTGTGATCCGCCAATGACCTGAGCAAGAACTCCCACTGCCCTTCACCGCGCGCTGCCTGCAACTGCTCCAGCACCCGCAGGATGCCTTCCTGTTCGGGCGTATCGCCGTAGACAAAGTTTTCCAGCACATTGAGGCTGTCGCGGTTGGCCAGCACCAAACAGTCGGACGGCCGGCCATCGCGACCGGCGCGGCCGATTTCCTGGCTGTAGTTTTCAATGGATTTGGGCAGGTCGAAGTGCACCACATTGCGGATGTCACTTTTGTCGATCCCCATACCAAACGCGATGGTGGCCACGATGCAATTGGAGCGCCCTTCCATGAAGCGCTGCTGAATGCCCTCGCGCTTATCGTGGGGCAGACCGGCGTGATAAGCCTCAGCCTGGATGCCATGACGGTTCAGGTGTTCGGCAATCTGCTCGGCGGTTTTCTGCAGGGTGACGTAGACGATACTTGGCTGGCCGGCCCGCTCGTTCATCCACTGGATCAACCTGCGACGCTTGTCTGCACCGCTCACCGGCTCGACTAACAGGTTAAGGTTGGGCCGGTAGAAGCCGGTGGTGACCACATCGTTCGCAGCGATGGCGAACTTCGTCTGCATATCGGCAATCACCTCGGGCGTCGCCGTAGCCGTCAGCAACAGCGCCTGTGGGATATTGAACTGACGCTGGTAGTCCGGCAGCTTCAGATAGTCCGGGCGAAAGTTGTGGCCCCATTCGGAAATACAGTGGGCTTCATCCACCACTAGCAGCGATATCCGCACGCTCTGCAGAAAGTTGCGAAAACGCTCGTTCTTCAAGCGCTCCACGGAAATCATCAGGATTTTCAATTCACCGGAACGCGCTCGGGCCATCACGTCATTGGCATCCTCGCGGCTTTGCGCCGAATCGATACTGCCCGCCGAAATACCGTGACGCTGCAGGAAGCCCAATTGATCCTGCATCAGCGCCAGCAGCGGCGATACCACCAACGTCAAATGTGGCAGCAACACCGCCGACAGTTGGTAACACAGAGACTTACCCGATCCGGTCGGGAAAATGGCGGCGGCCGAACGCCCGGCCAGCACAGCGCTGACGGTGTCTTTCTGGCCCGTACGAAACTGTGGATAACCAAAGACCTGCTGGAGGGTGTCGTGCATAGGCTGTCACTCCATTGACCGCTGAAGGTGGCTTTAAAACGTAGTTCAGCCGGTTCAGCGAATCGAGAAAGGTCGCATGGAAAAACGAGACAGGATGATACACAGGGTACAGCCATGGCCTTGGGCCAAATTCGACAAGGGCGACTGTAGTTGTAGGAACACCACAAACAGCTGTGGGAGGGTCATCCCCTCCCACAGTTGTTCAGAACAGCGCTAAGTGCTGAATCAGCGGTTCTGCACACGCTCAATCGCCGTGTCATATACCGGGTTAGCCTTCTGTTCCTTGGCCAACTGGTAGTGACGCAACGCGTCGGAGAATTGCCCGGCCGCTTCGTAGATCCGTGCGATGTTGTAGTAAGCACCGGCACGTACAGTCGCAGCGTTCGCACCAGTGGCCAGGGCGATGGCCTTGCGGTTGGCCCAGATCGACTCGGCGGTGTTACCGGCCTTCTGATAGGCCAAGCCCAGGTTGCCGTAGGCTTTACCGAAGCTGTTATCCAGGTCGATGGCCTGACGGAACAACTCGATGGCCTGATCCAGGTTGCCGGCCTGGTAGGCCGCTTCACCTTGCACGTTCAGACGTTTCGCATCCGCTTGTGCGGAGGAGCTAACGGCTACTGCCGTTACGGCGACGCTGTCATCCAGCAGCGGTTTGACTTCGTCGAGCACGTCCTTGGCGTCCACCTTTACACCGCTGAAGGTGTTGATGTCCTGGAAGTCACCGCTGCCGGTCATGCGGAACACGGTCCACAGGTTGCCGCTGCGGTTCTTCGGCACATAGTAAGTGCGCACCAGGGACTGGCCCATGTACACAAACACCTTGGCTTCGCTGTTGGACAGCTGGCGCGAGCCCGGATTAGCAATGTTGGTGAAGTCATGCACGGCATATACATAACTTTCGCCGTAGTGTTTTTTCTGCAGGGTGATGGTTTCCGGGCCATAACTGTCGACGTCGTCCACGTCCAACTCGGCGTCAGTGCCCTGCTTGTTTTCGAAGTAGATATTGTTGCCCGGGAAGATCATGTGGGAATCGAGATCTTCCGGCGTCTTGCCCCAGGTCAGCACGACACGCAGGCCGTCGAGATTCTCCATAACCGGGCTGATCGCATAGGTCATGCCCGCGCAGGGACACTTGACCACCAGGTTGGAATAGCCAGGCTTTTTGATGATCAGCAGATTGCTCGCATCATCGGCGGCTTCGCTGGTCAGCGTCATTTGGCCTTGGGCGTTGGTGCGGCCCACCACGTTCTGTGCGCCATTGCGCTGCAGCAATACTTCGGCGTCGGCGATTTTCTGGTCCTTGACCACCGCACTGAGCACTTCGATCGGCAACTGCTCAGCCTGGATCGAAAAAGCTACCGCACACAATGACATCGCCGAAGCAACACGAAGCAAACCCATGCTTAACTCCCTTTAATTAGAGGGCGGAATCGCCCTACAAGATTTTGCGGTGAAACATACGCTGAATTCAGCCCGATGGCGGAGTATTTATACAAAATGTGACGTGGTTTTTATCCCGCCTTCCAGCTGACGCATTGCGCTACAATCAAGCCTTGCCACCCAGGAGGACGCTGCGATGAGCGAACTGACCTTTGAGCAGAAACAGGATCACTACCACAAGATCCGCCGTTCCAATTACCTGGCGAGCCTGCGCCTGGAAGGGTTCGAGACCCAACCGGCCGACGCCGACAAACCCCTGCCGACCCGCGAAGCCGTGCTTGCCAAGTACCGCAACACTCCACGCTGATGCTCGACAAATACGGGGTAGGCCAGGACCCGTACTGCTACCCCGGTAGCAGCGTCCTGCGCAATCGCCTCGATTTGCACGATGAACACAAACTGCACCAAGCCGAGCGGGAATTATCCGAAATTGCCGTGAGCAACCTTCCGCTCTTCCCTCCTCCCTACGACCTAGAACGCCTGCAATACCTCCACCGCACGCTGTTCAGCGACATTTACGACTGGGCCGGCGAACTGCGCAGCGTCAACATCCAGAAAGGCGACACCCTGTTCTGCACCCCGGAACGCATCCAGCCGGAAGCGGCAAAGATCATTCGGCATATGGAAGAGGCAAACTGGTTCGTCGGCACAAGCCAAGCCGAACTGGTGACACAAATCGCCGAAGCTTATGGCGACCTCAACGTCATCCATCCTTTCCGCGAAGGCAACGGCCGGGCGCAGCGAATTTTGTTCGAACAGATCATCGTAAATGCGGGGTTTTCGGTGAATTGGTGGCTGGTGAAACAGGCAGCATGGATACCGGCGAATATTGATGCCGTGGCGTGTGACTATCGGGGCTTGGAGGCGATTTTTGAGCGGTGTATCAGTAGACCTTTAGATCAGTGATTGTGGCCAAGCCCGGCTTCCACATTTGACCAGTTCTACCCGGTGCGTCGCTGCCTAGCCACGAATGCCGGAAACAGTTGTAGGAAATCACCAAACGCCACGACATCCCCTTCCCAAACTGCTCCAAACGCCCGCTTACCCCTCTATAGAAGCTAGCCGTAACTGCATGAAAATAACGCGGTCTCTACTTTCTCGGCAGAACCCCGTGAACATCGAAAGGACTCAACACATCGGCCACTATGGCGTCACGTTCACAGTGATGCGCTTCACTGTTGTGCCTGAAAATCGGAATGCTTTAGCCAATCTATGTGTGCGCGAAGCAAAAACGCGAGCACGGCAAGTGCGTGATCAGATAAGCAGGTTGTACGAAAAAATGCTGGCCAGAGACTTGCCGTGCGATATGGCGGTGGCGGTTTCCTTTCCGTTAAGTCGGAGTCAGGCCGATCGGCTAAACGACCAAAACGTGCTCATCAAACAAATATTCTCCGGTGCGGTGAAAGCGCCGGGGGTTGCGGTTTCAACAGTCGCCGCGGGCTTCGTTGGCGATTCGATTTCCGGCAAGCTTCGCAGATATCACGCAGGAGACATCATCATCGGTCTGGATGCCAGTGTGAAAGGAGGCATAGGGCCTCAGCGGTCAATACTTTCAATGCATGTCTACTCGGGCGAGTCTTAGTAACATGGCCCTTTATCTTCAATTCGCTTCTTTTCTCATTATCTATTGGGTGCTGCACTATCACATAACAGACCCTCTGCTCAGAAAGCGCTTCGCTGTCACTTGCCTCATAACAGGCCTTATTTTGACGTTCCTCCTACCCTACGTAGCAGTGATCCTCAGAATGCCGTTCCTGCCTGTCTTTGTGTTCTTGGTGGGCTTAGCGCTCTTCATCACTCGAAACAAATACCGCCTACAACGCAACCATCCTCCTCACCCACTCTTGAGTGCGCCCATCATGAACCTCGCCCCCAACTTCCCCGAAGACCCCGTTATGCAGCAACTCTTGCAATTGCTGCACGAAGAAATCGGTCTACCTAAACACAAGACCATCCGCCTGCAAACCTCACTTAATTTCGACTTGGGCTGTGACGGCAGTGAAGCCAAGCAGCTTATGGAAGCACTGGAGCAGGAGTTTGCCCTCGACCTGGGCGACTACGACACTTATCGCTACTTCAACCCACCGGTCTTTGACGTGTTCCTCAAACGTCGCAGCAAAGGGCATGGCGACAAGGTCCCGCTAACCATTGGCATGCTCTACCTGGCCATCAAAACCCACAGTTGGGACACGCAAACACTGGAAAACCTGAGCTGAGCGCAAAACACCAAGCCTTCCCACAAGGGTATCTTCGCCAGCCTGACGCCCATAAAAAAGCCGCCCACAAGGGGCGGCTTTTTCACAGTTCCCGAATCTTACAACTTCGGACCCGCAGCCTTGATCGCATCGCTCACTTCAAACTTCTTGAAGTTCTCGATGAACAGACCAGCCAGGGCCTTCGCTGCTTCATCGTAAGCGGCTTTGTCAGCCCAGGTGTTACGTGGGTTCAACAGGCCGGTTTCAACGCCCGGTACGGCCAATGGCACGTCGAGGTTGATGGTGTCGAGATGTTCGGTTTCAGCACCGACCAACGCGCCGCTCTGGATCGCTGCGATCACGCCGCGGGTGGTCGGGATGTTGAAGCGCTTGCCAACGCCGTAGCCCCCGCCGGTCCAGCCGGTGTTGACCAGGTAAACCTTGGAGCCGAAACCGCGGATACGCTTGATCAACAGCTCTGCGTATTCGCCGGCCGGACGTGGGAAGAACGGCGCACCGAAGCAGGTGGAAAAGGTGGACTTGATGCCGCTGCCCGAACCCATTTCGGTGGAGCCCACCAGCGCGGTGTAGCCGGACAGGAAGTGATAGGCCGCTTGTTCTTCGCTGAGGATCGACACTGGCGGCAGTACGCCAGTCAGGTCGCAGGTCAGGAAGATCACCGCATTAGGCTCGCCGCCCAGGTTCTTCTCGGAACGCTTGGCAACGTGCTCCAACGGGTAAGCGGCGCGGCTGTTCTGGGTCAGGCTCACGTTGGTGTAGTCGGCGTGCTTGGCATCGTCGATCACCACGTTTTCCAACACGGCACCGTGCTTGATAGCTTTCCAGATGACCGGTTCATTCTTCTCGGACAGGTCGATGCACTTGGCATAGCAACCGCCTTCGATGTTGAACACTACGCCCTCGCCCCAGCCGTGTTCGTCGTCACCGATCAGGTAACGGCTTTCGTCGGCGGACAGGGTGGTTTTACCAGTGCCCGACAGGCCGAAGAACAGGGTCACGTCGCCTGCTTCGCCGATGTTGGCGGCGCAGTGCATCGGTAGTACGTCGGCGGCCGGCAGCAGGAAGTTCTGCACCGAGAACATGGCTTTCTTCATTTCGCCGGCGTAACGCATACCCGCGATGAGCACTTTTTTCTGGGCGAAGTTGAGGATCACGCAACCGTCGGAGTTAGTGCCGTCGCGCTCCGGCACGCACTCGAAGTTGGCCACGTTGAGCACTTGCCATTCGTCGCGACCCGCCGGGTTGTATTTCGCCGGGTTGATGAACAGGCAACGACCGAACAGGTTCTGCCAAGCAGTCTGGGTGGTCATCTTCACCGGCAGGTAGTGAGCTTCGGAAGCACCTACATGAACGTGGGAAACGAAATGCTCTTGCGCGTTGTTGAACGCCTCGACGCGAGCCCACAGAGCGTCGAATTTGTCGGCTGGGAACTTGCGGTTGATCGGGCCCCAGGCGATGGCGTCCTGAGTGGAAGGCTCTTCAACGATGAAACGGTCGACTGGCGAACGGCCGGTGCGGTGCCCGGTTTCTACGACCAGCGCGCCAGTATCGGCAAGCACGCCTTCACCGCGCTGCAGGGCTTCTTTGACCAGATCGTCAACACTCAGATCGGTGTATACGGCGTTATTGGCTTGCGTCATGAGGTTCCCCGTCGGCCTATGGCCGAGTGCTCCAAACGTTTTGTAGTAGAAAGTTGCGCACTACTACCGCGAAAAAAGTGGGCCGGATTATGCCAGAAAAGCCCAAAAAGAGTAGGGCCCTCCCGTCAGAACAGCGCTTATCCGGCGATTCACAGGTGATTTACCTGTACTTAAACGTTTTAGTGACGGGTACCGGAAGGGGTATCGACGCCTGCGCCAGCGAACAATTGGGCTATATCGGCGGCATCGAATAGGTAGCGCTGATTGCAGAATTGGCAGTCGATCTCCACCTTACCGCCATGCTCCACCGCAAGATTTTGCGCATCGTGCAGGCCCAGGCTGACCAAGGCATTGCCCGAACGCTCGCGGGAGCAACTGCAATGGAAGCGCAGGCTTTGTGCATCGAACAACCGCACCTCTTCCTCATGGTAGAGGCGATGCAGGATGGTTTCGTTGTCCAGGCCAAGTAACTCTTCGGCTTTCAACGTGTCGGCCAGGGCGATGGTGTGGCGCCAGCTTTCCGCGCGATCGTCTTCGTCCTTGATGCGATCTGCCGGCAGTTGCTGCAACAGCATGCCGCGGGCGCGCTTGCCGTCCGCGTTGAGCCAGAACTTGGTGCCAACTTGCTGCGACATCACGAAATAGTTAGTGAAGCATTCCGACAGGGTTTTACCGTCAAGGTCGACAATCCCCTGGTAACGCTGGCCTTCGGTCGGGTCGACGGTGAGCGCCAATACGCCGTTGGGCATCAGGTCGGACAAGCTCGCGTCCGGGGCGATCAACTCGGCCTCGTAGCGGGCCAGACCACGAATATCACGCTCGCTGGAACACTCGATCATCAGCAGCGGAATCGGGCCCTCGGAGCGCGCCTGCAGGATCAGCAAACCGTCGAATTTCATGGTCCCCACCAGCAGCGCCGCCGCGGCCATCAGCTCGCCGAGCAATTGCGCGACCGGCTCTGGATAGGCGTGTTTGGCAAGGACTTCGGCATAGCTGAGTTCCAGCGACACCAGTTCGCCGCGAGCGTCGCTGTCGTCGAAGATGAAGCGTTGGGTGAAGTCTGTATGCGGCAAATCAGTCATAGGTCGGATATCTGAAGTGATGACAAAATGGTTACAAAGTTTATAAAATTAAACGCTTTGGCACCAAACTGGTGCGATTTTACAGAGCGAAGAGGAACAGTTTATGAACAATCCGGGTTTGTTCCAAGCCAGGTGGAACCTCGGGGGCTGGGCGCTCTGCAATCTACTCGCTATCGGGCTGCTGTGCTTTTGGCTATGGCCCACGGGGCAGATGCTGTGCGTGGTTTTCGACGAATGGCTATTTCATCTGCTCAATGACCCGCTGGCCACAAGTTCAGCCTGGCTGCATGTGTGGGCCGTAGCGAGTTTGCGACCGTTCGATGCAGTCGTCGGGTTGATTCTGCTGGCGCTGTTGATTCGTGGCGATTGGGTGTTTAAAGCCGTGCAGGTTCGCCAGGCGTTTTTCGGGTTCTTCAGCATCCTGCTATTGCTGCTGTTTATTCGCATGCTGTTTTCCAAACTCGCAGCGCAGATGGGCTGGCAACACAGCAGCCCGTCGATGATGATCAGCGGCGCTATCCAGATGAGCGACTATTTCCCAGGGCTGGAAAAAACCTGGGAGTTGAAGGATCGCTCCAGCCAGAGCTTTCCCGGCGATCATGCGTCGGTGCTCTTGATCTGGGGGATGTTCATGAGCGTGTTTGCCAAACGCATCGGCCAAGTGCTGGTGATCTGGGGCTTGGCGCTGCTGTTCATGATGCCGCGCCTGGTCGCCGGCGCGCATTGGGGTCAGGACGATTACATCGGTGGGGTATTACTGGCGCTGCTGGCCTTGGGTTGGGGTTATTACACGCCTTTTGCCGCGAAGGTGTCCGGGGTACTGCTGCGGGTAACAGCACCGATCTTCAGATTATTTGGCAAACTGCCCGTGCTCGGTCGACTGAGCGTCATGCGGACCTTCACTTAACGCCGCGCTGACAGTGTGATTGGCGCAATCAATCATCATTGCCACTGCCGCGAAACTTAAACAGGTCGCGGCGTTGCTTCTTGCTCGGTTTACCGTCAGTAGTCAGGCCTGACGCCCCGGCCTTGCGCATCGCCGCCGCTTGTTCGCGCTTGGCGATGCTGGCTTGGGTTTCGACGTACAGCGTCTGGGCTTCAGGTGCACCGCGACGCACGATCGACAATGCCTGGACCACGATGGTCTTTTCATCAAACCCCGTACGAATCTCAAACTCATCGCCAACACGCGGCTCTTTACCCGGCTTGCAGCGTTCCCCTCGGTGATGCACTTTGCCGCTTTCAATAGCAGCCTTGGCCAAGGCGCGGGTTTTATAGAAGCGCGCCGCCCACAGCCACTTGTCCAAGCGGACCTTGTCTTCCTCTTCCTGCTTTTGAGCCACTTGAATTCCTCTCTCTGAAAAATGTCGCAACTTTACCGTTGAAACCCTTCGACGCATAAATCCCAAGGCTCGCCTAAGATACGCCAGGTAGCACCCCGTTTTCGCGAGGATACGCCGTGACCGACTTTCCCCTTTCACTCACCTCGCCGGGTCAACGGTGCGTGGGCTGCCAGCAGAGCGAACCTTTGGGGTTCGATTTTGCGTTCGCCTACCAGCCTATCGTAGACCTTAGGGACCATTCGATTTTTGCCAATGAGGCGCTGGTGCGTGGCGTCAACGGAGAAGGGGCGCTCTCGGTGCTGCAACAGGTTAACGAAAGCAACCGTTACCGCTTCGACCAGCGCTGCCGGACCCAGGCAATTGCCGGGGCCGCTGCGCTGGGGATGCAAACTCATCTTTCAATCAACTTCATGCCTAATGCCGTGTACCGTCCGGAGTTGTGTATCCGCAGCACACTCGAAGCGGCTCGCGCGCACAATTTTCCGCTGAACCAGCTGATTTTCGAGACACTGGAAAGCGAGCATGTAGATAACTATCGCCATTTGACGAATATTCTGCGTGAATATCGAGAATTCGGCTTCAAGACCGCCATCGATGATTTCGGCGCGGGCTATTCGGGGCTGAACCTGCTGGCCGATTTCCAACCTGACTTGATCAAACTCGATATGGCGCTGATTCGCGATGTCGACAAGGATCGTGTTCGCCAGGTAATCGTCCGGGGGATTGTCACAATCTGTGAGCAGTTGGGGGTTACTGTCATCGCCGAAGGCATCGAAAGTGCTGGTGAGCGAGACTTCCTGTCCGACTGTGGAATATTTCTGATGCAGGGCTATTGGTTCGCCAGGCCCGCATTCAATGCTTTGGCCGAGATTCCCTCCCAGGCCTGGGCGAATTGAGCGGTTAGCCATATTGAAGACATTTGATCATTTGACCGTTGTGGGTCTGCGTGAGTGGGTGGCCCTTCCCGACCTGGGCGTGGCAGGCCTGCGCGCGAAGATCGACACCGGCGCCAGCACCTCCAGTCTGCACGCCACCGACATAGAGCCGTTCGAACGCGACGGTGAAAAATGGGTGCGCTTCACCGCGCACCTGGGCAGCGTGGTGCAATTGCGCCATCGTCGCTGCGAAGCGCCCTTGGTGACGATGAAAACCATCAAAAGCTCCAACGGCCATGCACAGGTACGCTATGTGATCAGCACCACGCTGGCGTTGGGTGATCGGGTATGGCGGGTGGAGTTCACCCTGGCCTGCCGCAAAGCCATGCGTTACCGCCTGTTGCTGGGTTCCAAGGCGCTGATTGACGGCCAATTGGTGGTCAATCCCGGCGTCAAGTATGTTCAAGACAAGCCGGTGTTCCCGGTCTCTACTATTTCTGCCCCAGGTGCTGCATGAAGATTGCTGTGCTGTCGCGAAACCCGCGTCTGTATTCCACCCGCCGCATGGTCGAAGCCGGCACCGAACGTGGCCATGAAATGGTGGTGATCGACACGTTGCGTGCCTATATGAACATTGCCAGCCACAAGCCGCAGATTCACTACCGGGGCAAGCCTCTGGAGGGTTTCGACGCGGTCATCCCACGCATTGGCGCGTCGGTGACCTTCTATGGCTGCGCGGTCTTGCGCCAGTTTGAAATGATGGGCGTATTTCCACTGAATGAATCGGTCGCCATTGCTCGATCACGGGACAAACTGCGTTCTCTACAATTGTTGTCGCGCCGAGGCATCGGCTTGCCAGTCACCGGTTTCGCCCACTCCCCCGACGACATCCCGGACCTGATCGAAATGGTCAACGGCGCACCGCTGGTGATCAAGGTATTGGAAGGCACCCAAGGCATCGGCGTGGTGCTGTGTGAAACCGCCACCGCAGCCGAGTCGGTGATCGAAGCCTTCATGGGGCTCAAGCAGAACATCATGGTGCAGGAGTACATCAAGGAAGCCGGCGGTGCGGATATTCGCTGCTTCGTGGTGGGTGACAAAGTCATCGCGGCGATGAAGCGCCAGGCCAAGCCGGGGGAATTCCGCTCCAACCTGCACCGTGGCGGCAGCGCCAGCTTGATCAAAATCACTCCGGAAGAACGCATGACCGCGCTACGAGCAGCCAAGGTGATGGGCCTGGCGGTGGCAGGCGTGGATATTTTGCGTTCCAACCATGGCCCGCTGGTGATGGAAGTGAACTCCTCACCCGGCCTGGAAGGGATCGAAACCACCACGGGCAAGGATGTGGCGGGGATCATCATTCAGCATCTGGAAAAGAATGGCGGGCCGAATATGACCAGGACCAAGGGCAAGGGTTAGGGACGCAGCTGTTTGCTTCAAGCTATAAGCTGCAAGAAAGGGCAAAAGCTGTCTGCCTTTTGCTTGCGGCTTTAAGCTTCGAAACTTGCCGCTGTTTTTTTATACCGCGTCTCTAGGCAACATCAGCCCAAGCGGCAACCGCACCCGCGCCTCCAGCCCGCCTCCCTCGCGATTGCGCAGCTCGACATTGCCGCCATGCATCGACGCAATCCGCCGCACAATCGCCAAGCCCAAGCCTGTCCCTTTGCCTCCGCGCGCACGATCACCTCGGGTAAAGGGGTTGAAGATGCCTTCCAGCTCCGCAGGATCAATGCCGGTGCCGCGGTCCATCACACTCAGCACCACATAAGGCGCAGCGCTATCGCCGGACACGTACGCCGCCACTTCCACATCCGTACCGGCGTGATGAAGGGCGTTGCCAATCAGGTTGTTCAACAGGCGCTTCATCGACACCCGCCGCAGCGCGAACGGCTGGATCGGTTCCAGGCGCATGCGTACCTGTTCGCCATTTTGGTTATAGGGGGCGACGACCTCACGCACCAGATCGGTGAGATCGACTTGTTCGACCACCTCATCGCGGCCGTCACGGATAAATGCCAGGAACTGATCGAGGATGGCGTCCATGTCCTCAATGTCCCGGATCATGTCATCCGTCAGGTCCGTATGGTTGCCCATCAACTCCAGGGAGAGGCGCAGGCGTGTCAAAGGTGTGCGCAGATCGTGGGACACCCCCGCCAACATCAACTCGCGTTCGCGACCGGCCTGTTCGACGTCTTCCGCCATCTGGTTGAAGGCGCCGTATACCTCCGTCATTTCACTGGGTGTGTCACTCACCGGCAGTCGCACACTGCGGCCCTGGCCCAACTGCCGGGCAGCGAACACCAGGCGCTTCAGCGGTTGGTTAAGCTGACGCACGAAGATCCACGCGGACGCCGTCGAAAGCAAGCCGATGGCCAGGAACCAGCCCAATACGTTCCAGATTTTCTGCCCGCGCAATGGATGCGGATACAGCGGCACTTTCAGCCAATCCTCACCCAGGCTTGGCGCACGCACCCACAACGCCGGTGACACATGCATGCGCAGCCGCACTTCGGTGTCCTTGCCCAATTCGGCCTGCATTTGACGCTGGTAAATCTCGCTGTAGGGCCAATGCTGCTCGCCTTCCGGCACACCGGCGCCGGCCACACGCACCAGGGTGGCAGCCTTGGCGATTTTCTCGCGATTCTCTGGGTCAGCGGCCCAATAGGCACGCAGTGTAAGAGCAACGCCGTGGCTGTATTGCCGGTCCACCAGCACATCCTCGTTCATCAGCAGATAAACCAGCGTGAGTGCCTTGGAAAACAGAACGACGATCAGCACCAGCCAGAGGGTGCGGGAGAAGAAACTTTGCGGGAACCACAACGGGGTTTTCATAGAGGACAGCTGGACACCTTGCAAGAATGAGCGGCGCTCGCAGAATTGCAGACGCCGAGCATCCCGTCGACCTTTACGGGGTCAAATGCCGGGATGCCCACCTCTGCAAATCATCGGTCACTTGGTAGCGGTGCCATCCGGCACGAACACGTAACCCACGCCCCACACTGTCTGGATATAGCGCGGCTTGGACGGGTCCGGTTCGATCATCCGGCGCAGACGGGAGATCTGCACGTCGATGGAACGTTCCAAGGCATCCCACTCGCGACCACGGGCCAGGTTCATCAACTTGTCACGGGTAAGCGGCTGGCGGGCGTTCATCACCAGCGCTTTCAGCACGGCAAATTCGCCGGTGGTCAGCATGTGCACTTCATCACCGCGCTTGAGTTCGCGGGTCGCCAGCGACAGCTCGTAATCGCCAAAGGTCACGCTTTCATCTTCGCTACCCGGAGCACCCGGCACCGCTGGCGCCTGGCGACGCAGTACAGCTTTGACACGCGCCATCAACTCGTCAGGGTTGAAAGGTTTGGCCAGGTAGTCATCGGCGCCCAGTTCGAGACCCTTGATGCGGCTCAGCTCATCGCCCTTGGCGGTGAGCATGATGATTGGAATCTGGTTGTTGGCGCCGCGCAGACGCTTGCACGCAGTCAAGCCATCTTCGCCGGGAAGCATCAGATCGAGCACGACCAGGTTGAAGACTTCGCGCCCCAGAAGGCGGTCCATTTGCTCGGTGTTCGGTACCGCGCGGGCACGATAGCCCTTGGAGTTGAAGAAACGCTCCAGCAGGCTGCTCAGCCCCGGATCGTCATCAACGATGAGAATTTTTTCGCCTTCAGCAGTTTGTGCAGTGCTGCTCATTGGATGCTCCTCTTATCTCGGCGCGCATTATGGCGTAGCTGCCGTTATACGCACCGTGTGCATTGTTAGCAGATTTTTCCTCTACTGCCAGCGAACCCGCGCCCTACACCCCTCCGGCACAGTACCCCCCAAGAGCAGAACGCTGGTTATAATGCCGCGCCGTCGTGCAGGGCAACGTCAGATCGTTACCGTTTACTGCCGGGTTTTTTCACAGGTTTGTCGCGATTTTTTCGATTTCGAGGGTCAATAGGCTGCCTCTTGACCCAGGCAGCGGCGCCGGTCGGGCCGCTCAACTTGCCTCGCAACGCCTTGTTTACCGGGCTCCCGAGCTGCTTTTCAGAATTTCAGGTGGTTTTATGGACAGCATCAACAGCCGCATCGCCGAGGAACTCGGTGTACGCCCACAACAGGTCGAAGCGGCCGTCGCTCTACTGGATGAAGGCTCCACGGTGCCCTTCATCGCCCGTTACCGTAAAGAAGTGACCGGCAGCCTCGACGATACCCAACTGCGGCATCTGGAAGAGCGCCTGCGCTACCTGCGAGAACTCGACGAACGGCGCATCAGCATCCTCGCCAGCATCGAGGAACAGGGCAAGCTGACCCCGCAACTGGAGCGCGACATCAAGCTCGCGGACACCAAGACCCGCCTCGAAGACCTTTACCTGCCCTACAAACAGAAACGCCGCACCAAGGGCCAGATCGCCCTGGAAGCCGGCCTCGGCGAATTGGCCGATGGGTTGTTCAACGACCCGTCCCTGACGCCGGAAACCGAAGCCGCGCGCTTTGTCGATGCCGCAAAAGGCGTCGCCGACACCAAGGCCGCGCTGGAAGGCGCCAAGTACATCTTGATGGAGCGCTTCGCCGAAGACGCCAGCCTGCTGGAAAAACTGCGTAACTACTTGAAGCAAGAAGCCATCCTCAGCGCTCGCGTAATCGCCGGCAAGGAGGAAGAAGGCGCCAAGTTCCGTGACTATTTCGAACACGACGAACCGCTCAAGAGCATGCCTTCCCACCGTGCCCTCGCCATTTTCCGTGGCCGCAACGAAGGTATTCTCAGCTCCGCGCTGAAAGTCGGCGACGAACTGCCGGGCACCATGCACCCGTGCGAAGGGATGATCGGTCAACAATTCGGCATCCAGAATCAGAACCGTCCTGCGGACAAGTGGCTCAGTGAAGTCGTGCGCTGGACGTGGAAGGTCAAGCTCTACACCCACCTGGAAACCGACCTGCTCGGCGAGCTGCGCGACGGCGCCGAGACCGAAGCGATCAACGTGTTCGCCCACAACCTGCACGACCTGCTGCTGGCCGCCCCGGCCGGCCCGCGCGCTACCCTGGGGCTCGATCCGGGCCTGCGCACCGGTTGCAAGGTCGCGGTGGTGGACGCCACCGGCAAGCTGCTGGACCACGCGACCGTGTATCCGCATGTGCCGCATAACAAGTGGGACCAGACGCTTGCGATCCTCGCCGCCCTGTGCGCCAAGCACTCGGTAGACCTGATTGCCATCGGCAACGGCACCGCGAGCCGTGAAACCGACAAACTGGCCGCCGAACTGATCAAAAAATACCCAGCCATGAAGATGACCAAGGTCATGGTGTCCGAAGCGGGTGCGTCGGTGTACTCGGCATCGGAGCTGGCCTCCAAGGAATTCCCGGACCTGGACGTGTCGATCCGTGGCGCGGTGTCCATTGCCCGTCGCCTGCAGGACCCGCTGGCCGAACTGGTGAAGATCGACCCTAAATCCATCGGCGTCGGCCAGTACCAGCACGACGTGTCGCAGTTGAAGCTGGCACGCGGACTGGACGCGGTCGTCGAAGACTGCGTGAACGCCGTGGGCGTGGACGTCAACACCGCCTCGGTGGCGCTGCTGGCGCGGATTTCCGGCCTCAACGCCACCCTGGCGCAGAACATCGTCAACCACCGCGATGAAAATGGCGCCTTTAAAACCCGCGCCGCGCTGAAAAAAGTCGCGCGCCTGGGCGAAAAAACCTTCGAG
This sequence comes from Pseudomonas sp. ARP3, assembly GCF_001029595.1. Classification (NCBI taxonomy): domain Bacteria; kingdom Pseudomonadati; phylum Pseudomonadota; class Gammaproteobacteria; order Pseudomonadales; family Pseudomonadaceae; genus Pseudomonas; species Pseudomonas sp. ARP3. Next base: position 454,691 of record NZ_LEKF01000002.1, read on the forward strand.
CAGGCTGCCGGTTTCCTGCGCGTCATGAACGGCGACAACCCACTGGACGCCTCGGCGGTCCACCCGGAAGCCTACCCGCTGGTGCAGCGCATTGCCGCCGAGACCGACCGCGACATCCGCTCGCTGATTGGCGACGCCGCGTTCCTCAAGCGCCTGGACCCGAAGAAGTACACCGACGAAACCTTCGGCGTGCCGACTATCACCGACATCCTGCAAGAACTGGAAAAACCGGGCCGCGACCCACGTCCCGAGTTCAAGACCGCCGAGTTCCAGGACGGTGTCGAAGACCTCAAGGACCTGCAACTGGGCATGATCCTCGAAGGTGTGGTGACCAACGTGACCAACTTCGGCGCCTTTGTAGATATCGGCGTGCATCAGGACGGTTTGGTGCATATCTCCGCGCTTTCGGAGAAATTCATCAAGGACCCGCGCGAAGCGGTCAAGGCCGGTGACGTGGTCAAGGTCAAGGTCATGGAAGTGGATATCCCGCGCAAACGCGTTGGCCTGTCGATGCGTATGAGCGACACCCCCGGTGAAAAAATCGATGGCGCGCGGGGCGCTCGTCCTGGCTCGGCGCCGCGTCAGTCGCAGAACAGCGCACCGCGCAAGGAAACCACCACCGCGGCGCCTAGCAACAACGCCATGGCCTCGCTGTTCGCCAATGCCAAACAGTTGAAGAAGCGTTGATGGAGATCCCGGCCGGCTTGACCCAGAGCGCGTTCAGCGAACTGATCGGCTGCCGCCTGCAACGCCTGGAGCAGGGCGTTGCCGAGGTGGCCCTGAGCCTGGAGCCGCATCTGCGCAACCGCGCGGGCAAGCTGCATGGCGGGGCGATTTTCAGTCTGGTGGACATCACCATGGGACTGGCTTGCTCCAGTTCCCATGGTTTCGACCAGCAGAGCGCGACCATCGAATGCAAGATCAATTACATCCGCGCCGTGGAAGACGGTGAGGTGCTGTGCACCAGCCGCATCGTTCACGCCGGCCGGCGCACGTTGGTGGTCGAGGCGGATGTGTACCAAGGCGAAAGACTTGTCGCAAAAGCACAGGGCACGTTCGCTGTCCTATAGCTCCCCACCCTCGATTTGAGTTAATTTCGGCGCTGCTTAAACAGCGTCGGAATTTTCTCGCTGTGCTATAGCCCAATTCATGGAATGAAGTAGGCTTTTTCAAAGCGGGTCAACTTGACTCAAAACCAGGCGATCACGCCAGTTTTAACTTCACCCTTGTAGACCGTCCTGCCCACCCCCATATTGGGGCGACTGACGCGTGAAGGAATCCAACTTGAGCGAACTTCTCAACCGCCGCCTGGCCCTGCTCGGCAAGCGCGAACACCTCTCCCTGCTAGAGCAGTGCCTGCACGGCATCGAGCGCGAATGCCTACGTGTCACGGGTGAAGGTCGCCTGGCGCAGACGCCGCACCCCGAAGCCCTGGGCGCTGCGTTGACCCACGAACAGATCACCACTGACTACTCGGAATCGCTGCTGGAGTTCATCACCCCAGCCCTGCCCAACCCGGCCGATACCCTGAGCAGCCTGGAAAGAATCCATCGGTTCGCCTACACCAAGCTGGGCAGCGAATACCTGTGGAGTCCTTCGATGCCGTGCCCATTGCCGGCCGAAGAAGATATTCCGATTGCCTACTACGGCACCTCCAATATCGGACAACTCAAGTATGTGTATCGCAAAGGTCTGGCCCTGCGTTACGGCAAGACCATGCAGTGCATCGCCGGCATCCACTACAACTTCTCGCTGCCGGAAAAATTGTGGCCGCTGCTCAAGCAAGACGAGGGCTATGTCGGCACTGATCGTGACTTCCAGTCCGACGCGTATATCGCGCTGATCCGCAATTTCCGCCGCTACAGCTGGCTGCTGATGTACCTGTTCGGTGCTTCGCCGGCCCTGGATGCCGGGTTCCTGCGCGGACGTTCGCACCAGTTGGAAGTACTCGACGCCGACACCCTGTATCTGCCTTACGCCACCAGCCTGCGCATGAGTGACCTGGGTTACCAGAGTAACGCCCAGGCCGGCCTGACGCCCTGCTACAACGACCTGGCGAGCTACACCGACAGCTTGCGCAAAGCGGTGGCAACGCCCTACGCGCCGTACGTCGAAATCGGCACGCATAAGGACGGTGAGTGGGTGCAGCTCAACACCAACATCCTGCAGATTGAAAACGAGTACTACTCCAACATCCGTCCCAAGCGCGTGACTTACACCGGCGAACGGCCAATCCAGGCGCTGATGGCGCGGGGTATCCAGTACATTGAAGTGCGTTGCCTGGATATCAACCCGTTCCTGCCGATGGGCATCGACCTGCCGGAGTCGCGCTTCCTTGACGCGTTCCTGCTGTACTGCGCCCTCAACGAGAGCCCGCTGTTCGCCAACAACGAGTGCAGCAACGCCACCTCCAACTTCCTCAGCGTGGTCAAGGAAGGCCGCCGTCCGGGCCTGCAATTGCAGCGTCAGGGCCAGGCCGTGGACATGAAGGAATGGGCCACCGAATTGTTGGAACAAATCGCTCCGCTGGCCGCCCTGCTCGATGAAAGCCACGGCATCACCGAACACAGTCACGCGTTGGACGCCCAACTGGCCAAGGTCAATGACCCGTCCCTGACACCGTCGGCCCAGGTGCTGGCGGCGATGGCCGAGCGCAAAGAGAGTTTCGCGCAGTTCTCGCTGCATCAGAGCGAAGTGCACGCCGAATACTTCCGCCGCGAGCCGTTGCCGGCTGAAGAGCAGGCACGTTTTGAGGAGCTGGCACGCACATCGCTGGCGCAGCAGGCGGAACTGGAGCAGAACGAAGTGGGCGATTTCGACGTGTTTGTCGGCTCGTACCAGGCGAGTATTCTGGCGATCAGTAACTAAGACCGAACTCGGTCCATTAGGAGGGGGCTTGCCCCCGATTGTACTGGGCCAGTCAACCCACCAGTGGCTGAACTACCGCCATCGGGGGCAAGCCTCATCCCACATTTGCCCCCAATCAAGCTCAAGGCTCCCTTCACCCTTACCCACATAAGCTAATTCGAAAAAGTTATTTATTTTTCGATTCTTAGATCATTTAGTCTCCTCTCACGCCGAGCCTCGGCCGCCTGATTGAGGAGACTCCCCTTGAAACTGCTTACCCCTCTGCGCCTGTTGGCCGCATTGTCCCTGGCCGGTGCCAGCCTGTTTGCCCAGGCGGCGGATGTAACCATTGCCTACCAGACCACCGTCGACCCGGCCAAAGTCGCGCAGGCCGACGGCGCTTACGAAAAAGCCGCCAACGCCAAGATCGACTGGCGCAAATTCGATAACGGTGCGGACATCATCGCCGCCATTGCCTCCGGCGACGTGCAGATCGGTTACCTCGGTTCCAGCCCACTGACCGCCGCGATTACGCGCAAAGTGCCGGTGCAAACCTTTCTGGTCGCGACGCAGATCGGCGGCGCCGAGGCGCTGGTGGCGCGTGACGGTTCGGGGATCAACAGCCCGCAAGACCTGATCGGCAAGAAAGTCGCCGTGCCATTCGTGTCCACCGGCCACTACAGCCTCTTGGCCGCGCTGAAGCACTGGAACATTGACCCGTCCAAGGTGACCATCCTCAACCTCGCACCGCCGGCGATCATTGCAGCCTGGAAGCGCGGCGATATCGACGCCACCTACGTATGGGACCCGGCACTGGGCGTAGCCAAGGAAAACGGCAAGGTGCTGATCACTTCCGGCGAACTGGCCAAATTCGGCGCACCGACTTTCGATGCCTGGATCGTGCGTAAGGATTTCGCCGAGAAGCATCCGGAAATCGTCAAGGCTTTCGCCAAGGTTACGCTGGATGCCTACGCGGACTATCGAAAAGACCCGCAAGCCTGGCTGGCCAACACAGGCAACGTCGACAAACTGGTCAAGCTCTCCGGCGCCAAGTCCAGTGATATCCCACAACTGCTGCAAGGCAACGTCTACCCGCTGGCCGCAGACCAAATCACCCTGCTCGGCGCGCCGACCACCCAGGCCGTAACCGACACCGCCGCATTCCTCAAGGAACAGGGCAAAGTCGAAGCGGTACTGCCGGATTACGCCCCATACGTCAGCGCACAGTTCATTAGCCACTGATTCGGGAGTTCATCGCGATGGCCTTGCTACAACTGGAGCGCATCAGCGCACAGTACCCAGGCGCCCCGGCACCGGTGCTGGCGGATATCTCACTGGACCTGGGGCCCCAGCAATTGCTGGTGGCTCTCGGCCCGTCCGGCAGTGGCAAGACTTCACTGTTGAACCTGATCGCCGGCTTCGTCGAACCCAGCGCCGGGCGTATCAGCCTCGACGGCGTGCCGGTCAAAGGCCCGAGCGCCGAGCGTGGCGTGGTGTTTCAAGACGATGCGCTGCTGCCCTGGCAGGACGTGCTGGCCAATGTTGGCTTCGGCCTGGAATTGGCCGGCGTGCCTAAAACACAGCGTGAAGCCCGCGCGCGGGAAATGCTGGCACTGGTGGACTTGGCCGGTTTCGACCACCGCCGCATCTGGCAACTGTCCGGTGGCCAGAAGCAACGTGTCGGCCTGGCCCGCGCATTGGCCGCCGACCCGCGCGTATTGCTGATGGATGAGCCGTTCGGCGCCCTGGATGCCTTCACCCGCGAACAGATGCAGGAGCTGCTGCTGCAAGTCTGGCGGCGCACGGCCAAGCCGGTGTTTCTGATCACCCACGACATTGAAGAAGCGGTATTTCTCGCCACCGATCTGATTCTGCTGGCGCCCAACCCTGGCCAGATCGTCGAACGTCTGCGCCTGGATTTCGGCCAACGCTATGCCGCCGGCGAGTCGGCGCGAGCGATCAAGTCCGATCCGCGCTTTATCGAAACCCGCGAACATGTCTTGGGCAAGGTGTTCTCGCAACGGCAGGTATCCCCATGAGCAGCTACGAACTTCCTGTCATCACCACCGAGCCGGCAACACAAACGCCCATTCCGGTCCGCCGCAGCCTGAGCACGCGCTGGATCAGCCTGTTGACCCTCACTACCTTGCTGATCGCTTGGTGGGCCGTGACTGCCACCGGTGTGATCGAGCCGCTGTTTCTGCCGCCGCCGGCCGCTGTGCTGCAAAAAGGCTGGTTGCTGGCGACCAGCGGTTATATGGATTCCACCTTATGGCAGCACCTGGCCGCCAGCCTCAGCCGCATCGGCCTGGGCCTGGGTTTTGCGGTGTTGACCGCCGTGCCGGTGGGGATCGCCATCGGAGCCAACCGCATCGCCCGTGGCATCTTCGACCCGTTGATCGAGTTTTATCGGCCTATTCCACCGCTGGCCTATCTGCCGTTGATCGTGATCTGGTGCGGCATTGGCGAGCTGTCCAAGGTGCTGCTGATCTACCTGGCGATCTTTGCGCCCATCGCGATCGCCACCGCCACCGGCGTACGCACCGTCGACCCGGCCAAGCTGCGTGCGGCGCAGTCCCTGGGGGCAACCCGCGCGCAATTGATACGTCATGTAATTCTGCCAAGCGCCCTGCCCGACATTCTCACCGGTGTGCGCATTGGCCTGGGGGTGGGCTGGTCGACGCTGGTGGCCGCTGAACTGATCGCGGCCACCAGTGGGCTGGGGTTTATGGTGCAGTCGGCGGCGCAGTTTTTGGTGACCGATGTGGTGGTGCTGGGGATTTTGGTCATAGCCCTGATCGCCTTCGCCCTGGAAATGGGCCTGCGTGCCCTGCAGCGTAAATTAGTGCCCTGGCATGGCCAGGCACACTGACTGTGAGAATCCCATGAGCAACGTTACCGTGAGCCCCTTGAGCACCGCCCTGGACGCCCAGATCAGTGGCGTCGATATCACCCGGCCGCTGTCCCCCGATCAGCGCGACGCCATTGAACAGGCGTTGCTTACCCACTCGGTGCTGTTCTTTCGCGACCAGCCGATCACCCCGCAACAACAGGCACGATTCGCGGCGAATTTCGGTGACTTGCACATCCATCCGATCTACCCCAACGTGCCGGAACAACCCGAAGTATTGGTGCTCGACACCGCCGTCACCGACGTGCGCGACAATGCGGTGTGGCACACCGACGTGACGTTCCTGCCCACCCCGGCTCTCGGCGCGGTGCTCAGCGCCAAGCTGCTGCCGGCGTACGGCGGCGACACGCTGTGGGCCAGCGGGATCGCGGCGTATGAGGCGCTATCCGCGCCGATGAAACGGCTGCTGGACGGCTTGACCGCCACCCACGACTTCATCAAGTCCTTCCCTCTGGAGCGCTTCGGCAACAGCGCCGAAGACCTGGCGCGCTGGGAAGCTGCCCGCCAAAAGAACCCGCCATTGTCCCATCCGGTGGTACGCACGCACCCGGTGAGTGGGCGCAAATCGCTGTTTGTCAGCGAAGGTTTCACCACCCGGATCAACGAGTTGGAAGCCGCCGAGAGCGAGGTGATTCTGAAGCTGTTGTTTGCCCACGCCACTCGGCCGGAATTTACCCTGCGCTGGCGCTGGCAGGCCCATGACGTGGCGTTCTGGGATAACCGTGTGACACAGCACTACGCAGTGGATGACTACCGACCGCAACGGCGGGTGATGCACCGCGCGACGATTCTGGGAGATGTGCCGTTCTGATTTCCGGCGCCCCCGTGCAGTCCAGCTCATTACGCGCCGCCTCGCGTCGGCGCGTTTGATGCTCATAGCAAACTTTAAACAGCCAATATCGACCGCATCCGATTTATTAAAATAAAACTCGTCATATGGCCTACTCTCGGCAACCTCGTTACACAATTAATTAACATCCCCGCCTTGCTATCACTTCAGAAAAATCCTCTATAGCTATCGTTATCTCACGTTACCAATTCCGCACTGGCACTCGGAACCCCAGACAGTTACCAACCACAGATCTCACGACACTGTCGCGACGTGAAAACGCTAACGCCTCACTCATCAATACCGCAAAAGCGATATAAAACTTAATCTTATATCGACAAAAAACTTATTTAATTGAGAAACAAATAGATGAACACATCACTAACATCTACTCACCCGTCAATCGCCGCCAATAGACAAAGCGAGAATTATAACAACACGTTACCCACGGCAACTGCGCCTCACAGGCACTCTAATTCAACATCAATGAAACATACACTTGCTCAGACTACCTCAGCATCCGCACCCTCTCATATAAGTGTCGAAAAAACACTTGCACTGCTTGGCAATGCACTCAATGAAATCATGACATCACTGAATAACCTGCTAAACATACAACCATCGGTAAAAACGTTGGTTGATAACAAGCCTCTCCGGCCAGCCACCGATCTACCCCATACAACATTGGAAACCACACAGGTAGTTGACGAGGCGACCGCCCCCCAATCACACGAGTTTCTTTCAGCCAAAAAAAGTGGCGAAAAACCGGATGACATCTGGGGCGGGCTGTTTTCTTCACCAGTGCTCACGCTGTATTCGAGCGGCGCCCCGCTCAGTTCCCATGTCGCGGGTATAAAACTGGCCATGCAACGGTTTGGTCAAAGTCCACGGGATATTTTCAGTGAAGTCACCAGACTTGACACGGGCTTCAATATAACGATGCGCGACGGCTTCAAACTTCATATTACGTTTGAAGAACTAAAACTGGCTCAAGAAGGCTGCCAGATGCTCGGTGACGAAGGCATGCTCAAAGATGCAGCCTTTCTTTTCGGCGCCTTGGTAAAACGAAAGCAGATCGAATCATTTAATGCTTCGGCGCCCTCCGACTATGCCATTGCCATGTGGGAAACCAACAAGGGGGAGTCGGCCAAAAACGTGTTGGAGTTATTGGGCATGAAAAACCATATCCAGTCGGCCAAGTCCCATGACATCGCCGCGAATAAAGGTTTAGGCATTGTTGTGAAAAGCCCTGTCGAGTCCCTCGCCATTGTCGATGGGTTGGCAGACTTCAACTGCACACCTTCCGGTGTCCGAAAACATCAACAAGCCTACCTGCTTACTTGACTATTCCTTTGAAGCGCCTGGAACAAAAACATCACACCCTTAGGAATTGAGCCGATGAACACGTTCTCCAACTACCGTTCCAACGCCCTGTCCGCCAATGCGTCCCCCTCGCTGGACAACCGCAATGCGCTGCTAAAAAACCACGATTACGAGGCTCCCCAGCAACCCAATGCACACACCCAGCACAGCATCGAGTTGGTCTTAAGTTCGATGTTCACGTTATTGCAAAGCCTTGAAACTGCTCTAAAGAACTTGACCCACCCGCAACAGGCAGCGGTCATCCATCAAGACACGCAGCTTTCCACGCCTGTCCGTCCCGGCGTTGATACAACACGGCAACTCCCGACCCGTCTTAATAGCCTGCTGCAAAAAGAGGTCACGCCAACGAACGACACTGAAAACCCGCAATTCCCGGACCTTTCGTCAAAAACCAACGGCGCAGCGCCCAGCGATATCGAAAAGGGGTTTTATTCCGTGCCCCGCGAGTTTGGTGAAAACCGCTATACGGATCGCTACGCGGCAATGATCAAACTGATGATGATGAGGTTCGGACAGAGCCCCATGGATTGTTTCGAAAAAGTCACCCGAACGGGAGACACCTATGCCGTCGACATGAAAGACGGAGAAAGCGTGAACATCACCCGCGCGGAAATAAAACTTACGGCAGATGCCGCCAAATTCGCCGGCCATGACAACGGAATGATCAAGGACGCGAACTTCATGCTGACCGCTTACGTAAAGCGCGTTCAGAACACCCATGAAGATCCGGTCATTCGCTCCAACTTCGAAGCCGCCTTGCGTAGCGTCATCACTACGCAAGGGTTTGAGAAAAAGATCCTGGAAGACCTTGGCATGGTGCCGTTTATGACTCACGCCAACGCACATGAGATGTCGGAAACCAAGGCACCGTCCTACCTGTATAACCACGGCCTGGTGCTGGATAAAGAGGCGCTGCCGTATGACGGGCACGGCTACATCCTGGTCTGAGCATCCTTGCTCGTTGGCTGTAACACAGGCGGATTTCCAAGCATCAAGGCGCATTGCATGAACTTATCAGCACTCGTGGGCAGCTATGCCCAACCTTATTCCAACCTCGTCCCCCCTGCGATTGAGCACACCGGCACCGCGCGTCCTGGCGCGTATGACAATACGGCGGCACAGGTCAACCGGTTCGACACGGGGTACATGCCCATGTCCAAAACCGCCGCTGGCATCAAGCCCAAGAATATCTGGACTGCTTTCACGCAAGGCAGGCAGGGGAATTGCGTCACTGTTTCGGCTATAAAAGCGGCGATGATGAAATACGGTCACAGCCCCCATGGCATCTTCAAGTCGGTGACCGAAACACCCACCGGCTTCGATATTGTCATGCGCGACACGTTCAAGCTAAGCCTGACCCATGACGAAATAAAACAGGCGAAGACCGGTTCGGCTTTTCATGGCGACGACCCAGACGTACTGGCGGATGCGGTGTTTTTATATGCCGCCAGTGCCAAGCGCGCGCAGATGAAAAACCACGAGGGCCGGGCGAAGCGAAGCTTCGAAGCCGCCATGGGCACGCTCAACGACGGTGAAGGAGACCGGGATGGGTTTAAGCGCCTGGGCCTGTTAGGCAAAACCCGCTGGACTCATTTTCGCGAACTGGACAAAGGCAACACCGGCACCGCCTCCCTCAACAACCATTCGGTGGCCGTGGTCGATGGGCACGTGGACCTCTATGGGGAAAAAATACCGTTTTCAATGTCCGAGTTTCGGCATTGGCGCGGGATGTACCTCAAGCTGGTATAGCGCCCGCGCCTGACCGGATGATCAAACGCCCTCTCGCCGTCCAGGCGAGAGGGCGCCGTGCATTACTGCGCCAGTGACGGCTTTTCCCACAAGTTAATCCCACCTTCCTGGGCAAACCGATCGATTTCCGCCAGTTCTTCAGCGCTGAACGACAAGTTGTTCAGCGCGCCGACGTTCTCAACAATCTGCTCTGGCCGGCTCGCACCGATCAGCGCGCTGGTCACCCGAGGGTCGCGAAGGGTCCAGGCCAGAGCCAGTTGCGCCAGGCTCTGGCCGCGACGCTGGGCGATCTCGTTCAGCGCGCGGACGTGGGCGAGGTTGGCTTCAGACAAGTGCCCGGCCTGCAACGAACCACCGCCGGGACGATTGACCCGTGCATCGGCCGGCACGCCATTGAGGTACTTGTCAGTGAGCAAACCCTGGGCCAGCGGTGTGAAGGCGATCACGCCGGTGCCAAGCGCTTCGGTGGTGTCCAGCAGGTCTTTTTCCACCCAGCGGTTGAGCAGGTTGTAGGCCGGTTGGTGGATCAGCAACGGTACTTTCCATTCCTTGAGCAGCGCGGCCATCTCGCGGGTTTTGGCGCCGGAGTAGGACGAAATGCCGATGTACAACGCCTTGCCCTGTTGCACGGTAGTGGCCAGGGCGCTGGCGGTTTCTTCCAGGGGCGTGTCGGGGTCGAAGCGGTGGGAGTAGAAGATGTCCACGTAATCCACGCCCAGGCGTTGCAGGCTCTGGTCCAGGCTGGCCAGCACGTATTTGCGCGAGCCGCCGCCCTGGCCATACGGGCCGGGCCACATGTCCCAGCCGGCCTTGCTGGAAATGATCAGTTCGTCGCGATAGTGCTTGAAGTCTTCGCGCAGCAAACGGCCGAAGTTGATCTCGGCACTGCCGTAGGGTGGGCCGTAGTTATTGGCCAGGTCGAAGTGGTTGATGCCCAGGTCGAACGCAGTGCGTAACAGCGCGCGCTGGGTGGCGATCGGCGTGCTGTCGCCAAAGTTGTGCCACAGCCCCAGGGACAGTGCCGGCAGCACCAGGCCACTGTGGCCTACGCGACGGTACGGGATAGATTCATAGCGGTTTTCGGCAGCAATATAAGTCATCGAATCCTCTCTTGGACATCGGCAAATAAGGCCCGGGAATAAGACTATTCCCAGGCCTTTTAACCAGCTGAATCGCTTAACTTCGCCATTGCTGTTTTACAGCAAAGACCTGCCCGAGAGGAACACGCACGCTTCGTCTCTAGCGCACCAGATGCAGGAACTGCAGGTGACGCTCGTACTGGTCGAGGATGTCGTTGATGATCTGCTCCTTGGTGTAGCCCACCAAGTCGTAATCCTGGCTGCCCTCGCTCAGATGCACTTCCGCCCGGTAATAGCGGCGGTTATTGATAGCTTTCTTGCCCATGCCGCCCAGGGCAAACGACGGCGTGAAGTAGCCGCGCATCTGCACTTGATAGACAAACGGGCGCTCCTCGCCGTGGCCGATTTCCAGGCTGACGCTGTCGTTGGCCGGGTCCGGCTGGGTGACAACGTTCAGGCCCTTCTCGACAAACACCGCGGTCACTTCTTCGATGGCTGGGCGCACGGTCGATTCGAGGAAACGGTACACCTCGTCACGCGATGGAAAGTGCACCGCCTGGCTCAAGCGTTGACGCCAGCCGCCACGGCCCTTGCGTGACGCAGAGATCGGCGCCAGCGAGTGCAACTGGGCGATCTGCTTTTGCGACTCCATGTAGAACGCCTTGTGCAGCCCCCACATCATCAGCAGCAGAATCAGCGAGAACGGCAACGAGGTCAGGACCACCGCCGACTTGAGCGAATCGATACTGCCGGCGAACAGCAACGCGCTGGTCACCAGCGCCGTCATCGCGCCCCAGAACACCCGCAGCCATTTCGGCCCGTCTTCGTCGGCGTTGCCACCCTTGGACGACAGCGTCGACAGCACCACAGTGCCGGAGTCGGCCGACGTCACGAAGAACACAAAGCTGATAAACACCGTGACGGCGATGACGGCCTTGCTCCAAGGATAGGTTTCCAGCAACAGGTAAAGGCTCATCGATGGATTATCGATAGCCGATTGGCCGAGCGCCGCCATGCCGTGGTTGAGCACTTGGTCGATGGCGCTGTTGCCGAAGATCGACATCCACGCCAGGGTGAAGCCGAGCGGGATCAGCAGCACGCCGAATACGAATTCACGGATGGTGCGGCCGCGGGAAATCCGCGCGATAAACAGACCCACGAACGGCGACCATGCGATCCACCAAGCCCAGTAGAACACCGTCCAGCCGCCCAGCCAGTCGCTGGGTTTGTTGTAGGCGTAGACGTCGAAACTCTTGGTCGGCAAGGCGCCGAGGTAGTCGCCGATGTTCTGGATCAGAGTGTTGAGCAAGTGCTGGGTAGGCCCGGCGAACAACACGAACAGCAGCAGCGCGCAGGCCAGCAGCATGTTGATGTCGGACATCACCCGCACGCCCTTGTCCACGCCGGCCACGGCCACCAGGATCGCAGCGCCCATCATCAGGGTGATCAACCCGACCTGGATCCACTGGGTGTGGGCGATGCCGAACAGGTAGTCCAGACCGGAGTTGAGGTGCAGCACGCCGAAGCCCATGTCGGCCCCCAGGCCGAACACCGTGGCGATGATGCCAAAGCCATCCACCGCATAACCGATGGGGCCGTTGATGCGCTTGCCGATCAGCGGGTACAGCGCCGAACGCAACGCCAGCGGCAGGTTATGCCGGTAGGCGAAATAGGCCAGGGCCATGCCGACAAAGGCGAACACACCCCAGCCATGCAGGCCCCAGTGCAGAAACAGCACCTGCATGGCCTGGCGTGCGGCGTCGGCGTTCATCGGCGCGCCTTGGGGCGGTTGCACCAGGTGCGTCAGCGGCTCCGAGACGCAGAAGAAAAACAGCGTGATGCTGATGCCGGCGGCGAACAGCATGCCGGCCCAGGACAAGTAACTGAATTCGGGCTCGTCGTGGTCGGCACCGAGTTTTATCTTGCCGTAGCCCGATAACGCGGTGACCACCACGAAGACCAGATACAGGGTCATCGCCAGCATGTAGTACCAGCCGACCGTATTGGCCGCCCAGTTTTGCGCCGCCAGTAGCCAGGCACCGGCCTGTTGTGGGATGGCGATAACGGTCAAGCCGAACAGCAGAATAACCGTGGCGGCAAAGTAGAAAACGGGCGCATTCATGCGCACCAGGCCGCTGGAAGGGGTAGACGATGCACTCATGAGCGATGCACCCCTGGGATGTGAAATGTGGCTGGGAAAAACAGACTCAGCAAAGGTAAGCCTCCTGTTGTGAGCGGGCAGCGAACCACCGGTTTAACTTGAACGAACGTTCAAGTTAAACATGAATAGGTGGTTTTGGACTAATCGCAGGGCTGAGCGGTATGACGGCTGAGCAAAGGAAATCGTTCAGCGACTGCTCACGGAAATACCGCCCCGGTGTGGAATACAGTCAGTGTATCTGTGGCTGACAGGCCACTTGTGGTGAGCCTCTCCCCAAGTGACCCGTGCAGGTTCTCTACTTCTGCGCCCCATCATCATGCTGCAGATTCGCTTGAGTGATATTCGCCCCCGCCGGCACATTGCGGGTCAGCCACACATTGCCGCCGATGGTCGAGCCCTTGCCGATGGTGATGCGCCCCAGAATCGTCGCCCCGGCGTAGATCACCACGTCATCCTCGACGATCGGATGGCGCGGGTGGCCTTTCTGCAGCTGCCCATCTTCATCGGCCGGGAAGCGCTTGGCGCCCAGGGTCACCGCCTGGTAGATGCGCACGCGCTCGCCGATGATCGCGGTCTCGCCGATCACCACGCCCGTACCGTGGTCGATAAAGAAACTCGGGCCGATCTGCGCGCCTGGGTGGATATCGATGCCGGTAGCCGAATGGGCGATTTCCGCGCTGATGCGTGCCAGCAACGGCAAACCGGCGCGGTACAAATGGTGCGCCAGGCGATGGTGAATCACCGCCAGGATCCCCGGGTAGCACAGCAGCACTTCATCCACACTGCGCGCGGCCGGGTCGCCGTGATAGGCAGCCAGCACGTCGGTGTCCAGCAAGCTGCGCAGGGCTGGAAGCGCCAGAGCGAAATCCTGGATCAGGCGGATGGCGTGGGCGTCGATATCACTGTCATCCTCACCGCCCTGGCGCGCGGCGTAGCGCAGCTCCAGGCGTGCCTGGGCGAGCAAAGCATTGAGGGCCACATCTAGGGTGTGGCCGACGTAAAAATCCTCGCTTTCTTCACGCAGGTCCGCCGGGCCCAGGCGCATGGGGAACAGCGCCCCGCACAGCGACTCAAGAATCTGCGCCACGGCCTGGCGCGAGGGCAACTCGCGCCCCCCATGCTCGCCGCTCAGGCGGCCATTGCGGGAGCGCCACTGATCGCGGGCGCCGCGCAGTTGGCTGACGATGGTCTGCAATTGCCAATGGCTGGAACGCTCACTCACGGTTTTCACTCCTGACAAAATGGCCATCACTTTACGGCAAGCGCACCGACCGACATTAAGAACCAATGGTGCGATGCTCATAACCATCGGACATAAGCGATTGACGGTTGCCCGATGAAAAGTGCCTGCCTATAGTCGGCCCATTACTTCGCCACCGTGTTTAACCATGATCAAACAACAGCTCGACCGTTTTGACCGCCTGGAACTGCTGGGCGGTGCCACCGCGCTGGAAAAACTCGAACGGCTATCGGCGTGGCTGGGCCGGGATATCTACGTCAAACGCGACGACACCACCCCGCTGGCCATGGGCGGCAATAAGCTGCGCAAGCTCGAATACCTGGCCGCCGATGCCATCGCCCAAGGCGCCGACACCCTGGTGACCGCCGGCGCGATCCAGTCCAACCATGTGCGCCAGACCGCCGCCCTCGCCGCCAAGCTCGGCCTGGGTTGCGTCGCCCTGTTGGAAAATCCTACCGGCACCGACGATCCGAACTACCTGGGCAACGGCAACCGCCTGCTGCTGGAGTTGTTCGACGCCAAGGTGGAATTGGTGGAAAACCTCGATCACGTCGACGAGCAGCTCAACGCCCTCGCCGACCGCCTGCGCAGCAACGGCAAGACGCCGTACCTGGTGCCCATCGGTGGCTCCAATGCATTGGGCGCCCTGGGCTACGTGCGCGCCGGGCTGGAGCTGGCCGCGCAGATCGAAGACAGCGGCATCGACTTCGCCGCCGTGGTGCTGGCCTCCGGCAGTGCCGGTACGCACAGCGGTCTGGCGCTGGCCTTGAGTGAGGCACTGCCGCAATTGCCCGTCATCGGCGTCACCGTATCGCGCACCGAAGAGGCACAGTTCCCGAAAGTCCAGGGCCTGGCCGAGCGCACCGCCGAGCTGCTGGGCGTGGGCTTGCCCGAGGCGTTCAAGGTGATCCTGTGGGATGAGTACTTTGCGCCGCGCTACGGCGAGCCGAATGCCGGCACATTGGCCGCGATCAAACTATTGGCCAGCCAGGAAGGTCTGTTGCTCGACCCGGTCTACACCGGCAAAGCCATGGCGGGTTTGCTCGACGGTATCGGGCGTCAGCGCTTTGAGGACGGGCCGATTATCTTCCTGCACACCGGCGGCGCGCCGGCGCTGTTTGCCTATGACGCGGTGTTCAACTGAGTAAACCAGTTAAAAGTGGGAGGGGGCTTGCCCCCGATGGCGGCCTATCAGTCAGAGATGCGCTGGCTGGACTATAGCTATCGGGGGCAAGCCCCCTCCCAAATTAGAAACAGTTTATATTCTAAAAAAGAATATGATTTTGAATTTATATTATTTTCAAGTCTTAAAAACCGGCTTTATAGTCGCGCCGCAGGCGAAGACGCGCTTCGCGCTTTAAGGCAGGATACGCCTACTGCGTCACCTGCTTCGCTCACCATAAAAAACACAGGGGCTCTTCATGTCTATTTCTGCATTCCGTCGCACGTTACTGGTTGGCACGCTGGGTCTGGCACTCGGTGCCGGTTGGTTGGGTCAGGCTGTGGCCGGCGAACAATTGGCCAATATCAAGAAGGCCGGCGAGATCAAAATCGGCCTGGAAGGTACCTATCCACCCTTCAGCTTCCAAGATGAAAGCGGCAAGCTCAGTGGCTTCGAGGTGGAGCTGTCCGAAGCCCTGGCCAAAGAGCTGGGCGTGAAGGTCAAGCTGCAAGCCACGCCATGGGACGGCATCCTCGCCGCGCTGGAATCCAAACGCCTGGACGCGGTGGTCAACCAGGTCACCATCTCTGAAGAGCGCAAGAAAAAGTACGATTTTTCCAAGCCCTACACCGTTTCCGGGATTCAGGCGCTGGTTCTGAAAAAGAATGTGGGCAGCATCAAGACCGCCGATGACCTGGCCGGCAAGAAAGTCGGCGTGGGCCTGGGCACCAACTACGAACAATGGCTCAAGGACAACCAGCCCAAAGCCATCATCAAGACTTATAACGACGACCCGACCAAGTTCCAGGACCTGCGTATCGGCCGCATCGACGCGATCCTGATCGACCGCCTGGCCGCGCTGGAATATGCCAAGAAGGCTAAGGACACCGCCGCTGCCGGCGAAGCATTCTCGCGCCAGGAATCGGGTATTGCCTTGCGCAAGGGCGAGCCTGAACTGCTGGACGCTGTGAACAAGGCCCTCGACAAACTGCGCGCCGACGGCACCTTGAAGAAGCTGTCCGAGAAGTACTTCAACGCTGACGTCACTCAATAATGGAAGCAAGCTTCCAACTCGCACTGGATTCCGCGCCCTTTCTGCTCAAGGGCGCGTACTACACGGTGATCCTCAGCCTGGGCGGCATGTTCTTCGGTTTGCTGCTGGGCTTTGGCCTAGCCTTGATGCGCTTGTCGCGCTTCTTGCCGGTGCGAGGGATTGCTCGGATCTATGTGTCGTTCTTTCGCGGCACGCCGTTGCTGGTGCAGCTGTTTTTGATCTACTACGGCTTGCCACAAGTAGGCATCGAGCTGGACCCGATTCCGGCGGCATTGATCGGCTTCTCGCTGAACATGGCCGCTTACGCCTGTGAAATCCTGCGTGCCGCCATCGGCTCAATCGAGCGCGGCCAGTGGGAAGCAGCGGCCAGTATCGGCATGACCCGCGCGCAGACCCTGCGCCGGGCCATCCTGCCGCAGGCCATGCGCACAGCGCTGCCACCGTTGGGCAACAGTTTTATTTCGCTGGTCAAGGACACGGCGCTGGCCGCCACCATTCAGGTCCCCGAGCTGTTTCGCCAGGCGCAATTGGTGTCGGCGCGCACCTTCGAAATTTTCACCATGTACCTCAGCGCTGCGCTGATCTATTGGATCCTGGCCAGCATCCTGGCGCATTTTCAGAATCGCCTGGAAGACCGGGTCAACCGGCATGACCTGGAGTCTTGAAGCATGATCGTGGTTGAAAAACTGACCAAACAATTCAACGGTCAGGTGGTGCTCGCCGGTATCGACCTGGAGGTCAAGGAAGGCGAAGTCATCGCCATCATCGGCCCCAGCGGTTCCGGCAAAACCACCTTCCTGCGCTGCCTCAACTTTCTCGAAACGCCCACCAGCGGACGCATCAAGGTGGGCGATATCGAGATCGACGGCAGCCGCCCAATCAACCAACAGCAAGGCCTGATACGTCGTCTGCGCCAGCACGTGGGTTTTGTGTTCCAGAGCTTCAACCTGTTCCCGCATCGCACCGCGCTGGAAAACGTCATCGAAGGCCCGACCGTGGTCAAGAAGATGCCACGCGAGGCCGCTGTCGCCCTGGGCCGCAAGCTGCTGGCCCGGGTCGGGTTGGCGGGCAAGGAAGACGCCTACCCACGGCGCCTGTCCGGCGGTCAGCAACAGCGCGTGGCGATTGCCCGTGCGCTGGCCATGGAGCCGGAGGTGATTCTGTTCGACGAACCCACCTCGGCGCTGGACCCGGAGCTGGTCGGCGAAGTACTGGCGACCATCCGCAGCCTGGCCGAAGAGAAGCGCACCATGGTCATCGTCACCCACGAAATGAGCTTTGCCCGGGATGTGGCCAACCGCGTGATCTTCTTCGACAAAGGCGTGATCGTGGAGCAAGGCGAAGCCAAGGCGTTGTTCGCCAACCCCAAGGAAGAACGCACACGGCAGTTCCTGAGCAAGTTTCTCGCTCACTGAGCCTGCCTGTTTGTGGCGAGGGTGCCTGCGCCCTCGCCATACCCCGCGTTCCTACAGCAACGCCCCATCGAGCCGCATAAAACGCCCTGCCTCGCGCCGCCTGAAATCCCCCTCCCAGTCAGACCCTTCTGAATATCCGCAAACCCGCCGTTTAGCCTTTTGCCGCCATTGACGCTCCTTGGCCAACCCTCTTATCTAGGCCTCAGAGGATTGGATCCTATCCCGGCTATTCACTGAATCGTGCCTTTCAGCCCCCCTGCGCACCCGCGCCAAGGGGCCGGAACGATTGCTGCTGGCTGCATCAAGGAGATGACTTATGACGCCCACGCTCACCGCCCCAACGCTGCCCCAGGCCAACCGATATGGCATCAACGCTCGGGCGGCCACCCAGTTGCAGGTTGCCATTGCGCCGTACCTCGGCATGGACGAAGGCGACCTGATCGAATTGTTCTGGAACCGTTGCTTTGCCGCCTCGCGGCGGATCACGGCGTGCAAGGTCGGCACGCCTACGCACCTGCGGGTGCCGGAGAGTTTTGTGCAAGACGGCCTGGCGCAGGTGTATTACCAGGTTATGCAGGTGGGCCACGGCCCGGCGCGCTCGGCCGTGACCCAGGTGCGCGTCAAGACCAACGCCCCAGGCGGCCAGCCCCCGGCGCTGTACAGCGACGAAAACCAGAACCTGGCCCCCGTCGCCCTGCCCGAGACCATTCGCCGCTACGGCGTCAACAGTCGCCAGGTACGCCGTGGTGTGCCGCTGACCATCGAGCCCTACCTGAACATGACCACCGGCGACGCCATCACCCTGCGCTGGGGCGATGTGCGCATGGATCTGCCGAAGATCCAGGCCCGCGGCATCGGCCTGGCCGTGCAGGTTTGGGTGCCGGCGACGGTGATCGCGGAGGCGGGCGACGACTGCCGGCTGGAGGTGACGTACTGCATTCTGGATCGCGTCGGTAACACCTCGCACTGGGCGCCGTCACGCACGGTGCGCATCGCGGCGTCGACGTCGTCACGGCCGACCCGGGCCGTGACGCCCTATCGCCCCAAACCGCTCGGCTCCCCGTGCGAACCGGGCTGATCGCCTTCTATGCATATTCCTAAAAGTTAGTTTATTTAAATATTTAACAAGCTTAGGGTATATGCACCGGACCACCGGACATCTCTGAATTTTTGTTTTTAATTTCATTGAATGCGAGGTCGGTATGGTCAGAATTACCCCGGTGCGCAACGCCAGGGCATTGCGTGCAGCCAAGGAGCGGCGCTGATGTCTAACTTGGCTCTTACACCCCCAGTCTCTCAGCTGGACGTCGCGCCTTTGCTGTTGCCGGCCGTGGTGCTGCGCAACGACGCAGAGGCGCTCGACGCCGCCCATGAGCTGGCCCAGGCCGCGCGCCTGCAAGCCGCCACACGCGACCAGCAACGCAAACTGCCTTGGGCGCAAATCGAACAGTTCACCCGCAGTGGGCTGGGCAGCATTTCTATTCCCCGCGAGTACGGCGGCCCGCAGGTGTCCTTCGCCACCCTGGCCGAGGTGTTCGCGATCATCAGCGCGGCCGACCCCGCGTTGGGGCAGATCCCGCAGAACCACTTCGGCATCCTGCATCTGTTGCAGGGCACTGCCACCGAGCGCCAGAAAGAGCAGCTGTTCCAGAGCGTGCTCGACGGTTGGCGCATCGGCAACGGCGGCCCTGAACGCGGGACTAAAAACACCCTGGAACTCAAGGCGCGCCTCACCGCCCAAGGCGACGGTTATGTAGTCAGCGGCCAGAAGTTCTACTCCACCGGCGCACTGTTTGCCCATTGGGTTGCGATCAAGGCGCTCAACGACGACGGCAAACAAGTCATGGCCTTCGTGCGCCGTGGCACCCAAGGGCTGCGCATCGTGGATGACTGGTCCGGGTTCGGCCAACGCACCACCGCCAGCGGCACCCTGTTGCTCGATCGCGTCCCGGTGGACGCCGACCTGGTGGTGGACAACTGGCGCCTCGGCCAAAGCCCGAACATCCAGGGCGCGGTCTCGCAATTGATCCAGGCCGCCATCGACGCCGGCATTGCCCGCGGTGCGCTGCAAGACACCATCGCCTTCGTGCGTGAGCGCTCGCGCCCATGGATCGACGCCAAGGTCGAACGCGCCAGTGATGACCCGTACGTGATCGCCGATATCGGCAAGCTGACCATCGAACTGCACGCTGCCGAAGCCCTGCTGCGCAAGGCCGGCCAGGTACTCGACCAGGTCAGCGCCGCGCCGATCACTGCGCAGTCGGCGGCGCGCGCGTCGATTGCCGTGGCCGAGGCCAAGGTGCTGACCACCGAAGTGTCGCTGCTGGTCAGCGAAAAGCTCTTCGAACTGGCCGGCAGCCGCGCCACCCTCGCCGAATTCAACCTCGACCGCCACTGGCGCAACGCCCGCGTGCACACCCTGCACGACCCGGTGCGCTGGAAGTATCACGCGGTGGGCGCGTATCGCCTCAACGGCACCTTGCCCGCCCGACACTCCTGGATTTAACCGAGCGGACGTCTGGAGACCTCTATGCCTTTCTCGACCAACGTCGCGGTGATCACCAGCGACGAACATGCCCTTGTAGTGGCCAGCGATCTGGCCGAAGACTTTCGTCGCGACAGCGCCCAGCGCGACCGCGAACGCCGCCTGCCGTGGCCTGAGCTGGATGCGTTCTCGCGCTCCGGGCTGTGGGGTATCAGCGTGCCCAAAGCCTTCGGCGGTGCCGGCGTGTCCAACGTGACCCTGGCCAAGGTCATCGCGCTGATCGCCCAGGCCGATGCCTCCCTGGGCCAGATCCCGCAGAACCATTTCTATGCCCTGGAGGTGCTGCGCGTAAATGGCAGCACCGCCCAGCAGCAGCGCCTGTACGCCGAGGTACTCGCCGGCCAGCGTTTTGGCAATGCACTGGCGGAGCTGGGCACTAAAACCGCCCACGACCGCGTGACGGCCCTGACCCGCGACGGCGATGGTTTTCGCATCAACGGGCGCAAGTTCTACGCCACCGGCGCGCTCTACGCCCAACGTATCCCCACCTCGGTGGTGGACGAACACGGCGTGCAGCAACTGGCCTTTGTGCCCCGCGACAGCCAGGGCCTGAACGTGATCGACGACTGGAGCGGCTTCGGCCAGCGCACCACCGGCAGTGGGTCGGTGATGTTCGATAACGTGTGGGTCGCGGCGCAGGACGTGGTGCCGTTCCAGAGCGCCTTCGAGCGCCCGACCACCGTGGGCCCGCTGGCGCAGATCCTCCATGCCGCCATCGACACCGGCATCGCTCGCGCCGCCTTTGAAGACGCGCTGCACTTTGTGCGCACCAAAACCCGGCCGTGGATCGACGCCACCAGCGACAAAGCCAGCGAAGACCCGCTGACCCTGAAAAGCTTCGGCCACCTGAGCGTGCGTCTGCATGCCACCGAAGCCTTGTTGGAGCGCGCCGGCGAATACCTCGACCGCGCCCAGGCCGACAGCAGCGCCGAACACGTCGCGGCCGCCTCGATTGCGGTGGCCGAAGCGCGCGCTTTGAGCACTGAGATTTCCCTGGCCGCCGGCAGCACTTTGTTCGAGCTGGCCGGCAGCCAGGCGACCCTGGCTGAACACGGCCTGGATCGGCACTGGCGCAACGCACGCGTACACACCCTGCACGACCCGGTGCGCTGGAAGTATCACGCGGTGGGCAATTACTACCTCAACGACGCCAACCCGCCATTGCGGGGGACGATCTGATGAGCAAAAAGAAAATCCTGCTCAATGCCTTCAACATGAACTGCATCGGGCACATCAACCACGGCCTGTGGACCCATCCTCGGGACACCTCGACCCAGTACAAAACCCTGGCCTACTGGACCGATCTCGCGCAGACCCTGGAGCGCGGATTGTTCGATGGTTTGTTCATCGCCGATATCGTCGGCGTGTATGACGTTTACCAGCAATCGGTCGAGGTGCCGCTCAAGGAGTCGATTCAACTGCCGGTCAACGACCCGTTGCTGCTGGTCTCGGCCATGGCCGCGGTCACCCGCCATCTGGGGTTCGGCCTCACCGCTAACCTCACCTACGAGCCGCCGTATCTGTTCGCCCGGCGCATGTCCACCCTCGATCACCTGAGCGAAGGCCGAGTGGGCTGGAACATCGTCACCGGCTACCTGGACAGCGCCGCCAAGGCCATGGGCCTCACCGAGCAAGTCGAGCATGACCGCCGCTACGACCAGGCCGATGAGTATCTGCAGGTGCTCTACAAACTGTGGGAGGGCAGTTGGGAAGACGACGCAGTGCTCAACGACCCGCAGCAACGGGTCTACGCGCAACCGGGCAAGGTGCATAAGGTCGAGCATCGCGGCGAGTTCTATCAGGTGGAGGGTTATCACCTGTGCGAGCCGTCACCGCAACGCACACCGGTGTTGTTTCAGGCCGGCAGTTCCGAGCGCGGCTTGGCCTTCGCCGGGCAACACGCCGAGTGCGTGTTTATCAGCGGGCAGAACAAAGCCGCGACCAAGGTGCAGGTGGACAAAGTGCGCGCCAGCGCGCTCAAAGCCGGGCGCAACCCTGAGGACATCAAGGTGTTCATGGGCATCAATGTGATCGTCGGCGCCACCGAAGCCCTGGCCTGGGAGAAACACGCCGAGTACCTGAGCTACGCCAGCGCGGAAGCGGGTGTGGCGCACTTTTCGGCGTCCACCGGCATCGACTTTTCCCAGTACGAACTGGACGAACCGATCCAGTACGTGAAGAGCAACGCCATTCAATCGGCCACCAAGACCCTGCAAAACAACGATTGGACCCGCCGCAAATTGCTGGACCAGCACGCCCTGGGCGGGCGCTACATCACCCTGGTGGGCTCGCCCCAACAGGTGGCCGATGAGCTGGAGTCGTGGATCAACGAAACCGGGCTGGATGGCTTCAACCTCACGCGCATCGTGACCCCGGAAAGCTACGTGGACTTCATCGACCTGGTGGTGCCGGAGTTGCAGCGGCGCGGGTCGTACAAGACTGAATATGAGCAAGGCACCCTGCGTGAAAAAGTCTTTCACGCCAGCGCCCGCCTACCCGACCAACACACCGGCTCTACGTACCGCCACTGATCAAAGAGCTGGGAGGGCACCTCCCACCGTACAACTGCCTTGTTTGCCCTGATCCCTGATGACTGGAAACCACTATGAAAAAGACACTGATCAATAACCCAGTCAAAGCACTGGCCCTGGCCTTCGGGCTGTTCAGCTCGACGGTGTTCGCCGCCGACGCACCGCTGAAAGTCGGCACCACCGCAGCCTTTGCGATTCCGCTGGAGGCCGCCGTGGCCGAAGCCGGCAAGCAAGGCTTGAAGGTCGAGCTGGTGGAGTTCACCGACTGGATCGCACCGAATGTCAGCCTGGCGGCGGGCGACATCGATGTGAATTACTTCCAGCACATCCCGTTCCTGGAAAACGCCAAGGCCGCCGCCGGGTTTGACCTGGTGCCGTATGCGCCGGGCATCATCAACAACGTTGGGTTGTATTCGAAAAAATATAAAAGCTTCGCCGACCTACCCCAAGGCGCCAGCGTGGCGATTGCCAACGACCCGATCAACAGCGGTCGCGGCCTGCAATTACTTGCCAAGGCGGGCTTGATCACCCTCAAGCCGGGGGTGGGTTACAAGGCCACCGAAGAAGACATCGTCGCCAACCCGAAACACATCAAGATCCTGCAAGTGGAAGCCGTGCAACTGGTACGCGCCTATGACGACGCGGACCTGGTGCAGGGCTACCCGGCCTATATCCGCTTGTCCAAGACCTTCGATGCCGAGTCGGCGCTGCTGTTCGACGGCCTCGACCATCCCGAATACGTGATCCAGTTTGTGGTTCAGCCCAACAGCAAAACCGACCCACGGGTGATCAAGTTCGTCGACATCTACCAGCACTCGCCGGTGGTGCGCGCCGCGCTGGATAAATCCCTCGGCAAGCTCTACCAAGTCGGTTGGGAGGGCTGAACATGACCGTCGCCCACGCACATTTGCGCGACCTGGGTTTACCGCCCAGGGACGCCGAGCAGACCGAGCTGCATCCGCACCTGAACCGCGCCCATGTGCGCTTTATCAACCTGGGTAAGACCTACGACGGCAGCGTGCATGCGCTGCAAGGCATCGACCTGGCGATCCAGCGTGGTGAAGTGTTCGGCATTATTGGCCGCAGCGGCGCCGGTAAGTCATCGTTGATCCGCACCATCAACCGGCTTGAACAACCCAGCAGCGGGCGCGTGCTGATCGATCAGGTGGACATCGGCGACTTCGACGAAGACCACCTGGTGGCGCTGCGGCGGCGCATCGGCATGATCTTCCAGCACTTCAACCTGATGTCGGCCAAGACCGTATGGCAGAACGTCGAGCTGCCGCTCAAGGTAGCCGGCGTGCCCAAGCTGCAGCGCGAGCAGAAGGTGCGCGAGCTGCTGGAATTGGTGGGGCTCAAGGACAAGCATCAGGCTTACCCGGCGCAGCTCTCCGGCGGGCAGAAACAACGGGTGGGCATCGCCCGCGCGCTGGTGCACGACCCGCAAATCCTGCTGTGCGACGAGGCCACCTCGGCCCTCGACCCTGAAACCACCCAGTCGATCCTTGGCCTGCTGCGCGAGATCAACCGGCGCCTGGGCCTGACTATCGTGCTGATCACCCATGAGATGGCGGTGATCCGCGAAATCTGCGACCGCGTGGTGGTGCTGGAGCATGGGCGCATCGTCGAGCAAGGCCCGGTGTGGCAGGTGTTCGGCGATCCGCAGCATGAGGTCAGCAAAACCCTGCTGGCACCGCTGCAACAAGGTTTGCCGCCGGAGCTGCAAGCGCGCTTGCAGGACCAGCCAGCCTCTGCCGAAGCGGCGGTGGTACTGCGCGTGCAGTTCACCGGCAGCGCCGCCGACGAGCCGGACCTGGCCGCGCTGTTCAGCGCACTGGGCGGGCGCGTGCGTTTGCTGCACGGCGGGGTGGAGCGCATCCAAGGCCACGCCCTGGGGCAATTGCTGCTGGCGGTGAGTGGCTCGGCCCACGGCGCCGACGCCTTGCGCCAACGCGCCGGGCGCTTTGCACAACAGGCGGAGGTGTTGGGTTATGTGGTTTGATCGTTTATTACAGGGCGCCCTCGACACCCTGCTGATGGTCGGCGTGTCATCGTTGATCGCGTTGCTGGTGGGCATCCCGCTGGCGGTGTTCCTGGTCACCAGCGACAAGGGCGGCATCTTCCAGGCGCCGGCGTTGAACCGGGCGCTGGGGGCGTTCGTCAATCTGTTCCGCTCGATTCCATTTTTGATCCTGATGGTGGCGCTGATCCCGTTCACTCGGCTGATCGTCGGCACCACCTACGGCGTGTGGGCTGCGGTGGTGCCGCTGACCATCGCTGCCACGCCGTTCTTTGCCCGGATCGCCGAGGTGAGCCTGCGCGAAGTCGACCACGGCCTGATCGAAGCCGCCCAGGCCATGGGCTGCCGGCGCTGGCACATCATTTGGCATGTGCTGTTACCCGAAGCGTTGCCGGGGATTGTCGGCGGTTTCACCATCACCCTGGTGACCATGATCAACTCCTCGGCCATGGCCGGCGCAATCGGTGCCGGTGGGTTGGGGGACATTGCGTACCGCTACGGTTACCAGCGTTTCGATACGCAGATCATGCTCACGGTGATCGTGCTGCTGGTGGCGTTGGTGGTGCTGATTCAGGTGAGCGGCGATCGCCTGGCGCGGGTGCTGAACAAACGGTGAGGTATAGTCGGGACCTTTCAGTGCCCGGTATCGCTCGCCATGACGCTCAAACCCGACGACCTCGACCAGATCACCTCCACCACCCTCGGCCACTACAACAAGGTGGCCGAGGACTTTCGCGAAGGCACCCGCGACCACGATGTGAGCCAGAACATCGACGCCTTGCTGCGGCATATCCAGGGTGCGCCGCCGTTTACCGTGTTGGATTTTGGCTGCGGGCCTGGCCGCGATCTACAGACGTTTACGCGCCTGGGCCACATCGCCGTAGGGCTCGACGGCTCCGAGCGTTTCGCGCAGATGGCGCGCGAGGACAGCGGCTGCGAAGTGCTGCAACAAGACTTCCTCAAGCTGCAACTACCCGCCGCGCGCTTCGACGGCATCTTCGCCAATGCGGTGCTGTTTCATATCCCCAAACAGGAATTGCCCCGGGTACTCAAACAGCTGCATGCCGCGCTGAAACCGGGGGGCGTGCTGTTCAGCTCCAACCCGCGCGGCGACAACCAGGAAGGCTGGAACGGGCCGCGCTACGGGTCGTATCACGACCTGGAGGCGTGGCAGACGTTGCTGACCAGTGCAGGGTTCGTGGAGCTGGAGCATTACTACCGCCCTGCCGGATTGCCTCGCGAACAACAGCCGTGGCTGGCCAGCGTCTGGCGCAAACCTCACCAATAGCTTGGCATTACATACCAATGTGGGAGGGGGCTTGCCCCCGATGACAGTGGGTCAGTCAGTACATCTGATACTGATACACCACCGGCGCCTCCCCCATCCGCAGTGACAACCAGGAAGGCTGGAACAGGCCGCGCTACGAGTCGTATCACGACCTGGAGGCGTGGCTGGCGAGCGTCTGGTGTAAACCTTATTAGCAACCTGAAAAAATGCGGTTTTTGTGGTGAGCGGGCTTGCCCCGCGCTGGGGCGCGGAGCGGCCCTCTCTACAGACACTGCGGTGTGCCAGGCAAAAGCGGTTGCCAGGTTTTAGGGCCGCTTCGCAGCCCAGCGCAGGGCAAGCCTGCTCACCACAACAAGCCCCTCCCACATTTACTGCACCTGATACACCACCGGCGCCTCCCCCATCCGCAGTGACAACCAGGAAGGCTGGAACAGGCCGCGCTACGAGTCGTATCACGACCTGGAGGCGTGGCTGGCGAGCGTCTGGTGTAAACCTTATTAGCAACCTGAAAAAATGCGGTTTTTGTGGTGAGCGGGCTTGCCCCGCGCTGGGGCGCGGAGCGGCCCTCTCTACAGACACTGCGGTGTGCCAGGCAAAAGCGGTTGCCAGGTTTTAGGGCCGCTTCGCAGCCCAGCGCAGGGCAAGCCTGCTCACCACAACAAGCCCCCTCCCACATTTACTGCACCTGATACACCACCGGCGCCGCACCCACCGGCAGTGCGGTGACACTGCGCGAGGCATAGCCTTCTCTTCCGGTAGCGGAGAAATTTGCCACCAACCGCGTGCCATCGGCAAAGGTGGTCTGTTGCAGCTGCCTATCCGCCGTCAGCCAGCGAAAATCAGTCATGGCCTGGGTCGCCAGGCGCTGGTGCAACGGACGGAAAAATGCGTCCTGGCGCTGGATCGCCGGCAAGCGCTGCGCCAGGGTGGCGGCGCTCAGGTGATACAGCGGCGGCACGTTGTAGAGCAGTTGGGTCAGTTCGTTCTCGGCCCGTACGTTGCTCAGTTTGAGGCTGTCGAACAACCAGTGATGGGTGGTGATCACCGAGCCATGGAACACCGCCTGATATAACGGCAGGCGCAGGGTCGGATCGAAATACACGCTGCGCAGCGACGCTTTCAATGGCACCGGCTTGAAAAACACCGCCGGTTGTTCGGGCGGGTACCAGTTGCCGACGTAGTACGGCGACTGCTTATCCTGGGTCATCTCACGGTCGCCCCAACCAAGCACCGGTGTCTGCATGCCATGGGCGAACAGGATGCCCTGGGCGGTTACAGCGTTACCGTCCTCGGAGCCTGTGGGTAACTTCAGCACGGTATTGAGCCAGCGCACGGTGTCGATATTACCCGCGGCGTTTTGCGCCTGGGTCATCGGCGCGCCAGGGCGGTAGCTGTCGAACAGCATGCTGGTGGCGTAGGCATCCAGAAACCAGGCATTGAAACCGGCCTTAGCCTGCACGGCCTTCACTCGCGCTTCCAGCAGCGGCCGCATACAGCGCGGGTCGGTGTAGTGGCCGGATTTCTGGAAACCGCTTTTGTATGTGCCGTCTTGCAACACGATGGCGCAGTCGCGATACGCCTTGCGGCCCAGGTGGGCGGTGGTCCAGTCCGGGTTTTCCGTGGCCGACAGTGCGGTTTCGTAGGAGTCGTAAGGGGCCATCAAGTAGCCGGCCTGCACTGCGGCGCGAATCGCTTCGGGGTGCCAGAGGCCGCCCTCCCAGCCTTCGCCCAGGGTCACCAGCAAACGCGGCAGGCCGCTGTTGCGCAGGGTTTGAAGGGTCTTGCCGCCCCAGGTGGCCGGGTCGGCGCTCAACGCCCCGGCGAACGCCACGGCCAGTTCTGCGCGCAGCTCGCCATAACGTGCGGCAAGTCGGGTCATGTCCGGCTCGTCGACTTGCCAGCTCTGCCGCGCCTTTTTATTGATCGCCGCGTTGAGGCTGCGCAGCACCACGCTCTGCTCGTAGGGATTCAACGGGCGGGATTGCGCCAGGATCTGCGTGGCTTCCTTGTCCAACAACGCCTTGAGTGCATGGGCGCGCAGCTGCTTGAGCAACAGCGGCCAGTCACGCACATCGTTCGGCGCCAGCAGGTCATTGCCCCACAGGTAGACGTGGCTGGCGCCCAGCAATTTCTGCGCCTCGGGGGTCTGTTGCAGCTTGTCGTCGAGCGTCTCATAACGGCCCTGCTCGACCAGCCATTGACGATAGCGTTTGGCGCCGGCGAGGGGGTCTGCATCGCCCAGGTACAGGCGCAGGGTCATTGGGGTATTGGGGTCCAGCGCGGTGAATTCATGGGCCAGCGCCAACCCCACACCGGCACCTTCAGCTTGCCATTGCAGACGGTTGTTGTAGGGGTTGGTGAGCAGCCAGTTCAGCGTGAAACCGCCGTGATCCATACCCCACAGCGGCAGACTGAGGTCCTGGGTGGTGTTGAACGCGCCCTGCTCCAGCAGGAACGCTTGCCATACCGCATTGCCGGTGGGCACGTAATGCCCTTCGGCCAACGGCCAGATCAGTCCGTTGCCCATGGCCTCTGCCGGTTGTTGCAGCAATGCCAAATGCCCTGCTTGGCGCGCGGTGATGCTCAGCAGCAACTCGCGCTGCTCAAGACGTGCGCTGAGGCAATAGACGCCGTTGTCCCACTGCCAGCTCGCTTGCTCGGCGCTGCTTTGCAAGTCGCTGACGGCATGCGCGGTGACGCCGCTGGAGGCTTGCACACTGGCCAGACCCGACGGTGTCACCCGCAGCGCCAGGGTGGCGGGGTCCAGTTCGACGCGCCACAGCGTGTTTTCCAATAGGGCGCCGGCAAACGCCATGGGCGACAGCAAGCAGAAGACCAGCAGGGTAAGACGCAGACGGTTCATGGTGGGCAACCGTTGAAGAGTGAGACCAAGAGGGTAAAACACTCAACGGTAGACGGGGTAACAAATGCCCTGATGACGATCAAACGTGGGGGGGCGGTGCGACGATTCGGCGTGCACCCGATAGCGATGCGTCAATGATAGCTGGGCTGACTGAACCACTGCTATCGGGGGCAAGCCCCCTCCCACATTTTGAGCCGGTTCTTTCAGTTAATACTGAGGAGGGCGACTGGCATTAGTGCAAGCCCCCTCCCCCATTTCTAAACGGTTTTTTCTTCAGGCTTGGGCTCGCGAATCTTGTACCACGCCACATACAGCGCCGGCAGGAACAGCAGCGTCAGCAAGGTGGCGATGATGATGCCGCCGATCATCGCGTACGCCATCGGCCCCCAGAACACTTCGCGGGCAATCGGGATCATGCCCAGGCTCGCCGCAGCGGCCGTGAGCAGAATCGGCCGACGGCGGTGCTCGGTAGCCTCCACCACGGCATCCCACGGCGTGTAGCCGTCGCGCTCATAGGCGTCGATCTGCGTCACCAGGATCACCGAGTTACGGATGATGATGCCGATCAACGCCAGGATGCCGAGGATCGCCACAAAACCCATGGGCGTGCCGGTGGGAATCAGGGCCAGCACCACGCCGATCAGCCCCAGCGGCGCAACACTGGCCACCAGGAACATCTTCTGCACGCTGTGCAACTGGATCATCAGGAACGTCGCCATCAAAAACAGCATCAGCGGCACCACGCTGGCGATCGGGCCCTGGGCCTTGCCGCTTTCTTCCACGGTACCGCCGGTGGCGACTTTGTAACCCACCGGCAGGCCGGCGCTGAACTTGTCGATCTCCGGCTTGAGCTGCTTGACCAGGTCGGTCGGCTGCATCTCATCGCGCACTGAGGCCTTGATGGTGATGGTCGGCAAGCGGTCGCGACGCCACACCAGCGGCTGTTCCAGCTCATAGCGCACGGTGGCAAACGCCAGCAGCGGGATCGACGTGCCGTTGGGCGTGACGATCTGCAAATTCTGCAGGGTTTCCGGCGTGCCGCGCTCTGCGTCTTCGGCGCGGCCGACCACGTTGATCAGGTAGATATCGTCGTGCACCTGGGTCACCGACGCGCCGCTGACTACGCTGTTCATCAACTGCGCGACATCTTCGGAGGACAGCCCCAGTTGCCGCGCCTTGTCCTGGGCGATGTCGATGCGCAGCACTTTGCCTGGCTCGTTCCAGTCGTAAATGATCTCACCCAAGTGGGTGTTTTTATCCAGCAGGGTCGCCAGTTCGATGGCGTGTTTGCGTACCTGGTCGGTGTCTTTGCCGGACACCCGATACTGAATCGGACGCCCCACCGGCGGGCCCATTTCCAGCGGCTGCACATAACTGCCGATACCGACGAAGTCATCGCGCAGACGCTTCTGCAAGCGTGCGATCAACGCGCCGCGTTCTTCCAGGCCTTTGCTGACGATCACCAACTGTGCGTAGTAAGGGTTTTCCAGTTGCTGGTCGAGGGGCAGGTAGAAACGAATCGCGCCCTGGCCGATGTAAGTGCTCCAACGGGCGATGTCCGGGTCGTCCTTGATGATCGCTTCAAGGCGGTCGACGGCCTTGCGCGTCTCGTTGATCGAGGCGTTCTGCGGCAGGTTGAGGTCCACCAGGATTTCCGGGCGATCCGACGACGGGAAGAACTGGTTCTGCACGAACTGCATGGAGAACACCGACGCCACGAACAGCCCCACGGTGATGCCAATGGCCCACCAGCGGTTGCGCATCGCCCACAGCATGCCGCGATTGAAACCCCGGCCAATGCGCCCAGGCTCGGCGTTGTGCGGCTTCACATTGGCGCTGAGAATATGCACGCCGATCACCGGCGCAAACAACACCGCCACCACCCACGACACCAGCATCGCCACGGCGATCACCGCGAACAGGGTGAAGGTGTATTCCCCTGCCGAGCTGGCATTGAGGCCGATGGGCACAAAGCCGGCCACGGTGACCAGCGTACCGGTGAGCATCGGGAACGCGGTCGAGGTGTAAGCGTACGTGGCCGCCTGGGCCTTGGTTTCGCCTTTTTCCAGGCGCGTGATCATCATCTCCACGGTGATCATCGCGTCGTCCACCAAAAGGCCGAGGGCGATGATCAACGCGCCCAGCGACACGCGCTGCATGGTGATGCCGCTGTATTCCATGAACACGAACACCAGCGCCAGCACCAGCGGAATCGAACACGCCACCACCAGCCCGGCACGCAGACCGAGGCTGATAAAACTCACCACCAGCACGATGATCACCGCCTCGAACAACGCACTGGTAAAGCCGCCCACGGCTTCTTCCACTACTTCGGCCTGGTCGGAAACCTTATGCACGCCGACGCCCACCGGCAGGTCGGCGGTCAGCTCGTCCATGCGCTCATGCAAGGCTTTGCCGAACGACTGGATATTGCCGCCCTTCTGCATGGCGATGGCCAACCCGATGGCGGGCTTGCCGTTGAAACGGAACATCGGCCGCGCCGGGTCGACGTAGCCACGGCTGATCTCGGCGATATCCGCCAGGCGATAGAAACGGTCGTTGAGGCGCAGGTTGACGTCGGCCAGGTCCTTCTCCGAGGCGAACTGCCCCGAGGTGCGCACCGAAATACGCTCCGGTCCGGCTTCGATCACCCCGGCCGGGGTCACGGCGTTCTGGGATTGCAGGCTCTGCACCACTTGGCGCTGGTCGATACCCAGGGCCGCCAGTTTGCGCGTGGAGAAATTCAGGTAAATCACTTCGTCCTGCTGGCCGATCATCTCGACCTTGCCCAGCCCCGGCACTGCCCGGATTTCGGCACGCACCTGTTCCACGTAGTCACGCAGTTGGCGCATCGACAGACCGTCGCCGGTGAAGGCGTACACCGACCCGAACACGTCACCGAACTCATCGTTGAACGAAGGCCCCTGCAAGCCCTGGGGGAAGGTTCCGCGAATATCGTCGATCTTCTTGCGCACCTGGTACCAGATTTCGGGGATGGCCTTGGCGCTGGTGGTGTCCTTGAGGAATACGAACACCGTGGACTCGCCTGGCCGCGTGTAGCTTTTCACGTAATCCAGAGAGTCGAGTTCTTCGAGTTTTTTCTCGATGCGGTCGGTGACCTGCTTGAGGGTTTCTTCTTGGGTTGCGCCCGGCCAGCGGGTCTGGATCACCATGGTCTTGATGGTGAACGACGGGTCTTCTTCGCGCCCCAGGTTCATGTACGAGAACACGCCCATCAGCAGCGCGACGAACATCAGGTACCAGACAAAGGACTGATGCTTGAGGGCCCAGTCGGATAAGTTGAAGCTGCCTTTCATCGCGGGCTGTCCTCGTCGATTTTGACTTTCTGCCCGGGCTTCAGGCTGTTCACGCCGGCGGTGACGATGCGCTCGCCGGGTTTGACGCCGCCGTTGATCAAGGCGCTGCCGGCCTCGCGGCTGATCACCGTGACGTCGCGCGGCTGCACGCTCTGGTTTTGCGTGTCGAGCAGCCAGATGCGAGTGGCGCCGTCCACCTCCTGCAAGGCGCTCACCGGCAGCTCGATGCGCGGCTCAATGGCGGTGCTCAGGGTGACGCTGATGGCGGTGCCGAGGCGGAACGCTGGTGGTGTTTCGGCCAGCGTCAGGCGCGCGCGACGGGTGCGCGTGGCGCTCTGGGCCTGGGGCTCGATTTCACGCACGGTGGCGGTGGTATTGATGCTCGGGTCCAGTTGCCCGGCAACCAGAAACACCCCATCCGGCGGCAGGCGCTCGGCCAGGCCGGCGGGCAGGTCGATCACCGCTTCCTTGATATCCGGGCGCGCCAGGGTTACCACTTGTTGGCCGGCGCTGACCACCTGGCCGGCCTCGGCATTCCAGGCGGTGACGATGCCGGCGTGGTCGGTGCGCAGTCCGGCGTAATTGAGCTGATCCTTGGCCTGGTTGACCGAGGCCTGAGCCTGGTCGAGGGAGGCCTGGGTGGTTTTCAGGTCGGTCAGGGCCACATCCAACTGGGCCTGGGCGCCGACGCCACGGTTGAACAGTTCCTGCTGGCGCCGGGCATTGGCCTGGGCATTGATAAATTGCGCCTGCACCCGCGCCAGGTCGCCCTGGGCGGCGCGCAACTGGTTCTGCTGGTCGGTGGGGTCGAGCACGGCCAGCAAGGCGCCCTTCTCCACTTCGGCGCCCACATCCACCAGGCGACGGGCGATGCGGCCGGGCACGCGAAAGCCCAGGTTACTTTCGTAACGGGCCTGGATGGTGCCGGCGAAGCGGCCGAGGTTTTCTTGGTCTTCAGCCTTTACTTGCATCGACAGCACCGGGCGCACCGGCTCGGGCGCGGGCTCTTCTTTGGAGCAGGCCGCCAGCAACAGGCCGGCGGCGAGCATCAATACCAGACGCTTCATGGCTGGGCTCCTGGCTGGGCAATCTCGACGTGCATACCGGGGTGCAACAATTGCCCGCCGGCCACCACGACTTTTTCACCGCCCTTGAGACCCTCGCTGAGGATGACTTTGCCAGTGAGATAGCGGGCCACGGTGACTTTATGCAGCTGCACCTTGCCGTCGCCGTCCACCAGCCACACCGCCGGTTCGTTGAGGTCCTTGGTGAGGGCCGACCACGGCAGTTCCACACTGGCCTTGGCCGGGCCATTGGCAGTGGCGCTGACAACCGAGCCCAAGTGCATGCCTTCGGGCAGCGCCTGCAGGGCGATTTTCACTTGCACGGTGCCGGTGTTGGCGGCCACGGCGGGGGTGACTTCGCGCACCTTGCCCTGCACTTGGATGCTTGGGTTGTCCAGCAGGCTGACGGTGATCGGCGTATCGGTCGACGGTTCGACCAGCAGGGATTCATATACGTTGAACACCGCATCGCGCTCGCCGTCGCGAGCCAGGCTGAAAATCGGCACGGTGGCCTGCACCACTTGGCCTACCTCGGCCTGGCGCGCGGTGATCACACCCGGCGCATCGGCCACCAGCGCGGTGTAGCCCAGTTGTTCACGGGCATTGGCCAGTTGCGCCTGGGCGGCGGCCAAAGCGCTTTGGCTGCTGCGCAACGCCGCCTGGGCCGAGTCGTATTCGCTGCGGCTGGTGTAGCCCTTGGGCAGGAGTTTTTCCTGGCGCACAAAGGCCGCCGCTGTCTGCTTGACCCGCGCCTGTTCAGCCACGACCTGGGCCTGGGCCGAATCGACGTTGGTCTGCAAGTCTTTGGGATCAAGCCTGGCCAGCACTTGCTTGGCGCTGACGCGGTCACCCACATCCACCATGCGCTGGATGATCTTGCCGCCCACGCGAAAGGACAGATCGGTTTGCACCCGCGCCTGGATATCCCCGGTCAGCGTGACCGCCGCGGCGAAATCCGCTGGCTCCACGGTTTGCACAAACACCCGGGAATGCGCCTTGGGCTCGGTGTTTTCCTGACCGCAACCGCTCAAGAACGCGACTAAGCCAAGACCGAATATACAAGTGGAAATACGACCGCCCATGCAGTCTCCTTTTGCGTGATGCCGACGTGCCAGTGTGTATGCGACTGTCAGCTTAGATCAGGGTTCCTTATCTGCATGGGGAAGAGAGTATTGAGGTGATTTCACCGGCCTCATCGGGGGCAAGCCCCCTCCCACACTTTGATTTATGAATACATTCAAATGTGGGAGGGGGCTTGCCCCCGATAGCGGTACAACAGTCAGCGCAGAACTAGCCCTGCCATTTGCCGCCTTCGACAATCACACTGTCAGGCGGGGTGTCATCGCTGAGTTCTTTACGTACGTATTGGTCATACAGTTTGAGCAGGAATTTCTCCTCGCCCAACTTCGCCAACTCGGCGTTCACCCAATCACGCAGTTCGATATTGCCCTTCTTCACTGCCGGCGCAATTGGCGCCTCGTCGCCGAGCTTCTCTTCCAGCACGCGGTAGCCTGGGTTCTGCTTGGCCCAGCTGAACAGCACCAGGTTGTCCTGGGCGTAGGCATCGCCGCGACCGGCCGCCAGCGCTTGCAGGGATTCTGAGTTCTTCTCGAACTTGAGCAGTTTCCAGTCCGGGTGGTTTTTGGTCAGCCAAATATCGGCGGTGGTGCCGGTGGTGACGATGAGGGTGCGGGTCGCCAGGTCATCCAGGTGCTTGACCGGGCTATCGTTGGGCACCAAGGCCTGCACCGCGACTTTCAGGTTGGGGTGGGTGAAGTCCACCGCTTCCTTGCGCTCCGGGGTGACGGTCATGTTGGCCAGGATCAGGTCGACCTTGTCGCTTTGCAGGAACGGAATACGGCTGGCCGGCTCCACCGCGACGAATTCGACTTTGTTCTCATCGCCCAGCAGGTCCTTGGCGAAACGACGGCCAATATCGGTATCGAAGCCGACGTAGCGCCCGGCCTCGTCCACAAAGCCGAACGGCGGTTTGTCAGTGAATACGCCGACGATCAGCTTGTCGCGCGCCTTGATTTTGTCGATGTAACTCGCAGCAGCCACAGGTTTTGCAGGCTCTTCGGCCTTTTTATCGCAGCCGACCAGCAGAGCGACGGCCACCAGGGGCAGTAGTAGTTTTTTCATAGCAATTCCAGTTCCTTGATCTTCTTGGGCAGTGTTGAAACAAAGGAAAACTTCTCCAGAAACTGCTGCGCGCGTGCGGTCTGCGGGTTCGTAAAGAATGCCTCGGGGGTGTTGTGTTCGAGAATGCGACCGGCCTCCATGAACACCACGCGGTCGGCGACGGCGCGGGCGAAGGCCATTTCGTGGGTGACGATCAGCAGCGTCATACCTTCGCGGGCCAGGCCCTGGATCACCTCCAGTACTTCCTTGACCATCTCCGGGTCGAGGGCCGCGGTGACTTCGTCAAACAGCATGACCTGGGGGTTCATGCACAACGAGCGGACGATGGCGATACGTTGCTGCTGACCGCCGGAGAGCTGACGCGGGAAGGCGTCGCGCTTGTCCGCCAGGCCGACACGCGCCAACAGTTGTTCAGCCTGCTCGCGGGCTTCGTGCAGGTTGCGTTTTTGCACTTTCAGCGGGCCGAGCAGCAGGTTGTCGAGCACACTCATGTGCGGGAACAAGTGGTAGCTCTGGAACACCATGCCGATGTCCTGCCGCACCTGGCGCCAGTCGGTGTTTTTATCCAACAGCTCCTGGCCGGCAAACCGCAAGCTGCCGCCGTCGGCCACTTCCAGGCCGTTGAGGCAGCGCAGCAAGGTGCTTTTGCCGCAGCCGCTGGGGCCGAGGATCACCACCACTTCGCCGCTGTGCACGCTCAGGTCGATGCCCTTGAGTACCTGCTGCTCGCCGAAAAATTTGTTGAAACCCTGAAACTCGATCAATGCGCTCATGCTTGGGCCCAGCGCCGTTCCAGCACCTTGGAGGCGGCCGACAACGGGTAGCAGATAAAGAAGAAAAACAGAAACAGCGCGCCGTAGATCAACACCGACTCATAGGTGCGCTCGATGATTTGCTGGCCGACCTTGATCACGTCCACCACGCCGATCAGCACTGCCAGGGAGCTGGTCTTGATGATGCGGGTGTAGACGTTGATGGTCGGCGGGGTCATGCGTTTAAGTGCCTGTGGCAGCAGCACGTAGCCGTACAACTGCGGCGCCGACAAACCAATCGACAAGCCCGCCTCGCGCTGGCCGCGGGGCAACGAGTGCAGGGCGCCACGCACTACCTCACCGACTTCGCTGGCGCCCCACAGCGATAGCACCAGCACCGCGCACCAGAAACTGGGGAGGCTGAGGCCGAAGAAAATCGGCAACCCGAAAAACAACAGGTACAACCACACCAACACCGGAATCGCGCGGAACAGTTCCAGATAGACGCGCAGCACCGCGTTGATCGCCTTGTTATTCAAGGTGCGCAGCACGCCATACAGCACGCCGCCCAGGGTGCTGAAAACGATGCTCAGCACCGAGATCGACAAGGTCTGCGCGGCGCCCTTACCCAGTTGCGGCAACGACACCCATAACAACTCAAGACCCGAACTGGCCATGCTGGAGCCTCCTTTCCAAGCGGCTGAGCAGCAGCGACAGCGGTAAAAACAACAGCACGCAAATCAGCGTCAGCACGGCGAGCATTTCGTAGGTTTTGTAATAGAGGGCGATGTAGCTCTTGGTGGTGTAAAGAATTTCCGGCACCGCCACCGCAGAAACTACGGTGGTCTCCTTGAGCAAAAAGATGAAATTGGCGAACAGTGCCGGCAGGCTGAGAATGCCGGCCTGGGGCAGGATCACATGGCGCAGCAGTTGCCAGTCGGACAGGCCGATGGACTTGCCCGACTCGATCTGCGCCAGCGGCACCGCTTCCACGCCGGCGCGCAGCACTTCCGTGAGGTAGGCGCCGCCAAGAAACGTCATGGTGATGATCGCGGCCCAAAACCCGGAGATATTCACGCCCAGGGCAGGCAAGGCGAAGTACACGAAAAACAGCTGGATCAGCAGCGGTGTATTGCGCGCCAGCTCCACATACAACGCCACCAGGCGCGACAGGTACGGCGTGCGAAACACCAGCAGCGCCGCGTTGATCAGCGCTACAAGCAATGAGGTGGCGATGGCGATCAGGCCCACTTGCAGCGTGACACCCACAGCGTTCAAAAACGCCGGCAGGGTGCTGGGGATAAAAGCGAAATCGAAGGTCATTTGCAGTCCATGACGCCGCAGGGTAGAGCGGCGCGTGCTATCCAAGCCAACGTGGGTAACGCTGGGTAGCACGAACTTTAAAGGTATAAAAAGTAAAATTTAAATACCTAAATAGCATATTGATATCACCCAAAAAGATAACCTCGGGATTCGCGGAGTGAACGGGTGGCGACTATGGTTGAGGGGTCTGTGTTTCGAGGGAATAAACAATGAACAAAGCGAAACCGATTGATCCGCAGGAGCTGGTGAAATGGTTGGTGGCGTTGCGCAGGGCGATCAATAGCCGCGCGCTCTGACACGCTGAAGTTCCACTGTGAGGTAAAGATCTAATGTGGGAGGGGCAAGTCGAATCGTCGCACCGCCCCTCCCACATTTTGATTGCACTCCAGATTCCACACATAAAAAAACGCCGACGCTATGTGAGCCGTCGGCGTTGAAACCTTGAAGGGGGTTTTGGCTTACATCAGAACGCCGGCACGACCGCACCGTTGTACTTCTTCTCGATAAAGGCTTTGACTTCCGGGCTGGTCAGGGCCTTGGACAGTTTCTGGATTGCATCGCTGTCCTTGTTGTCCGGGCGGGCTACCAGGAAGTTCACGTAAGGCGACTTGGCGTCTTCGATGATCAGCGCATCTTTGGCCGGGTTCAGGCCGGCTTCCAGGGCGTAGTTGGTATTGATCAGGTCCAGGTCGACCTGGTCCAGCACGCGGGGCAGCAAGGCCGATTCAAGCTCTTTGAATTTGAGGTTTTTCGGGTTGCTGGCGATGTCTTTCGGTGTAGCCAGGGCGTTGGTCGGGTCTTTGAGGGTGATCACACCGGCTTTCTGCAGCAGCAACAGGGCACGGCCGCTGTTGGAGCCTTCGTTCGGGATTGCCACGGTGGCGCCGTCTTTCAGCTCTTCAATTTTCTTGATCTTTTTCGAGTAACCGCCGAACGGTTCAACGTGCACGCCCACCACGGTCACCAGGTTGGTGCCCTTGCCCTTGTTGAAGTTTTCCAGGTACGGCAGGGTCTGGAAGTAGTTGGCATCCAGGCGCTTTTCAGCGACTTGCACGTTGGGCTGCACGTAGTCGGTAAATACTTTGATTTCCAGGTCCACGCCTTCCTTGGCCAGGGTTGGCTTGACCAGCTCAAGGATCTCGGCATGCGGGATCGGGGTGGCGGCCACCACCAGTTTCTCGTTGGCCTGGGCGAAGCTGGCAGTCAGGGCAGCGGCGAGTGCGGTAAACAACAGAACCTTTTTCATGCAGTGTCCTTATCGATATTCGGAGGGCGTCTCTGACGACCGTTTGTTAAGTGAGGTGCCAGCGAAGTGCTATCGCGGCATGGAACGGACAATACCTAGATTTTTTATTCCCGAACAATATCTTTTATTCACGTTGATATTCCATTTTGCTCATGTAGGAATTGGCGCAACGTTGCCTGCTCCGCTGGGCTGGCTTGGGCATAGATCCGCCGCACTTGCTCCAGAGGCGAATCCACCACCGGCAGGTTCAGGTGCTCGGGCAAAATTTCGTCGCCGCTACTGACCAGCAACGCGAAGTGAATAACGTTTTCCAGCTCACGGGTATTGCCTGGCCAACTGTGATGTTCCAGTACGCGCTGCGCAGCCTCGCTGATCAGCGGCACCGGCAAGTCCAGGCGCTGACTGTAGATGCCCAGGAAGTATTCGGCCAGGGACAGAATATCCCCCACCCGCTCACGCAACGCCGGCAGGTCCAGCCGGCCTTCGCTCAAATAGTGGAAGAGCCGCTCATGGAACTTGCCGGCCGCCACGGCCTGGGCCAGGTCGATGCTGGTAGCGGCCACCAGGCGCACGTCCACCGGGCTCGGTTGATGAGCCCCGACGCGGGTGACTTCGTGGTTTTCCAGCGCGGCGAGCAATTTGACCTGGATCGGCAACGGCAGGTCGCCGATCTCGTCCAGGTACAAGGTGCCGCCATTGGCCGAACCGAACCAGCCGGCGCGGCTGCTGGCGGCGCCACTGTGACTGCCGGCGGCGTAGCCGAACAGCTCGGCATCGGCGTAGGTGGGGCTGATCGCGCCGCAATTGACCGAAACGAACAAGCCACTGCGGTCACTGCCACGGTGAATATGCCGCGCCAGCAGCTCTTTACCGCTGCCGGTTTCGCCGCGGATCAGTACGGGCAAGGCACGCGGCGCGAGCGCTTCCAGGTCTTCGCGCAGCTTGCGCGAGCGCGGGTCGACAAACACCAGGGCCTTGGCGCGGATGCTCAGCGGGCTTTTTTCCGCGTCGGGGAAGGTCAGCAGTGGCTGGCCGAAGGTTTCATGCAGACTCATGACAGGCTCCCGCCCCTATCCACTGCGGGACGGGGGCGTTAAAAAAATGATCAGGCACTGCGCCGGGCGTGATGCTCAAGGCGACTTTGCAGGCGATAGAGGTAAGCGAAACCCTGCTCCCAGCGCTGGTGGCCGGACTTCACATTGATATGCCCGGCACCGGCCAGGATCCCGGCTTCAGCTCCCCAGTTGCGCGCCAACTCCAAGGCCCGAGGGGCACTGACGGCACTGTCGTTGTCGGAGCTGACCACCTGGGTGGGGAACGGCAACAGGTCGGTAGGGATCGGCGCAAAGTTGCGCAAGGCCGGCGAGCAGGCCGGGCGTTCCACATCCGCCGGCGCCACCAGCAAGGCACCGCGCACCTGCCGCAGAAAATGCAGCGGCGCGGTTGCGGCCCAATGGGCCACGGTGATGCAGCCCAGGCTGTGGGCGATCAGAATCACTGGCGTGCTGTCGGCGGCGATCGCCTCGGCCAGCGCGGCTACCCAGTCTTCGCGGCGCGGCGTCAACCAATCGGCCTGCTCCACGCGGGTGCTGTTGGGCAGGCTGTTCTGCCAGTGACTCTGCCAATGATCTTCTGGCGATCCTTGCCAGCCCGGCACGATCAGGTAACGAACCAACTCGCTGTGCATGGGTGTGCCCTCCTGCAGCGTTTAACGTTGCTAGCAGTATAGGGACGGGGGTTATATTCGTTAAGGAATAAGAAGCTATTTATTAATAACCAAAAATTCAAAATTCTACCCGATCTGCCTTCACTTCACTTCTCGCACAATTCGAACAACTGAGCCTGTAAGCATTGCCCCGCCGCACTCAGGCCATGGCGGGCATACAACGCCAGACGCACGCCTTGCACCTCGGGCAAACCGCTGTCAGGCCCCAGCTCCATATGCCCTGGCTGCACTACCCGGCGCGGCAACAGACTCACCCCCAACCCCGCCGCCACTGCCGAACATACGCTGGCCAAACTCGCGCTGGAGTAACCGATACGCCAGCGCCAACCGCCCACTTCCAGGTGCTGCAGCATTTCATTGCGGTACAGGCCGCCCACCGGAAAGGCCACCAACGGCAACGGGTCGCGCCCCACGGAGGGTGTGGTGCGACTGTCCACCCAGCACAGCGGCTCGGGCCACGAGGCCAGGCAGTCGGCGCTGTCGCCCATTTGTTTGACCAGCAACACATCGAACTCGCCGGCCCGGTATTGGCGTTGCAACTCGGGGCCCAAACCACTGGTGACCTCCAGACGCACCCGTGGATAAGCCTGCACAAATGACGACAACAGCGGCATCAGGCGCTCGGCGGCAAAATCTTCCGGCACCCCCAGGCGCAGCACACCGTCACTTTGTTGGCTGATCAGCACCTCAGCGGCCTCCTCATGCAGCGCGAGGATGCGCCGCGCGTACGCCAGCAAGCGCTCGCCCTCGGCAGTGGCGACCACGCGGCGCTGGTCGCGGTCGAGCAATTGGCACGCCACCGCGTCCTCCAGGCGGCGAATCTGCTGGCTTACGGTGGATTGGGTCAGGTGCAGGCGCTCGGCGGCGCGGGTGAAGTTGCCGCAGTCCACCACGGCGACAAAACTGCGTAATAACACGGGGTCGAACATCCACATCACCATTGTGTTTGCCACTGATTGGCATGGTTATATTTAATTTCAGAATACCCTTAGGGCTGCCCATACTTCACCTCCCATCGTGCCCGGAGCGGCCTGCATGACCCTGAACAAATCCCTCGCCGGCTGGGGACTATTGCTGGTGCTGGGCCTGAACCTGCGACCAATCCTCAGCTCAATCAGCCCGCTGCTGGGCGAAATTCGCCAGGCCACGGGCTTGAGTTTCCAGAGCAGCGCCCTGCTGACCAGCCTGCCGGTGGTGTGCATGGGCCTGGTGGCGCTGGTCGGCGTGCGGGTGGAAGCACGCTTGGGCGAGCGGCGTGGCATCGCCCTGGGGCTGATGATGATCCTGTTGGCCTGCCTGGCGCGCTGGCTGATGGGGCAGGCGTCGGCGCTGTTGGTCACGGCATTGCTCGGCGGGGCCGGTGTGGCGCTGATCCAGGCGCTGGTGCCGGCGATGATCAAGCGCGAGTTTCGTCATCGCGTGCCGGTGGCGATGGGGGTGTACTCGGCGTCGCTGATGGCCGGCGGCGGGCTGGCGGCGTTGCTCAGCCCGGTGGTGGCGACGCACTTTGCGCAGTGGCAGGCCGGGCTCGGAGTCTGGCTGTTGCCGGCACTCGGCGCGTTGCTGTTGTGGGCCTGGCTGCCGCTGGGCGCGGCGCGTAACCCGCAAGTGCCGCCGGCGCTGGAAGGCCTGCGCAATCGGCGCGCGTGGTTGCTGGCGTTGTATTTCGGCCTGGTGAACTGCGGCTACATGAGCCTGGTGGCCTGGCTACCGGCTTATTACCAGCAACTGGGCTGGGGCGTGCTGCCCAGCGGCTCGCTGCTGGCGTACATGACCATTTTTCAAGTGATCGCCGCGCTGCTGATGCCGGTGCTGGCGCAACGCGGTGTCGATCGTCGTCCGTTGCTGGTCATCAGCCTGCTGGCGCAAACCGTGGGTTACCTCGGCCTGATCTTCGCGCCGCTGGAATATCCCCACCTGTGGGTGGCCCTGTGCGGCTTCGGCCTGGGCGCCTGCTTTGCCCTGAGCCTGCTGCTGACCCTCGACCACCACCGCGACCCACGCCATGCCGGGCAACTGGCGGCCTTCGTGCAAGGCGTGGGGTTTTTGATCAACGCCATTTCACCGTGGATGACCGGTTGGCTGCGCCAGCTTACTGGCGACTTCGTCAGTGCCTGGTGGGTGCTGACCGTGACAGTGCTGGCGATGCTGGCCGTGACGCGGGTATTCAGCCCGGCAAGCTATCGCGTCGAACTGGCCGTCGTGGCCCCCAGCCAGCGCTTTACACACTAGCGACACACACCCATGTCAGATTTACACCACTGAACTCCACCCGCCCCTTTGACGAAAACGAGGACGTCGTCTGATGGACTGTATCTTCTGCAACATCGCCCGCGGCACCGCCCCTGCCCACCTGTTATGGGAAGACCAGAGCCACATGGCTTTCCTCTCCATCTTTCCCAACACCCCAGGGTTCAGCGTGGTGATTCCCAAGGCTCATTACGGCAGCTATGGGTTTGCCCAGTCGGACGAGGTGCTGTGCGAATTGGTGGTTGCGGCCAAGAAGACCGCACTGCTGATTGACCGGGCGCTCGCGGGTGTGGCGAGGACCGGCATGATTCTGGAGGGTTATGGCGTCGATCATTTGCACGCCAAACTGTTCCCGATGCACGGAACGGGCGAGGACAGCGCCTTCAAAAAAATCAGTTCCCGCGTGGATAAGTTTTTTGATCGCTATGAGGGCTATCTCTCATCCCATGACTGCGCCCGGGCCGACGATTCGACGTTGGCCGAGCTGGCCGCCCACATCCGTGCCGTCAACGACTGAGCACGGGGGTGGCCAGACTCGCCACCTCAACCGGCCGCCGCACCTTAGCGCAGCACCGTTTCCGCCGGGTTGAGGCCTGCATTGGGCGCCGCCATGGGCTCAAGCCGATTGGCCCGCGCAAATGTGCCGAAATCATTGAAGCGCACGCCCATGTCGGCCATGACCTTATGCGCCACCTTGGCCGTCATCTGGCGGATATAGAACGGTTCCTTCACCACAAAATGATGAATCCCGTGGGTGCTGCCAAAGTTGAAGCAGAACGCCTGCAACGGCCACATCCACCATGGGTTTAGCACCTGGGTTTGCTGGATCACATTGCCCGGTTCCACATCGCCGTAGTAGTGCATGTTGGAGCTGACAAAGTGCAGGCAGAACGTGCGCAGCACATTGGGCCCGATGATCACCACGGCGGCGATGTCGATCACGTGCATCATCTGCAAGGTGCCCGCCGACCATTCGATGGGCGCGCCGAGCAAGCTGGCGACACC
Organism: Pseudomonas sp. ARP3; assembly: GCF_001029595.1. Lineage (NCBI taxonomy): Bacteria > Pseudomonadati > Pseudomonadota > Gammaproteobacteria > Pseudomonadales > Pseudomonadaceae > Pseudomonas > Pseudomonas sp. ARP3. Next base: position 498,593 of record NZ_LEKF01000002.1, read on the forward strand.
GTTGGCGGCGTGGAACCCGAGAAACACGTACCACGCGCCCCAATGCAGCAGCGCCAGCGGCGCGTAGACCAGCAGCGCGCGCTTGAGGATCTTGAATTTATGGCTCCAAGTCTTGGCCCGCAGCATGCGGATAAACGCCGACATCACGTTATCGCCCACCATCAACAGGCGCGCCAGGCCCCACGGTTCGCCGTTGGTGATTGCGCGCTCCTCCATGTCGGCCTCGGTGCCGGAGACCTTGTGATGATTGAGGTGCAAGTGGCGGCGAATCCATGGGTTGATGGTGCTCGGCCGCGCCAGCCACACCAGCGCCATCATCAGGTTATGCGGCACACGTTGCTTGCGAAAGTACATGCTGTGGATCAGGTCATGTTCCAGCTCATGGGTCAGTGACGCAAAAAATGCGTTAAGCAGCAGGCATACCCACCAGGCCATATGCCCGGTAATGTAGAGCGCCGCCGAGCCGAGCATGCCCAGCAACGCAAAGGCCAGGATGCCCGCGCCCAGCGCGTCCTGATGCAGCAGCCAGGGGTATTGCTGGCGCAAGCGCACGCCTTCGGCGAGTACGACTTCGCGAATGTGCGCCGAACGTTGTTGTGCATTCAGCGATTGGGGACTTGCAGAAGTACCGTCCATGCTCCCATCCTCTTGTTTATCGAGGTTTACATCCTGCACCAGGCGCTTGCGCAGGACGCTAGCCCCACACGCCAACCTGTTGACCGCAAACGCCAATCGCCATGACCGAACCCACCTCCCTCGCCAGCTGGACCCGCGCCTTGCGCAAGCAGCTCGATGCCTTGGGCCTGGACAGCGCCGCGCTATGCCGCGAGGCCGGGCTCGATCCGCAGCTGATGGAGGACCCCAACGCGCGCTACCCGCTGTCGGCCACCACGCGCCTGTGGGAATTGGCGGTGCAGGCCAGCGGCGATCCGGCGATCGGTCTGCGGGTGTCGCGGTTTGTCAGCCCCACCACGTTTCATGCGTTGGGCTATGCGCTGGTGGCCAGCGGCAGTTTGCGCGAGGTGTTCGAACGCATCGTGCGTTACCACCCGGTGGTCAGTGACGCCTTGACCCTGGAGTTGAGCGGCGATGGCGAGCGTTATCGGTTTCGCCTGCTGCAACCGCCAGGCAGCCCGGCGCCAGCGTTGGAGGCCATTGATGCGTTCGCGGCGATTTACGTGCGCACCTGCCGCAATCGCCTGGGTCGGGATTACGCGCCGTTGGCCGTGTACCTGCGCCGCCCGCCGCCGGCCGACCCGACGCCGTGGCAAACGGTGTTCCGCGCGCCGGTATTTTTCGCCGCCGACGAAGACCGCCTGGAATTCGCCGCGCGCGACTTCGACAGCCACCTGGACGACGCCAACCCGGAGCTGGCCGAACACAACGAAACCGTGCTCAAACGCACCCTCGCCCAACTGCAACCGCTGACCTGGGAGCGCAAGGTGCGGGCGGTTATCGAAGCGCAATTACCGGACGGCGAGCCCAGCGCCGAACGCGTTGCCCAAGCCCTGCACCTGAGCCTGCGCAGCCTGCAACGGCACCTGGCGGATGAAGGCTGTCGGTTCGATGCGCTGCTCAACCAATGTCGGCAGAACCTGGCGTTGCAGCACCTGCGCGATCCGCAGTGTTCGTTGGCCGAGATCAGCCATTTATTAGGGTTTGCCGATACCAGCAGCTTCAACCGCGCGTTCAAGCGCTGGACGGGGATGACGCCGGGGCAGTTCAGAGAAGGCCTGGGTTAGCGCCCACGCTCGCGCCGCAACAGCTTCTTGACCCGCGCGACCAGAGCCTTGTCATCAAAGGGCTTGAGCAGGTAGTCATCCTCATGCAGTTCCAACCCGCGCAGGCGATCTTCGATCCCGCCCGGTGTGGTCAAGAACAACAGCGGCGTGTCGCCCTGCTGTCGGATCGCCTGCTGCAGCGTCCAGGCATTCAGGCCCGGCAACATCACGTCCAGGATCACCAGGTCGTACACGCTGCTTTCCACAAAGCGCTGCGCGGCCATGCCGTTGGCCGCGACTTCTACGGCGAAACCCGCCTCGCTCAAGCCTTGGGCCATGCGTTGCGCCAGCTGCGGCTGGTCTTCCACTAACAACACCTGCATGCCTTACCTCTGGGTTTAATGACAAACCTGTCATCCAATTGTGCGGCTTCTGACCCCGTTCACTGGCTACCGTGGTGGCCTGTTCAACGGAGCTTTCACCATGTATCGCACTGCTTTGTTTCTGAGCCTGGCCCTGACCGGCGCCGCCCAAGCGGCACCGCAATTGCCACGCCATGCCGATTTGGATCTGCGTACCGCCCGCCAATTGGCCGATGCCAGCCTGGCCCACTGCAACGCCGCGCTGACCGTGCTCGATCGCGGCGGCAATTTGCTGGTGGCCCTGCGCGCCGACGCTGTCGGGCCGCACAACAGCCTCGCCAGCCAACGCAAGGCCTACACCGCGCTGTCGAGCAAAACCGCCACCCGGCTATTTGCCGAGCGCGCCCGCAACAACCCGGAAGCGGCCAACCTTAACACCTTGCCCGAATTGCTGTTGCTCGGTGGCGGCGTGCCGTTGTTTGCCGACGCCGAACTGGTCGGCGCGCTGGGTATCGCCGGAGCCGGTGGCGCAGCGCAGGACGAAGCCTGTGCAGTCCAGGCCGCCGAGCAACTGGGCCTGAAAACTTCTCTGTGATTAACCCTCGAAAGGACCTCCCCATGAAAACCCTGAGCATGACCCTCGCCGCCCTCAGCCTGAGCGGCCTGTGCAACCTGGCCCTGGCCGCCGGCAACCCGCTGAGCGTGCACGTTCTCAACCTGGAAAACGGCCTGCCGTCGGCGGGCGTCAGCGTCACCCTGGAACAGCAGGTGGGCGATCACTGGCAAGCGCTGTCCGAGGGCGTGACCAACCAGCAAGGGCGCATTGCCGAACTGTTCCCCGCCGACCGCAGCCTGACGCCCGGCGAGTACCGCGTGGTGTTCAAGACCGGCGACTATTACAAAAAAGCCAACCGCGAGACGTTCTTCCCGGAAGTGCCGGTGATTTTCCAGGTCAAGCAGGCCGACCAGCACTACCACATTCCGCTGCTGCTCAGCCCGTACGGGTTCTCCACCTACCGCGGTTCCTAGTTCACGCGCCTGCGGCACGCCGCAGGCCAGGCAGGTCGAGCACTTCGATTGCGCCGTAACTCAAGCCGATAATGCCCTGCTGCTCCAGGCTCTTGAGCAAGCTGTTGATGGTCTGGCGCGACAGGCCCAACATCGCCGCCAGGTCTTCCTGGGGCAGTTGCAGCACGCGGCGTACCTGTTCGATTTCGCCGTAGCCTTCGGCAATCATCAGCAACCGATGGGCCAGACGCGCCGACGCGGGCATCAGGCTCATCTGTTCGATATTGATCAACGACAGCCGCAGTTTATGGCTCATCAACAGGGCCACTTCCCGCCAGTACACCGGCTGGCGCTCAAGCAGCGCGAGCATCGCTGCCTGCGACACCTGCAGTAACGTGCACGGCCCCATGGCCAGCGCATCATGGGTGCGCGGCAGGCCGTCGAACAGGCAGATTTCACCGAACCAGTAAGGGGTTTCCACCAGGCTCAAAACCGCTTCCTTGCCTTGGGCATTGACCGCGCTGATACGCACCGCGCCGTCGAGCACGGCATACAGGCCACAGGGCGGATCGCCGCGTTTGAACAGCAACTGTCCCGCCGCCAACGTGCGCAACCGAGCGGCCGCCAGCAGGCTACGCTGAAAATCGTCCGGTAAATGGCTGAACCAGTGGCCGGTGACCAATTGGCGGTGCCAGTTCTCTGGGTTCATGAGCGCTCCGAAGATTGTCGCCCAGCTGACAGTCAGGCGTGGTCCGACAGGGCATGATCAAACATCCTACAGGAGGAACAACAATGAAAAGCCTCGTCGACCACCTCAGTCAATACGCCGCCTACCACCGCGACCCGCGCAATATCGCTAGCCATTTTGTCGGCATCCCGTTGATCGTCATCGCCGTCGCCGTGCTGCTGTCGCGCCCCACCTGGGCTATCGGCGGCCTGTGGATATCTCCGGCGCTTATCGTGGCGCTGCTGTCGGCATGGTTTTACTTGCGTCTGGAACTGGCGCTCGGCGTGTTGATGAGCGCGCTTATGGGCTTATCGGTGTGGGCCGGGCACACACTCGCCACGCACAGCACGCTGGTATGGCTGAGCAGCGGCATCGGGCTGTTTGTGGTGGGCTGGGTGATTCAGTTTGTCGGCCACTATTACGAAGGCAAGAAACCGGCGTTTGTGGATGACATTTCGGGGTTGATAGTGGGGCCGCTGTTTGTGGTGGCGGAGGTGGCGTTTTTGCTGGGGTTGCGGCAGGGGCTCAAGCGGCAGATCGAAGAACGCTCGGGCCCGGTGGCGCGCCGCGATCTAAAGCCGAGACAGGTCTGAATGTGGGAGGGGCGGTGCGACGATTCGACTTGCCCCCTCCCACATTGGCCCCATTCTCACATTGGGTAGTGCAGGGTTCTCAGGTTTTTTGCCAGACCTTGGGCTTGAAGAACAGGGTTTCGCCACGGGCCAGGCCGATCAGGCTGTCGTGGTCTTTCACCACTTCGGCTTCGATCAGTTCGGGCTGACCCTCCACCTTCAAGGTCACTCGCGTCGTCGCTCCCAACGGGCGGATATCGCGGACTTCGGCGGCGTGGTGGTCTTCCAGTTCATGGCGCGACAGCGACACTTCATGGGGGCGGAACAGCACGTGCTGGTCTTCGCCCAAGTGCAGGCGATTGGAGTCGCCGAGGAAGTGGTACACGAAGTCACTCGCCGGGTTTTCGTACACCTCGCCCGGTGAGCCGATTTGCTCGATCACGCCCTTGTTCATCACCACGATACGGTCGGCGACTTCCATGGCCTCTTCCTGGTCGTGGGTCACGAAAACCGACGTGAGGTTGATGTCCTCATGCAAGCGCGCCAGCCAGCGGCGCAGTTCTTTACGCACCTTGGCGTCGAGGGCGCCGAAGGGTTCGTCCAGCAGCAGTACTTTGGGTTCCACCGCCAGGGCGCGGGCCAGGGCGATGCGCTGGCGTTGGCCGCCGGAGAGTTGTTCCGGGTAGCGGTCGGACAGCCAATCGAGCTGCACCATGTTCAGCAGCTCATGGACTTTCGCCGCGATCTGACTTTCGCTGGGCCGTTGGTTTTTCGGTTTCATACGCAGGCCGAAGGCGACGTTGTCGAACACGGTCATATGGCGGAACAGCGCGTAGTGCTGGAACACAAAACCGACGTTGCGATCACGCACATCATGGCCAGACACGTCTTCGCCGTGGAACACGATGCTGCCGTCATCCGGAGTTTCCAGGCCGGCGATAATGCGCAGCAAGGTGGTCTTGCCGCAGCCGGAAGGGCCGAGCAACGCCACCAGCTCGCCGCTCTGGATATCCAGATTGATGCTGTCCAGGGCCTTGAAGGCGTTGAAGTTCTTGCTGACGTTACGGACTTCGATCGACATGACTTATTCCTCTGCCGCACTGGCGCGCAGGCGATTGATACGGTTCTCGCTCCACTGCTTGAGCAGCAGGATGAAGAGCGCCAGGACCAGCAACAGACTCGCCACCGCGAACGCGGCGACGTGGTTGTATTCGTTGTAGAGAATCTCGACATGCAGCGGCAAGGTGTTGGTCACGCCGCGAATGTGGCCGGACACCACCGACACCGCGCCGAACTCCCCCATCGCCCGCGCCGTGCAGAGCACCACGCCGTAGATCAGGCCCCATTTGATGTTCGGCACGGTGACATGCCAGAACATCTGCCAGCCGTTGGCACCGAGCAGGCGCGCGGCCTCTTCTTCCTGAGTGCCCTGCTCCTGCATCAGCGGGATCAACTCACGGGCCACGAAGGGCACGGTGACGAAAATGGTCGCCAGCACGATGCCCGGCAAAGCGAACACGATCTGGATGTCGTGCTCTTGCAGCCACGGGCCAAAGAAGCCCTGGGCGCCGAACATCAGCACATACACCAGACCGGCAATCACCGGCGATACCGAGAACGGTAGGTCGATCAGCGTCACCAGAATGCTTTTGCCACGGAACGAATACTTGCTCACGCACCACGCCGCGCTGACGCCGAACACCACGTTGAGCGGCACCGAAATGGCCACGGCGATCACCGTGAGTTTCAACGCCGAGAGCGCATCGGGTTCCAGAATCGCGGTAAAGAACGCGCCGAGGCCGTTCTTCAGGCCCTGGGACACCACGATAAACAGCGGCAGCAGCAAAAACAGCACGAACACCAGCCAGCCGAAGCCGATCAGGATGCGCCGCGACGCTGCGCTGCCACGTCGGGCGGCGTTGGAGGACGCGGCGGAAATAGACGATTGGGACATGTTCCGCGCCTCCTTAAGGACGTTCGATACGCCGCTGCAGCAAGTTGATCAGCAGCAGCAGCACAAAGGAAACCACCAGCATCAGCACCCCGATGGAGGTGGCGCCGCGGTAGTCGTATTGGTCGAGCTTGACCATGATCAGCAGCGGCAGGATCTCGGTTTTCATCGGCATATTGCCGGCGATAAAAATCACCGAGCCGTACTCCCCCACGCCACGGGCGAACGCCAAAGCGAAACCGGTCAGCCAGGCCGGCAACAGCGCCGGCACGAGGATGTAGCGGAACACCTGCAACGGCTTGGCGCCCAGGCAGGCGGCGGCTTCTTCGACTTCGCGCGGGATATCGGCCAGTACCGGCTGCACCGTGCGCACCACGAACGGCAGAGTCACGAAGGTCAGCGCCAGGGTGATGCCCAACGGCGTGTAGGCGATCTTGAAGCCCAGGTCGGCGGCGAACTGGCCCACCAGGCCGGTCGGCGTATACAGCGCGGTCAGCGCAATACCGGCCACGGCGGTGGGCAAGGCGAATGGAAGGTCGATCATCGCGTCGATGATCTTGCGACCGGGGAAGGTGTAGCGCACCAGCACCCAGGCCAGCAGCGTGCCGATCACGCCGTTGATCAACGCGGCGTACAGCGCGGTGCTGAAACTCAGCTTCAATGCCGCCAGCACGCGGGGTGCGGAAATAATGGCCCAGAACTGATCCCAGGTGAGTTGAGCGGCGTGAACGAACATCGCCGCGAGGGGGATGAGCACGATCAGGCTGAGGTACACCACGGTGTAACCCAGCGTCAGCCCGAAGCCGGGTATGACGGGGGAGATACGACGCGACATAAGAGTCCTTGGTTAGCGTAACGGACACACAAAACCCGCAGCTGAATGCGGGCTCTGTGGGCGGGTTGTTGCTGGCTTACTGCGCCGTGTAGATCTGGTCGAACACGCCACCGTCATTGAAGAATTTCGGTTGGGCAGTTTTCCAGCCGCCGAAGTCTTTGTCGATAGTCACCAAGTCCAGTTTCGGGAACTGCTGGGCGTATTTGGCGGCGACTTTCTCATCCCGTGGACGGTAGAAGTTTTTCGCCGCAATCTCCTGGCCAGCGGGGCTGTACAGGTGCTTGAGGTATTCGGTGGCGATTTCGGTGTTGCCCTTCTTCTCGGCGTTCTTATCCACCACCGCTACCGGCGGTTCGGCGAGGATCGACAGGGACGGTACGACGATATCGAATTTGTCTTTGCCGCCGTCTTCCTTGAGCGCCAGGAACGCTTCGTTTTCCCAGGCCAGCAACACGTCGCCCTGACCGTTGTTGACGAAGGTGATGGTCGAGCCGCGCGCGCCGGTGTCCAGCACCGGTACGTGCTTGAACAGTTCCTTCACATATTCCTGGGCCTTGGCTTCGCTGCCGCCGGCCTTGAGGCCATAGGCCCAGGCGGCGAGGAAGTTCCAGCGGGCGCCGCCGGAAGTTTTCGGGTTTGGCGTGATCACCGAGACGTCCTTCTTGATCAGATCGCCCCAGTCCTTGATGCCTTTGGGGTTGCCCTTGCGCACCAGGAACACGATGGTCGAGGTGTACGGAGTACTGGCGTCTGGCAGGCGGGTCTGCCAGTTTTCCGGCAGGGTTTTGCCCAGTTTGGCGATTTCGTCGATGTCACCGGCCAGGGCCAGGGTCACTACGTCGGCGCGCAGGCCGTCGATCACCGCACGGCCTTGCTTGCCAGAACCGCCGTGGGATTGCTGGATCTTGACGGTGTCGCCGGGATGGGACTGTTTCCAGAAGCTGGTGAATTCCGCGTTGTAATCCTGGTACAGCTCGCGGGTCGGATCGTACGAGACATTGAGCAACTCGTAGTCCTTGGCAACCGCGGAACCGGCAAACACGGCGCTGGCCAGGGCGGCCAGGGCATAACGGCGAATCGACGACATAGAAGCTCCTGAAATTCTGGGGTGTTGGCTTTTTCTTATAGTTGCGGGTCTATCGCCGTCAGCGCTTAGCTCGGTTTGTTACCGGGGTTCTGCAAACGGAATTTTTCCTTGCGCTCGATCTGCACCACTTGGGCGTTGTGCACGGTGATTTCCACCGCGCCAAAACGCAGATCGCGCAGGGCGCTCTGGATCTCACGCAAGATGGTTGCTTCGTCCTGGCCGTCGACGCTACGTAGAGATGCGCTCATGGTCTCGCTCCTGAAATGAATAGTGCCTGGCAGTGGCGGCACTGCTTGCGGCGTGAGAGCGATAGTAGATAAGCGTGAATATTCTTAAAAATACTATTTAAGAATTTTTATATAACCAAAAAGAATTTTCTGGCAAGGCGTGGAGCGTTAGAAAGGAGGCAAGCCCCCTCCCACATTTCAAGTTTGGATGAGGGGCGCGCGGTGCCAATCTATTTCGGACGCTGACATCGGCCGGCCAAACCAATACCCTTGGCCCAGATCACAGCCCTGCTCCAACAGGAACCGCGCCTGCTCCACCTGTTCGATACCCTCGGCCTGCACCTGCATGCCCATGCTTTTGGCCAGGGCGATGACCACGCGCACGATCGCCATGTCGTCTTCATCCCATGGCAACCCGGCGACAAACCCCTGATCGATCTTGAGCTTCTGCACGGGCAGGCGCTTGAGGCGCAGCAGGGAGGAATAGCCGGTGCCAAAGTCGTCGATCGCCAGGCGCAAACCCAATTCGCGCAGGCGATGCAGCTGTTCCAGGGCCGCCTCGGGGTCGTCCATCACCGCGCTTTCGGTGACTTCCAGTTCCAGGAATGCCGGGTCCAAACCGGTGTCATGCAGCACCTGGGCGACTTGCTCGTACAGCTCGCGCCGGGCGAACAGGCGGCTGGACACGTTGACGGCGACAAAGCTCAGCCTTAGGCCGTCGGCCAGCCATTGGCACATCTGGCGGCAGGCTTGGTCCATGACCCAGGCGTCGATCTCTGCGATCAGGCCGGTGCGTTCGGCAATCGGGATAAATTCGATGGGCGGCACCAGGCCGCGCTCCGGGTGCTGCCAACGTACCAACGCTTCCAAGCCCACCAGGCGGCTGCCCGTCAGGTCGTGCACTGGCTGGTAATACACGCGCAGTTCCTGCTGTTCGAGGGCGCGACGCAGCTCGCTGGCCACCTCCACGCGGTTCTGTGCATGGGCCGTGAGTTCCTCGGTGTACAGCGCGTAGCTTTCGCGACCGACGCCCTTGGCTTTGAACAGTGCGGAATCGGCGTTGCGCAACAATTGTTCGGCGCTGAGGGCGTCGTTGGGGAACAAACTGATACCGATGCTGGCACTGACAAACAACTGATGGCCGTCAAAGATGAACGGTTGCTTCATCACATCGAGCATGCGCTGAGCCAATGCCGCGGCCTGCACCACCTGTGGACAACTTTCCGCCAGCACCGCGAATTCATCCCCGCCCAGCCGCGCTAGGGTCACGCCGGGGCCGAACAGGCTCTGCAGCCGCTCGGCGACCAGTTTGAGCAATTGATCGCCGACGTTATGGCCGAGGCTGTCATTGATGATTTTGAAGTGATCCAGGTCGAGCAACAGCAAAGCACAACCGCGTTTGTGGATTTGCGCCGAGGCCAGCGCCTGTTCGGTGCGGTCGGTGAATAGCAGACGATTGGGCAGATCGGTCAGGGGGTCGTGGTGCGCCAAGTGAGCCAGCTCGTGCTCGGAGTTCTTGATGGCGCTGATATCGGAAAACACCGCGACGTAATGGCTGATGTGGCCATGATCATCGTGAATCACCCGGATGGTTTGCCATTGCGGGTAGATTTCGCCGCTTTTGCGCCGATTCCAGATTTCACCGCTCCATTCGCCCGTGCGCTCCAAGGCCTGGAACATCTGTTGGTAAAAAAGCGACGAATGGCGCCCGGACTTGAACAAACTCGGCTGCTGGCCCATCACGTCGTCGCGCCGGTATCCGGTGATCTCCATAAACGCACGATTGACGTGCACGATCAGGCCCTGGGCATCGGTGACCAGCACGCCTTCACGAGTGCAATCGAACACGGCGGCGGCCTGGCGCAGGCGCTCGCGGTGCTCCTTGGTCGGCTGCAACAGCAGGTGAGCCCGGGCGAAGTGCGCGCATATCAGGGAGATCACCAGCGCTGTAATGGCCACCCACACGTAGCCGCGCACCTGCATCCATTGACTCATGTCGTTGGGGTTATCGAAGAACTCGATCAATACACGCTGCGTGAGCCCGATCCATAAGACGGAAACCAGCAGATATACCAGCCCCGCGCGCAGGGCACCTCGGTATGAAAGCAGCATAGGTTCAGTAATCCTTACCCAAAAAACAGAATCGCCCCACGAAGCTGCGGATTATAGAATAAGAAACATCCAGTAAGTCTTATCTGAAAGGGCGGCTGGTTTTCTCTGTAGGCTTAGTGATAATGCGTGAGCTGTTCTTTTCTTTATCTGAGGGCCATACAGCCTATGTGGTACAACGGTTTTCTTGACTTGTCGGCCTGGCAACTGGTGGCAGTCACTCTGTTGATGACCCACGTGACCATCATTGCGGTCACCGTCTATCTGCACCGCTATTCCGCCCATCGCTCCCTGGAGCTCAATGCCGGGCTTAAACACTTCTTCCGCTTCTGGCTGTGGCTGACCACGGCGCAGAACACCCGCGAGTGGACCGCCATCCACCGCAAACACCACGCCAAATGCGAAACCGTCGACGACCCCCACAGCCCGGTGATCAAGGGCCTGTCTACCGTCCTGCGCAAGGGTGCCGAACTCTACCGCGCCGAGGCGGAGAACCCCGAGACCCTGCGTATCTACGGCAAGAACTGCCCGGACGACTGGCTCGAACGCAACCTCTACACCCCCTACCCACTGCTGGGCGTGGCGATCATGGGCGTGATCGATCTGCTGCTGTTCGGCACCATCGGCATCACTATCTGGGCGATCCAGATGATGTGGATCCCGTTCTGGGCTGCCGGCGTAATCAACGGCCTGGGCCATGCGGTGGGCTATCGCAACTTCGAATGCCGCGACGCGGCCACCAACCTGGTGCCGTGGGGCATCATCGTCGGCGGTGAAGAACTGCACAACAATCACCACACCTACCCGAACTCCGCCAAGTTGTCGGTGAAGAAATGGGAGTTCGACCTGGGTTGGGCGTGGATCAAGGTGTTCAGCTTCCTGCGCCTGGCCAAGGTGCAGCGCGTGGCGCCGATTGCCCATCGCGTGGAGGGCAAAGGCCATTTGGACATGGACACCGCCATGGCGATCCTCAACAACCGCTTCCAGATCATGGCCCAGTACCGCAAGTTGGTGATTGGCCCGCTGGTCAAACAGGAACTGGAAAAAGTCGATCACTCGGTGCGGCACCAATTCCATCGGGCCAAGCGCCTGCTGTCGCGGGAAACCAGCCTGCTGGATGATCGCCATCACTTGCGCATCCAAAGCATGCTGGAACACAGCCAGGCGCTGAAGGTGATCTACGAGAAGCGTCTGGCGCTGCAACAGATCTGGGTCAAGACCAGCGCCAATGGTCACGACATGCTGGCGGCCATCAAGGAATGGGTACACGAAGCCGAAGCCAGTGGCATCCAATCCCTGCGGGATTTTGCCCACCAGTTGAAAACCTACTCGCTGCGCCCTGCCGCCGTGTGACCCTGCCGTGGGAGGGCTCGCCCTCCCACGCGACCTGTTTTTGGCGTCATTTACCGGGCGCCGCCAATCGATACCGTTGACGGAACTTCACCGCAATTCGCCTCTCTCAAAGAACACTTCGCCATCATGGTGGCCCCTTGTTGTGACCGCTGCTTCGCCTTGCGGCGCGCCCAGAGAGAGTTGTGCCGATGGTTCAAGAAAAGCCTCATTTACCTGACCCGCCCACTGCCGAACAACCGCTTCCGGCTGCGGCTTCGACCCTGCTGGCGTTGGTGCATGCTCAGGGTGAAGTCGAGCGGCTGAGCGAACGCGAACAACTGCTCAGCTCGCTGCTGGTGAGTGTGAATGCCGTGCTCTGGGCCATGGAGTGGGAGACGCGCCGCGTGTTGTACGTCAGCCCGGCCTACGAACGCGTCTTCGGCCGCCCTGCCAGCCTGCTGTTGGCCGATCATCGCGAATGGCGCAACAGCATTCACCCCGAAGACCTCGATTACGCCGAACAAAGCCTGGCCCGCGTGCTGGAACAGGGCGCGGTGGAAAACCGCGAATACCGCATCATCACCGCCGAAGGCAAGATTCGCTGGCTGAGCGACAAGTGCTACATCAACCAGCAGGTCGAGCCTGGCGAGCCGGTGATCGTGGTGGGCATAGCCGAGGACATCACCGAAAAGAAGCAACTGGAGCTGGAGTTGCACCGCCTGGCCACCACTGACGTGCTGACCCAGAGCAGCAATCGCCGGCACTTCTTCGAGTGCGCCAACCAAGCCTTCGACACCGCCAGCGTACAGGGTGCGCCGCTGGCCTTTCTGTTGCTGGACATCGACGACTTCAAGGACATCAACGACACCTATGGCCACCTGGAAGGTGACCAGGTACTGCGGCGTATCGCCGAAAGTGGCCGAGGGGTGCTGCGCCGTGGCGACCTGTTCGGGCGCATTGGCGGCGAGGAGTTTGCCGCCGTGCTACCTGGCTGCGCGCCGGAGATGGCGCTGCAGGTGGCAGAACGTCTGGGTAAAGAGATTCAAGCGCTGAACTTCAGCTACGAAGGCCAGGCATTTGGCGTGACCGTCAGCCAGGGCCTGGCCAACCTCAGCGAAGAAGACTCAACCCTGGACAACCTGTTCGCCCGTGCCGATGCCGCCATGTACGAAGCCAAACGCCAGGGCAAGAACCGCATCATCGTCGCCACCGTCGACTTTTAGCCCACCGGCCTTTTGCGAATCCGCGTCAACTCCGACAAGCCGATCTTGAGCAAACGTGCCGTCTTGCCGTCGGCCAACGCTTCCAAGCCTTCGTGCTCAGTCAACCGCGCCATTTGCGCGGCCAGGTTCACCGCCAGCGCATCACGGGCATACACCCCGCCCTCCAGGGAATAGCTCGCCGCAATCAGCTGACGCAGTTCCAGCGGCAAGCGCCAGCGCGCGCGCAGCGACGAGCCGAAGGCGGCGCCAAAAGTGTCGAGGGACTCGCCAATCACTTTGTCGTCCAGCTCCCCACCGCCCCGGCGCCAGTCTTCCAGGCTGCGCAACAGCGCCAGGTCCCCCAGCTGATGCAGGATGCCGGCGCTGTAGCAGCGCTCGCGATCCAGATCAAGCAAGTGCGCAAGCAGCAGCGCGTAATCCGCCGTGTCTTGGGACAACTGCCAATAGCGCTCGGCGTACGCCGCCAGCACCGGATCGCCGAGTACTACGTTGTGCTTGAGCGCCAGGCCCAGGATCAGGTTCATGCTTTGCCCCGGCGCCAGTGTGTGCAACGCCGCGTGCAGGGTCTGCACCGGAGCGCCGTGATGGCCGGCGCTGTTGGCGGCGGCGATAAGCACGGCGGTGATTTGCGGGTCCGTGCGCACCTGTTCTTCCAGGCGTTTGAGGTCCAGGCCCTCGGAGCCGAGGCTGTGCTGCACGGCCGCTTGCACATCGACCCGCAGCGGTGCGCCATCGGACGCTTCGCGACGCTGCTCCAGAAACCCCGGCAACGTCATGCCCGGCGTCAGCGCCGGTACTTCGCAATACACACTTTCGCCTTCGTTAAGCAGCAAGTCCTGCAGACGCTGGGTCAGCGCCTGCATGTTCAGCGGTTTGGTCAGGTATGCCGTGGGTGCCAGGGGCAAGGCTTCGCGCACGCTGGCACTGTCATTGCGACTGCTCAGCAAAATAAATGGCAGAGGCGGCGTACGGCGCTGCTGACGCACCGCGCGCAGCAGATCCAAGCCGTCGATGACCGGCAACTCCCAGTCGGCCAGGATCAGATCGTAGGGCTTGTCGCGCAGCAGGGTCGCAGCCTGCTGCCCGTCGGCGCACACATCAAGCCGGGCGTCACAACGCACCGCAAGCAGGACCTGCTTGAGCAGGTCTTGCGACCAAGGGTCCGCCTCGGCAATCAACACACGGGGTACAGCCGGTAAATCAACCGCAGTCATCCGTCACGCTCCATCGGCAATGCCTGAACCATAGTCAACGCGGCCTGCGCCGTACAATCTACGGGCACAAAAAAACCGCCGAAGCGGTTTTTTTGTCAGCGGTCGTTATCAGAGTTCAGAGAAGCACTCTTCCATGATCGCCAAGCCTTTGTCCAACTGCTCGTCCGGCGAGGTCAGCGGCACCAGTACGCGCAAGACGTTACCGTAAGTGCCGCAAGACAGCAGGATCAGACCCTTTTCACGGGCCTTGGCCACTACCGCAGCCACGGCGGCAGCGTTCGGCTTGTGGCTGTCGCCGTCTTCGAACAACTCCACCGCGATCATCGCACCCAAGGCACGTACTTCGCCGATCACCGGGTACTTGGCCTGGATGGCTTTAAGGCCAGTCACCAGGCGTTCGCCGACGGCTTTGCAGCGGTCCAGCAGGTGCTCTTCTTCAAACACTTCCATTACCGCCAGTGCCGCAGCGCAGGCGATCGGGCTACCGGCGTAGGTGCCGCCCAGGCCGCCAGGGGCGATGGCGTCCATGTACTCGGCCTTGCCGCACACACCGGCCAGCGGGAAGCCACCAGCGATGGATTTGGCGAAGGTGGTCAGGTCGGCGGCCACGCCCATCTGTTCCATGGCGAAGAAGGTACCGGTACGGCCAGCACCGGTTTGCACTTCGTCGGCGATCAACAAGATGCCGTGCTTGTCGCAAAGTTCGCGCAGACGCTTCATAAAGGCTTTTGGCGCGACGTAGAAACCGCCCTCGCCCTGCACCGGCTCGATGATGATCGCGGCGATGTCGCGCGGTTCGGCATCGTTCTTGAAGATGCGTTCGATGCTGGCGATCGAATCGTCGATGCTCACGCCATGCAGTTCGTTCGGGTACAGCGCGCGGAAGATACCGCCGGGCATCAGGCCCATGCCGGCCGAGTAAGGCACGACTTTACCGGTCAGGCCCAGGGTCATCATGGTGCGGCCGTGGTAAGCGCCGGTGAAGGCGATCACACCGGCACGGCCAGTGGCGGCGCGGGCGATTTTCACGGCGTTTTCAACGGCTTCGGAACCGGTGGTGACCAGCAGGGTTTTCTTGGCGAAATCACCAGGGACCTTGGCGTTGATTTTTTCGCACAGCTCCACGTAAGGCTCGTAGGCCAGGACCTGGAAGCAGGTGTGGGTCAGCTTGTTCAGCTGTTCGGTCACGGCGGCGATGATTTTTGGGTGCACGTGGCCGGTGTTCAGCACGGCGATGCCGCCGGCGAAGTCGATGAACTCGCGACCTTCAACGTCGGTCACGGTGGCGTTCTTCGCCGATTCGGCGAAGATCGGGTGGATCTGGCCAACACCGCGCGGTACAGCGGCTTCGCGGCGTTTCATCAGGGATGCGTTGGTCTTGCTCATAAAGTCCTCATTCGCCACTCATCGGGTGGCGTGGTCCAAGGAATACGTGGCGGGGAGGCAACTACGGCAGCATGCGATGATCGACTGCCACAGCTTTCCCGGCCACTACGAATAACGATGTGACACACGCAAAGGGTCAGCGCTCTCGTGCCCTCTGCGTTTACTGCAATCTCTTACGGGGCTTAGATGCCCAGGCAGAGGTATTTGATTTCCAGGTAATCCTCGATACCGTACTTGGACCCTTCACGGCCCAGGCCCGAGGCCTTGATGCCGCCGAACGGCGCCACTTCGTTGGAGATCAACCCGGTGTTGACGCCGACCATGCCGTATTCCAGGGCTTCGGCCACGCGGAACACACGGCCCAGGTCGCGAGCATAGAAGTAGGAAGCCAGGCCGAATTCGGTGTCGTTGGACATGGCGATCACTTCGGCTTCGTCTTTGAAGCGGAACAGCGGCGCCAGCGGGCCGAAGGTTTCTTCCTTGGCCACGGCAGCGTCTTTAGGCACATCGACCAAGATGGTCGGCTCGAAGAAGTTGCCTTCAATCACCTTACCGCCGCTGAGCAGCTTGGCGCCCTTCTTCACCGCATCGGCGATGTGCTCCTGCACCTTGGCCACGGCTTTTTCGTCGATCAGCGGGCCAGTGGTGGTGCCTTCTTCCAGACCGTTGCCGATCTTGAGCTTGGCCACCGCCACCTTGAGTTTTTCCGCGAACGCGTCGTATACCGAATCCTGGATGTACAGGCGGTTGGCGCAGACGCAGGTCTGGCCGTTGTTGCGGTACTTGGAGATGATCGCGCCTTCGACGGCCTTATCCAGGTCGGCGTCGTCGAACACGATAAACGGCGCGTTGCCGCCCAGTTCCAGGGACACTTTCTTGATGTCCTTGGCGCATTCGGCCATCAACTGGCGACCGATTTCGGTCGAGCCGGTGAAGGACAATTTGCGCACGATCGGGTTGCTGGTCAGTTCGCCGCCGATGTCGCCGGCGCTGCCGGTGACCACGCTCAACACGCCTTTCGGGATACCGGCACGGTGCGCCAGTTCCACCAGGGCCAGGGCCGAAAATGGGGTTTGCGAGGCCGGTTTGATGACCATGGTGCAACCGGCGGCCAAGGCCGGGCCGGCTTTGCGAGTGATCATCGCGGCCGGGAAGTTCCACGGGGTGATCGCAGCGGTCACGCCGATCGGCTGCTTGATCACGATCAGGCGCTTGTCGGGCTGGTGGCCGGGGATCACGTCACCGTAGATGCGTTTGGCTTCTTCGGCGAACCACTCGATAAAGGACGCGGCGTAGACGATTTCGCCCTTGGCTTCGGCCAGCGGCTTGCCTTGTTCGAGGGTCATCAGGCGACCGAGGTCTTCCTGGTTTTCGATCAGCAGTTCGAACCAACGACGCAGCTTGTTGGCGCGCTCCTTGGCGGTCAGTGCGCGCCAGGCTGGCAGCGCCTTGTCGGCGGCTTCGATGGCGCGGCGGGTTTCTGCGGCGCCCATCTTTGGCACGGTGCCGAGAATCTCACCGGTGGCCGGGTTGTTGACCTTGATGGTCTGGCCGTTGTCCGCATCGACCCAAGCGCCATCGATAAAGGCTTGCTGGCGGAACAACTGGGCATCTTTAAGCTGCATGTCGGGTTTCCTTAACAGCACCGCGCGCACGCGGAGCGAATTAGAGTTGTTGAAAGGCGCCTTGTGGGCTGCCGTCAGGGAAATCAGCCCCTGCGCGCGAGTGAAGCGAAAAAGCGCACGGGAGACAGAGCGTTTGAAATCTCAAACGAATCCTAGGATCAATGGGGGTGCAGGGCAATAGGATGTTCGAAAAAAAGAACGAAAACGGCGAATTCGCTGACGTTATCTGACCAGCGTAGGCGCTGCCGAAGTCTTGGCCATGCCAGTACTGCGCACGTACCGCGCCGGCGACGCGCCCAGGGTCTTTCGGAACATGCTGATAAAAGAGCTCACCGACTCATAACCCAGCACTTCGGCAGTGCGTTGGACGGTCTCTCCTTCCGCCAGGCTCTGCAATGCCACAATCAACTGCCATTGCCGGCGCCACTGGCCAAAGGTCAGGCCGGTTTCGCTTTTGACCAGCCGAGCCAGGGAGCGCTCGCTCATGGCCACCTGCCGCGCCCAATCGGCGATGGTCGAGCGGTTGGAAGGGTCCTGCGCCAGGGCCTTGGCGATGGTGCGCAAGGGGGAAGCGGCAGGAAGGGGCAGGTACAACTGCTCGCAGCGTGCCATTTCCAGCTGTTCGAGCAATACGCTGGTCAACCGAGCCGTGGGAGAGTCCGCCGGGTACGCCTGGTCCTGAGCGCTGAGATGAAAGATCAGTTCGAGAATCACCGGTGACAACGCCAATGTGCAGCATTGATCGGGCAGCGCCGCCGCCTCAGGTTCAACCAGCAGAAAGCACACTTGCCCATTCGCCGTGACCCGGTTGCTGTGGGACACACCGGCCGGAATCCACACACCGAACCCCGGTGGCACCATCCACACCCCATTCTCCACCGTACAAACGATACCGCCGCGACAGGCCACGACCAGTTGGCCTTTGCGGTGCTCATGCACGGGAAACTCCCTGGCGTGCTGCTGCGTGGTCAGCATCAGCGCCACGGCGGGCTGACCGAGGTCGTCCAGTTCGAATTGCTCCAGCGGCGGGCGCTTAACGTCCTGCATTGGCATCTCTCACATTGACCGGATTTGATTATTAATTGGCAGTGTAGTCGATATCGGCACATCCGGTTGTTGCGTAGCATTCTCATCCAGTAGCGCTCGTTCCCTGCGAGCCCATCGATTTACGGTGATGACGATGCTGAGTGAACTGTCGATTGCGAACCTCTACATCCCTCCGCTGTTGGCCTATCTGATCGCCTCGGCCCTCGCTTACCAAGCGTTGAAACATTTAGTCGATGGCCCCTTGGAGTGGACATGGCATCCCAGCCTGTCGCGCTTTTTTGTGCTGCTGATCATTTTGGCCACGCTGTTTCTGACGGTTTGAGTGAGGCCGCCCATGTCTGTCGTCAAATGCCTTAAAGCCTCCGCGACCCTGGCCCTGGGCCTTGTCGCCCTCGCCTTGTGCATGCAGCTGTGGCGTGCCTACGTGTTGGCGCCCTGGACCCGCGATGGGCGGGTCAGCGCTCAAATTATCCGCATAGCCCCAGAGGTGTCCGGCCAGGTCGAACACCTGGCGGTGGCTGATAATCAATGGGTGTCCAAAGGCGATCTGCTCTACCGCATCGACCAGCGCGACTATTTGCTGGCCCAGCGCCAACGGGCGGCAGAGCTGGCCGAAGCGCAAAGTGTGTTTGAGCAACGCAACGAACAATTCAAACGTCGCACTCGCCTCGGGGACGCCATTGCCCGCGAGGAAATCGACAACGCCGCTCGCGCCCTGAACGTCGCCAAAGCTCGCCTCGATGCCGCGCAGGGCCAATTGGCCAGAGCGCGGCTGGACCTGGAGCGCACGACCCTGCGTTCCCCCGTAGACGGCTATGTCACTCAACTGCGCTTACAGCCAGGCGATTACGCAGCCCACGGCGATACCAATTTGTTCGTGGTCGATAGCCATAGCTTTTGGGTCACTGGCTATTTCGAAGAGACCAAGCTCTCCAACATCCGCGAAGGCGCGCCCGCGGCCATCAAGCTGATGGGCTTCTCGCCACTGCTCAAGGGACACGTCGCCAGTATCGGACGCGGGATCGCCGATGGTAATGAACTGCGCAACGACAGCGGGTTACCTCAAGTCAGCCCGACGTTCAGCTGGATACGACTGGCCCAGCGCGTGCCTGTACGCATCGAGCTGGATAACGTTCCGACCGGGGTCGAACTGGCGGCGGGGATGACGGCGAGCGTTGAGATCGTCGATGCGCAGTCGCCGTCGCACTGGAGGTTCACCCACTGGCTGCAGGGGTTTATGTGATGGCCGAGTATGTCCGCCGCGCGCTCGCCTCATTACCTCTGCCGTGGACGGCCGATACCTTCGCGTATGTGTTGCGCAGCATCATCGCCGCAACCCTTGCGCTCTGGCTGGGTTTTGAGTTGCAACTGGACTCGCCTTTTTCTGCGGCCTCCACCGTGCTCCTGCTGGTGCATCCGGTGCAAGGGGCGGTGGTCGGCAAGGGCTTCAACCGTATGGTTGGAACGCTTATCGGGGTGACTGCGGCCTTTATCCTGCTGGGCATGTTCGCTCAGCAGATGCTGCTGTTCATCTTCGGCGTCGGCCTGTGGCTCGGCTTATGTGTGGCGGCAATGACGCTGCTGCGGCATTACCAGGCAACTGCGGCGGTAGTCGCCGGCTACACCGTGTGCCTGGCGTTGGGCCCCGCCATTGTCGCCCCCGAGCAAGGCTTCGATCACATCGTGACCCGAGGCACCGCCGTGGTGGTCGGCGTGTTCAGCCTCAGCCTTATTGCCACGCTGGGCAGTCGTAAAACCATTGATAGCAAGCTGCTGAACGCGCTGGTCGACGTGTCTGCCCGCGCTGCACACCAGTTGGCTGATCGGCTCACCAACGAAGAAACACCCGAGCTGGCCGCGCAGCGCGCGCAGCTGTCGATGGACATCGGCAAAGTGGATGAGCTTCTCGGCATCGGCTGGGGTGAGTCCGTGCTTATCCGCACGCGTCTGCCCGTTATTCAAACCGGTCTCGCTCAATTGCAGTCGGCCGTTATGGATATACGCCTGGACGATCACGATGCCCCGGGTTGGTTGTTGAACCGGATCAGTAAACCGCTTCGGCACCTGGGCGAGGCTTTAGCCGATCGTACCGTCGACTTCACTACGGCGGCGGATCGGGTGAAACGAGCAATGAACGCGCTTGAGAACGAGGAAACGGTTGGCGGCCTTCGCACCGACTCTGCCCTCACGGCGTTAGGGGTGGAGCGCTTGCGCGAGCAGCTTGCAGATCTGAATGCCGCCCTGCACAGCTTCTCCAGCCTTGAGCGCGACACTCAAGCGCGCCAAACGGTGAAGGGCTTTCATCGCAACTATCAGGACGCCGCTCGCAACGGTCTGCGTGCCTTGGGCGCCACCCTGGTCGCCGGTGCCGTGTGGTACCTGAGCGGCTGGAATCAAGGCCCCACCCTGTTGGCGGTGCTGGGGCCCTGCTGCACGTTATCGGCTGCGGCGCCCGACCCGGTTCAAGGCATCATCGGTTTTATCAAAGGGACCTTTTACGCCACGCTGGCCGCACTGGTGTGCAAATTTTTACTGATGCCGGCGATCAATGGCTTTCCACTGCTTGTAGTGATGCTGGCGTTGTTCTGGTCATTCGGCATTCACGCCACCACCCGACCTCGTCAAGCCCTCATCGGGATCGCCTACCTGATTGCGTTCAACACGCTGGTCAGCACTGGCGCGACCGCTCATTACGACTTCGCCGACTTCGTCAACCAAGCGCTCGCCTGGTTTGTCGCGATGGGCATCTGTCTTCTGGCGTTCAACATTGTTCCGAAAAAGCCCCAGCACACCGTGCAAGCACTCAAACGCTCGCTGCTACACGCAACGCGCCGGCTTCTGCATCGAGCAGACACGCTCAATCATCGCCGGTGGCAAGCGCAACAACAGCACCGCATCGTCGCCTTGAAAAGCCTGTTGGGCGCCCACCGTCAGGGGGATTACGAGGCTGGCTATCTATCGCTCCAACTCAGCCGCGAACTGGCACGACTCCAACACCACACACGTCGCCTGCCCCCCGGCTCGCCGATTGCCCGCTGCGCAGCCACGGCCAATAGAAGGCTGACCCGTTCGACTTACCACACCGCCATCGGTGCCGCACAAGCACGCAGAGCAGCCAAGTCCATGCAGCGGCTGGGCGCCGAGCAGTGGGCAGCGCGTTACCGAAACCTGGCCTGGCTGCTGGAGCGATACGAAAACGCAACGACGGCCATCACCTGAAGGTCGGCCGCTTTCGCGGTATTGCCGACTGCTTATTCCCACTCACGAAGGTACTTGCAGAATGAACACGTTAATCAAGTGGATCGCGCTCGCTTCAATCACCACCCTGCCAGTGTTTGCCCACGCCGAGGGCGGCGCGGACGCCTTGACGCGCTGGCATGAGCAGAACAGAACGACCCAGCCAAAAGCCCCCAAACCACCCCACGGCCACCCGCCACATCAGTCCACGGCTGCGCCAGAGTCCTGAACCCAGCCCCCATGGACCGGGCGGCGACATCAAGCGGGCAAGCCCTCAGCGACACCGCAGACGTAAGACCCTGCCCTGATTTGCCCCTTCACCGCCCTGCAACTGGACGCCCCCCGGCCAGATGAGTATCATGGCGCCCGCATTGCATCCGTAGCTCAGCTGGATAGAGTACTGCCCTCCGAAGGCAGGGGTCGTGGGTTCGAATCCCGCCGGGTGCACCAGATACAGATAAAAAAGCCCCAGGCCGAAAGACCTGGGGCTTTTTCATGTGTGTTGGTATCAAGCCACAACCATCACCCCTCCCCCCTTCAAACCCGCGCTGGCGACACAATGATCTTCACATTGTGTTCCTTGTTTTTAACCAGTTCCTCGAAACCCGCCCCCACGATCTGTTCCAGCTGTATGCGCCCCGTCACCAGCGGCGTGATGTCCAGCCGTCCATCGGCGATGAACGCGATCACGTCGGCGAATTCGCCGTTATAGGCCAGCGCACCCAGTACCTGTTTCTCGGTGGCCACCAGCTCGAAGAAGTTGAATTCGCTGGGCTCTTCGAAGATGCCCACCAGGACGCATTTGCCGGCTTTGCGGATCAGGTCGATGGCGAGTTTGGCGGTGTGTTTGTTGCCGATGCATTCGAAGCTGACGTCCGCGCCGAGCCCGCCGGTGAGGCGGCGTACTTCGGCCAGGGCGTCGCATTGGTTGGGATCGAGTACGTGGGTCGCGCCCACTTCCTTGGCCTTGGCCTTGCGGGCTCCGGACATTTCCAGGGCGATCACTTGGGCCGCGCCCGCCGCCTTGGCGCACATGATGGTGCACAGGCCGATGGTGCCGGCGCCGACCACCACAACGTTTTGCCCCAGCAGGCTGCCGGCTTTTTTCACGGCGTGCATGCCGACCGCGAGGGGTTCGATCAGTGCACCGGCTTCGGCGGGAAAGTTGGCGGGCAGCTTATACAGCAGGTTGGCGGGTACGTTGACGAGTTCGGCGAAGGCGCCGTTGTTCATCAGCCCGGTGAACGCCAGGTTTTCACAGATGTTGTACAGGCCGTGGGTGCAGTAGTAGCAGGTGCCGCAATGTTGGCAGGCATCGGCCGCCACCGGTTCGCCGACGCTGAAGCCTTGCACGCCGGCGCCGAGTTCGACGATTTCGCCACAGAACTCGTGACCGAGGATGCACTGGCCCTTGATGCCGGTCAGTGGGTGCGGCGCATCGACCGGGATGAACACCGGCCCGGCCACGTACTCATGCAGATCGGAGCCGCAAATGCCGCACCATTGCACGCGGATCTGCACCCAGCCGGCGGGCGGCGCATCGGGCAGGGGAACATCTTCGACGCGGATATCGTGACGGCCGTGCCAGACAGCGGCACGCATGCTGCGTTGCGGGTTGATCGTTAGGGTCATGGCAAGGCTCCTTGAAACGGCAGTGAATGACAAACCCCGCGGGGGGTTGCGAGGGCCAGAGCAAGGCCGGTGCCAGCTGCGCGAAAATCCTCGCACAGGCGTTTTTTAGAGCGATCCGTGGCACAACCCGCGCTGGCCGCAATCACCGTCGAATGAGACGCCCTGAATCAGCCCTCTGAGAAAGCGCTGGGCGATTGAGACGCTCCGTCTCATGGCTGCGTGCCTGTATGACGTTTTGTCGGGCCATCTGTATCTAACGCGCCGCCTTCGGCCGCCCTACCATCGTGCGCATCCCGCCACCCGCGACCACGCGCCCACGGCTGGCATTACCTACAGGAGTTACCCCATGCCCGAACTGTCGAGCCTGCTGGCGTTTGGTCTGATTTGCCTCGGGATGGTGCTGACGCCCGGCCCGAACATGATCTATCTGATCTCCCGCTCAATCTGCCAAGGGCGGGTCGCGGGCTTGATTTCCCTGGGCGGCGTGGCGTTGGGATTTATGGTTTATATGCTCTGCGCGGCGCTGGGTATTACCGCTCTGCTGATGGCGGTGCCGTTCGCGTATGACGCGCTCAAGCTCGGCGGCGCGTTGTATTTGCTGTACCTGGCCTGGCAAGCGGTGAAGCCCGGTGGGCGGTCGGCGTTTCAGTTGCGCGAGCTGCCTCAGGACGGGCCGCGCCGGCTGTTTATGATGGGCTTTATCACCAACCTACTGAACCCGAAAGTTGCGGTGATATACCTGTCGTTGCTGCCCCAATTCATCGTGCCCGATGGCCACGGCAGTGTGCTGGCGCAGTCCCTCGTGCTGGGGTTTACCCAGATCATGATCAGTGTGAGCGTTAACGCGTTGATCGCCCTGTCGGCGGGCTCCATCGCCTCGTTTCTGGCGGCCAAACCACTATGGCAGTTGGTACAGCGCTGGTTGATGGGTACGGTGCTGGCAGGGCTGGCCGTGCGCATGGCGCTGGAAGGGCGGCGCTGAGGGTGCAGCATATAAAAGCCCCAGGTTGAGAGACCTGGGGCTTTTTTCGTGAGCCTGGTTTCAGCGCGGCTGCAGCGCCTCCAATCGCGCTGGCAGATCTTCCTGGGGAAAGCGCTGGTGCAGCGCCAGCAGTTTTTCATCCGCCGCTCGGGTTTGGCCTGCTGCGCGTAGGTTCACAATTTCCTGCAACCCCTCCTCCAGGCTCGGCAACCCCGGCGGCGCGCGCTTGCTCAAGGGTTTTGCCGCTGGCGCCTGGGCCAGCGAGCCGGTGATTTCGGCCTGAGCACTCTCGGCCTTGGGTGCGACAGCCATACGCGCCATCGGCGCAGGGGCGGGTGCCGGCGGTGGAGCTTGGTCGTGGAGCGCGGAGAAGGTCGCGGTGGACACTTCGGGTTGCGGCACCGGCGAGCGCATGACCACGCCGACCATGAGCGCGACGCCGGCGACGGTGGCGAACGCCATTTGCCAGCGTGGGCGTTGGCGGGCGTGCAGCCAGCGTTGCCAAAGGCTCGGTTGCGGCGCCGGGGCTTCGCGGCGGGCGGCGTTGAGGATGAAGGCATCGAGAGACGCGGGCGGCTCGCCGGTGCTGTGTTGACGCAAATGCTGGAGCAGCTCGTCGTCAGGGGTGTGTCGGGAGTCAGTCATACAGGTACCTCCTCGGCCAGCAGACGACGCAATTTCTGCTGGGCGTAGCGCAAGCGGCTTTTTACGGTTTCCAGCGGGGTCTGGGTGAGCGCGGCGATTTGCGGTACCTCAAGGTCGCCATGCAGACGCAGCAGGAACACTTCACGCTGGTCTTCGGGCAAGTCTTGCAGGGCCGCGTCGAGGCGCGCCTGGTCGCGGCTCAGGCTCAATTGCTGCTCAGGGCCGGCGCTGTGGTCGGGCTGAGCGTGCAGGTGCTCGTCGTAGCTGTCGTGCAATGGGTTGTGGATGCCGTGCTTGCGCCAGTGGTCGATCAAGCGATTGCGGGCAATCTGAAACAGCCATGTGCGAAAGCTCGCCCGGCCTTGTGGCTGACTGGCGCTGCGGATCAGGCTGAGCCAGGTCTCCTGATAAATTTCCTCGGCCAGTTCGGCCTTGTTGCTCAGGGATACGAGGAAACGATACAGACCTTGGCGATGCCGCGCGTACAAAACTTCGAACGCAACGGCATCACCGGTCCGGTAACGGGCCAGCAACGCTTCGTCGCTGGAGGGGTCATCTGGAACAGCCATGTAGGGGGCGAACTCCTTTTGTAAAGTTAACGCGGTTCAAATGTGGGAGGGCGCTTGCTCCCGATCGCGGTCTATCAGTAACAGCAATGTGGTGTTCGAGATCAGGGCTTGAGGCTTTGGGCCAACTCCACCAGTTGCACGAACTCGTTGCGCAGGCCGAACGGGTCGTCGCCCCGCGCCGAGCGGGCCAGTGCGGCGGTGTCTTTCAACGTCATGCTGCCAGTGTAGCGGCCATCGCCCTTGAGTTGCTGGGCGAACGCAGCCACTGCCGCCGCAAAGCGCAAATCGTCGCTGGCCTGGGTGGTTTGGCCAGTGATTGGCCGTTCGATCAAGCGGCTATCGCCACCTGCGGCAGGCTTGTAGCGCACGCGCAGCATGGCCAGCTCCTCGGACTGCCCCTCGGCCACAGCCGCGCCGGCATAGCGCAGCGGCTCCAGCCAACCCTTCTGCCCCTTTGGCACAATTTCGTACAGCGCGGTAACGGTATGGCCGGCGC
The DNA here is from genome assembly GCF_001029595.1 of Pseudomonas sp. ARP3. NCBI lineage: Bacteria > Pseudomonadati > Pseudomonadota > Gammaproteobacteria > Pseudomonadales > Pseudomonadaceae > Pseudomonas > Pseudomonas sp. ARP3. The sequence continues at coordinate 524,580 of NZ_LEKF01000002.1, forward strand.
CGATCTCACCGGCGTCTACCTTGTCGTTATTGAAATCCTCACGCTTGAGGGCGCGGTTTTCGTAGCCGAGCAGGCGATATTCGCTGACCCGCGCAGGGTTGAATTCCACCTGCAATTTCACATCCCGCGCCACCACGGCGAGGGTCGAGCTGAGCTGGTCCACCAGCACTTTGCGTGCTTCGCGCAAGGTGTCGATATAGGCGTAGTTACCGTCACCGGCGTCGGCCAATTGCTCCATCAGGTGCTCGTTGTAGTTGTCCACGCCAAAGCCCAGTGTGGTGAGGGACACGCCGCTCTTACGCTGCTGCGCCGCCATCTGCTTGAGGCTGTCGAAGTCACTGACGCCGACGTTGAAGTCGCCGTCGGTGGCCAGCAGGATGCGGTTGATGCCGTTGTCGATAAAGCCTTCGCGGGCCATCTGGTAAGCCAGCTCAATACCCGACGCCCCCGCCGTGGCACCACCGGCAGTGAGCTGGTCGATGGCGTTGCGGATCGCGGCCTTGTCGCGCCCGGACGTGGGCTTGAGCACCACACGGGAGTCGCCGGCGTAGACCACCAGCGACACGCGGTCTTGCTCGCGCAATTGATCCACCAATAACTTCAGGGTGCTTTGCACCAGCGGCAAACCTTCGCGACGGTCCATGGAGCCGGACACATCCACCAGAAATACCAGGTTGGCCGGCGCCAGCTGCGCCACGGCGCGGTCGGACGCCTTGATGCCGATACGCAGTAATTGGGTGTGGGGGTTCCAGGGCGTAGGGGCGACTTCGGTGGTCACGCCGAAGGGTGAGCCATCGGTGGGCAGTGCGTAGTGGTAGGGGAAGTAATTGACCATTTCCTCCAGCCGTACGGCGCCTTCGGGCGGCAGGCTGCCTTGATTGAGGAAGCGTCGTACGTTGGCATAGCTGCCGGTGTCGACATCGACACTGAAAGTCGACACCGGCGTTTCAGCCACGCGGTGCACCGGGTTATCCGGCAGGTTGGCGTATTGCTCACGGGGCTCGCTGCGGTAGTCCATCGTCCTCGATTCCTGCATCGCCAGGCGTGTAGACATCGGCGCGGGGATCGGCATGGGTTTGCTCAGGGCACCTTGCACAGTATCGGCCTCAAGCCGAGAGATCGGGCCCCTGTCGGCCGGTGGCGCCACATCATGGGAGGACGACGCCCCACACCCGGCCAGCGCCAGCGTCAGGGTAACGGCGAAGCCTTGGGCAGCAGGACGTAGCCAGAGCAGAGAGTGAGACATGGGCTGAACCTCGTGAATGAATGATCCGTTCACAAGGTCAGACGCAAGGTGCGGGGGATTCGGGTTAACACCGATTTAGAAAACATCTCAATCGGTGTGGGAAGGAGCTTGCTCCCGATGGCAGAGTGTCAGCCACTGCCTCTAGTGACTGAAACATCGCCATAGGGGGCATGGGTGTCTCCTTAAGGCTTTGGTGAGCAGGCTTGTCGAATCGTCGCGCCGTCCGCGTTGGGGTGCGACGCGGTCCCACATAAGACTACCGCGCTCAATCAGACAAACCTCGTCGCTAGGTTTGGGGCCGCTTCGCGCCCCAGCGCGGGACAAGCCCGCTCACCACAATTAGAGTGTGTGCAGCTGCCCTGTAGTGAGCAGGCTTGCCCTGCGCCGGGCTGCGGAGCAGCCCCAAAACCGGCCAACCGTTTTTGCCTGGCACACCGCAGTGTCGGGAGAGAGGGCCGCTTCGCGCCCCAGCGCGGGACAAGCCCGCTCACCACAATTAGAGTGTGTGCAGCTGCCCTGTAGTGAGCAGGCTTGCCCTGCGCCGGGCTGCGGAGCAGCCCCAAAACCGCCTACCCGTTTTTGCCTGGCGCACCGCAGTGTCTGGAGAGAGGGCAGCTTCGCGCGCCAGCGCGGGGCAAGCCAGCTCACCACAATTAGAGTGTGTGCAGCTGCCCTGTAGTGAGCAGGCTTGCCCTGCGCCGGGCTGCGGAGCAGCCCCAAAACCGCCCAACCGCTTTTGCCTGGCGCACCGCAGTGTCTGGAGAGAGGGCCGCTTCGCGCCCCAGCGCGGGACAAGCCCGCTCACCACAATTAAAGTGTGTGCAGCTGCCCTGTAGTGAGCAGGCTTGCCCTGCGCCGGCCTACGGAGCAGCCCCAAAACCGGCCAACCGTTTTGCCTGGCACACCGCAGTGTCTGGAGAGAGGGCCGCTTCGCGTCCCAGCGCGGGGCAAGCCCGCTCACCACAATTGAAGTGTGTGCAGCTGACCTGTGGTGTTTCAGCGCCGGATTGTCAGTCCGTGCCGTACTTGGGATTACGCGGGCCGTACAGAATCCCCGCCCGTTGCCCCGGCGACAGCAAGCGTGCGCTGGTGATGCCGGCAATCGGGTGCGCGGCGTCGGTGGAGCTGTTGATCACCTGCTTGACCGCCGCGGTGATCAGCATGCCGACCAGGCCACCGCTGTTGTTGTTGCCTTCCTCGCTGGAGGCGCGCGCGGTGCCGGTCCACAGGGTGGTGCCGGTGCGCAGGTCCACCAGTTTGGCCGAGGCGGTCACCGCTGTATCGCTGGAGATCAGCATGTACTTGGTGCCGTACTCGGTGACGGTGATGTACAACGCCGCGTCCGCGCCGAAGATGTCATGCAGCTTGGTCGGCGGCACGGCCTGGATATCGTTGGCGGTGGTCAGGCCGTTCTGGCGGAAGGTTTCGTCCACCAGGGCAATCGGCAGCACGTAGTAGCCGGCTTCGGCCAGCGGGTACGTCACCTGCGACACCAGGCTGTAGGACGCCTGCACTTCCGGCGATTCATTGAGCGGCGGCAGCACCAGGATCGACTTGGGCCGCGCCTGTTTATACGCCGTGTAATCGATGGTCTTGGGTGCCGCGCAACCGCCGAGCAAGGCCAGGGCCAGCAGGGCGCCGGTGAGTTTTAACAGGCTCATTTAGTCGCGACTCCGGTCTTGGCGTTTTTCAGCAGAAAGTCCATGTAGGCGGCGGATTCGGGGAACAGCGCCTTCTCGGTGCGAAATTCCTGCACCATCTGGTCATCCTTGCCCATGCTCAGGTACAGCATGCCCAGGTGGGCGTGGTAACCCGGTGGCGCCTTGCGACCACTGGCGTTGATCTTCTGCAGATCACGCTCCAGCGCTTCGACCTGCGCTTCCTTGGGCTCGCCCTTGAAGTATTCGTAAACCTGCGGCTGGTAGCTTTCCCATTGATACAGGGGCTGGGGCGCCGTCTGGCACCCGGCGACCGTTGCGATTGCTGTCAGCATCAGCGCTAACTTAACTGCCTTGCTCATCCGTGTACTGCTCCTTGAGGTGCTGCTGATCAGTTGCGCGGGTTCCAGGCGCCGGCGTTGATGCCGTCGACCAGCCGATTGATCGCTTCGCGCATGGCCAGGTCCAGGACCTTGCCATTGAGGGTGGAGTCGTAGCTGGCGGTGCCGCCGAAGCCGACCACTTCACGGTTGGACAGTGCGTACTCACCGGCGCCCTGGGTGGAATACACCACTTCGGAGGTGTTGATGTTGACGATATTCAACGCGACTTTGGCGTAGGCCACTTGGGTCTTGCCACGGCCGAGGATGCCGAACAGCTGGCGGTCGCCGGTTTCTTTGCGGCCGAACTCGGTTACATCGCCGGTCACTACATAGTCCGCGCCCTTGAGCTTCTGCACGGTGCCTTTGATTTTGGCTTCCTGGGAAATTTCGCCCATGTTGTCGCGGTCCAGCACGCTGAAGCGGTTGGTCTGCTGCAAGTGGGTGATCAGGATGGTCTTGGCCTGGCCGCCGAGGCGGTCGACGCCATCGGAGAAGATGCCGCGCATATAGCTGGAGCGGTTGTCGAATTTGCCCACGGCAATCGGCACGCGCACGCCGGAGTAGGCGACGTTGGCGCTGGCGACTTGCTCTACCGGCATCGCGCGATTGCTTTCGGTGGCGCAGCCGGCCACGGTCAGCAGCGCTGCGGCGGTGAGGCCGGACAGCAGGGTTTTGCAGAGTGTTTTCACGGAATGCTCCTGGGGTGATAAATCGGTAATGGCAACGTCAGCGAGACGGGATGTCGAGCAGATCATCAACGATGTCGCGACTCAGGACGCCGGTATAAAACCGCTCGACGCTTGAATTGCCGGAGTTGGTGAGGATGCCGCCCATGGTCTTCCATTTTTGCGCCTCCCCCATCACACCGGCGGGTACGAGGTTCTCGCGGGTCTTGGCGAAGTGCAGGACTTCGCTACCCGCCTTCTTGACCTTGACCTGATAGCTGAAATCCACACTGGCCAGAATGGTGTTGTCATCGACGATCAACGTCGACAGGCCGCCTTTGGAGTCCGGGATATGGCGCGTGTAGACGATGCTGACATCCAACAGGTAATCGGCTTTGTCCTTGCTGGGAGCATAACGTTTGGCACTGAGCAACCGATCGACCAGGTCGACGCCCAGTTGCTGGCGCACTTTGTCATCGGGCAGGAAGCGTTCGTTCTTGCCCACCACCTCCACATCGAAGGTGTCGAGCCAATACGTGGCAGTTTTGGGAATGGTCACCGGCGCCGGCGAGATGTAGTAATCCGGCTTGGAGGCGCAGCCCGCCAGGAGGCAGACGGCGAGGAACACGGCAAATGCGCGCATGTCTGAATTCGTCCCTGAAAAGTATCGTGCTTTAAACAGTGGCGGCATTTTACGGAGTTGAGAGGGGTTCTCAAGGTGTTTCGTCGGGCTATGTGCGTTAATGCACACGCCTCAAGTTTTGCTTAAAGGCGTCGAGACACTGACTCGGCTTATTTACTTATAGGGAAATTGCGTGCTTAAAACCCTCCTTCGGGCTACGGCCCTGCTTGCCGCGCTGTCGATGACCGGCTGTGTGTCCTACACCGTCACAGGCCCTATCGCCACCCCGCTCCACCCGGTATCTGTCAGCAGCCCGCGCAGCGCGCAAATCGCCGATGTGACGGTGAGCGCCGCCGACGTCAACGAGGCCAACAGAGCGGCGATCAGCAGCTCCCTGACGGCCCAGATCACTCAGTACGTGCGCACTGCCGGTTACTTCAAGCAAGTCACCGAGTACCCCGTGCGCCTGGGCGAGCAGGACGTCACGCTCAAATTCAACATGACGTCCCTCAAGGGCCATCGCGCACCGCACCCGGCGTACGTGCCTGGCGCGCTGCTGACCCTGACCATCTGGATCTGGGTCAACGGCCCGATCTACGTGGACAGCTTCGACGTGGCCGGCGACCTGGTGATCGTCGACCGCAACGGCAAGGAACTGGCCAAGGCCACAGACTCGATCAAGTTCGAACACAACGTCGGCTTGTACAGCGGCCAATATTGGGCGCCGTCGATGGGTGGCCAACAGCTGACCAAACTGGTCGGGCAACTGCTCGACACCGCCACCGCCAACCTGGCCAAACCGTAATTTCAAGGAGCACCGCGTGAAAGGATTGATCAAACACAGCCTGGTACTGGCCGCTGTCCTGCTGACCGGCTGCGTGTCTTACTCGCAACACGAATTGCCCGCCGTACAAACCTGGCCACCGACTGCCAACGCGCCGGCGCAAAAGCCGACGGCGTACGTGCACACCACGGCGCAGAACCACGTCAACGGCGGCCCGGGCAATGCCGCAGTCGGCGCTCCCGTGGTGCTGTGGGAAAAAGCCGTGGCCGATACGTATCGTGCGTCCAACCGGTTTTCCCGAGTGAGCACCGACAAGGTCGACTCAGATATCTACGTGGATGCCACGCTGCATAACAACGAAGAGTACAGCACGGTGTCGGCGTTCATCACCGGCTTCACGTTCTTTATCATCCCAAGCACGGCGAAGAACATCTTCACCCTGGAAACAGTGTTCAAGGACAAGGAAGGCAAGGAACTGGGCCGCGTCAAAAAAAGCGAATCGGTGCGCACCTGGATGCACCTGGTGCTGATCGTCGGCATCCCGTTCCAGGCGGACACGCGGGAAGTGGTCGAGGCGCTGACGCGCAGCACGCTGGATGAGGCGGTGCAGCGTAAGTTGCTGTAACGCGGACCAAAGGTGGGAGCGGGTTTGACCTGCTCACCACTGCAAGCCGCAAAATCATCAGGGCATGAGAAGAGGCTTGAAGCACAGTGATCTGACCCCGATGTTCATCGGACCGGCACTTCGCACGCACCGGACGGTTCCGGCAATGCAATCACCGCCATCAGTCCACTGCCGAGCGCACCGATCAAAAACGCAGCCATCAGAGGTAAGCCGTTGCTTATAAACCAGACAACCTCGCTGTCACGCATCACCAAATAGGTCAACAGCGCCAGCCATGCAAACGCAACCGTGCCACCGCTCAGCGCAATAGTTTTATAAGCGCTACGGCCCTTCCTGAATCTGCGCAGGGTCACGAACAACGCAAAACCCAGCGCTGGCAGCAGATAAATCAACTGCACCATTACTGGTGTGGAAATAAACACAGCCCACAGCTCCAGCCCGTGCACCTCGCCAAGTGTGCGTGGGTTAGCGAACAGCCGCGCCACCATTGCGACAAATATCACGGGGCCGGCTACCAAACCGACCGCAAAGGGCATAAACCAGAAAGCAAAAAACACTTTCAGATGAGGGTACTTCCCAGTGTTCATAGGTTGATCACTTGAACTTGGCATGGGTGATTTGCTGAGCGCGATTGCGAGTGTTCGCCGAGACTCTCCAAGCGTGCTACTCCAGTTTCAAGGGGTTTGTGTCTGTGTTGAATACGAACGGGCGCAAATTTGCTCCCAACCTTTCTCAATGGTACCGGTGTATTTACCGCACGATGCGTCCTTTAATTGAGCCTCCAGAAAGTCCTGCTGCGGCTCGACCCACAGCAGGCCGATCAAATAGGCCGCGCCCGTCGCCAGCACCAACAATGCCAAGGTCCGAACCAGCATGAATCGTAATGTGGCGACGACGGTACGAGGCCGTTCGAACACGTACGCGAACAGCAGCCCGATACCGCCCCACACAAAACCAGCCGCTGCCGTGCCCAACCCCGCTTGACGACGGTCGAGGTAGGACCAGACCAGCATGAAGGCAGTGGCGCTGACAAACATCACCAGCAAGCACAGCCACTGGCCAATCCGGCATCCTACGGTCGAAAAACGCGCGATTTTAAAGCTCATGGAAACGCCCTCAGGCAAACGTGAGAAGTCACGTTTTGTCGTCTTGTCTTATAGAGTCGGCAAAGGGGTATTGCCGTTCAAGGCTGGAATCTTTGAAAAAACGTCAGTCATAAAATCCATGAACACGATAGCCCGCGTGGGAAGCAGTCTATTGGCGACATAAACCATCTGCACGGGGACAGGGGGAACCGCATGGTCGGTGAGAATGAACTGTAATCTCCCACTTTTGAGCCCGCCCTCAAAGAGCCACGCGGGCCCATGCGCCACACCCAGGCCTGCAGCGACCGCCGCACTCACAGCGTCGGGGGAGTTAACCCTGAGCCTGCCGGCAATCGGAATGTCCGCGTCGCGGAATCGCCAGGTCGCACCGGACGACAGTAAGGTGTAGACGATGCAATCGTGGTCGCGTAGATCATCCGGGGTTTGCGGAACTCCGCGTTTAGCCAAGTAGTCCTTGCTGGCGACGAAGACCCGGTCGTACCACCCAAGAGGCCGGGCGCGCAAGGCGCTGTCCTCCAGCTGTCCTATACGAATGGCGAGTTCAGTGCCTTCATTGACTAGGTCTACGTATCGATCATTGAGTTGGAGATCCAGGACCAATTGAGGGTAGCGCTGCAAAAACGTCGGCACATGCGGCAGTACAAACGCATGCGCGAGCGCTGTCGGACAAGCTACGCGCAAGAGTCCCGATGGGTCGATGTTGTTCCTGAAGGACGATTCGGATTCATCCACCGCATCCAGAATGCGCCGGATGTCCGCATAGTAGCGTTCGCCCTCCGGCGTCAGGGATAGCTTGCGCGTAGACCGGTGGAGCAAACGCGTCTGCAAATGATCCTCCAGAGCCGCTATATAGCGGCTTACATTGGGCTGCCCCAGCCCTAGATCGCGCCCAGCCGCCGAAAAGCTCCCGGTTTCTACGGCACGCGCGAAGCATGTCATCAAAAGAAATCGGTCCACTTCTCCACCTCAACTCATGCCCTATTTGCATGAATCATATGCGAACAGGCGGTCTTATCCTATTCAGCGCATAAGCGCATATTTCTCCATATCGACCGCGGTGGTCGTCATTCACCGGAGAATTCAAATGTCACGCTTGCAAGGTAAACGTACGCTCATCACTGGCGGCACCAGCGGTATCGGCCTGGAAACGGCAAAACACTTCCTGGCCGAGGGTGCTCGCGTGATCATAACGGGTGTAAACCCCGACTCGATTGCAAAGGCTCAGGCCGAGTTGGGCCCGCAAGTGCCGGTGCTGCGCGCCGACTCCGCCAGCGTGGCAGCACAAAAGGAACTGGCACAAGCCATCAAGGAGCACTATGGCCAACTCGATGTTGCCTTTCTCAACGCCGGCGTATCCGTATGGCTGCCCATTGAGGAATGGACGGAAGATAGGTTCGACCGCTCTTTCGACATCAACGTCAAGGGGCCGTACTTCCTGATGCAGGCGCTGTTGCCGGTCTTCGCAAATCCCGCTTCCGTCGTGTTGACTACTTCCGTAAGCGCGCACGCGGGCGCAAATCGCTCGTCCGTGTATGCCGCAACGAAGGCCGCACTGCTGAACATGTCGAAAACGCTCTCGACCGAATTGCTCGGCCGTGGCATCCGTGTCAACGCAGTGAGCCCTGGCACCGTCGAGACTCCCCTTTATGACAAGCTTGGTGTTGCGCAAGCGTATCGCGAGCAACTTAACAAAGAGATCGCGGCAACCATTCCGCTTGGGCGCTTCGGTACCTCCGAAGAGGTGGCCAAAGCCGTGCTGTATCTGGCATCCGACGAGTCGCGTTGGACAGTCGGCTCCGAAATCGTTCTTGACGGCGGCCGCCTGCTGAATGGCTGAGTGCGAGAAAAATAGCAGAACTAGGGGTCAGACCACCTATATACAGTGGTGCACTAATTGTGGTCTGACCCTATTTTTCTCATTTCTGATAGATTGCGGATTGTACGGAGCCTCGGTGCCTTTTATCAGGTCGCCGCCAGTGAATAGGTTGAGGTCACGGCCCTGGACTCTTCCCAACAACTCTACTAAACCCTGTCAAAACAGCCCTACACCGACCATCTTGACCAAAAAAACAATCAAATCACCAAGCTTTTTAGTCGATCACCCGCACTGAGGAGCTCGCCGGCAGATAGCGGATTATAACTAATCACAATCAAAACCCCATCTTCGAACTCACGCACTTCTTCTACACAACCACTCACCGAATCAACAAGTTCACGAGGTCCCTTTCCAAAGGCCCGAAAACACAATTCCTTATCGAAATAATTCGCTGCATTTATACGAAAAACGCCATCCCTACCATTGACGTCTTTCTTTGTTGCTTCACAAGCTTCTACCACTAAAGGCCAATCGCTTCTCGTAACACTCCAATCATGCAAAGCCGAGCGATAGGAACCAAACGCCTTAATATATCTAGGAAAAACAACTTTCAACAAATCTGAATAGTCGACTTTTGAAGCAGTAAATTCAATAAATAGAGTATCATCAAACTGCGCATCATCTTCCAGATACTTCTGATCTCGCAGGGCATATGAAATACGACCTTTAACACCGACTGGAAGTAGCTTATCTAATGACACCGAGGTCACCAACTCGCTTCCAATAGGGGGAACTTTAAGGGAATCGTTCAAGCCCCATGGAACGCCCAGATCGCTTACAACTCTCAAAAAATTATTATGCCTATCTTCGATAGACTCTGAAAAATTAGGTCTATGTCGAAATTCAAGCTTATATTTAGTCATTAAGGTGCCACCCTTACAGAAATATTTCTGATATTTTGCTCAACAAGGATATCTGTTGTCCTATCAGCTGCTTTTTGATTGGGAAATTCAAAAACCGCCTTAACTCCCGGATTCTGCTTTAGCGCTGACGATACTCGCTGAACGCTCTGTATCTGTTTATCAAATTTAGTTAGCGCCGTTTTCGCTCAATCAAAGTGATACCGTTAATATCCTCTATACCGTCAAACTTCACAAAATTGTTGCTGTTCGGATTGGGATTGTCAAATCTATTGCCGGGACTACTTTACGCTGCGATAGAACATCAGAAAATGCTCATAGAGCATGGTTGTAATGTGGCAGAGAGCGCTTTTCATCCACACAATCGATTTGCGTTTCTATAATCATCAAAAAATAGCTCTGGCAAACCGGCGAGCGAATTTTTTGCCTTCTCGCTTAAAACAGAAACCTGGCGTATCCAGCGAGGGAATAATCAAATTCTTTATCGTCGAACCGTACATCGTGAGTATATGTGCCTAGCTCCATAAAATTAACTGGAGGATCACTGAAATTCTAGTTATCTACATGATTTACATCTCCGAGCACCCACCTATCGCAGACAGTTATATCTTGTCGCATTAAGTAGTACCTCATTTCAACCCCTCAGTAAATGAACGGATCTTTCAACTCTGATTTAAATAAATCTGTCCATTTTTCGCCGTTCACTTCCTCACAGTCCCTTATCAATCCAGCTTTCATTGCACGGATTTAGACCTCACGCTTTAAATAAAATCTTTCTCAACATGACTTGCCTCTCAGCCTGGATTCCTACATCAGCTGTGAAACACTGCTCGCAAGCAACAATCTTCAAAACACTACCCAAATTTTCCACGGAAAAACAGTCGACATTCATCAACTCTTTTTCGTCCACGTCTAATGAGTTAAGCAGAGACTTACTAACCCACATTGGCGAACCAACAGCCTCTATATAACCTTTCCTTAAAACCCAGCGCCCAGGATTATTTGATATATCTACAACCTCTTGGGTAAGCGGGAAAGGTAATCCATTGCTTTTTTTAGGTAGATGGGAGTGCTCAACATTGGCCGCTTCGAAGAGTGTGATATTCTCGGCATTTTGCCACCGATCATATTCAGCATCGTAAACTCGAGCCTGAACGAAAGCTGGCTCATCTATTAGTGCAGCAATCAAAGAGTGCGCCATCTCAAGAGAATTTGCGAGGTTCTTTATATCTAATCGGCACAGTTCTTTATCCGCCACAAGCGAAAACTCGATAGAACCACCCGCCAACTCAACAAAAAAACTCTTGCGCTTATTTTGTTTCAAATAGCGCAAAACTTCACCAAATAACATTTTTTTGCCGGTGAATCCATCAATTACCTCGAACTCCTTAAAGTCATTGAGCTGTTGCACCAATCGCCCCCATACATTTGGCGAGCTATCGTACAAGCCTTCACTAAAAACAACTTCAATGTCAAACATATGATTAGCCGCCAAACTCTTTAATAATGACAGTAATATTACGCTGTTTACCATACTCTATAAGCTTACTCGAATCAGCCAACCCACCAGGCTGAACTCGTATATCCAGAATCTTCGTCGCTGGGATACCATCCACAGTAATTTTCGAACTTTGCAAGGTATCTATATGCGTTCTCATATCATAAGACCACCCTTTACCACGCGTATCAATTGTTTTCAAATTTACTACATTATTTTCAAGCTGAAAGTCAATGACCGGAAAATTATTGGATTTAAATGGTTGTCCTGTCTTGGGATTTATTAAATTATCCGTTCGAGCCCAGTCCTTATAATCTGTGTCTGTTAGCGTTGACTCAATCTGCCTGCCCCGAGCACGAGGCTCAAGATCCCAGACGTTTTTCCCGCCTTCCGGCATGAGATCCGGTTTAGAAGGTTGGGGCTGCTTTTTTTATCACTGGCAATGGCGCGTTTGTACGCCAAGGCACCAGCAGCTGTACCTAAGCCAACGGCAAGAGCGACTTTCAGATCGTTAGTGATCTCTTGCGCCTGCGCGTCACTAAGGTTCCATTTCGCTTTAAGCGTATCGACCATGGCTCCTACAGTATGCTCAGTCGTCGCTGTTGCTAGCATCTCCTGGAATTCAAAGTTTGAGTTAATGAGGTTCTGTACTGCTTCTCGAGCCTTCGGCGAGCCATATTCCACAATATCTTTGACGGGGTTCAGGTCTGCCATGGTATTGGCGACTTCTTTCGACCGTGCCGCACAAGTCGAAGGATCAGCCTTACAGCCCGCTATCGCTTCAATATCCTGCTGAAGACTTAACTCCTTAAATTTACGAGTGGTGTCTTCAATGCAGGAGGTATCCGTGCACGCGGCTATTTTCTTGGCGGCTCTTTTAAGTTGATTGTGATTTAGATAGTTGTATTGCGTTCCGTTCTGAGCGACCCAACTGCCCTTCTCAAGCTTGGACGCATCGACATCCCCTTGTGCTGCTGCAGCTAACCGGCCACGACTGCACCGTCCCAGCGCTGATCATAGACACCCAGGCACCCTTCGACGTCCTTCACGACGCCGCCGTGCACCGCATTCGGGCCGTCACCCAACTGCTGGAAAACCTGGCCTCCGCGAACAACTCAGCAGCGATGCCGTAGTCCTTTCAGACTTCGCCCATTTGCTGGCCATTCCGCTGCGCGACGGGTGTGATTTGCTGGATGTCATCAGTCGCAGGCTGAATGCCGATCCGTCTTGAGTGAAAATCGGGCGGCCTTTGTGTCGCCCGCTCTGGCCTCGTGCGGGAAGGGCAAAGGCTAAATAAACCTGCCCTTTCACACTGCTCCGCCTCGATGACCAAGCGTTTACAAAGAACCTTCACAATTCTTTTTGTTAAATTCAAATCGGCCAATTTCTTTTACATTTTTGCTACCAAAAACATAAACGTAAGTACCGCCCAGCGAAAAAATGGATTGTTTTTCAAAATTTTGGGGATCACAAAAAATATTTACAACTGCTGATTTGGTAGCTTCCAAGTTAAAACTAGAAACATCAGAATCATAATTCAATAAAGAATAATAAACCGTTATAGTATGACTATTAGTCGCCTCCATACGAACAAGCTCTGTATTTTCGTCAACCTTCCAATTACGCGCGTGCGTTCGCGCGGTGACGATTATCAAGTCACTAAGGAAGCTTGGTTTGCTAGGCTCAGGCGTTTCTTCTGTTGCTTGTTTTATCAAGACCGCTGCTATACCAACAAACAACAGCACAAAACCCCAGCGCCAAAATCCTTTTTTTGTTTCATCAGTCATTATGTATAGCTCCCTTCAACCATTGATTGGTTTTTACGCGGTCTCGAATTAAAATAAATCCGCCCCCATTTCTCAGAAATTTTATCCCGCAGGAACCGCATCGATATCAAACTCACCTTGCTCGTCAATTTCGGCGTCTGCTCTCAACACCTCAAAATCGCAGCCCCCTAAATTCAAATGGACATTTATTTCATACACTCCACTTGAGGAGGGTCTTATAAATTCGACCTGAAAAGAATAATCTCCTTCAGGCAGTTCTAGAGAAACCGTACTCGAAATACTACCAACCTCAATATTTCTATCTATCACCGAGAAGGGAACTTTAAAGGCCCGAACCACGGCTGCGCTTATAGCGGGCACTTGTTCGTTAATGAAAAAGCTAATTATATGATCCCCTTCATCAATCAAAGCTCTAAAAGAGACACTCCCTAACCTCCACGCAAACCCTTGCGCATAACTACGATCACTCCAATCATTATACGGCTGATCAAGCGAACTCAAAAACACGCAAAATTGCGAATAAGACAAATATATACTTTCTCTAAACCTAGCCATTAGTCCACCACCTCAATACTGACTTTCTCGCCATCGGGCAGTCCGCGACATGCATTACCTATACGTGCGCCAGCCTCCATATTATCTTTCGAGCTTATGGATCTAACACCCGCTCCAGTCCCACCCTCTTTAAACATTGCCGGTGGATACTCATCTAACTGTTTTCCAGGGACCTTAGGAAGGCCACCAATAGAGTCCTTTCTGTTCCCGGGAGCACCAGGCCTATCAATTGTTAAAAATGTATAACCTCCAATCAGCACGAAAAATGGCTAACCCTTTGATCTAAAAGGAAACACTTACCCCGGACGGGGGGTGCGTGTTGTGTATTGAAATTTTGCTCCTGTTAAGGAGCGAAAACTCATGCTGAAAAAGGGCGTATTGAGCAGGTAGACCGTAGGCCATCGGGTTGGTAGACAAAAAGGAGACAAAAGGACTACAAAAAGGGTACAGCTTGAGTACAAGAAGGCTACAGGATGAGTGCAGAAAGGCGGCAAAAAGGGTGCAAATAGAGTGCAAAACACCGGCGCAAGGCCGGTGTCGATAGTGCCTGATCAAGTTGGGTATATTGAAAACTACATCTGTCGAATATCAGATAAAAAATCATAAAATTCTTTTTCTGTCATCTCAAACTCTGGCCCTTCGACCATTGCCATTAGTGACAACAACGCAATGTCTAAATCTTTTGTGAGAGAAAGGTTTGGATCTTGGTAAATATCAAGTGCCTCTTTTGATATTTTAAAAATATCAAATCCATCAGCAACTGCTCTTCCAAGTCTGTCAGCCACTATGTCTTCCATGCTCATTGCTGCCCCCAACTCTTTAGCTCTGCTCCGGTCGGAGGGTAGTGCTGAGTATCCACCGGCTGCCCATTAATACTTTTCGGGTGGAAACGGATTACTTCTCCTGCATGGCCATAGCTTTCCATCCATTGCCTCGCACTGCCCGTTTTAGGATCAAACTCCGTGGCGAAAGAAGCACCCCGAGTAGGTCCTCCTGTCCTTGCAGGAACCTCTTGTGTGTAGTAACGAATACGGCCATCAGGCAGTGTTCTAGTGACCGCTGCTGTCTCTTGAGCTTTTTTAGTCCTGATAGTTTCGCTCTCAATGCAGCTTGGGCATTTGCACTTGTGGCTTCAGTAGCTACAACTTCTCCCGTTGTAGCAGTGGCTTTTGCACCTGTTTTGGGTTCGCCTGGCTGTTGCGCCTATACCGGAGCGTTGTAAGAAACATCTCCCGAGTCGCGCCAAACTCCATTCGCAAAGCTCACTGGCCGCTGTGGATAACAAACCAACAGCCCTTCGACAAACTGACAAAAGGATAAGTCAAGTCGCGTTATCCAACGCATATTGTCTATTTCCAACAAACGCCAGTTGTCTCCGCTGTCGAAACCGAAAGCAGTCCCGGCGCTATGCCAGCCGAACAGCCACACCTCGCCCTTCGCGCCCGCTTCATAAGGCCCGTCTTTATAAATTCCATCATCACCGACGTAGCCAACCGCAGCAGAAAGCAGCATCGGTTGAATCGTCAAAAGCGCCAGTGCGCAGTCGTCCTCCTTGATCTCACCGTGCCCCCGTTCCTCCATAAAAGCAAAGTACTCGGTGGGAGCCGCCGGCCACTGCCGCCGCATCATACTTACTTCACTTGAAGAAACAGGCGTAAGCCGCTCCAATAGCGCACATCCCATCGTATTAAAGGCTTCTAAATTTTCGTACATGTTCATGGTAGCCTCGGAGGGGGCTGCAGAAACGCTGTTGTAGTTGGACTTGCTGGGGCATGGACGCCACCTTGTTGAGCACTTCCACCCGGAACCGGATGCAAATTCCACCATTGGTTAGGTCCCACCGTACTGCTGTGGTATCACATGGTGCGCCTGAAAATCCACACCACTCGCAGTTTTTGGCCATGCCAAACCAGTATTCAACTCCCACTCACGCTTAAGATTATTCCGCTGGCTATTGTATTGACGCTGCAGTGCCTGATAGTCACTTCTCGGCGCAACATAAGTATGATCAACCTGACGTAGCTCATCCGCAAGTTTCGTGCGCTGATTAGAGGGCATTGGCACACCTGAATGGTACTCGACGTCCCGGACCACCGCGCGAGCGTCACCCGAGATTTTCGTCCAGCTGGATGTGGATGTTGCTATAAAACTCGCATCATGCCATTTGAAGATACGGCCTGAGAGAATGCATCAAGATTATGGGTTCCGCTAACCCCACTTTTCTGGGTCAATCCATCTAAACTACTCAGCTGGTTTTTGATGCTCGGATTAAAGCTCATGCCTTCCGGGAAGCTTGCAGCCCCTTTTGTACCATCAGCCTTTTATGCGCGCTAAGAACTCGACCATTGCTAGTGGATCACGCTCCACAAGTTCTTCAATCAAATCTTCCGCTGCCCAATGCAGAATCATGTCCCCTCCCCCCCCATCCTTGCAGAGGATGAGATCACTTGACAAAGAAGAGTCAACAACATTGACTTCTCTATCGCTGAGTGCCATCAGGCCACCGTAGCCATCATAAGGAATGACCCAGTAAAAACGCTCGTTCTCTATCCAGTAAATCCCAAACACCTCTACAGGCTCTTCTCGCCCAATTTCTCGAATAATCATATCCACATCACTCAATAGTTCTACCGGGCTGCAGCACAGGGGGCAGCTGTTGCGGCGTAGTAATTTTCATATCGTATGCTTTATCGGTTACGGAGTTGTACTGGTAGTGGATGGTTATATTTTCTCCGCTAGGTAGACGGTGACTTACTTCCATTTTTCTCCATCCCTCACTCCGCGGGAAGTCTTTATCGCCCGCTAGTTTTGTATCACGACCCGCAGAGGGATTTTCTGTCACTCTGTTCCACAAAGTCTGCTCGTTCAGATCTCTTGGCGCCGTTGACTGATAGCTCTTTGCTGTTGAATGCGTTGCATAGTCTGGTCTTGTTTTTGCCGCAAAGTGAATTCTTTACCGGGACCAACATTTGGCGGATTTTCAATACTTGAATAATCGACTTTTGCATGAGCGCCTATGTCTTTTGCACCTAGCCTTTCTCAACCATTTTTAAACGCCTAATCATTATTCAACTGAAAGAAATTATTCTTTTTTCTAAGAAATCGATAAAGTTCTTCGCATACAAACTAGAAGTTTTATTAGAAAGATCAAGCCTATAAACAGGATACTCCCCATCATTAAGACCATCGTCCGTAGCAAAATAAAATGACTCCCCTGCGCCCGGCGGTTCACAGATAAATAGCCTCTCCTTCCCACACAACCCATTTCGACCGTTAACGATTGACATATAAACGATATCACCACCCCTTACACTATCAAAATCCATTTCGTAAATACTATAAATCTCCTCCCCAGATATTTCCCCGCCAGAATAACACTTCAGCCACCACTTATAGCTATCAGGCAACTTCAACCCAAGATGAGTTTCAGCTTTATAAATCCACTCATCAGCAATCCCGTTACCATAATCAGCAAACTCAACGAAATCCGACTCTTCAATAAGATTAATTATTCTCGAATAATCCACGTCTAATTACTCCCCGCTCCGAGCCCGCATTTTCCAATAATCTGACTGATAAGAGTTAAACTCTTTGGCCTGTTTTGTCAATGTTTTTGCATTCAAATCCATAGGAACTGAAACATAATCAGTCGTAGGGTTTCTGTATTCTGCAGAGTCTTTGTAACGGGTATACCTAAAGCTTTGAGCGGCATTGGATGGGACGTGAAGAACACTGCTATTCTGGCTATGGAAAACAGATCCAACTTCTGCAAGTGAACCACGAGTACCAGCGAATCCATTAACTTCAGTTTGCGAGAGATGATGTAACTCAACTGATTTCCCATCATACCCAATTGGTGCTCGACCCGAGGCCATCCTCTCAAGGTTTGAGCCTTGAACAGTTTTACCTCGTACTCTCCAGGTCGATAGGGCCTCTGGGTCAAAGAGGTCGTTACGTTGATAAACAGTCCTATCTAGAACTGTTGTTTTATTCCAAAAAACACCAGCTTTAGGCGTTGTACTTGTAACATCACTACCCGCCGTCGTACCCGTACCAGCAGAACCTGGCCCTTTTGCACCTTTAGACGGCCCCTCTATGACATTTCTTTCAACCAGCGTACCCGCTTCGTTATCAGTGCCGCCACCAAATACAGGTTGGCCCTTCGTCGCAGCATTAGGATTAACACCGTTCTTTATTACCGACGACAGCTCTCCAGATAACGCCTTCCCCCCATAGTGCGCGACTGCCAACTCCGCCAGCGACTCAGCAGCTCTCTGGCTGAGATCCCCCAGGGGGCTTGCTTCGCCGGGGTATTGCTCTGGGTGAAGCGAAGCTAAAACTCGCCCGCCCTCCGTAGATGTGTAAGGTGCGCCAATCTGATCATATGAGGCAGCCGCACCTGCAAACGCGACAGTGCCCATCGCGCCGAGGGCGAATGGCGCAGCGCAACCAACAATACTCACACAAGCAGGGGAGGCACCAACCATACCAATGTAAGAAAGAGTGCCAGCTCCCGCCCCGCCTGCTGCGCTTGCGGCGTACCCGACGTTCGTGAATAACTCGTTGTTTACACTAAGCGCGTCGTCTATTCGATCCTTGAAGGTGTAATCAAATTGCCCCGTGCTTTTGAGTAACGCAATTTCCTTGGTAAATTCATTACCCTTGTTTTCCAACTCAACAAGCGTTTTGTAATTTTCGTCACTTTTAGGAACAGACGCGCTGCAGTGGGTCAATGCACATGCCGCAGCGTCATATTTAGCCTTGTTCTCAGGGTCGCGTCGACGTAGCTCATCCAGTGCAACGGTCTGCATTTCGTGAAGCGAATGGTTGTACTGCGTAGCATTTTTCGCCACCCAGCCGCCCTTTTCCAAGGATTCAGCGTCAGCGTCTTTCTGCGTCGCCGCTGCGAGCACTCCAATCACTTGTGAGCTCATGGAGAGCAATGTCTTATCGCCATGAACCAGAGAGCTCAAGTGCCCAACTACCGCTTCGTTAACGCCCGCAGCCAAAGCACCTGTTTTGAAATCGCCTCCTGTTGCCTCTGCAAGCAAGCCACCCACCATGGCATGCACAATGATTTTTGGCGGATAGCCTTCGGTCAACCGACCTTTTGTATAGTCTCCAACGGCATTGAAACTGACCGCCGCCAGCGTATTGAATAACGCGCTTTTGAGTGCGTCACTGCCACTGCCACCTTGCCCTAACGCCTTGCCAACAAGCATTGACGTGCCGTTCTGCAAAGTTTGACTCGCAGCAAACTGACCAACCCCAGTCCATGTATTCAAAGGCGGAGACGTAATGTTCCCTGTTCCGTACTCAGTCTTGGTCCCCGTCCAACCATCGAAATAAGCAGCTGTCAGGCCGGCTGTAACGCCAGAAATCACGTACCCCTTCATTGCATCTGACGAGGTCACGTCCTTGAATACTGCGCCCAGGTTGCCCCGATTATTAATGACGCAAACTGTTGTGTTAGTTGCTGCTCCCGCTGCGACTGCACCTGATGCCGCACTAATGAAGGTTGCGGTATTCGCCGTCATTGTTCCGGCAGCAACCATTCCGCCAGTAGCGGTGCCCATCGCGCCCGCGGCCAATGGCCCAACCACCGCCGCCATCACAATCGCAATAATGATCTGCGAAGCAGGCCCCAGGCCCGAGTTGCTGTACTTGAAGCTGTCGTGGATCTCCTTGACCTGCCTCCAGTCCACATCACCACGCTTCTCAGCATCCTTGATCCAAGCCAACTGTGGTTCGGCCTTAACCATCGCATCGATGGATTGGCTGACTGTCTCCTGATTGACCTGGTTAATGTCGATCTTCAAACCGGCGACAGCTTTAATCGCAACATTGCCTTCAGCAATCAGCTGACTCTGGCGGACGGTTTCGTCGGTGTTGCCTTTACCTTTGGAGGAAACCCAGAACGCATTGTTGTTGCTCTTCTCATGGCTCTCCTGATGCAGATCCTTGACCGCTTCAAAAGTAATCGCGCCACCACTATCCAGGGTGATGTCCTTGCCGCTTTGAAGCTTGGCAAGTTGATAGGTCTGATCTCCTTCACTCTTGAGTATCAGGTCGCCGCCGGTCTTGATTTCAGTACCGACGTTGGTAATGCGAGTGACCTCGTCGCGCTGGGTTTTCTTGGAACCCCAGCCGCTGTTTTTCTTCATGTCATACAACGTATGCGTGCTGTTCTGCGCCGCCAACAAACTCAACTTATCCCCGCTATACAGATAAGCCTCATTCCCCGCACTGATCCTGCTCGCCACAATCGTGGTATCACGCCCCGCCTGGCTGACAAAATCCCCGCCCGCCGTCAGCACGCTCGCCACTTGGGTGGTCTGCTCGTCCGCGGTCTTGATGCGTTTCTTGCCGTGCTTTTCCTTGCCATCGACGTTGTGCATGTCGCTGACCGAGGCGATGTTGAGGTCGCGGCCGGCGGCGATGGTGAGGTCTTTGCCGGCGGTGGCAGTGCTGCCGATGATGTTGACATCTTGCCCGGCTTGCATGTTGATGCTGCCGCCCGCCGTGACGCTGGCGGCGATGAGGTTGAGGTCGCGGCTGGCGGTGAGGTTGGCGTCGTTGCCGGCGGTGAGGGCGCCTCGGTTGGTGAGGTCGCGGCCGGCGTCGATGGCGAGGTTTTCGCGGGCGACGATGGTGCCGCCGCTGCCGTCGGTGAGGGTGCGCATGCCGGCGCCGTCACGCACCTGGATGGCGGTGGTTTCGTTGGTGATGTCGCCTTTGAGCGCCGTGAGGCTGACTTGTTTGCCGCGAATCTCGCCGGCCATGGCGTTGCGGATGCTGTCCTGGGCCAGCAGGCTCAGGTTGTTGCCGGCCTCGACCAGGCCGATGGTGTAGATGCTGCCGCTGTGACGCCTTGCACGGTTTTGGGTGAGGGGCTTATAGTCCAGCTGTCGCCCATACGGCGATCAGGTTTGGCGACCTGACAACAGAGTGCAAAAGCAATCCGCTTCATGCAGGTGTTTTTGCACCCGCAAAGCTGTGCTCGTTATGGCGGCTGTGCGCGGGAGACCTTCGGGTCTGCCGGTTTACTCTGTTGCCGGTTCGCCAACCTGCGTACAGCTGCCACCCATTCGTTTGGCGACGATTGAGTGGTGGCTTCAACCACCAAAAACAGAGTGTTAAGTATGAATAGATACATGCCCCTAACCGGCCACGACTGCACCGTCCCAGCGCTGATCATCGACACCCAGGCACCTCTCGAAGTCCTTCACGACGCCGCCGTGCACCGCATTCGGGCCGTCACCCAACTGCTGGAAAACCTGGCCTTCCGCGAACAACTCAGCAGCGATGCCGTAGTGCTTTCAGACTTCGCCCATTTGCTGGCCATTCCGCTGCGCGATGGGTGTGATTTGCTGGATGTCATCAGTCGCAGGCTGAATGCCGATCCGTACTGAGTTGAAATCGGGCGGCCTTAGTGTCGCCCGCTTTATGCGTGAGCAATTCAACTTAATAAACCGGTCCACTTTTTTTCGTCATTTCACGCAGCAAACCTGATCATCCGAAAGATAATAAAGTCCCTCCAGCTTTCCGCAAATGGAAGGAAGACCGAAAACCGGTTCTGAGGCATAAGAAATAGGCAGCTCGAATCTAATCGAACTGGCAAACTCCGAACTTTCCCACGCTGGAGTGACTATACCGCTCCAAAAACTTACTGCGCCTCCCTTATCAGACAATATAACAGGCTTTACGTATTCAATTGCGGCATTGAAGTCCCAATATAAATAACCGCGATACACAGCGCCACTTTCACCATGAAAATCAGTTCGAACGATAATCTGAAAATCTGAGCACGTTTCCTGTTCGGCGAGGGGGCGTACAGTTGATTCATCCTCCACGGTTTCGTCCATCGGAAAAAACCAAACACTACAGCTATCAAGATCATCAATCGTTAGCTCATATACTTGTTTGTCCGACACAAATCGCCCCCTATGTAATTAAATACAACAAAAGTGGGCAGAATTACTTAATAGGTTTTCAACTCTAATTTAAATAAATCTGTCCCTTTTCTACCCATTTCTCCGAATTCTTATCCCGCAGGAACCGCATCGACATCAAACTCACCTTGCTCGTTAATGTCGGCGTCTGCTCTCAACACCTCAAAATCGCAGCCCCCTAAATTCAAATGGACATTTATTTCATACACTCCACTTGAGGAGGGTCTTATAAATTCGACCTGAAGAGAATAATCTCCTTCAGGCAGTTCTAGAGAAACCGTACTCGAAATACTACCAACCTCAATATTTCTATCTATCACCGAGAAGGGAACTTTAAAGGCCCGAACCACGGCTGCGCTTATAGCGGGCCCG